>NZ_VCHX02000300.1 GCF_005768555.2 Streptomyces sporangiiformans
CGGCGGGCGGTGCGGGCGCGGGGGCACGACCCGGCGCGGCGGATCGCGCTCGCGGCGGCGGGTGAGTTGCGGCGCGCGGGGACGCCGGCCCGGGTGCTCGCCGTGCTGCGGCAGCGGCGTGCCGTGGCCGACCAGTCGGGGCTCAACTCCCGGCAGCGGCTGGACAACCTCGCGGGCGCCCTGGAGGTGGTCTCCGGGGGCGTACGGCTGATGGGCCATGGAGCCCGCGTGGTGCTCGTCGACGACCTGATGACTACGGGCGCATCCCTGGTGGAGGCGTCGCGCGCCCTTCGAGTCGCTTTCGCGGAGACGGCCGACGTATGCGAACAGATATGCGATATCTACGGCCGGGTGACGCCGAGAACCATGGGGGTGGGGGTGCCGAGGGCAACGGGGGCACGGGGTGGACGGCCGCAAGCGGTCGTGGGAATGGGTGGTCCGAACGGCGCCGGAGTCACGATCGGTGCGGCCGTCGTCGCGGCGAGTCCAGCCTCTTTCGATACAAACTGGAACTGACTGAGATCTTGCGTCGTTGCAGGTGGTGAGAGGTTCAATTCACCTGAATGGAGGTACACCGCAGGAGAGGGTGACGACATCCGTCCGGGCGAGATATGTTCGGGTTGTGAGGGAATTGGAGGACGCTGTCCCTCGCATATCCGAATACCGTGCTGCGGGTTTTCTGCAATCACTCGTAGCGGTGGGGTGGAGATCTTGCCTGCGGGGGAGGAGGAGGTGGAAGTCACCGAGTCCGAGGCTCCGGGACGTACTGGAGCCTGGTGCAAAAGGGAGATGCTCCGCCGTCGATGCGGAGCGATCCGGGAACGGAGTTCTGCGTGGACATCGTCGTCAAGGGCCGCAAGACCGAGGTGCCAGAGCGGTTCCGCAAGCACGTGGCCGAGAAGCTGAAGCTGGAGAAGATCCAGAAGCTCGATGGCAAGGTGATCAGCCTCGACGTCGAGGTGTCCAAGGAGCCCAACCCCCGACAGGCCGACCGTTCCGACCGAGTGGAGATCACGCTTCACTCCCGCGGTCCGGTGATCAGGGCGGAGGCATCGGCCAGTGATCCGTACGCGGCGCTGGACCTGGCGACTGACAAGCTGGAGGCACGGCTGCGCAAGCAGCACGACAAGCGCCGCACGCGTCGTGGCACCGGCAGGCTCTCGGCCGCCGATGTCGCTGACAGCGTCCCCGGCGCGGCGACGCTGAACGGCAACGGCAGCATCGTCCACGAGGAAGAGCCCGAGAGCGTGCCGACCAGGAAGATCGGCTCTCTTGAGGTGAAGGGGGAGGGCCCCCTCGTCGTACGCGAGAAGACCCACGTCGCCTCTCCGATGACGCTCGACCAGGCTCTCTACGAGATGGAGCTGGTGGGGCACGACTTCTATCTTTTCGTCGACTCCGAGACCAAGGAACCGAGTGTCGTCTACCGGCGGCACGCATACGACTACGGCGTCATCCACCTCAGCACGGACCCGATGGTCGCCCAGGCACACAAGCCCTCGGCGGGCGGCCCGCTCGGTGGCTGAGATCGATCGGTGAGCGCTGGGCCGGTGCCCCTGGGAGCGCACATGCGCCCCCAGGGGCACCGGTGTGCGACCTCTTGCGCCCCGCTCCGTCACCGCGCTGACGTCCGGGCATGAAATCATGGCGGTACCGGCCCCAACCGGTGGGCCGTTGCCGTGCGTTGGCAATGGCACAGAAACACAGGCCACGGCCTTCAGGGGGAGGAACCATGGCGGACAGCTTCGGACCGATGCAGGACGAGGATGCCGGCGACGGCGTCGTCGGCATGGGCCCGGACGCGGGCTCTCCACGCAAGGAGCCGATCCGGGTCCTTGTCGTGGACGATCACGCCCTCTTCCGCCGCGGCCTGGAGATCGTGCTCGCCGCCGAAGAGGACATCCAGGTCGTCGGAGAGGCGGGCGACGGCGCGGAGGCGGTCGACAAGGCCGCTGACCTGCTGCCCGACATCGTCCTGATGGATGTGCGGATGCCGAAGCGCGGCGGCATCGAGGCGTGCACCTCCATCAAGGAGGTGGCTCCCAGCGCGAAGATCATCATGCTGACGATCAGCGACGAGGAGGCCGACCTCTACGACGCGATCAAGGCGGGCGCGACCGGCTATCTCCTCAAGGAGATCTCCACGGACGAGGTGGCCACGGCCATTCGCGCCGTCGCGGACGGGCAGTCCCAGATCAGCCCCTCGATGGCGTCGAAGCTGCTCACCGAGTTCAAGTCGATGATCCAGCGCACCGACGAGCGGCGCCTGGTGCCCGCGCCCCGGCTCACCGATCGCGAGCTGGAGGTCCTCAAGCTCGTGGCCACGGGGATGAACAACCGGGATATCGCCAAGGAGTTGTTCATCTCCGAGAACACCGTGAAGAACCATGTGCGCAACATCCTGGAGAAGCTGCAGCTGCACTCCAGGATGGAGGCTGTCGTGTACGCGATGCGGGAGAAGATCCTCGAGATCCGCTGAGCGCTCCGCCGGGAGCGGGGGCGCCGTGCGGCGGCGGCCGTAGGGCAGCCGCGCGCGGTCGGCGGTCAGGTCAACAAACGGGTCAGTTCCTTCACCAAGGGCTCGCGCAGGTTCGCGGCGTCCACTCGCTCCACGCGTACGTCCGTGCAGTCCACCCAGCCCGCTGCCTCTACGAGGGCCTGGGCGACGGCGGGCACGGCCTTGGGGCCGTCCAAAGTCACCTGCTTGGCCACCAGCGTCCGGCCCTCGCGTGCGGGATCCACACGGCCGACGAGGTGTCCGCCGGCGAGGACCGGCATCGCGAAGTAACCGTGGACCCGCTTCTGCTTGGGGACGTAGGCCTCCAGGCGGTGGGTGAAGCCGAAGATCCGCTCCGTGCGCGCCCGCTCCCAGATCAGCGAGTCGAACGGCGACAGCAGCGTCGTACGGTGCCGGCCGCGCGGTGTCGTCTCCAGGGCCGCCGGATCCGCCCAAGCGGGCTTGGACCAGCCCTCGACCGTCACCGGGACCAGGCCCGAGTCCGCGATGGCCGTGTCGACCTGATCGGCCTTGAGGCGGTGGTAGTCGGCTATGTCGGCGCGCGTGCCGACGCCCAGCGCCTGGCCCGCGAGCCGGACCAGGCGGCGCAGGCATTCGGCGTCGTCCAGCTCGTCATGGAGCAGGGTGTCCGGGACGGCACGCTCGGCGAGGTCGTACACCCGCTTCCAGCCGCGCCGCTCGACGCACACCACCTCGCCGTACATCAGCGCCCGCTCGACGGCGACCTTCTCGCCGGACCAGTCCCACCACTCGCTGGTCCGCTTCGCGCCGCCCAAGTCCGTGGCCGTGAGAGGACCTTCGGCGCGGAGCTGCTTGATGACACGGTCGTACGCGCCGTCCGGCAGGGAGTGGTTCCAGTGCGGGCGCGCGCGGTAGGCGCGGCGGCGGAAGGCGAAGTGGGGCCACTCCTCGACGGGGAGGATGCAGGCGGCGTGCGACCAGTACTCGAAGGCGTGGGGTCGTGCCGGAGACGCGCCGACGGATGCAGTCGTCCAGTAGGCCCGGTCCACGGTCTTGCGGCCGACGGCGCCGAGGCGGGCATACGGAATGAGCTCGTGGGAGCGGGCGAGCACCGAGATCGTGTCGAGCTGCACAGCGCCCAGCCGCCGAAGCACGCCTCGCACGCCGCCCCTGCGGTCGGGGGCACCCAGAAATCCCTGTGCGCGCAGCGCTATACGTCGGGCCTCGTCGGCGGAGAGTTCGGCGGTGGGGCGCGGCAGACTCGTCATGGTCCGCACGATAGGCGGTGTCACTGACAAGCCCACCTGACCTGCGATGAGCTTCAGTCCCGCTCCGGAGCCGGCACGTACGGCGCCGTCGACGGCAGCCCCAGGTCGGACGGGAGGAGCGAGCCGACCCAGATGTCGCGGCGTACCCCCTTGTTGTTGATGCCGGAGCGCAGAACGCCCTCGATGGTGAAGCCGGCGCGCTCGGCGACGGTGCGCGAACCCGTGTTGCCGACCTCGGCCCGCCACTCGACGCGATCGATCGCCAGGTCCGTGAAGCCCCAGCGGGACGTGACGCCCACGGCCTCGGTGATGTAACCGTTGCCCCGGTGCTGCTTAGTCACCCAGAAACCGATCTCGGCGGCACCCAGGGAGCGCATGGTGAGGCCGACCGTGCCGACGAGCTCACCGGTGACCGGCAGGAACATCCCGAACGTGAACATCGAGGAGTCCGCCCAGCCGTCGGGCACCATCTGCTCCGTGAAGCTCGCCGCATGCTCACGCAGATAGGGTGAGGGGATCGGGATCCAGCGCTGGATCTCGGGGTCCTGGCAGGCGTCGTGAACGGCGTCGGTGTCGTGCGGTCCCACCGGGCGCAGCAGGAGTCGCTCGGAGGTGAGTGTGACGGGGTCCATCGCCTGAGTCTGCTCGGGTTGCCGCGACGAAGCCAGCACTTTTGCTCTGCGTGAGGTGCCGGTTACCGTTCGTTTCGACAACGCGGCACCTTCGGCATCTCCCGTCCGTTGTCCTTGTGGCTGTCGCGGCCAGACCTCCCGACCCGGTGGGGTCCTCGCTTACGATGGCCGTTGCTCACTGTGTAAATGGAAACCGACCGTCCCAGGCCCGACCGGCAAGGAGACAAACCCCCGTGTCCGTCCTCTCGAAGATCATGCGTGCAGGCGAAGGCAAGATCCTGCGCAAGCTGCACCGCATCGCGGACCAGGTCAACTCCATCGAAGAGGACTTCATCGACCTCTCCGACGCCGAGCTGCGGGCCCTCACCGATGAGTACAAGCAGCGGTACGCAGACGGCGAGAGCCTCGATGATCTGCTTCCGGAGGCGTTCGCGACCGTCCGTGAGGCCGCCAAGCGCGTCCTCGGACAGCGCCACTACGACGTGCAGCTCATGGGCGGCGCCGCCCTCCATCGCGGCTACGTCGCCGAGATGAAGACCGGTGAGGGCAAGACCCTGGTCGGCACGCTGCCGGCGTATCTGAACGCACTCTCCGGAGACGGCGTCCACCTCATCACGGTCAACGACTACCTGGCCGAGCGCGACTCCGAGATGATGGGCCGCGTCCACAAGTTCCTGGGCCTGACCGTCGGCTGCATCCTGGCCAACATGACGCCGGCCCAGCGCCGCGAGCAGTACGCGTGCGACATCACCTACGGCACGAACAACGAGTTCGGCTTCGACTACCTGCGCGACAACATGGCGTGGTCGCAGGACGAGCTGGTGCAGCGGGGCCACAACTTCGCGATCGTCGACGAGGTGGACTCCATCCTCGTCGACGAGGCTCGTACGCCGCTGATCATCTCCGGTCCGGCCGACCAGGCCACCAAGTGGTACGGCGACTTCGCCAAGCTGGTCACGCGGCTGAAGAAGGGCGAGGCGGGCAACACCCTCAAGGGCATCGAAGAGACCGGTGACTACGAGGTCGACGAGAAGAAGCGCACCGTGGCCATCCACGAGTCCGGCGTCAGCAAGGTCGAGGACTGGCTGGGCATCGACAACCTCTACGAGTCGGTGAACACCCCGCTGGTCGGCTACCTGAACAACGCCATCAAGGCCAAGGAACTCTTCAAGAAGGACAAGGACTACGTCGTCATCGACGGCGAAGTCATGATCGTCGACGAGCACACGGGCCGTATCCTCGCCGGCCGCCGCTACAACGAGGGCATGCACCAGGCGATCGAGGCGAAGGAAGGGGTGGACATCAAGGACGAGAACCAGACCCTCGCCACGATCACCCTGCAGAACTTCTTCCGCCTCTACGGCAAGCTCTGCGGCATGACCGGTACGGCGATGACCGAGGCGGCCGAGTTCCACCAGATCTACAAGCTCGGTGTCGTCCCGATCCCGACCAACAAGCCGATGGTCCGCATGGACCAGTCGGACCTGATCTACCGCACCGAGGTCGCCAAGTTCGACGCGGTCGTCGACGACATCGCCGAGAAGCACGAGAAGGGGCAGCCGATCCTCGTCGGCACCACCTCGGTCGAGAAGTCCGAGTACCTCTCGCAGCAGCTCAGCAAGCGGGGCATCCAGCACGAGGTGCTGAACGCGAAGCAGCACGACCGTGAGGCGACGATCGTCGCCCAGGCCGGCCGCAAGGGCGCCGTCACCGTCGCCACGAACATGGCCGGCCGTGGTACGGACATCAAGCTCGGCGGCAACCCGGACGACCTCGCCGAGGCGGAGCTGCGCCAGCGCGGCCTCGACCCCGAGGAGCACATCGAGGAGTGGGCCGCTGCGCTGCCCGCCGCCCTGGAGAGGGCCGAGAAGGCGGTGCAGGCCGAGTTCGACGAGGTCAAGGAGCTCGGCGGGCTCTACGTCCTCGGCACCGAGCGGCACGAGTCCCGTCGGATCGACAACCAGCTGCGCGGTCGTTCCGGCCGTCAGGGCGACCCGGGCGAGTCCCGCTTCTACCTCTCCCTGGGCGACGACCTCATGCGGCTGTTCAAGGCGCAGATGGTCGAGCGCGTGATGTCGATGGCGAACGTGCCGGACGACGTGCCGATCGAGAACAAGATGGTCACGCGCGCGATCGCGTCCGCCCAGTCGCAGGTCGAGCAGCAGAACTTCGAGACCCGGAAGAACGTCCTCAAGTACGACGAGGTCCTCAACCGGCAGCGCGAGGTCATCTACGGAGAGCGGCGCCGCGTCCTGGAGGGCGAGGACCTGCACGAGCAGATCCAGCACTTCATGGACGACACGATCGACGCGTACATCGACGCCGAGACCGCCGAGGGCTTCGCCGAGGAGTGGGACCTGGACCGGCTGTGGGGCGCCTTCAAGCAGCTCTACCCGGTGAAGGTCACCATCGAGGAGCTCGAGGAGGCGGCGGGCGACCGCGCGGGTCTCACCGCCGAGTTCATCTCCGAGTCCATCAAGGACGACATCCACGAGCAGTACGAGACGCGTGAGGCGCAGCTCGGCTCCGAGATCATGCGGGAGCTGGAGCGCCGGGTCGTGCTCTCGGTCCTGGACCGCAAGTGGCGCGAGCACCTCTACGAGATGGACTACCTCCAGGAGGGCATCGGCCTGCGCGCGATGGCCCAGAAGGACCCGCTGGTCGAGTACCAGCGCGAGGGCTTCGACATGTTCACCGCCATGATGGAAGGCATCAAGGAGGAGTCCGTCGGCTACCTGTTCAACCTGGAGGTCCAGGTCGAGCAGCAGGTCGAGGAGGTCCCGGTCGAGGACACGAAGCCGTCGCTCGACAAGAAGGAGGACACGGTGCCGGCGGGCGCCCGTCCGGAGATCCGTGCCAAGGGCCTCGACGCCCCGCAGCGGCCGGACCGCCTGCACTTCTCCGCGCCGACCGTGGACGGCGAAGGCGGCGTTGTCGAGGGCGACTTCGCCAGCGACGACGAGCCGGTGCGCTCGGAGTCGGACGGCCTCACGCGCGCGGAGCGCCGTAAGCAGCAGAAGGGCGGGCGGCGCCGCAAGAAGTGACGGTCCGCTTCGCGGGGGGCTTCCTCCCGCCACGGGCGTGATCGGTGTGATCTTCGAAGGGCCGGGCACCTGGGGGTGCCCGGCCCTTCGGGCTTTCTGGGGCTGCGTACGGTTCAGTCGTCGTCCGTACGTGGCATGCGGGCGCCGCCCAGTTCCACCGCCGTGCAGCGCCAGCGGAGGTCCTGGCCCTTCTCCAGGCGGAAGGCCATGGCGCGGAGCTGGTCGCCCGCGCCGATACGGGCGAAGGCCTCGATCGCGCCCGCGCGGGGCACGTAGTAGCCGATGTCGCGGACGACCGGGCGGGTGCCCCGGGCGCGAAGGGGGCCACGTTCGGCGAGCCACGCCAGTTCGTCATAGGCCCGGCCCGCGGTGTGGCGGAGCATGCAGTGAACGGGGCGCTGGCCGCTGAGGACGGCGAGGAGGCGGTCGGCGAAGAGGTCGGTGGGGCGTGGCTGCGGTGGCTGCGGTGGTGTCGCGAGCGGGCCCTCACAGGGTGTCGTGCGGGATGGGCTTCCGGGCCGTGCCATGCCGGTTGAGCGCGCGCCAGGACGCGTGTCAGGGGTGCTGTCGGTGGGCGTCGGCTCAGGTGTGCTCTCGGTCTGGGGCGTGCTTTCGGTCTGGGGCGTGCCGCCGGGTGTGCCCCTGCGCGGGGCGGTGGTGCGTGGGGCTGTGGTGCGTGGGGCGGGTCCGGAGGGGCGGCGGGTGTCCTGGCGGCCCGGCGGGCGGGTACCCGGGTAGCGCCTCGTCCGGGTCATGACCTTGTTCATGGCGTTGTCCCCAGTCGGTGAGCCCGGTTGATACCGGGCAGTAACTTCCTGTCGGGGATCTTGTACGAGGCCGGAGGGGGCGGCCGCAAGGACATCGGCCGCGCGCCAGGCGGCCGGAAAGCTTCACCTATCAGGGTGGCGGGGGAAGGCGGGAGGCTTGGCGGGGCCGGGCTGTGCCGGGTGAGCAGTGGGTCGGGCGGTTGACGTCGTGGGCGGTGGAGGCCCGGACCCGAAAGGGGACTCCCGCACGTATCCTGAAGGTCCTCCCGGAGGCGTGGGAGCGCCCTCCTCGGACTCCTCCGACTACGAAAGCGGCCAGCTATGCGCGTCTACGTCCCCCTGACCCTCTCCGGTCTCGCCGAGGCGTACAAGACGGGTGAGCTCGGGGCAGGGCCCTTCGTCGCGCACGCCGTCACACCCGCGTTGCGTGAGTGGTATCTGTCCGACGACATCGAGGAGTTGGAGTACGCGGCGCTGAACCGGGCCGCGCTCGCCTCGCTGCGGTTGCTCGCGCTCGACCCGGAGGCCGTGCGGCGGCGGGTCGTCGTCGCCGTCGATGTCCCGGACGGAGCGGCGGTCGCCGATCCCGACCGGGGGCTCGACCCCGCCGCGCTCGGAGAGGTGCGGGTCGGTGGGCCCGTACAGCTCGCCAGGGCCGCGGCCGTGCACGTGGACTCCGTCGAGGCCGAGGCGGATGTCTCGGCCGCGGCGGACGCGCTGGGCGCGGCGGACACGGGAGACGACGACGCGCAGTTCGTCGTGGACGGGGCCGAGGACCATGAGCTGCTGTGGTTCGCCACGCAGGAGATTCCGAACCTGGTGGGGCTCGGGGACTGAGGTTCGTCTCATCGGCGTTGTCAGTGCGGGCGGGTACTTTTCTGGCATGGGGAAGTACGGAGCAGCGCACATCGTCTGGGACTGGAACGGGACCCTGTTCCACGACAATGAGGCAATCATCGGGGCGACGAACGCGGCGTTCGTCGAGTTGGGACTGGAGCCGATCACGCTGGAGCAGTACCGGGAGCTGTACTGCGTGCCGGTGCCGCGGTTCTACGAGAGGCTGATGGGGCGGTTGCCCACGGACGAGGAGTGGGAGGTCATGGATGAGACCTTCCATCGGTACTACACGGAGCACCGGGTGAGGTGCGGGCTTGCCGCCGGGGTGCCGGGGCTGCTCTCCGAGTGGGTGTCGGCCGGGCGCAGCCAGTCGATTCTGAGCATGTACGGGCATGACGAACTCGTCCCGCTGGTGCGGAGGTTCGGGATCGAGACCCACTTCATACGGGTCGACGGGCGGACCGGGCCGTCCGGGGGCAGCAAGGCCGAACACATGGTGCGTCATGTCAAGGCGCTGGTCGGGGTGGAGCCCGCTCGTACGGTGGTGATCGGGGACGCGGCGGACGACGCGGTCGCGGCGCGGTATGTGGGGGCGCGGGCCGTGCTCTACACCGGGGGGTCGCACAGCAGGGCCAGTCTTGAAGCGGTGGGGGTGCCTGTGGTGGACAGCTTGGAGGAGGCGGTCGCGGAGGCGGAGCGGTTGGCGGCATGACGGGTGCCCCCGGGGCGCCGTCTGCGGGGCGCGCAGGTGTCAGGTCGCGGGGGCCTTCGCTCGTAGGACCGTGAGGAACTCCCGCATCCAGCGGGAGTGGTCCGGCCAGGCGCGTGACGAGACCAGGGTGCCGTCGACCACGGCCTCGGCGTCCTGGAAGGTGGCGCCGGCTGCCTGCATGTCCAGTTCCAGGGCCGGGTAGGCCGTGACGCGGCGGCCGCGGAGGCCGTCGACCGCCGCGGTCAGGAGGGGGCCGTGGCAGATCTGGGCGATGGGCTTGTCCGTGTCGAAGAAGGACTTCAGGATCTTGCGGAGTTCCGGGTCGTTGCGGAGGTACTCCGGGGCGCGTCCGCCGGGGATCACCACGGCCGCGTACTGGCCGGGGTCGACCTCCGAGAAGGCCAGGTCGGCGGGCCAGGTGTAGCCGGGCTTCTCGGTGTAGGTGTCGAAACCGTGTTCGAAGTCGTGGACGACGAAGCGGAGTTTTTTGCGGGTGGGGGCGGCTATGTGGACGTCGTAGCCCTCTTCGCGCAGGCGCTGGTACGGGTACAGGACTTCCAGCGATTCCGCGGCGTCTCCGGTGATGATCAGGATCTTCACAGCCATGGCGCTCCGCTCCTTTCGCCGGGATCCTTTGCTTTCGCCGGGATCCGTCTCGCCCAACGTGCCTCTGCGGCGGGGCTTTGGCAAGGGGGGCGGGTGCCTCCGGTGGTTGGGCGGGTTCGCCTTAGGTTGGGGGGTGGGTCGGGGTCGTGTGCCGGTGCCTCCGCCCGTCGCCGCGGGGGCGTACGGCCCGGGGTGGGTAAGTTGGTGCTGGTTTCCTGAGACAAGCCGTACGCGACGGGCGATGACGCACCGGCACACGACCCCTCCCGTGCGCTGGCGACTGCGGCTGGGTGCCCCTTCAGGCGCTTGAGCGGGGGTGCGCCCCTTCAGGGGCCACTGGGGAACTGAGCCTGAGCGGGACGCGCCCGTCAGGGGCGCGGGGAACTGCGCGACCGGCCACAGCCGGTCCGCAGTCGAAATGTGAAGCTTGGGGGCCTGGGGGCGCAGCCCCCGGGCCAGGGGCGCGGGGAACTGCGCGAGCGGCCGCGGACGGCGCGCGGCCGAAAACGAACCCCCGGGAGCCTGGGGGCGCAGCCCTCAGCGAGGTACCCAACCTCAGCCGGAGGCGCGTACGCATTGTTCAAAGTGTCAAAATCGCGGCCCATCTTTGTACACATACGGCTCATGACGGGGGGCCCGCCGGGAGCGATAGCCTTGTCACGTGATCAGCGCGATACGCCGCGGGGGCGTCAGTGCCCCTGTTTTGCGCCCGGACCGCACGGAGGACATCCGTGGCCGGGCGGTCGCTGGTCTTCGCGGGCAGCACGGGGCACCGAGAGCAGCGTCACAGTCTCCGGAGGTGCTGAAGATGGCTGATAAGGCCCCGCACATCTCTCATCACGGCATAGCGTCGAAGCGAACCGGACACCCCGCGTCGCGGCGCTACGTCACTTCATGTTTTTCGACGTCACGCAACGGCGCGCGACAGGAGCCAGAGGACAATGCAGACCAAGCTGGACGAAGCCAAGGCCGAGCTGCTCGAACGGGCCGCCCGGGTAGCTGAGAACAGCCCGGTCGGGGGGCACCTACCGACCGGGACGACGGGCGAGGGCGCTCCCGACCGGGACACGGTGCTCACGTTCCTCCAGCGCTACTACCTGCACACCGCCCCGGAGGACCTCTCCGGCCGCGACCCGGTCGATGTCTTCGGAACCGCCTTCTCCCACTACCGACTGGCCGAGAATCGCCCCCAGGGCACGGCCAACGTCCGGGTCCACACCCCGACCGTCGAGGAGAACGGCTGGACCTGCAGCCACTCCGTCGTCGAGGTGGTCACGGACGACATGCCCTTCCTCGTCGACTCGGTCACCAATGAGCTGTCCCGGCAGGGGCGCGGCATTCATGTCGTCATCCACCCCCAGTTCGTCGTACGACGCGATGTCACCGGCAAGCTCATCGAGGTGCTGCCCAGCCGGCCGGCCGCCGACGATCTTCCGCACGATGCCCACGTCGAGTCCTGGATCCATGTCGAGTTCGACCGCGAGACAGACCGCGCGGATCTGAAGGAGATCACGGCCGATCTGCTGCGGGTTCTCTCCGACGCCCGCGAGGCCGTCGAGGACTGGGAGAAGATGCGCGACGCCGCGCTCCGGATCGCCGACGATCTGCCGGCCGAGCCCACGGCCGACGACCTGCGCGATCAGGAGATCGATGAGGCCCGCGAGCTGCTGCGCTGGCTGGCCGACGACCACTTCACCTTCCTCGGCTACCGCGAGTACCAGCTGCGGGAGGACGACTCCCTCGCAGCCGTGCCCGGGACCGGGCTGGGCATACTGCGCTCGGATCCGCACCACAGCAGCGACGAGAGCCACCCGGTCAGCCCCTCCTTCGAGCGACTGCCCGCCGATGCCCGGGCCAAGGCCCGCGAGCACAAGCTCCTCGTCCTGACGAAGGCGAACAGCCGGGCCACGGTGCACCGGCCGTCCTACCTCGACTACGTGGGCGTCAAGAAGTTCGACGCCGAAGGAAATGTCGTGGGCGAGCGGCGCTTCCTCGGGCTGTTCTCGTCGGCCGCGTACACCGAGTCCGTGCGCCGTGTCCCCGTCATCCGCCGCAAGGTGGAAGAGGTCCTGAAGGGCGCCGGCTTCTCGCCCAACAGCCACGACGGGCGCGACCTGCTGCAGATCCTGGAGACGTACCCCCGCGACGAGCTGTTCCAGACGCCGGTCGACGAGCTGCGCTCCATCGTCACCTCCGTCCTCTACCTGCAGGAGCGGCGGCGGCTGCGGCTCTACCTGCGGCAGGACGAGTACGGGCGCTACTACTCCGCCCTCGTCTACCTCCCGCGCGACCGCTACACCACCGCCGTACGCCTGAGGATCATCGACATCCTCAAGGAGGAACTCGGCGGCACCAGCGTCGACTTCACCGCCTGGAACACCGAGTCGATCCTGTCCCGGCTGCACTTCGTGGTCCGTGTCCCGCAGGGCACCGAACTGCCGCACCTGTCCGACACCGACAAGGAGCGAATCGAGGCGCGGCTCGTCGAGGCCGCCCGCTCCTGGGCCGACGGCTTCGGGGAGGCGCTGAACGCCGAGTGCGGCGAGGAGCGCGCGGCCGAGCTGCTGCGCCGCTACGGCAACGCCATCCCGGAGGGGTACAAGGCCGACCACAACCCGCGCACCGCGGTCGCCGACCTCATCCACCTGGAGCAGCTCGGCGACGGCAAGGACTTCGCGCTCAGCCTGTACGAGCCGGTGGGCGCCGCGCCCGGCGAGCGTCGCTTCAAGATCTACCGCGTCGGTGCGCCGGTCTCCCTCTCCGCCGTCCTGCCGGTCCTCAACCGGCTCGGTGTCGAGGTCACCGACGAGCGCCCGTACGAGCTGCGCTGCGCGGACCGTACGCCCGCGTGGATCTACGACTTCGGCCTGCGTGTGCCCGCACCGAAGGGCGGCAACGGCGACCACCTCGCCGACGACGCCCGCGAGCGCTTCCAGGACGCCTTCGCGGCGACCTGGACCGGGCAGGCCGAGAACGACGGCTTCAACTCCCTCGTCCTGAGCGCCGGTCTGAGCTGGCGGCAGGCGATGGTGCTGCGCGCGTACGCCAAGTACCTGCGCCAGGCCGGTTCGACCTTCAGCCAGGACTACATGGAGGACACCCTCCGCCACAACGTCCACACCACCCGGCTGCTCGTCTCCCTCTTCGAGGCACGGATGTCGCCGGACCGCCAGCGGGCGGGTACGGAATTGACCGACGCCCTCCTTGAGGAGCTGGACGCCGCCCTCGACCAGGTCGCGTCCCTCGACGAGGACCGGATCCTGCGGTCCTTCCTCACCGTCATCAAGGCGACCCTGCGGACGAACTTCTTCCAGGAGGCGGCGGGGGGCCAGCAGCACGAGTACGTCTCCATGAAGTTCGACCCGACGGCCATCCCGGACCTTCCGGCGCCGCGTCCGGCGTACGAGATCTGGGTGTACTCGCCGCGCGTCGAGGGTGTGCATCTGCGGTTCGGCAAGGTCGCCCGCGGCGGTCTGCGCTGGTCCGACCGGCGGGAGGACTTCCGGACCGAGATCCTGGGCCTCGTCAAGGCGCAGATGGTGAAGAACACCGTCATCGTGCCGGTCGGCGCGAAGGGCGGCTTCGTCGCCAAGCAGCTGCCGGACCCGGCCGTGGACCGCGACGCCTGGCTGGCCGAGGGCATCAGGAGCTACAAGACCTTCATCTCGGCGCTGCTCGACATCACCGACAACATGGTGGCCGGCTCCGTCGTGCCGCCCGCCGACGTCGTACGGCACGACGATGACGACACCTACCTCGTCGTCGCCGCCGACAAGGGCACCGCCACGTTCTCGGACATCGCGAACGAGGTCGCCGAGTCGTACAACTTCTGGCTCGGAGACGCCTTCGCCTCCGGAGGCAGCGCGGGCTACGACCACAAGGCCATGGGCATCACCGCCCGGGGTGCCTGGGAGTCGGTGCAGCGGCACTTCCGGGAGCTGGGCGTGAACACCCAGACCGAGGACTTCACCGTCGTCGGCGTCGGCGACATGTCCGGTGACGTGTTCGGCAACGGCATGCTGCTGTCCGAGCACATCCGTCTGGTCGCCGCCTTCGACCACCGGCACATCTTCATCGACCCGAACCCGGACGCGGCCACCTCGTACGCCGAGCGTCGCCGCCTGTTCGAGCTGCCGCGCTCGTCCTGGGCCGACTACGACAAGTCGCTGCTGTCGCAGGGCGGCGGAATCTTCCCCCGCTCCGCCAAGGCCATTCCGATCAACAACCACATCCGCCAGGCCCTCGGCATCGAGTCCGGCCCGGCCAAGATGACCCCGGCCGACCTGATGAAGGCCATCCTCAAGGCACCGGTCGACCTGCTGTGGAACGGCGGCATCGGTACGTATGTGAAGGCCACGACGGAAACGCACGCGGACGTCGGCGACAAGGCGAACGACGCGATCCGCGTGGACGGCGCCGACCTCAGGGTCAGGGTCGTCGGTGAGGGCGGCAACCTGGGCCTGACCCAGCTCGGCCGGATCGAGTTCGCGCAAGCCGGCGGCAAGGTCAACACCGACGCCATCGACAACAGCGCGGGCGTGGACACCTCCGACCACGAGGTGAACATCAAGATCCTGCTCAACGCGGTCGTCGCGGACGGCGACATGACCGTCAAGCAGCGCAACAAGCTGCTCGCCGAGATGACCGACGAGGTCGGCCAACTCGTCCTGCGCAACAACTACGCGCAGAACGTGGCACTCGCCAACGCGCTCGCCCAGTCTCCGAGCATGCTCCACGCCCAGCACCGCTACCTGCGGCACCTGGTGCGTGAGGGACTCCTCGACCGGGCCCTGGAGTTCATGCCCACCGAGCGGCAGATCCGGGAGCGCCTCAACACCGGGCACGGTCTGACCCAGCCGGAGACGGCCGTCCTCCTCGCGTACACGAAGATCACGGTCGCCGGCGAGCTGCTCGACAGCGACCTGCCCGACGACCCGTATCTGCAGAGCCTGCTGTACGCGTACTTCCCGACGGCACTGCGCGAGAAGTTCCGCGAGCAGATCGAGGCACACGCGCTGCGCCGCGAGATCGTCACGACCGTGCTGGTCAACGACACCGTGAACACCGGCGGTACGAGCTACCTGCACCGTCTGCGCGAGGAGACCGGTGCATCGCTGGAGGAGATCGTCCGGGCGCAGACCGCAGCCCGTGCGATCTTCGGCCTGGGCGAGGTGTGGGACGCCGTCGAGGCGCTCGACAACACGGTCGACGCGGCCGTCCAGACCCGCATCCGGCTGCATTCGCGCCGCCTCGTCGAGCGCGGCACGCGCTGGCTGCTCAACAACCGGCCGCAGCCCCTCCAGCTCGCCGAGACCATCGGCTTCTTCAGCGAGGGGGTCGGGCGGGTCTGGGCCGAGCTGCCCAAGCTGGTGCGCGGCGCGGACCTGGAGTGGTACCAGCGGATCTACGACGAGCTGTCGGTCGCCGGCGTCCCGGACGAGCTCGCCCAGCGCGTCGCCGGGTTCTCCGCGGTCTTCCCGGGGCTCGACATCGTCGCGGTGGCCGACCGCACGCGCAAGGACCCGATGGATGTCGCCGAGGTCTACTACGACCTCGCCGACCGTCTGCGGATCACCCAGCTCATGGACCGCATCATCGAGCTGCCGCGCGCCGACCGCTGGCAGTCGATGGCCCGCGCCTCCATCCGCGAGGACCTGTACGCGGCGCACGCGGCGCTGACGGCCGATGTCCTCGCCTGCGGCAACGGCGTCGCCACGCCGGAGCGGCGCTTCAAGGCCTGGGAGCAGAAGAACGGGGCGATCCTGGGCCGGGCCCGCGCGACCCTGGAGGAGATCCAGAGCTCGGAGTCGTTCGACCTGGCGAACCTGTCGGTGGCGATGCGGACGATGCGGACGATGCTGCGTACGCACTCGTAGCCGGTACGCACAACGGGGGGTGCCCCGGGCCTGATGGC
>NZ_VCHX02000301.1 GCF_005768555.2 Streptomyces sporangiiformans
ACAGCAGCAGGGCGGGGCCCCCGAAATTCGGGGGCCCCGCCCTTGAACGCTGCCGACGCCTAAGGCGTATAAGAGGCCGTCAGTTGTCGTCCTCGTCGATGAGGAACCCACGCATCGGCGAGGGAGCCTGCTGCATCGGCGACGGGCCCTGCGGCCGCACCGGCGCCATCGGCTGGGTCATGGCCGGCGACATCTGCTGCTGACCGCCGTAGGACGGGGCAGCGGGGGCCGGGCCACCTCCCATGGACTGGTTGCCGCCGTAGGACGGCGCGCTGGCACCGGCCGGAGCCATGGAAGGCGACTGCGACGAGGGCAGCGAGGCGGCTGCCGGCGTACGCGGCGGAGCGAGCGAGTCGTCGGCCTGGGTCTCCAGCTGACGCAGCTGGGACTCGAGGTACGACTTCAGACGCGTCCGGTACTCCCGCTCGAAGCCGCGCAGGTCCTCGACCTTGCGCTCCAGCGTGGCGCGAGCGGACTCCAGGGAGCCCATCGCGACGCGGTGCTTCTCCTGGGCGTCCCGCTCCAGGGCGTCGGCCTTGGCACGGGCGTCACGCTCCAGACCCTCGGCACGGCTGCGCGCCTCGCCGACGATCTTGTTGGCCTCGGAACGGGCCTCGGCGATCGCCTGGTCGGCGGTCTGCTGGGCCAGCGAGAGGACACGGGCGGCGCTGTCGCCACCGGGGCCCTGACCGGGCTGACCCATCTGCGGGCCGTGCCCGCCCATGGGGCCACCCATGGGACCGCCCATCGGGCCGCCCATCTGCTGCGGCATCTGCCCCTGCATCTGGCCGGGACCCTGGCCCATGGGTCCCTGACCCATCTGGCCGGGACCACCCTGCGGACCGCCCTGCCCGCTGGGACCCGCGGGCAGCTGCGGTGCACCGCTCGGCAGCGCGGGGGGACCACCCATGGGGCCACCCATCTGCTGCTGCGGCGGGCCCGATATGCCGGCGGGTACGGGACCACCCGGACCGCCACGCATGCCCTGCGGCGGCCCCTGCTGTTGCTGCTGATCCTGCTGCTCGGGTGGTTTACGCATGCCCTGCTGCTGGCTCTGCGCGGCGGCACGTGTGGCCGCGGCGAGCTTGGCGCGCAGGTCCTCGTTCTCGCGGAGCAGGCGGGTCAGTTCGGCTTCGACCTCATCGAGGAAGGCATCGACCTCGTCCTCGTCATAGCCTTCTCGGAGGCGGACGGTCGTGAACTGCTTGTTCCGCACGTCCTCGGGGGTCAACGGCATCTCTTCACCTCAACGTAGTCGTCGGCATCGTCGGCGTTCGGCAAGACCGTATCGTTCACAGCCGGCTCACAACGGAGATCAGGATGTAGACGATGATCATCAGTACGAAGAAGGACAGGTCGAGCGCCACGCCCCCGAGACGCAACGGCGGGATGAACCGCCGCAGGAGCTTGAGCGGTGGATCGGTGACAGTGTAGGTGGCCTCCAGAACGACCACCATCGCCTTGCCGGGTTGCCATGAGCGGGCGAACTGGAAGACGTAGTCCATGACCAGCCGGAAGATCAGCACGATGAGGAAACACATCAGCGCGATGTAGATGACATCCAAAACCACGCTCATGATCCGTGCTTCCCTCTCCCCTGTTTCCGCGCTTGGTTCGGTCCTGCGTTTCAGCTCTGGTTGAAGAACCCGCCCTCTGCGATGCGGGCCTTGTCCTCCGCCGTGACATCGACGTTAGCAGGCGACAACAGGAACACCTTCTGCGTCACCCGCTCGATGCTGCCGTGAAGACCAAACACCAAACCGGCTGCAAAGTCGACAAGTCGCTTCGCATCTGTGTCATCCATCTCAGTCAAATTCATGATCACCGGGGTGCCTTCACGGAAGTGTTCCCCGATGGTACGGGCCTCGTTGTAGGTCCGAGGGTGCAGTGTGGTGATCCGGTACGGCTCTCGTTCCGACACGACCTTGGGCATGATCACCGGTGCGTTCTTCTCCAGGCTTTGACGTTCTTGTGTGATGGACGCCACGGGGGCGATTCGCGCCGGACGCCCAGATTCCGCAGATAGCGAAGCGGAATGTGGCACGGGATCACGCTGAACGGGGGGCTGCACCACTCGTACCGATTCGTCCCGTTGGGACTGATGCGACTGGTGTGATTGGTGCGGCGGCTCGAGGCGCCGCCGATCCCGCTCGGGCTCCGGATCGAGTTCGGGCTCGAAGTCGTCGTCGGGGTCGAACCCCCTGCCGTCATACCCATCGTCCTCCACGAGGCCGAGGTAGACCGCCATCTTGCGCATCGCGCCGGCCATGCTCTGAGTCCTCCGCTCTGTGGTGGATCGGCTGACTGTTACCAAGTGCCCGCGATCCACTAGGTCGTATGCCCGCTTATCGGCGGTAATGACCATATTTTCTCTGCTGTGGTCCGACTTCTTGGCGACGTTACCCGAGCCTGGGGCGTACTCCGAGTACCGCAGTGCCGACGCGCACATGTGTCGCTCCGGCGGCCACGGCCTCTTCCAGGTCCGCACTCATCCCTGCCGAGACCATGTTCGCAGCCGGATGAGCCCTGCGCAGGTCAGTCGACAAATCCATCAGCCGCTGGAACGCCTCTTGTTCACGTCCCGCGTACGGTCCGGTGAGCGGGGCGACGGTCATCAGTCCGTCGAGCCGCAGTCCTGGTGCTTTCGCGACAAGCTCGCCCAATTCTTCGATTCCGCCCGGCCCCACGCCACCCCGCGCCCCCCTGCCGCTCTCGTCGGCGTCGAGCGCGACCTGAAGGAGGCAGCCCACCTCACGCTCGACGCGTACGGCCTCCCTCGACAGCGCGGTGACGAGCCTGCCGCGGTCGACGGACTGCACGAGGTCCGCGTAACCGACCACGGAACGCACCTTGTTGGTCTGCAGCTGCCCGACGAAATGCCAGGTGAGCGGCAGGTCCGCGGATGCGGCGGCCTTGGGTGCCGCATCCTGGTCCCGATTCTCGGCGACATGGCGCACCCCGAGTTCCGACAGGATCCGCACATCGCTCGCGGGGTACGTCTTGGTGACCACGATCAGGGTCACCTCTTCGCGCGCGCGCCCCGCTGCCGCACAGGCCGCCGCGATGCGCTCTTCGACTTTCGCCAGGTTTGCGGCGATCTGCGCCTTACGGTCCGTCATGCCCTATCAGTCCAGCCAGACATAGCCCGCGAGCCGACCGGTGGTGCGATCGCGGCGGTACGAGAAGTGGTCGCCCGATTCGAGCGTGCACACCGGTGACTGCTCCCGGTCGCGCACCCCGAGCCGTTCGAGCTGCGCATGCACTCCGGCGGTCACATCGACCGCCGGAGTGCCCCAGCTGGTTTCGGCGTACGCCGCCGGCTCGGCGGCGGCGACCTCGGCGCGCATCGCGTCCGGTACTTCGTAGCAGCGGCCGCAGACGGCGGGACCGGTGCGGGCGACGATCCGGTCCGCCCGCGCACCGAGTTCGGTCATCGCCGCGACGGCGGCGGGCACGACCCCTGCGACCATGCCGGGCCGACCCGCGTGAGCCGCGGCCACGATGCCGGCGACGGGGTCGGCGAGCAGGACGGGTGTGCAGTCGGCGGTGAGTACGGCGAGGGCGAGGCCGCTGCGTGCGGTGACCACGGCGTCGACCCGCGGTACCGGCCGATCCCCCCACGGCTCCTCGACCACGGCGACGTCGGACCCGTGCACCTGGTTCATCCACACGACCCGGGCCGGGTCGAGACCGAGCGACTTGGCTGCCAGTTCACGATTGGTGCGTACGGCGTCGGCGGCGTCGCCGACCGCTCCGCCGAGATTGAGCTCCTCGTACGGAACGGCGCTCACCCCGCCCCACCGGTCGGTGAAGGCGAAGTGCGCGCCGCTCGCGGTGTCGCGCTGTCCTATCACTTGAGGAAGTCCGGCACGTCCAGCTCTTCGGCAGCACTGTCGGAGTAGCTCCGGGACGGCGGAACCGGCGGGGAGACCGGGGGGAGTTCGTTGCTCATGGACTCCGGGGCGGGCTCCTGCTCCTCCTTCGGCGTGACACTGCCGAGGGAGCCGAAGGACGGGCGGCTGTCGTTGGGCCGTGCCGGCGTGGAGTCCTCGCGCTTGGCGGAGGACGAGCCGAGGACGTTGTCCCGCTTGGACGGGGGCTGTCCGCCGTCGAAGCCGGCCGCGATGACGGTGACCCGGACCTCGTCACCGAGCGCGTCGTCGATCACCGCGCCGAAGATGATGTTGGCCTCGGGGTGCGCGGCCTCGCTCACCAGCTGGGCGGCTTCGTTGATCTCGAACAGGCCGAGGTCGGAGCCGCCGGAGATGGAGAGCAGTACGCCACGGGCGCCGTCGATGGACGCCTCCAGGAGCGGCGAGGAGATCGCCATCTCGGCGGCGGCCACCGCGCGGTCGTCGCCGCGGGCCGAGCCGATACCCATGAGGGCCGAACCGGCCTCGGACATCACGGACTTGACGTCGGCGAAGTCGAGGTTGATCAGGCCGGGCGTGGTGATGAGGTCGGTGATGCCCTGGACACCGGAGAGCAGGACCTGATCCGCCGACTTGAAGGCGTCGAGGACGGAGACCTGGCGGTCCGAGATGGACAGCAGCCGGTCGTTCGGGATGACGATGAGGGTGTCGACCTCTTCGCGGAGCTCGGCGATGCCGTCCTCGGCCTGGTTGGCGCGGCGCCGCCCCTCGAAGGTGAACGGCCGCGTGACCACGCCGATGGTGAGTGCCCCGAGAGACCGGGCGATGTTGGCCACGACGGGCGCGCCGCCGGTGCCGGTGCCGCCGCCTTCACCGGCCGTCACGAAGACCATGTCGGCCCCCTTGAGGACCTCCTCGATCTCCTCGCGGTGGTCCTCGGCTGCCTTGCGGCCGACGGCCGGGTTGGCTCCGGCGCCGAGTCCGCGGGTGAGTTCGCGGCCGACGTCCAGCTTGACGTCGGCGTCGCTCATCAACAGAGCTTGCGCATCGGTGTTGATGGCGATGAACTCGACACCCTTGAGACCGACCTCGATCATCCGGTTGATGGCATTGACACCACCGCCGCCGACACCGATGACTTTGATGACTGCGAGGTAGTTCTGCGGTGCTGCCACGTCGAAGGCCTCTCGCCTCGAGTTACGTGTCGCCGCCTCGCGTGGGAGCGATCCGACGACTGATGCCGAATTTGGGACGGTCCGAACGCCGACCCGAACCCTAACCCTGAAGTTTAGGGTTACCAGTGTGTCTGTTCCTTGGACTCTTCCGAACAGGACACTAAGTCGACAAGTGGCGCCCGTTCAACGAACACGCCGAACCTCCCGTTTTTCTTTTCACCCTATGTGATCAGCCATAGCGCTGCCCAACCAGGGTGCTGGCCTGCGCGGATGTGCGTCAACTCCCTGATGACGCAGGGGCGGTGGGAACGCTGACGTCGAAGTACCGCGCCTCGGGAGCGGCTTTCATGAGCGCTGTCAGCGCTCTGGCCTTCGCGCGCCCCTCCTCACCGTTACCCCACGCGACGGTCCGGTTCCCCCTCAACTCCAGTGAGATGGAGTCGTACGAACGGACCTTGACCGTCCGGGTGTCGCGGGCGACGGCGGGCGGGAGGGAACCGGCGACACGCACCGCCTCGCGCACCAACCGGTCGATCCCGAAACGACGCAGGCTCGCGGACTGCGAGGAGGTCTGGGACGAAGGCCGGGCCGCGGACAGAGGCGCCGGCAATTCCAGTGCGGGCACGCCCTTCGGAGCGCGCGAAACCGTCGCGTATCGCACCCCCTTGGCGTCCACTTCGACGAAATTACCCCGTTTTTCAGTGTTTTCGATAATCACAACCGGAGTGCGCTCAATCACTTTCAGCCCGATTCCCTGTGGCCAGGAACGGACGACATCAACCGAGTCAATTCGGGGCAATTTCCGGCGGAGTCTTGCCTCAATCGCATCGGTGTCGACCGAAATCATCGGTGATCCGACGGGCACATCGGCCGCCTGGAGCACCTGCTGGGCCGTCAGGACCCGCGTCCCCGAGGCCGATACTCGCTCCACGCGCAGCCATTGCGAGCCGTAGAGCACCCAGACACCGCCCGTGCCGAGCAGGGCGACGCAGACGAGCAGAATGATGAGCGTACGAGGCCGGGGCGGCCTCTTGAGACGGGGCAGTCTCCTGAGGCGGGGCGGCCGGGGCGGGCCGGACCCCACTCGCTCACGCTCGCCGCGTTCGGCGGTCGTCGGTCCGGCCACGCTCCCCTGCCTTCTGCCGCGCGTCTAACGGCGCGACGCGATCGCCTCGTACACCATCCCGACGAGCAGTTCGTCGGCGTCCCGGCGGCCGAACTCGGAGGCGGCGCGGGACATCTCGTACAGCCGGTGCGGATCCGCGAGCACGGGCAGGACGTTGGCCTGCACCCACTGGGGGGTCAGCTCCGCGTCGTCGACCAGCAGCCCGCCGCCGGCCTTGACCACCGGCTGGGCGTTCAGCCGCTGTTCGCCGTTGCCGATCGGCAGCGGGACGTAGGCGGCGGGGAGCCCGACGGCGGAGAGTTCGGCGACGGTCATCGCGCCCGCGCGGCAGAGCATCATGTCGGCCGCGGCGTATGCGAGGTCCATCCGGTCCACGTACGGTACCGGGATGTACGGGGGCATCCCCGGCATCTGCTGGACGTGCGGCAGTTCGTTCTTCGGGCCGACCGCGTGCAGGACCTGGATACCGGCCTGCTGGAGGTACGGGGCGACCTGCTGGACCACCTCGTTGAGACGGCGGGCACCCTGCGAGCCGCCGGAGACCAGCAGGGTCGGCAGGGCGGGGTCGAGCCCGAACGCGGCGCGGGCCTCGGGGCGTACGGCCGCCCGGTCGAGCGTGGCGATGGAGCGGCGCAGCGGGATGCCGATGTAGCGGGCACCGCGGAGCTTGCTGTCCGGAGTCGACACGGCGACCTGGGCGGCGTACCGCGAACCGATCTTGTTGGCCAGGCCGGGCCGGGCGTTGGCCTCGTGGACGATGATCGGGACGCCGAGGCGCTTGGCCGCCAGGTACGCGGGCAGAGCCACATAGCCGCCGAAGCCGACGACCGCGTCGGCCTTGGTGCGCTCCAGGATCTGCTCGGCCGCCTTGATCGTGCCGCGCAGCCGCCCGGGGACGGTGATCAGCTCGGGGGTGGGTTTGCGTGGCAGCGGGACGGCGGGGATCAGCGCGAGTTCATAGCCCCGCTCGGGTACGAGTCGGGTCTCGAGTCCGCGCTCCGTGCCCAGGGCCGTGATGCCCGCGGCCGGGTCCTGCCTGCGCAGGGCGTCCGCGAGGGCGAGCGCGGGCTCGATGTGGCCGGCGGTCCCCCCACCGGCAAGTACGACATGCACCGAAATTCACCGCTCTCCGGACGAGCGCGCCGCCGAGGCACGCCGTCTCATCGTGTTCCAGCTGCGAGGTCTCCGATTGGTTCCGGAGCTGCCTCCAGCCCGCTTTCTACCAAAGCGTGGTTGCCGCATCGCAAGCGCCGCCCGCGCAGCGGGGTCCTCACGCGCGAAGGCGATCAGGAGCCCGATGGCGAACATGGTCGGCAGCAGGGCGGAACCCCCGTAGGAGAACAGCGGGAGCGGGACTCCGGCGATCGGCAGCAGGCCGAGCACCGCACCGATGTTGATCACGGCCTGGGCCGTGATCCAGGTGGTCACACCTCCCGCGGCGTACCTCACGAAGGGGTCCTCCGTGCGTCCGGCCACGCGGATACCCGCATAGCCTAGAGCCGCGAAGAGGGCGAGCACCGACAGCGTCCCCGCGAGGCCCAGTTCCTCACCGGTGACGGCGAAGATGAAGTCGGTGTGGGCTTCCGGCAGTTGCCCCCATTTCTCCACACTCGCACCGAGGCCCGAACCGAAGAGTCCACCGGACGCGAGGGCGTAGATGCCGTGCACGGCCTGCCAGCAGGTGTCGTTCGGTCCGGGTTCGGTGGCGCCGAGGCAGGAGAGCCGCGCCATGCGGTTCGGGCTGGTCCTGATGAGTATCACGCCGATCGTCGCGGCGACCGCCAGGACGCCCGCGAAGAGCCGCGTCGGCGCTCCGGCCAGCCACAGCAGCCCGAACAGGATCGCTGTGAGAATGATCGCCGTGCCCATGTCGCCACCGAGCATGATCAACCCGAGCAGCATGAAGGCCACCGGGACGAGCGGCACCAGCATGTGCTTCCACTGGATCAACAGCCGCTTGTCCTGTTTGCGGGCGAGTAGATCGGCGCCCCACAGCACGAGCGCGAGCTTGCCGAACTCGCTGGGCTGGAGCTGGAACGGGCCCCCGACCGAGATCCAGTTCTGGTTGCCGTTCACCGCCAGCCCTATCCCCGGTACCTGCACCAGGATCATCAGGAAGACGGCACTGAGGAGTATCGGATAGGCCAGCGCCCGGTGCAGTTTGGTCGGCATCCGCGAGGCGAGCAGCAGCAGTCCGGTGCCCAGCACGGCCGCCACGAACTGCTTGCGGAAGAAGTACGACCCGGGCAGTGACAGCTGCAGCGCTGTGATCTGGGAGGCCGAGTACACCATCACGATTCCGAGAATGGTGATCAGCAGACTGCTGCCGAAGATCAGGTAGTACGCGGTCAGCGGCCGGTCCCAGGCACGGCGTGCGCGGACGTAGAGGCGGCGTACCGCACTGTCACCCGAGGAACCGGAGGGGCGGGCGGGACGGGAGGCCGCGGGGCGCCCCGCGGTGGCCCGCTGGCCGGCGGGCCGGCCGGTGCGGCTGCCGGCCATCACAGCCACCGCCGGTGCACGTGCGCTCCGCTGGGAACGCGGTTCGTAAGCTGCGGGCCCCGGGTGGCCGTCGCGCCGACGCGGCGGAGCCGCATGACGTCACAGCCCCGCGCCCCTGACGGGGCGCTCGCCCCTTCAGGGGCGCGGTGCAACACCGGACTCACGGACCACGATGGCGTCACACGTCCCTCCCAAGGGTCCCGGGCGTGCCCGGACCGGCCCGGACCCGCCGTCAGGCGCTCGCGGCGCCGAGTTCGCGGACGGCCTCCGCGAACCTGTCGCCGCGCTGGTTGTAGTTGGTGAACATGTCCATGGAGGCACAAGCGGGAGCCATGAGCACCGTGTCGCCGGGGCAGGCGAGCCGTGTCGCCTCCTGGACAGCCTCGAGCATCGCCCCAGTGTCGGTCCGGTCGAGGTCGACGACCGGTACCTCGGGCGCGTGTCGCGCGAGCGCTTCGCGGATCAGGGCCCGGTCGGCGCCGAACAGGACGACCCCCCGCAGTCGCTTTGCCGACTTGGCGACCAGCTCGTCGAAGGTCGCGCCCTTGGCCAGCCCGCCCGCGATCCACACGATCGACTCGTACGCCGCCAAGGACGCTTCCGCCGCGTGGGTGTTGGTGGCCTTGGAGTCGTCGATGTAGGCGACGCCGCCGACGTCGGCCACGTGCTGGATACGGTGGGCGTCCGGACGGAAGGCCCGCAGCCCGTCGCGTACGGCCGCGGCGGGCACTCCGAAGGCGCGTGCCAGAGCGGCCGCCGCAAGGGCGTTGGCGATGTTGTGCGGGGCGGGCGGCTGTACGTCCGTGACCTCCGCGAGCTCCTGGGCCTGCCGGCCTCGGTCCTCGACGAAGGCGCGGTCGACCAGGATGCCCTCGACGACGCCGAGTTGGGACGGAGCTGGCGTACCCAGCGTGAAGCCGATCGCCCGGCACCCCTCCTCGACGTCCGCCTCGCGCACCAGGTCCTCGGTGGCCTTGTCGGCCGCGTTGTAGACGCAGGCGACCCGATTGCCCTCGTAGATACGGCCCTTGTCGGCGGCGTACGCCTCCATGGAACCGTGCCAGTCGAGGTGGTCGGGAGCGAGGTTCAGGACGACAGCGGAGTGGGCGCGAAGGGAGGGCGCCCAGTGCAGCTGGTAGCTGGACAGCTCGACCGCCAGGACGTCATGCGGCTCCGCCGAGAGCACCACGTCGATGATCGGGGTGCCGATGTTGCCCACCGCGGCCGTACGCAGGCCGGCGGCGCTCAGGATCGACGCGAGCATCTGGGTGGTGGTGGTCTTGCCGTTGGTGCCCGTGACAGCGAGCCAGGGAGCCGCGTCGGGGCCGCGCAGACGCCAGGCGATCTCCACGTCGCCGACGACGTCCACGCCCGCCGCGTCGGCGGCCACGAACAGGGGGCTGCCCGGCTTCCAGCCCGGAGAGGTGACCACGAGGTCGGTGCCCTCGGGAAGCGTCTCGGCGTCCGCGAGACGTACCGAAATGCCCTCCGCCTCAAGGGCGGCGGCCCGCTCCCGGTGCGCCGGCGAATCACCACCGTCGACGACCGTGACCGACGCGCCGAAACCGGCCAGGGCGCGGGCGGCGCTGATGCCGCTCACGCCGAGACCGGCGACGGTGATGTTCCGGCCTGCCCAGGTCGTCACTTGTCGGCTGCCCATCCTGCGTAGAAGAGACCCAGACCCACGATGACGCACATGCCCTGAATGATCCAGAAGCGGACCACCACCAGGACTTCGGACCAGCCCTTGAGTTCGAAGTGGTGCTGGAGCGGGGCCATCCGGAAGACGCGTTTGCCGGTCAGGCGGAACGAACCGACCTGGATGACGACCGACATGGTGATGAGGACGAACAGACCGCCCAGCAGCGCGAGCAGCAGCTCGGTGCGGGAGCAGATCGCGAGACCGGCGAGCGCGCCGCCGAGCGCCAGCGAACCGGTGTCGCCCATGAAGATCTTGGCGGGTGAGGTGTTCCACCACAGGAAGCCGAAGCAGGCGCCCATGAGCGCGGCGGCGACGACGGCGAGATCAAGTGGATCTCGCACTTCGAAACAGGCTTCCGGGTTGGTCAGGGTCTGTGCGTTGGCGCAGGACTCCTGGAACTGCCAGACGCCGATGAACGTGTACGCGCCGAAGACCATCACGGAGGCGCCGGTGGCCAGGCCGTCCAGGCCGTCCGTCAGGTTCACGCCGTTCGACATCGCGAGGATCATGAACAACGCCCAGACCACGAACAGCACCGGGCCGATGGACCAGCCGAAGTCCTGCACGAAGGAGAGCTTGGTGGAGGCCGGGGTGTTGTTGCGGTTGTCGGCGAACTGCAGCGAGAGCACCGCGAAGGTGATGCCGACGATCAGCTGGCCGGCCATCTTCGCCTTGGCCCGCAGGCCCAGCGACCGCCGCTTGACGATCTTGATGTAGTCGTCGAGGAAGCCGACCAGGCCCATCCCCGCCATCAGACCGAGCACCAGCAGTCCCGAGAACGTCGGCGGCTTCCCGGTGATCACCTTGCTGAGGAAGTACGCGACGATCGTGGCCAGGATGAAGGCGATGCCACCCATGGTCGGCGTACCGCGCTTGGAGTGGTGCTCGCGCGGGCCGTCGTCGCGGATGTACTGGCCGTAGCCCTTGCGGGCCAGCAGCTTGATCAGCAAGGGGGTGCCCACGAGAGTCAGGAAGAGGCCGATGACTCCCGCGAACAGGATCTGATTCATCATCGGGCAGCGACCTCACCCTCGGCACCCTCGAGCAGCGCCTGGGCCACCCGCTCCAGCCCGACCGCTCTGGACGCCTTCACGAGTACGACGTCTCCCGGGCGCAACTCGCTGCGCAACAGGTCGACCGCCGACTGTGCGTCGGACACGTGCACCGACTCCTCACCCCACGAACCCTCGTTATATGCGCCCAGTTGAAGCCAGGACGCTTCCCTGCCCCCGACCGCGACGAGCTTGCTGACGTTGAGCCGGACGGCGAGCCGTCCGACCGCGTCGTGCTCGGCGAGCGCCTCGTCCCCGAGCTCGGCCATCTGACCGAGCACCGCCCAGGTCCGCCGCCCCTTGCCCATGGCCGCCAGCGCCCTGAGGGCGGCCCGCATGGACTCGGGGTTCGCGTTGTAGGCGTCGTTGACGACCGTCACGCCGTCCGGTCGCTCGGTGACCTCCATCCGCCAGCGGGAGAGGGAGCCCGCCTCGGAGAGCGCGACGGCGATCTCGTCTGCGGACATGCCCAGCTCATGGGCGACGGCGGCCGCGGCGAGCGCGTTCGACACGTGGTGCTCACCGTACAGGCGCATGGTCACGTCACTGCACCCGGAGGGTGTGTGAAGGCTGAACGCCGGCTGTCCGCTGTCCGTGAGCCGGACGTTCTCGGCCCGTACGTCCGCTTCGCCGGACTCGCCGAAGAGGAGCACCTTCGCCTTCGTACGGGATGCCATGGCCCGTACGAGGGGATCGTCGGCATTGAGGATCGCGGCGCCGCCCTCACTCGACGGCGGCAGGCCCTCCACCAACTCGCCCTTGGCCTGGGCGATTTGCTCGCGGCCGCCGAACTCGCCGATGTGCGCCGTGCCCACGTTGAGGACGAGGCCGATCTTCGGCGGCGTCAGGTCGGTGAGATAGCGGATGTGGCCGATGCCGCGGGCGCCCATCTCCAGCACGAGGAACCTGGTCTCCTCGGTGGCGCTGAGCGCGGTGAGCGGCAACCCGATCTCGTTGTTGAACGAGCCCGGTGTGAAGACCGTCGGCGCCTTGCGCTGGAGCACCTGGGCGACCAGGTCCTTGGTGCTGGTCTTGCCGGCGGAGCCGGTGAGGGCCACGAGGGTCGCGCCGAGCCGCTCGACGACGTGGCGTGCGAGGGCGCCGAGGGCGATCTGGACGTCGTCCACGACGATCGCGGGCACGCCGACGGGCCGGGACGCCAGAACGGCGACGGCACCGGCCGAGACGACGTCGGCGGCGAAGTCGTGACCGTCCACGCGCTCGCCCACGAAGGCGACGAACAGACTGCCTGGCTCCACCTCGCGGGAGTCCCTGACGACCGGTCCGGAAACCTGGACCGACGGATCCGGTATGTCGTGCGTCTGCCCGCCGACGACTGAGGCGATCTCGGCGAGAGAGAGGGCGATCACAAGTTCATCCCTGGGTCTTCTGGATAGCTTCGCGCAGCACCTGGCGGTCGTCGAAGGGACGGACCACTCCGGCGATGTCCTGGCCCTGCTCATGGCCCTTGCCCGCGACCAGCACGGTGTCGCCGGGCTCGGCGCGGGCGACGGCGGCGGCGATCGCGGCGGCCCGGTCCTCGAAGACCTGCACCTCGCCGCGCTCGTGCGCCGGCACTTCGGCGGCGCCCGCGAGCATCGTGGCGAGGATCGCGAGGGGGTCCTCGCCGCGGGGGTTGTCGGACGTCAGTACGGCGGTGTCGGCGAGGCGGGCCGCGGCGGCCCCCATCGGCATCCGCTTGGTCTTGTCCCGGTCGCCGCCGCAGCCGAGCACGATGTGCAGGTTGCCGCTCGTCACTTTGCGCAGCGCGCGCAGGACCGATTCCACGGCATCCGTCTTGTGTGCGTAGTCGACGACCGCGAGGTAGGCCTGGCCTTCGTCCACGCGTTCCAGGCGGCCCGGCACGCCCGGCACCGCGGCGATGCCGTCGGCCGCCGTCTGCGGGTCGAGCCCGGCGGCGGCGAGGGCGACGATCGCGGCGAGCGTGTTGGCGACGTTGAACGGGCCCGCGAGCGGCGATTTGGCGGTGATCCGCTCCCCCTTGGGGCCGATCGCCACGAAGGTCGAGTCCATCGGACCCACCTCGACGTCCTCGGCGCGCCAGTCGGCGTCCGGATGTCCCTCGGCGGAGAACGTCACCACGGGGACGGCGGCTTCCTGGACGAGCCTGCGTCCGTATTCGTCATCGAAGTTGACCACGCCCAGCTTGCTGCGTTTCGGCGTGAAGAGCTCCGCCTTGGCCCGGAAGTAGTCCTCCATGTCGGAGTGGAACTCCATGTGTTCCGGGCTGAGGTTGGTGAAGACCGCGATGTCGAAGACGCAGCCGTCGACCCTGCCGAGGACCAGCGCGTGGCTGGAGACCTCCATGGCGACCGCGTCCACGCCGCGCTCACGCATCACCGCGAACAGCGCCTGCAGGTCGGTCGCCTCGGGGGTCGTGCGTTCCGACTTGATCCGCTCGTCGCCGATGCGCATCTCGACCGTACCGATGAGGCCGGTGCTGCGGACGGCCTTGAGGCCGCCCTCGACGAGGTACGCGGTGGTGGTCTTGCCCGAGGTACCGGTGATTCCGATCTGGAGGAGGTCACGACCGGGGTGACCGTAGATCGTGGCGGCCAGCTCGCCCATCCGTCCGCGCGGGTCGTCGACCACGAGGACCGGGAGGCCGGTCGCGGCGGCACGCTCGGCGCCGGTCGGGTCCGTGAGCACGGCCGCGGCACCGAGGCCGGCGGCCTGCGTCACGAAGTCGGCGCCGTGCATGCGGGCGCCGGGCAGGGCGGCGTAGAGGTCACCTGGGCGGACGGCTCGGGAGTCGTGGGTGATGCCCGTGACCTCTGCGGCTGCGGGGGCGGTGACACCCAACTGATCGGCGAGGTCCGCGAGGCGTGCGGCGGAGACCTGGACCGGCCGCGGCGGCCCCGGAAATGTCACAGGAACGCCCTTCTGGGTGATTTGGGACTGATCAGCTTGTGGCACGGCGGTGAGCGTACCGGGCGCACCCCCGCCGGAGCCAAAGGGGAGTCCGCGCGCAGCGCGGTCCGGCGAGGGCGGCGGGGGAATACGGGTGGGCGAGGGGCGGGGCGCCGGGTGGTCCGTCGCGTGGTTCGCCGTGAGGTCCGCCGCGTGGTACGCGGGGTGGTTCGCCGGGTCGGGAGGGATCGTTGTCACGAGTCGGTTCCTGGGGGGGGTTGCCGGGTGATCAGGGGTTCCGGTGGGGGCCGGAGGGTGCCGGTCAGGGCTTCCCAAGGTGCTTCTCAGGGCTTGAAGGTGACCGGCAGCCTCGCGGCCTCCTCTCCGGTGGGCGGCACCTGCAGGGTCTTCAGGGCGAACTCCAGGACTTTCTTGTAGACGGGCCCGCAGATCTGGCCGCCGAAGTAGCTGCCCTTGGTGGCGTTCTGAATGGCGCAGTAGACGGTCACCCGGGGGTTGTCGGCAGGGGCGAACCCGGCGAACGACGAGGTGTAGCCGCGGTAGCGGCCGGTGGCCGGATCCACACGGTTGGCCGTGCCTGTCTTTCCCGCGACGCGGTAGCCCGGGATACGGGCTTTGGTGCCGGTACCCTCCTCGTCGTCCACGACGGACTCCAGCATCTGCGCCAGGGTTTTCGCCGTTTTCTCGCTCACGACCCTTGTTTTCTTGGGCTTGGCGGCGGATGTGAAGCGACCGTCGGGTCCCCTGGTGCCTCGTACGAGGGTCGGTTCGACGCGTACGCCGCCGTTCGCGATCGTCGAGTAGACGGAGGCGGCCTGCATCGCGTTGATGGAGACACCCTGGCCGAAAGGAATCGTGTACTGCTGCGAGGTCGACCACTTCTCGGCGGGTGCGAGAAGGCCCGCCGTCTCGCCGGGGAAGCCGAGCCCGGTGTAGCGACCGATGCCGAACTTGCGCAGATACGAGTAGAGGACCTGATTGGCCTTCTTCTGCGTCTTGCCGAGCTGGCCGGTCGCCAGGATGGTGCCGATGTTGCTGGACTTGGCGAGCACGCCGTTGAGCGTCAGGTACCAGGTCGGGTGGTCGACGTCGTCCTTGAAGAGCCGGTCGCCGCGGTGCAGCCGGTTGGGCACCGTCACCCGCGTCGAGGGCGTGGCGGCGTTCTCCTCCAGTACGGCGGCCATCGACATGACCTTGGCGGTGGAACCGGGCTCGAACGCGTCCTGAAGGGCCGCGTTGCCGAGCGCCGCCGAGTCGGCCTCCGAGAGGTCGTTGGGGTCGAAGCCCGGCGCATTGGCCATCGCGAGGACCTCGCCGGTCTTGTTGTCCTGCACGAGCACATAACCGCGGTCCGCCTTGGACTTCTTCACCTGCTCGGAGATGGCGTTCTGCGCGGCCCACTGGATGTCGCGGTCGATGGTCAGCTCGACGTCGGAACCGGCCACGGCGGGTGTCTCGGTGTTGTCCGCGGTCGGAACCTCACGGCCGCCGGACTGGGCGTAGCGGACCTTGCCGTCCTTGCCGGCCAGTTCCTTGTTCAGCTGCTGCTCGATACCGCCGCCGCCCTTGCCGTCGGCGTTGACCCAGCCCAGTATCCCCGCGCCGAGGTCACCGTTCGGATAGACCCGCTTGCTGCTGGGCTCCTGGAAGACGCCGGCCAGGACGTTCACGGCCGTCTTGTCCGTCTCCGCCTTGTCGGCGAGGGCGCTCTGCAGGTCCTTGATCTGCGTCCAGACCTGGGGGGTCTGGCGGCGGGCGAGCAGGACGTACCGGGTGCCCTTGGTGCGGAGCTTGTGGGCGATCTCGGCCGGCTCCTTGTCGAGGATCGGTCCGAGGAGCGCGGCGGCCTGCTCGGGCGCGTCGTCGACCTTCGTCATCTTCGGCGTGAACATCGTCGGGTCGGCCGTGATGTCGTTCGCGTCCGCGCTGATCGCCAGGTCCACGCCGTTGCGATCGGTGATCTCGCCGCGCTCGGCGGCCAGCGTGTGGGTGAGGTAGCGGTTCTGTTCGGCCTTGGCCGCGTACGCACTGGCGTCGACCGCCTGCACCTGGAGCAGCCGCACCACGAAGGCCAGCATCACCAGGGTCAGGGCGAGGCTGACCAGGCGGAGGCGGGGGCGGGGACTGGCGAGCCGGATGATGCGCGGGCCCGGCGAGCGGGGCGGGGCCGGGCGGCGTGCGGGACGGGCGCCCGGCCCCGGCCTCG
>NZ_VCHX02000305.1 GCF_005768555.2 Streptomyces sporangiiformans
TTGCGGCAGCGGATGATCGCTTCGACGACGTTGGTGCCGACGTTGCGGACCGCGGACAGTCCGAAGAGGATCACGTCGTCGCCCTGTGCGGCGAAGTTGGACATCGACTCGTTGACGTCCGGCGGCAGCACCCTGATGCCCATGCGACGGCACTCGTTCAGATAGACGGCCGACTTGTCCTTGTCGTCCTTGACCGAGGTGAGCAGCGCGGCCATGTACTCGGCCGGGTAGTTCGCCTTCAGATACGCCGTCCAGTACGACACCAGTCCGTACGCGGCGGAGTGGGCCTTGTTGAACGCGTAGCCGGCGAAGGGGACCAGCACGTCCCACAGGGCCTGGATCGCCTCGTCGGAATAGCCCTTCTTGCGGGCGCCGTCCTGGAAGAGGACGAAGTTCTTCGCCAGCTCCTCGGGCTTCTTCTTGCCCATGACGCGGCGCAGGATGTCGGCCTCGCCGAGCGAGTATCCGGCGATGATCTGGGCGGCCTTCTGCACCTGCTCCTGGTAGACGATCAGGCCGTAGGTGACCGCCAGGACCTCCTCGAGCGGCTCCTCCAGCTCCTTGTGGATCGGCGTGATCTCCTGGCGGCCGTTCTTGCGCTCCGCGTAGTTGATGTGCGAGTTCATGCCCATCGGGCCCGGCCGGTAGAGGGCCGAGACGGCGGAGATGTCCTCGAAGTTGTCGGGCTGCATCTGGCGGAGCAGCGAGCGCATCGGGCCGCCGTCGAACTGGAAGACGCCGAGGGTGTCACCGCGGCAGAGCAGTTCGAAGGTCTTGGGGTCATCCAGCGGGAGGGAGAGCATCTCCAGGTCGATGCCCTTGTTGGCCTTCACCATCTTGATGGCGTCGTCCATGATCGTGAGGTTGCGCAGGCCCAGGAAGTCCATCTTCAGGAGGCCGAGCGACTCGCACTGCGGGTAGTCCCACTGCGTGATGGTCACGCCGTCGGTATGCCGCACCCAGATCGGGGCGTGGTCGACGATGGGCTCGCTGGACATGATCACGCCGGCCGCGTGCACACCCATCTGCCGGACCAGACCCTCGACACCCTTGGCGGTGTCGATGACCTTCTTCACGTCCGGCTCGTTCTCGTACATCCCGCGGATCTCGCCCGCCTCGCTGTACCGCGGGTGCGAGGGGTCGGTGATGCCGTTCAGGTCGATGCCCTTGCCGAGCACGTCGGCGGGCATGGCCTTGGTGAGCCGGTCGCCCATCGCGTACGGGTAGCCCAGCACCCGCGCGGAGTCCTTGATCGCGTTCTTCGCCTTGATCTTGCCGTACGTGCCGATCATGGCGACCTTGTCGGCCCCGTACTTCTCCGTCACGTACCTGATCACCTCGACGCGCCGGCGCTCGTCGAAGTCGATGTCGACATCCGGCATGGAGACGCGCTCGGGGTTGAGGAACCGCTCGAAGATCAGACCGTGCGGAATCGGGTCGAGGTCGGTGATGCCCATGGCGTACGCGACGATCGATCCGGCCGCGGAGCCTCGTCCGGGGCCGACCGCGATGCCCTGCTCCTTGGCCCACATGATGAAGTCGGCGACGACGAGGAAGTACCCCGGGAACCCCATCTGGATGATGACGTCCATCTCGTACTCGGCCTGCTTCTGGCGGTCCTCGGGGACGCCGCCGGGGAAGCGGCGCGCCATGCCGCGGCGCACCTCCTCCTGGAACCAGGTGACCTCGGTGAACCCCTCCGGGATGTCGAACTTCGGCATGAGGTTCTTCGACTCGAACATGCCGGTCGTGTCGACCTGTTCGGCCACCAGCAGCGTGTTGGCACACCCCTGCTGCCAGGCCTCCGAGGAGTCGATGGCGTACATCTCGTCCGTGGTTTTCAGGTGATAGCCCGTGCCGTCGAAACGGAACCGGTCCGGATCGGAGAGGTTCTTGCCCGTCTGGATGCACAGCAGCGCATCGTGCGCCGTCGCCTCGTGCGCGTACGTGTAGTGCGAGTCATTGGTCACCAGCGGCGGGATGCCCAGCTTCCTGCCGATCTCCAGCAGACCGTCACGCACCCGCCGCTCGATCTCGATGCCGTGGTCCATCAACTCCAGGAAGTACCGGTCCTTGCCGAAGATGTCCTGGTACTCCGCCGCCGACTTCAGCGCCTCGTCGAACTGCCCCAGCCGCAGACGGGTCTGCAACTCACCCGACGGACACCCCGTGGAGGCGATCAGCCCCTCCGACCACTGGGCGATCGTCTCCTTGTCCATACGCGGCCACTTCTGCAGCCAGCCCTCCGCATACGCGTCCGAGGACAGCCGGAACAGATTGTGCAGCCCGGTCTTGTTCGCCGCCCAGATCGTCTTGTGCGTGTAGCCACCCGAGCCGGACACATCGTCCCGCTTCTGATGCGGCTGCCCCCACTGGATCTTCCGCTTGTTACGCCGCGACTCCGGCGCCACATACGCCTCGATCCCGATGATCGGCGTCACCCCGGCCTTCTGCGCCGAGTGGAAGAAGTCGTACGCCCCGTGCAGGTTGCCGTGGTCGGACATGGCGATGTGCGTCATGCCCATCTCGTTGCAGGCGTTGAACATGTCCTTCAGCCGCGCGGCACCGTCCAGCAACGAGTACTGGGTGTGAACGTGCAAGTGCGTGAACGGCGGCTTTGACACGGCTTCGGCCTCCAGGAATACGAATGGCGACGGCTTGCGGACAGTTTGGTGGACAGCGTCGAAGTCTATGCCTCGACACTGACAATCCGAGGGCTCCCCCACGTACGTTCCCATGAGGGAGACGGGCACTTGGGCGTACCGTCATCCGTTGGAAGGGGACGGCCAGAGCCGTCCCACTTGTCATGCGTCACCTGCACCTGGAGGCACCAAGCGATGTCGGATCCGCAGCTCAACGCCGAGCAACGCGGCGAACAGATTCTCGCCGTCTTCGACACCGCCTTCGGCGAGCTGCTCGCCGCCGACCCGGCCGCGTTCCGCGTGAAGTTCCGGAAGATGGCCGCCTCGGCCTTCGCCTTCTACCGGGGAACGGCGTGCCTCTTCTACCACGACCTGGAAGAGGAGAAACGCGGCGGACCATACCTGGACGAGCGCACCTCACGGGTGTGGGTCCACGGCGACCTGCACGCCGAGAACTTCGGCACGTACATGGACGCCCAGGGCCGCCTGATCTTCAACGTGAACGACTTCGACGAGGCGTACGTGGGCCCCTTCACCTGGGACCTCAAGCGCCTCGCGGCCTCCGTGGCGCTGATCGGTTACGCGAAGGCGCTCAGCGACGAGCAGATCACCGAGCTGGTGCGGACGTACGCGGCCGCGTACCGCGACCGGATCCACGCGCTCGCGACGGGCGCCAAGAGCGACGAGGTGCCGCCCTTCACGCTGGACACGGCTCAGGGCCCGCTCCTGGACGCGCTGCGTGACGCGCGCTCGCTGACCCGCTTCGGGCTGCTGGAGACGATGACCGAGATCCGCGACTTCGAGCGCCGCTTCGCGCCGGGCGGCGGCTCCATCGAGCTGGACGCGGCCACGCGCTACAAGGTGCTCGCGGCCTTCGACGGCTACCTGGAGACGCTTCCGGAGTCGTCCCTGGCCCGCCCGGACTCGTACCGCGTGAAGGACGTCGTGGGCCGCCGCGGCATCGGCATCGGCTCGGCCGGCCTGCCGTCGTACAACATCCTCCTGGAGGGCGCCACCGACGCCCTGGAGAACGACGTCGTGATCTACATCAAGCAGGCCCAGACCCCCGCCGTCTCGCGGCACATCACGGACCCGGCGATCCGCGAGTACTTCCAGCACGAGGGCCACCGCACGGTGATCTCGCAGCGGGCTCTCCAGGCGCACGCCGACCCGTGGCTCGGCTGGACCGAGCTGGACGGCGCGGGCCAGCTGGTCGCCGAGGTGTCGCCGTACGCGGTGGACCTGGACTGGGGCGACATCGACGACCCGGAGGAGATCGCGGCGGTCGTCGCCGACCTGGGCCGGGCCACGGCCACCATGCACGCGGCGGCGGACGACGAGAGCGGGCACTCCGAGCTCGTGCCGTTCTCCACCGAGCGGGCCATCGACGCGGCGATCGCGGCGGACGAGTCCGGCTTCGGAGACCTGCTGGTGGACTTCGCCCACGCGTACGGGGCACGCGCGCGTGCCGACCACCAGATCTTCGTGGACCTGTTCCGCAACGGTCGGATCCCGGGTCTGTAGCCGCCCCACCGACTCACAGAGACCTTTTAAGGACCCTTTACGGGACTACGTGACAAACTCTCCACCGCTATGGACATATCCGGGACCCAGCTGAGAGCCGTACGGGCAGCGCTGTTCACGGCAGTCGTCGTGACGCTCTCCGTCGCGTCGCACGTGCTGCTGTCCCGCGTTCCACTGCCACTCACCACCGTGGCCGCGATCGCTGCCGCCGTCTTCGTCATCGCGTACGCGCTGGCGGGCCGCGAGCGCGGCTTCGGGCGGATCGCGGGCCTGCTGATCCCGCTGGAGCTGGCCGCCGACACGCTGTTCACCACGGGCCAGCACGCCTGCTACGGCAGGGCGGGCGGCCCGGTCGCGGGCCCGCTGCGCTCGGTCGGCTTCGATGTCCTGTGCGGCGGCGGCGAGGTCGGCACGCCGCTGGCGCGGGTGACGGGCGACGGCCACCGGGCCGCCGACCTTCTCGCTCAGGCCGACCCGGCCGCCGCGTGGCTGCTGCTCGGCGCGCACGTCGGCGTCGGCCTGCTCGCGGCCGCCTGGCTGCGGCGCGGCGAGCGGGCCCTGGCCCAGCTCCTGGCCGCGGTGGCCGCGTCCACCTTCCGGCCCCTGCTGCTCGCGGTCGCCACGGTGACCGCACCGCTTCCTCCCGTACGCCGGCTGCCGCGCCCCACGCGCCGGGTGGCCGCGACCCGTACGCGCCTCTTCTTCGTGCACTCCCTGGGACGGCGTGGACCGCCGTGCTCGGCAGCTTTCGCCTGAGCACGTCAGTCCCCACCCACCCGCCATCACCACGGAGAACACCATCATGAGCAAGAGGAACAGCCAGGCAGCGAAGACCGCGGCACGGGAGCGCCTGCGCCAGGAGCGTGAGCGCCAGGCCAAGCGCGCCAAGATCAAGCGTCAGGTCATCGTCGCCTGCTCCGTCGTCGGCGTCCTCGCGATAGCCGGCGGCATCAGCTACGCCGTCGTACAGAACAACCAGCCCACCAAGTGGGAGAAGGCCGCCGACGCGAAGGTGGTGGCCCCGGCCAACACCTCGGGCAAGAACGGCACCACCGTGGTGATTGGCGACTCCAAGACCGGCAACACGGTCCACCTCTACGAGGACCCGCGCTGCCCGGCCTGCGCCTCGTTCGAGCAGACCATCGGCGAGAACGTCAACAAGGGCATGGAGGACGGCAAGTACAAGCTCTCCTTCACCATCGGCACCTTCCTCGACCCCAAGCTCACCGGCGAGGGCTCGAAGAACGCGCTGAGCGCGCTCGGCGCCGCGCTGAACGTCAGCCCCGACGCGTTCCTGGAGTACAAGACCGCGCTGTACTCGGCGAAGTACCACCCGGAGGAGACGAAGGACGACTTCGCCGAGGACAGCTACCTGATCAAGGTGGCCGACACGGTGGACGCGCTGAAGAACAACAAGAAGTTCCAGGACGCCGTCGAGAAGGGCACGTACGACGCCTGGGCGATGAAGATGAGCAAGACCTTCGACACCGCCAAGGACGTCGACTCGACCCCCAGCATCAAGATCAACAACAAGAAGATCGAGGTGCCCAGCTCCGTCGCCGCCTGGGAGACGGCGCTCAAGGACGCGGGCGTCACCAAGTAACGCACGGCGTAAGGGCGGGCGAACTCTTCTGACATCGCCCGCCCTTGGCTTCTTCTGCCTGGTCGAAAGCCTTACCGAGGGCCCTACTGATCCGTAATCTGATCGGCCGTGACTCGTCGCATCAGATCTCACTCAAGCCCCGACTCTCCCACCCCGCGCCGCCGTACGGTCGTCAAGACGGCCGTCGCGACCGCCGCGTTCGCCGCGCCGCTCGCCGCCGCGATACCGGCCCGGGCCGCCGAGGCCCCCGCCTTCCTGCACGGGGTCGCCTCCGGTGACCCGCTGCCCGACGGCATCCTGCTGTGGACCCGCGTGACGCCCACGTCCGAGGCGACGCCCGGCTCCGGGCTCGGCCCGGATGTCGAGGTCGCCTGGACGGTGGCCACGGACAAGGCGTTCATGAACATCGTGACCAAGGGCACCACGACCGCGACCGCCGCCTCCGACCACACCGTCAAGGCGGACATACGCGGCCTGAAGCCCGCCACCGACTACTGGTTCCGGTTCTCCAGCGGCGGCACCGACTCGCCGGCCGCCCGCGCCCGCACCGCCCCGGCCGCCGACGCGGCCGTGGCCGGAATGCGGTTCGGCGTCGTGTCCTGCGCCAACTGGGAAGCCGGTCACTTCTCCGCGTACCGGCACCTGGCCGCGCGCGGCGACCTGGACGCCTGGCTGCATCTGGGCGACTACCTCTACGAGTACCCGACCGGCGAGTACGCGGCCCGCGGCACCGTCGTACGCCCCCACGCCCCGGCCACCGAAATCCTCACGCTCGCCGACTACCGCACGCGGCACGGCCGTTACAAGACGGACCCGGACCTCCAGGCCCTGCACCACGCGGCCCCCGTCATCGCCATCTGGGACGACCACGAGTTCGCCAACGACGCCTGGTCCGGCGGTGCCGAGAACCACACCGAGGGCGCCGAGGGCACCTGGTCGGCCCGCCAGGCCGCCGCGAAGCAGGCCTACTTCGAGTGGATGCCGGTCCGGCCGGCGATCGAGGGCACCACGTACCGCCGGCTGCGCTTCGGCAAGCTGGCCGATCTCTCGCTGCTCGACCTGCGGTCCTTCCGCTCGCAGCAGGTGTCGACCGGCAGCGGCGGCGTCGACGACCCGAACCGTACGCTGACCGGCCGGGCCCAACTCGACTGGCTGAAGGCGGGATTGAAGGCCTCGGACACCACCTGGCGACTGGTCGGCAACTCGGTCATGATCGCGCCGTTCGCCATCGGCTCGCTCCCCGCCGACCTGCTGGCGCCGCTCGCCGAACTGCTGGGACTGCCGCGGGAGGGCCTCGCGCTCAACACCGACCAGTGGGACGGCTACACCGACGACCGCCGCGAACTGCTCGCGCACCTGCGGAACAACGCCATCCGCAACACGGTCTTCCTGACCGGCGACATCCATATGGCCTGGGCCAACGATGTGCCGCTCAACGCCGGTACGTACCCGCTGTCCGCCTCCGCCGCCACCGAGTTCGTCGTCACATCCGTCACCTCCGACAACCTGGACGACATCGTCAAGGCGCCCGAGGGCACGATCTCGGCCGTGGCCTCTCCGCTGATCCGCGCCGCCAACCGGCACGTCCACTGGGTCGACACCGACCGCCACGGCTACGGCGTCCTGGACCTCACAGCCGACCGCGTGCAGATGGACTACTACGTCCTGTCGGATCGCACGCGCGCCGACGCGACGGCGTCCTGGACCCGTTCGTACCGCACGCGCAGCGGCACGCAGAAGGTCGAGCGGGTGTACGCACCGGTGAACTGAGGCGTGAACTGAGGCGTCTCAGAGACTGTCGAGGAAGCCGAGCGCCACCCGCCAGGTGGCCTCGGCGGCCTCCTCGTCGTAGTCGGGCAGGCCGGGGTCCGTGTAGAGGTGACCGGCGCCCGCGTATCGGTAGACCTCCACGTCGGCGCCCGCCTTGCGCATCTGGAGGTACCACGCGCTCAGCCAGTCGTCGGGCTCGAAGGCGTCCGGCTCGGCGACATGCAGCTGGACCGGCAGCTCGTCCGCCGACGCGTTCTCGGCGATGTCCGAGGTGCCGTGCAGCAGCAGGAGCCCGCGGGCCTTGTCGTCGCCCAGGGCCAGCGTCTGGGCGGTCGCGGCGCCGAGCGAGAATCCGGCATAGACGAGACCCCGCTCCGAGTAGGGAGCGGCGGCCAGGATCGCGCGCTTGAGCAGCTCGTCCTTGCCCAGCTCGTCCTTGAAGTCCCTGCCCTCCTCGACGGTCTCGAAGACGCGCCCGTCGAAGAGGTCGGGCGTCCACACCTCGTGGCCCGCGTCACGCAGCCGGTCCGCCGCGTCACGCACCGCGGGCCGCAGCCCGTAGGTCGAGTGAAAGAGCATGACGTTCATGAGGACATGCTGTCACCCGGCACTGACAAGTCCGGACCGAGGTCGCGTGTCCATGATGGGTCCGCGCCCGTTACCGTCGAGGGCATGGAGAACATACTCCGGCCACTGATCGTCGTCGGCGGCTCGCTGGCGCTCATGCTGCTCGTCGGCTGGGCCGTGGACCGCCTGCTGAAACAGGTGGACGCCCGCCACAGCGAGACCCCCCTGTGGGGTCTCCTGCGCCGCGGCCGCGTGCCCTTCCAGCTCGTGCTGTGCTCGGCCGCCCTCAGAGGCTCGTACGACCAGGCCGGGATCCTGGAGAACCACCTGACCGGTATCGGCCAGGCACTGAACCTGGTGCTCATCGGCTCGACCGCGTGGCTGGTGATCCGCATCGCGGTCGCGGTCGTCGAGTCCACGTACGTCCGCTACGCCGCCGCCCACCGCGATCCGGCCCGGGTGCGCCGCGTCCGTACGCAGGTGACGCTGATCCAGCGCGTGGTCGCCGCGGTCATCGGCGTCGTCGCGGTGGCCGCGATGCTGCTCACCTTCCCCACCATGCGGGCGGCCGGCGCCTCGCTGCTGGCCTCGGCCGGCATCCTCGGCATCGTCGCCGGTGTCGCCGCGCAGTCCACGCTCGGCAACCTCTTCGCGGGGCTGCAGATCGCCTTCGGCGACATGGTGCGGCTCGGCGACACAGTGGTGGTGGACGGCGAGTGGGGCACGGTCGACGAGATCACCCTGACCTTCCTGACCGTACGTACCTGGGACGAGCGCCGGATCACCATGCCGGTCTCGTACTTCACGTCCAAGCCCTTCGAGAACTGGTCGCGCGGCGGCGCGCAGATGACCGGCACGGTCTTCTTCCACGTCGACCACAGCGCGCCCGTGGAGGAGATGCGCGAGAAGCTCCGGGACATTCTGCGTGAATGCCCTGCCTGGGACGGCCGCGACTACGGCCTCGCCGTGACCGACACGACCCCCTCCACCTTGGAGGTACGCGCTCTGGTGACCGCGAAGGACGCCGACGACGTCTGGACGGTACGCGTCACGGTCCGCGAGCAGATGGTCCGCTGGCTGACCGAACGCCATCCGCACGCCCTGCCCCGCGTCAACACGGCCGACGCGATCCTGCCGCCCGGTTCGTCCTCGTCCGGCTCGTCACCGGACGGGGCGGTGCTGCGTTCGAGCCGGCATCGAATCCACGAGCCACCCCGGACCGGCCGCGGCTAGGGGGTGTCGTCGAACTCCCGTGGGGTTTGACGACAGGACCCAGGTCAGTGCCCGCGTTCCGCGCCGCCGTTGACCTGGATGACCTGGGCGGTGATGTGGCCGGCGGCCGGTGAGGCCAGCCAGTGGAGGGTCTCGGCGATGTCGCCGGGGGTTCCGGCGCGCCCGGTCGAGGTCTCGGCGATCAGCCGCTCGCGGCGCGCCTCGTCCATGGCCCCGCCGAAGAACTCCGTGTCCTCGACATAGCCGGGCGCCACGACGTTCACGGTGATGCCGCGCGGCCCGAACTGCCGGGCCAGATCGAAGGCGTACGGGTGCAGCGCGGCCTTGGACGCGGCGTACGCCCCGCTCCCGGTACCCCGGTACGCGGCGATCGAGCTGAGGAACAGGACCCGTCCGCCGGGCGACGCGAGCCGCTTCCCCAGCGCCTCCGTGAGCAAGGCCGCGGTCAGTGTGTTGAGGCGGAAGTTGAGGGTCCAGTTGTACGCGGTGACCACCAGGGGGTCGTCACTGCCGACCTTCGGCTCGAGATGCCCGGCGCCACCCGCGCTGTGGACGAGTACGTCGACCGTGCCCAGCTCGGCGGCCACGAACCGCTCGACCCCACGCACCCCGTCGACCTGACTGAGATCGGCCGCGTAGGTGAGCGCCCCTGGCACACCGGCCTTCTCCAGCACCTCGGCCCGCCGTCCCAGCAGCAGCACCTGATCCCCGTCCGCCGCGAAGGCCCGGGCCGTCGCGAGCCCGATCCCCGTACCGCCACCGCTGATCACTACGTTGCGTGCCATGGGAGGGATCATACGAAGGCTGAGCCACGGGTCGGCCGAAAACGGAAGAAAGTGACCGGAAGCTACCGAAGTCGCCGAAGCCGCCGAAAGCTAGAGAGAGCGCCGCATCGACCGATGCGGTATCCCGGCTTCGGGGAGCTCCGGCCCGTACGCCGCATACCCCAGCCGCTCGTAGAACCCCAGAGCGTGCGTCTGCGCGTGCAGATCGACCGCCGTCAGCCCACGCGCGCGTGCCGCGTCCTCGACGGCGCGGACGAGTGCGATCCCCACCCCGAGCCCGCGCGCGGACCGCAACACGGCCAGCCTCCCGAGGGACCCGACCGACGGGTCACCGCCGGTCTTGGCGGCCACTGCCTCGCCGTACAGAAGGCGCCCCGCACCGATCGGCGTCCCGTCCTCGCGGACGGCCAGGACATGCACGGCATCGGCGTCGTACGCGTCGTACTCCAGGTCCTCGGGAACCTGCTGCTCGACGACGAAGACCTCCTTGCGCACCGCGAAGCAGGCCTCACGGTCGGCCGGGTCCTCGGCCACCCGCACCACGTACGAGGCGCTCATGCGTAGCTTTCCTCCCGCACCCGGTCCAGCGCCTTCTGCAGATCCGCGGGGTAGTCGCTCTCGAACTCGACCCACTGACCGTCCCCGGGGTGCTCGAAGCCGAGCCGCACGGCGTGCAGCCACTGCCGGCTGAGCCCGAGCCGCTTGGCAAGGGTCGGGTCCGCGCCGTACGTCAGGTCGCCGACACACGGATGCCGGTGGGCCGCCATGTGGACACGGATCTGATGCGTGCGCCCGGTCTCCAGCTTGACGTCGAGCAACGACGCCGCGCGGAACGCCTCGACCAGGTCGTAGTGCGTCACGGAGGGCTTGCCCTCGGCCGTGACCGCCCACTTGTAGTCGTGGGTCGGGTGCCGGCCGATGGGCGCGTCGATGGTGCCACTGGTCGGGTCCGGGTGGCCCTGGACCAGCGTGTGGTAGCGCTTGTCGACCGTGCGCTCCTTGAACTGGCGCTTCAGCGACGTGTACGCGTACTCCGACTTGGCGACCGCCATCAGTCCCGACGTGCCCACGTCCAAGCGGTGCACGATGCCCTGGCGCTCGGCGGCGCCCGAGGTCGAGATCCGGTACCCGGCGGCCGCGAGTCCGCCGATCACTGTGGGGCCGGACCAGCCGGGGCTCGGGTGCGCGGCGACTCCGACGGGCTTGACGATCACCACCACGTCCTCGTCGTCGTGCACGATCTCCATGCCCTCGACGGGCTCGGCGACGATCTGCACCGGGGCGGGCGCCTGCGGCATCTCGACCTCCAGCCAGGCGCCGCCGCGCACCCGCTCGGACTTGCCGACCAACGTGCCGTCGACCAGCACCTTGCCTGCCGCGGCCAGCTCCGCCGCCTTCGTACGGGAGAAGCCGAACATGCGGGATATGGCGGCGTCGACGCGCTCGCCCTCCAGGCCGTCGGGCACGGGCAGGGTACGGATCTCGGGAATCGGGCTCACCCGTCGAGTATGCCGGACAGGTCCGACAGCCCCGTACCGGCGGCTCAGTTCTTGTGGACTGTCCCGTCCGGGTCGAGGCCGCGGAACGACAGCAGCACGATCAGGATGCCTCCGCAGACGATCGCGGAGTCCGCCAGGTTGAAGACCGCGAAGCCCTTGGGCGCGATGAAGTCGACGACCGCCCCCTCGAAGACGCCCGGCGAGCGGAAGAGCCGGTCGGTGAGGTTGCCGAGCGCGCCGCCGAGCAGCAGGCCGAGCGCGATCGCCCAGGGCAGGCTGTAGAGCTTGCGCGCCAGCCGGGCGATCACCACGATCACGGACGCCGCGATCACCGTGAAGATCACGGTGAAGGCCTCGCCGATACCGAAGGCCGCGCCCGCGTTGCGAATCGCCTCGAACCGCAGCCAGTCCCCGATGATCTCGATCGGCTCGTGGTGCTCCAGCTTCGCGACCACGATCATCTTGCTGACGAGGTCCAGGGCATACGCCAGTGCGGCGACCGTGAACAGCACAGCGATCCTGCGCCGCCCCCTGGGCCGCTCGGCCGGGGCCGCCGTCTCCTCGTCACCGGAGTCGGAGCCGGACGCGGGGCCTGACTCGGAGCCGGGCCGCTCGGCCGGGCCCTGCGTCGCCTCGGTGTCGGACCGCTCGCCCGACGCCGCGCTCCGCTCGGTGTCCTCCGGCTCGGTCCCCGCCGCCTCCGGGATATCCGGCGTACCGATGATGCGCTCCGCCTCTGCCACGTGAGTCCCTCAACCTAGGTGCCTGACTGAGGACGAGAGTACGGCACCACTCCCCGCACCCACGCGCTCAGGAGCGCACCGGGCCGATCAATAGCGCCGCTCCTGCTTCTGCTTGCACTCGACGCACAGGGTGGCGCGCGGGAAGGCCTGCATCCGTGCCTTGCCGATCGGATTGCCGCAGTTCTCGCAGAGCCCGTACGTGCCCGCGTCCAAGCGCTCGAGGGCGCGCTCCGTCTGTTCCAGCATCTCCCGGGCGTTGGCCGCGAGCGCCATCTCGTGCTCGCGCGTGATGTTCTTGGTGCCCGTGTCCGCCTGGTCGTCGCCGGCTCCGTCCCCGGAGTCACGCATCAGGCCCGCCAGGGACTCCTCCGAGTTCGTGATCTCGGCGCGCAGTCGCAGCGCCTCCGAGAGCAGCTCCGAACGTGCCTCCCCGACCTCTTCCGGGGTCCATGGGTCCTCACCGGGGCGTACCGCGAGCTCGCCCGGCTCCGCGATCCGCGCCTTGGGGACCGCGGTGGCCTTGCCCGCTGCCGTGGCCGTGCCAGGAGTCTTCTTCGCAACCACTGTCGTGGCTCCCGTCGTCGTCGCGGCCGCGGCCGCACCCTCGGCCGCGGTAGCGACCGCCTTCTTGGCCGTGCGTGTGCCCTTCTTGACCGCACTCCGGGAGGACCGCTTCGCGGGGGCACCCACCGTGACGGCACCCTCCGCGCGCTTCGCGCCGCCGTCCTTCGCCCCGGCACGCTTCCTCGCGGCCTTCTTGTTCCCGGTCCCCTCAACCGAGGCCTTCGCGGCCTCACCGGGGGTCTCCCCCACCGCGACCTGCTTCACGGCGGTCTTCTTCACAGCGGCTTTCTTCGCCGCGGTCTTCCTCGCCGCGGTCTTCTTCGCTGCCGCCTTCCGCACCGCCGGCTTCTCGGCCGCCACCTCCTGAGCGGCCGCCTTCTTCGCCACCGCGGTCTTCTTGGCAGCTGCCTTCGTCGCCACGGCCTTCTTTGCCACCGCCTCCTTCGCCGCCGGCTTCTCGGCGGCCGGCTTCGAAGCCCCCGGCTTCTTCTTGGTGGCTGGTTCCGGACCCGTGGCCTTCCTGGTGGCCGACTTCGAAGCCGCCGCCTTCGTGGCGGCCGGTTCCTTATGGGCCACTTTCCTGGCGGTCGGCTTCGTGGCGGCCGGCCGCGTGACGGCCGTGTCCTTGGCGGCCTCTCTCCTGGCGGCGGGCTTCCTCCCGCCCACCCTGCTCTTGACCGCTGTCGTACCGCCCGCTTCCGCGGCGGCCGTCTTCACGGCTGCCTTCTTCGTAGCGCCCGCTCTCGCACCGGCCACCTCCGTAGCATCTGCCTTCGCGGCCGCCTTCGTCCCGGCGCCCGCTTTCGTGTCGGCCGCCTTCGCGGCAGCCGGCTTGGCAACCGCCCTCTTCGTAGCTCCGGCTTTCGTGACGCCGGTCTTCGTGACGGCCGTCTGCGAAGCGCCGGTCTTCGAAGCGCCTGTCTTCTTCGAGGCGGCCGACCTCGTACCCGCCTTCTTCTTGGTGCTCGCCCGCTTCTCGGTCGTCTTCTCGGTCGTCTTCTCACTCGCCGACGGCTTCCCGGCCCTCCTGGGCCTGTCGGCCGCGGTACCAGAACCACCTTGAGGCCTCTCGGCCTTCGCCGCACCCCCGCCGACCGTCCCCCGAACCGTCTTCACCGGCTTCGCCGGGTTCACCGGCTTCGCCGTGGTCGCGGCGCTCCGCATGCTCTTCCTGCCGCTCACATCCTTGGCCGCCGCGGCGCCGCCCGCCGCCCCGGTGGCTTTTCCGGACGCCGGCTGCTGTACGGCGGTCTTCTTCGCCACCATGGCCGCAGCCCCTTCACATATTGTGATCTTGCTCGTGAATCGTGCTGGGACGATAAATCGACTTCTGGCCCGCGGCAACGGGGCACGCTGCCCGATTCACCCGGCCCGCGGGTGCCTCGCGGCGAGCCTGCAAGCGTTGTGCCCAGCTCCCCGCCGGGTAATCCGCCGAGCCGACTGTCCTGGGACGCACACACCGGCGCCTCGCCATTCGGGTCAGTGAGTACGTCTCCCCACGCCACCGGGCCGACGCACCCACAGGCCCACGGGCCCCGAAAACCGGTCGGCCGCTGTCTGTCCGGCGCCGTACACTGGGCGGAGCGAAAAGCGTGGATGGGGACGAGTAGCGACGTACGCAGCCATGAGCGACCCGGGGACGGTGCGAGCCCGGGGGCGAGCGCGACGTGAAGATCACCCCGGAGCCGCCGGAAGAAAGCCGCAGCCCCCCGGCAGCGGCCGGTAGACCCGGCATCGCGACCCCAATGAGGGGGCTCGCCGGAGCGCACAGCGCCCCGGAGGGCCAAGGAGGGTGGTACCGCGGGAGCGCGCCGCACACGGCGCAGGTGGAAACACGACTCTCGTCCCTCCGACGGAAGGAAGAAAATCCGCCGGAGGAAGATCGATGACGCAGTACCGCCAGGTGCCCGCCCAGGTCGACCTGCCCGCGCTCGAGCACGCCGTGCTCGACTTCTGGCGCGAGCAGAAGATCTTTGCCAAGAGCCTCGAGCAGTCCGAGGGCCGCCCCGAGTGGGTGTTCTACGAGGGCCCGCCCACGGCCAACGGCATGCCGGGCGCCCACCACATCGAGGCGCGCGTCTTCAAGGACGTCTTCCCGCGCTTTCGCACCATGCGGGGCTACCACGTGGCCCGCAAGGCCGGCTGGGACTGCCACGGCCTTCCGGTGGAGCTGGCGGTGGAGAAGGAGCTGGGCTTCTCCGGCAAGAAGGACATCGAGGCGTACGGCATCGCCGAGTTCAACGCCAAATGCCGCGAGTCCGTGCTCCGCCACACCGACGCCTTCTCCGAGCTGACGACCCGCATGGGCTACTGGGTCGACCTCGAGGACGCGTACGTCACGATGGACCCCGAGTACGTCCAGTCCGTCTGGTGGTCGCTCAAGGAGATCTTCAACAAGGGCCTGCTGGTCCAGGACCATCGCGTCGCCCCCTGGTGTCCGCGCTGCGGCACGGGCCTGTCGGACCACGAGCTGGCGCAGGGCTACGAGACGGTCGTCGACCCTTCCGTGTACGTCCGTTTCCCGCTCACCTCCGGTCCGCTCGCGGGCGAGGCCGCGCTCCTGGTCTGGACGACGACCCCCTGGACCCTGGTCTCCAACACGGCCGTCGCCGCACACCCCGAGGTGACCTACGTGGTCGCGACGAACGGCGAGGAGAAGCTCGTCGTCGCGCAGCCCCTGGTGGAGAAGGCCCTCGGCGAAGGCTGGGAGAGCACCGGCCAGACGTTCACCGGCGCCGAGATGGAGCGCTGGACCTACCAACGTCCGTTCGAGCTGGTGGAGTTCCCGGCCGAGGCACACTACGTCGTCAACGCCGAATACGTCACGACCGAGGACGGAACGGGTCTGGTCCACCAGTCCCCCGCTTTCGGTGAGGACGACCTCAAGGTGTGCCGGGCGTACGGGCTGCCGGTGGTGAACCCGGTCCGCCCGGACGGCACGTTCGAGGAGGATGTCCCCCTCGTGGGCGGCGCCTTCTTCAAGAAGGCGGACGAGAAGCTCGTCGCGGACCTTCAGGACCGCGGCCTGCTCTTCCGGCACATCCCGTACGAGCACAGCTACCCGCACTGCTGGCGCTGCCACACGGCGCTCCTCTACTACGCGCAGCCGTCCTGGTACATCCGCACCACGGCCGTCAAGAACCGCCTGCTGCAGGAGAACGAGAAGACCAACTGGTTCCCGGACACCGTCAAGCACGGCCGGTACGGCGACTGGCTGAACAACAACATCGACTGGGCGCTGTCCCGCAACCGCTACTGGGGCACGCCGCTGCCCATCTGGCGCTGCGAGGACGACCACCTCACCTGCGTCGGCTCCCGCGCCGAGCTCACCGAGTTGACGGGCACCGATCAGTCGGACCTCGACCCGCACCGCCCGTACATCGACGAGGTCACCTTCGCGTGCCCGCACGACGGCTGCGGCAAGACGGCCACTCGCGTGCCGGAGGTCATCGACGCCTGGTACGACTCCGGTTCCATGCCGTTCGCGCAGTGGGGCTACCCGTACAAGAACAAGGAGCTGTTCGAGGCCCGCTACCCGGCACAGTTCATCTGCGAGGCCATCGACCAGACCCGCGGCTGGTTCTACACGCTGATGGCGGTCGGCACGCTGGTCTTCGACAAGTCGTCGTACGAGAACGTCGTCTGCCTGGGCCACATCCTCGCCGAGGACGGCCGCAAGATGTCCAAGCACCTGGGCAACATGCTGCAGCCGATCCCGCTCATGGACCAGCACGGCGCGGACGCTGTCCGCTGGTTCATGGCGGCCGGCGGCTCCCCCTGGGCGGCCCGCCGCGTCGGCCACGGCACGATCCAGGAGGTCGTCCGCAAGACGCTCCTGACGTACTGGAACACGGTCGCCTTCCAGGCGCTGTACGCCCGCACGTCGGGCTGGGCCCCGTCGGAGGCCGACCCGGCCCCGGCCGACCGCCCGGTCCTGGACCGCTGGCTGCTTTCCGAGCTCCACGCGCTCACCGACCAGGTGACCCAGTCCCTGGAGGCGTACGACACCCAGCGCGCCGGCAAGCTGCTGTCGGCGTTCGTCGACGACCTGTCCAACTGGTACGTACGCCGCTCCCGTCGCCGCTTCTGGCAGGGCGACAAGGCGGCGCTGCGCACCCTGCACGAGGTCGTCGAGACCGTCACCAAGCTGATGGCCCCGCTGACCCCGTTCATCACCGAGCGGGTCTGGCAGGACCTGGTGGTGCCGGTGACCGCGGGCGCCCCCGAGTCCGTACACCTGTCGTCCTGGCCGGAGGCGGATCTGTCCGTCATCGACCCGGAGCTGTCGCGGCAGATGGTGCTCGTACGCCGTCTCGTGGAGCTGGGCCGTGCCACGCGCGCGGAGTCGGGCGTGAAGACGCGCCAGCCGCTGTCCCGCGCGCTGGTCGCGGCGACGGGCTTCGAGGTGCTCGACCGCGAACTGCACGCGCAGATCACGGAGGAGCTGAACGTCTCCTCGCTGGCATCCCTGAGCGAGGTCGGCGGTTCGCTGGTCGACACGACCGCCAAGGCCAACTTCCGCGCGCTGGGCAAGCGGTTCGGCAAGGGTGTCCAGGCGGTCGCCAAGGCCATCGCGGAAGCCGATGCCGCGGCTCTGTCCCTGGCGCTGCGCGAGGGCACGGCCTCGGTCGAGGTCGACGGCGAGACGGTGACGCTCGCCCCGGACGAGGTCATCATCACGGAGACCCCGCGCGAGGGCTGGTCCGTCGCCTCGGACTCCGGCGCCACGGTGGCCCTCGATCTGGAGATCACCGAGGAGCTGCGCCAGGCGGGCCTCGCCCGTGACGCGATCCGCCTGATCCAGGAGGCCCGCAAGAACAGCGGCCTCGACGTGGCCGACCGTATCGCCCTGCGCTGGACCTCCACGGACACCAAGGTCGTCGCGGCCCTCACCGAGCACTCCGGTCTCATCGCCGAGGAGGTCCTCGCGACGGACTTCGCCCAGGGCGAGGCCGACGACGCGTACGGCGCCCCGTTCACGGACGATCCGCTGTCGCTGACGTTCCGCCTCCGCAAGGTCTAGTGCCCCGACAGGCAACGTTCGCCCCGTCGCGACGCCCGGCACGCCCTCTCGCCGCACCGGCCGAAAGCCCAAGTACATCCAGTACGAGGACTTCCGGCCGGCACGCCGAGAGCACGCACCGGACGCCGCTCCTTGACGGGCAAACGTTGCCTGCCGCGGC
>NZ_VCHX02000304.1 GCF_005768555.2 Streptomyces sporangiiformans
AACAAGCAGCGCCCGCTGTGGGCCTCGACCGGCGTCAAGGACCCGGCGTACAAGGACACCCTGTACGTCGACGAGCTGGTCGCCCCGGGCACCGTCAACACCATGCCGGAGGCCACTCTGCTCGCCGTCCAGGACCAAGGCCGGATCAGGGGCAACACCATCGCCGGTACCTACGCGCAGGCCCGCGCCGACCTCGACGCGGTCGAGAAGCTCGGGATCTCCTACGACAGTGTCGTACAGGCCCTGGAGGCTGACGGGATCAAGAAGTTCCAGCAGTCCTGGGACAGCCTGCTGACCGCTGTCAGGTATGCGTGTCCACATCGGGCCGACAGTCTGCTGTGACGTCTCCGGGGTGGCTGGGGACTTATTCCGGACGGAGATTGTTTGGGATCAAACTATATGGAAGGGTGGGCGCATCGCACGATGCGCCGGCCGTGCGTCCCGTCGCCGGGCCGGATTTTCTCGTCACCACCAACGCCGTGCTCGGCGAGCGAAGGAACTCCGTGATGACCACCACCCCACGCATGCTGCTCGTCCTCAGTGAGAACTGGACACTGACCGGTGGACAGGCCGATCTCCCCGCCGCCGTGCGGTGGGCACGAGAAGCCGAGGACGCGGGCTTCGACTCGGTCATGGTCAGCGAGCACATCGTCCTCGGCCCCGACGCGGCCGCCGCCGGCATCATGGGCAATCCCCGCGACTACGCCCTCCCTGGCAACCAGGACCCGTTCACCCCCTGGCCGAACTCACTGCTCCTGCTCGCCTCCATCGCCTCCGTCACCGAGCGCCTGCGGTTGGCCGCCGCGGCCGTGCTCGCACCGCTGCGGCACCCGCTGCTCCTCGCCCGCGAACTCGGCACACTCGACCTGATCAGCGAGGGGCGACTGCTCGTGCAGCCCACGGTCAGCTGGAGCAAGGACGAGTACGACGCCCTGGGAGTGCCGTTCGGCAGGCGTGGGCGACTGCTCGACGAGCACCTGGAGGTCTGGGCGAAGGCCTGGGGCCCGTCCCCGATCTCCCACGACAGCGAGCACTACCCGTTCCGGGACGTCTACTTCGAGCCCAAGGCGTACCGCCCGGACGGGCCGAGGCTGTGGTTCGGCGGCCAGCGCCTGCACGGCCCTGTCCTGCGCCGACTGGTGAAGTACGGCCACGGCTTCCACCCGCTGGGCCGGCCGGCACCGGAGGACCTGCAGACGCTCAAGGAGGCGATGGCCGCGGCCGGCCGGGACATCACCGACCTGGAGATGATCGGCGGCACCCAGGCCGTCTTCCCAGACGACCACGCACCGGCCGACCTCGGAGCCGCCCTCGCCTCCCTCCCGCGCCAACTGGAGGAGGGCTTCACCACCTTCTGCATCAAGCCCAACCAGTTCATCGACGACCCGAAGGGGGTCGGCGCGTTCTGTCGCGAGGTGATGCGACGGGTGGAGGCGCTGACCACCTGAGCCGGAGCTCGCCTCTCCACCAGAACGCCTCGTCGGGCTACTCCGTTGTACGCGAGAAGTGATCTCTGTGGCGCGGATGATGTTGGAGACTGTTCCTCGAGGCGGCCGGCAACGCGGCGAGCCCTGCTTCGGTGTGAGGCCAGGGGGTGGACGGTGAACATGAGTCTGGGCACGGTCGAACGGATTTGGCGGTATCCGATCAAGTCGACGGGCGGTGAGTTGCTGCAGCGGGCCGACATCGATGCCCGCGGAGTCGTGGGCGACCGCCTGTACGCGGTGCGGGACGGCGACGGCAAGTTCGGTTCGGGGAAGAACACGCGCCGTTTCCGGCGGATGCCTGGTCTGCTGCGGCTCGGCTCCCGCTACTTACAAGGGGCCGATGAGCCGGAACTGCTTGACCCGTACGGTGTGCCGGTGGCCGATGCCGCCGCGTTCCTGCGTCACTACCTGGGCCGGGACGACGTCGACGTGGCCCGGGAGGGGACGGTCTCGCACTTCGACCAGCTACCGCTGAGTGTGCTGACCACTGCCACTTTGGACTGGGTGCGGTCGGCCGTACCGGGAATCGCCGTCGATGAGCGCCGGTTCCGGCCCAACCTTCTGGTGCGGACGCCACCTGGCACGCCTGCGTTCGTGGAGGACCAGTGGTTCGGCGCCAAGGCGCGGATCGGCCGGATGGCATGTGTGGAGTTCGTACGCTCCAGCGAGCGCTGCGTCATGGTCAACGAAGCCCAGCAGGATCTGCCCCAGTCCCCGCTGGTGTTGCGGGCCATCGCCCAGGGGCACGACATGCGGTTGGACGCGCTGGGCACAGTGATCGAGCCGGGAACCGTGCAGCTCGGAGACGCGGTCACCCTGATCTGAAGAGGGTCTCATGACGGTCTGACAGGCAGTTCAGCGCTAGAAATCGGAAGACGCCTGAGCCCCGTCCGGACTCGGAAGCTCCGGGCACTACCGTTCGAAGACGACCCGTCCGTCGAACACCGTGAGGTCCACCTCGACCTGAGTGATGTCATGCGGGTCCAGGTCCAGCAGCGGGCGGTCCAGGACGCACAGGTCCGCCACCTTGCCGGGCTCGATCGTGCCCTTCCAGTCGTCGGCGAAGTCCTGCCACGCCGCGTTGGCCGTATAGGCGCGCAGGGCCTCGGCGAGGCTCACGCACTGCTCGGGGCCGCTGGGCCTGCCGCTGGCCTTGGACTCGCGCAGCAGCATCGAGGCCACGCCCTGGCGCCAGTCGGGCTCGGTGATCGGCGCGTCCGAACTGGCGCACACCGTGACACCGGCCTCCACGGCGGACCGTACCGGCCACTCGTAGGCCGAGCGCTCGGGTCCCACGACCATCTCCATGAGGTCCGAGATGGTCCACTTGATGGCGGGGTTCATATTGATGCCGTAGCCGTTCGCGGCCAGCTTCGCCAGGCTGTCCGCGCCGACGAAGTCGCCGTGGATGACGTAGTGCCGGGCGTCGGGTCGGGGCGCGGCCACATCAGCGGCGATGAACGCGTCGACGACCGTGTCGATCGCCCGGTCACCCGTGACGTGCACGCCGAGTTGGAAGCCCGCCTCGTGCGCGACGCGGATCATCTCGCGCAGTTCGCTCACCTGGAGCGCGGGCGTGTCGCCGTGCACGCACAGCGAGCCGTGGCCGCCGTCGACGTACGGCTCGTTCATCCAGGCCGTACGGTTCGGGGGTACCCCGTCGGCGAAGATCTTGACGCCGATGGCCCGCAGCAACCGCGGATCGGCGGACTGCGGACGCCGCAGCTCGGCCAGGCCCTTGCGTACGTCGTCGGCGGAGCCGCCCATGGGTGCCGGCAGCAGCAACACGCTGACGCGGGCGCCGAGTTCACCGTCCTCGGCGAGCTCGGCGTACGCGCTCCAGTTGTCGGTGCTCAGACCGCCGAACAGGGTCTCGGTGCCGCCGGGGCCGAGGCCGGGCTCGGTGTAGCTGGTGATGCCGCGCGAGTGGAGTTCGCGGATCACGCCCTGGATGGCCTGGCGGCGCTGGGCGACGGTGGGGGAGGGGAGGGCAGCCTGGACGAGCAGTTGGGCGGCCTCGCGCAGGATGCCGCTGGGCTGCCCGTCCGGTTCGAGGTCGATGACCCCGCCCGGCGGCGTACTGCCCGCGTCGATCCCGCACTGGCGCAGGGCCGCGCTGTTCGCCCACACCATGTGCTGGGAGAAGTCGGTCAGGCAGACCGGGTTGTCCGGCGCCACCGCGTCCAGGTCGCGGCGGTGAGGGAAGCGTTCGGGGTCGGCGAGGCACTCGGCGAGATAGCCGGGGTCCCAGCCGAGGCCGACGATCCACTCGCCGGGCCGTGCCGCCAGGACCGCCTGCTCCACGGTGGCGGCGACGTCGGAGATCGAACCCACCGCCGGATGGCTCACGTCGATGGCGAACGGCGGCTTCGTCATGCCGTACGCGGCCCCGTGCAGATGCGAGTCGTTGATGCCCGGAAGCACGGTCCGGCCGGCGAGTTCGACGATCCGGGTGCCGGGTCCGGCCAGGGCGCGCATCTCGGCATCGGTCCCGGTGGCGACGATGTCCCGGCCGCGAACGGCCACGCCTTCGGTGATCGTGAAGTCGCCGTCGACGGTGAGAACCTGACCACCCGTCAGGATGAGAGTCGGAGCCGTGTCGCTCACGTGGAGACCTCTTTCATGGACTTTCTTGGACTTGCATGGACGCGATTCGCTGCGTGGAGTGGTGCGGGGTTGGGGGGAGAGGGAACGCCGGGGGACGGGGTCAGCGTGCCGTCCGTGGCGCGAAGTAGGCGAGCGCGGCACCCGCCACCAGGGCGATGCCTTGGGCCATCTGCTGCCAGAACGTCGGCACGTTCAGCAGGGTCAGACCGTTCTGGAGGCCTCCGAGGAAGAGCACGCCGAGCAGCACGCCGAGGACCGAGCCCGAACCGCCGCTGAGCGCGACCCCGCCCAGCAACACGGCGGTGAGCACGGTCAGTTCGAAACCGGCGCCCGAGGTCCCGGCGACCGCGCTGTCCAGTACCGAGGCCTTGATGGCGCCGGCCAGCGCCGCCGCCACTCCCGTCACCACGAACAGCGCGAACGGCGTACGGCGGACGTTGATGCCCGAGAGGTAGGCGGCCTCCCGGTTGACGCCGACGGCGAACACATGCCGTCCGGCCGGGGTGAGCGCCAGGAACAGGGCGCCCGCCAGGAGGACGAGCCCGGCGACGACGACCGGCGCGGCGATCCCGGCGATCCGGGACCCGCCGAGCCAGGCGAACCCGGAGCCGAAGCCGCTCAGCGGCAGCGGGAAGAGCTGCTGGGCGAAGCCCCGTACGGCGGCCAGCATGCCGAGCGTCACGATGAACGCCGACAGACCGAGGTAGCAGCACAGCACGCCGTTCACGGCACCCACCGCCGCACCGGCGGCGAGCGCGCCCAGTACGGCGACGACAGGCGACTGCCCCTGCCCCGCCAGCCAGCCCGCGACGAGCCCGCCGAGGGCGAGTGTCGAGCCGACCGACAGGTCGAGGTATCCGCTGATGACCAGCAGGGCCAGCGGCACGGCCACGATGGCGAGGGTGGCGGCGTCGGTGGCGATACCGGACAGGTTGGCCGGATCGAGGAAACTGCCCGTGGTCAGCTGGAAGACCAGCACCATGGCGGCCAGTACGGCGATGAGCGGGTGGCGCCGTACGACGCTCAGGCCGACCGGACTGAACGCGCGGGGTCGGCCGAGGGCGGGGTCGACGGTGGTCATACTGCTCCTTGAGCGGGCGAAGACGAAGGCGGAGGCGGAGGCGGAGGCGAGAGCGGGGGCGCGGAACCGGCGCCGGCTTCGTGGACCGCCGACAGCAGGGCCTGTTCGGTGAGTTCGGCTCCGGACAACTCGCCGACGACACGGCCGCCGGCGACGACCAGACAGCGGTCGGCGAGCGCGACGATCTCCTCCGGGTCGCTGGAGGCGAACAGCACGCCCGTTCCCCGCTCGGCGGCCAGTGAGGACACGACCCGGTAGATCTCCTGCCGGGCGCCGACGTCGACGCCCTGGGTGGGTTCGTCCAGCAGCAGGACGTCGACACCGCGCACGTCGTTGATCCACCGGCCGAGGACGAGCTTCTGCTGGTTGCCGCCGGAGAACGCGGCGGCGGACAGCTTCGGCCGGGCGGGTCGCAGCCCCACCGCTCCGGCCAGCGCGTCGAAGGCCCGGCGCTCGGCACCGCGGGCCCGCACCCCGTAGCGGGAGAGCGAACCCACGGCGGGCAGCAGCGCGTTGTCCTGCGCGCTCAGCGTCGGGAACAGCCCCTGCCGACGCCGGTCAGCCGGTACGAGGGCGATCCCGGCGGCCAGCGCCTGGGCGGGCCGGGCGGGCGCGACGACTCGCTTGCCGACCCGCAAGGTGCCGCCTGAGGCACGGCGCCTGCCGAACAGGGTCTCCAGCAGCCGCGTACGACCGGAGCCGATGAGCCCGTACAACCCGACGCGCTCACCCTCGGCGACGGTGAGGGAGACGGGCCCGAATCCGGCGCCACACAGCCCGTCCACGGTGAGCCGGGGCGGGCCCGAGACGCGACCACGCTCCTGCGGGCGCTCACCGGCGGGTTCCGCCGACGACCGGCCGGCGATCCGTTCGGCCGGTGCTGTCGGGGACTTGCCGGCGATGTCTTCGGCCGGATCACCCGGTGAACGGTCACCGGTCACCCCGGCGGTATCGCCCGGTAGCCCCGCCGTCTCCCCGACGATCGCCTTCACCAGCTCGCGCCGCGACTGCCCCGACACCGCCGAATGGTGCGTGACCCGCCCGTCCCGCAGCACCGTCACGGCGTCCGCGAGCCGTTCCACCTCCGACAGCAGATGGGTGACGTACACGATCGCCAGCCCCTGGGCGCGCAGGTCCTCGACCCGTTCGGCCAGGGCATCGCTCTCGGCGCCCGACAGGGCGGCGGTCGGTTCGTCGAGTACCAGCACCGACGCGCTTCGGCTCAGCGCCTTGGCGATCTCCACCAACTGCCGCTGGCCCATGGACAGTTCACCCACCCGGTCACGTGGCGAGCAACTGGCGGCGACCCGTTCCAGAAGCCCGGCCGCGACCTCCTCCTGCGCCCGGCGGTTGACCGTGCCGTACCGGGTCCACTCCTGGCCGAGGAAGATGTTCTCGGACACCGTGAGCGCGTCGACCACACTCAGCGTCTGGAAGATGATCGCCACTCCCGCGGAGATCGACTCGCGCGGACTCAGCCGTGTGTACGAGGCCCCGCCCACCTCGATGGTGCCGGCGTCGGGTGGGTAGGCGCCGCCCAGGCATTTGATCAGGGTGGACTTGCCGGCGCCGTTGTGGCCGAGCAAGGCGTGGACCTGTCCCATCGGCACGGTCAGGTCCACGCCGTCCAGTGCCCGGACACCGCCGAACGACTTGGTCAGTCCGCGGATCCGGAGGCTCGGCTCCGTCATGAGGTCCCCTGGGAGTTCTGCGCCAGCAGCGCGTCGATCTCCTTGTCGTCGCCGTGCTGGACGAGGGCGATCGGCACCTCGGCGCTGGGGTTCGCCTTGCCGGCGGCGACGGCGCGCGGTACGTCGACGATGGCGCCCGCGATGTCCTTCGGCGCCAGTGCGGCCGAGGCCCGGTAGAACGTGCCCTGCTTGATCGCGAGGAGGGAGGGCGCCGAGCCGTCCTGACCGCCGACGAAGGTCTTGCCGTGATCCTTCGAACGGCCCGCCTGCTGCAGCGCCTTGAAGCCGCCGTAGGCGGACGCGTCCGTCACCCCGAGGACGATGTTGAGGTCGGGATGTTTGGCGAGGATCGCCTTGGTCTTGGCCAGACCGGTGTCCGGATCGATGGCCTGCTCCCGTGCGACCACGTCGACCCCGGGCGCCAGCTTCGTGAAGGCGTCGATCATTCCCTTGGTGCGCTCCCGGCCCAGCTCGATCGTGCTGTCGGTGAGAAAGGCGATCTTGCCCTTCCCGCCGAGGTTCTGCTCGGCCCACTCGGCCGCGGCCCGCCCGAGCAGGGTGCCGCCCTCGCGGAAGCTGAACTGGATGTCGGCGCTCTGGTGCTCCAGGGAACCGCCGTACGTCACCCAGATCAGCCCCGCGTCCATCGCCGCCTTGGCGATGGGCTCGGCGGCCTCGAAGACCATCGGGAACGACACGATGGCCGGCACCTTCCGCGCGACCCAGGTGTTGAGATTGGTGGCCTGCGTGTCCGCGTTGCTCGCGTCGCTCGTCGTGAGGAGGGAGATCCCGTGCTTCTTCGCACCGGCGGTGGAGAGCTTCACCAGCGTCGAGTAGAGCGGGAGCTGGGTGAACGGATAGTCCAGGCCGATCTTCGTCAGGCGTGCGGCCGTGGCCGCGGTGCCGTTCGCGGCGGCCTTGTCCGACGCTGCGGAGCCGCTGGGTGCCGAGCAGCCCGCGGCGGTCAGGGCGGTGGCCGCGACGGCGGCGCCGGACCAGGACAGGAAGTGTCTGCGCGAGGTCACCGAGTCGACGGGGTACCGGGGTGTGGTCATTGCGGGCTCTCCAGAAGATGTGCCCGTCGTGGCGGGCGTCCGGCTGTGCCGAACAGAAAAGCCCTCCGTGCCCCGCCGCACCATCCGTACAAATACCGACTGAGTGCGGGGGCGGTCGGACCGCGGCCGGTGTGATGTGGCTCGGGGCGGTCTTGGGCCGGTTGTGGTGCGGTGACGGCCTGATGGTGATGCGGGACGGCGTGGGACGGACAGGGGCCAATCCGGTCACGGAGCGGCGAACGCCTTGCCCGGTACGGCCCTCACCCCTATCGTTAGGGCCCAAACGGTTCCGTGTTCCTGGGCCACTCACGGAGGCTCGCATGCTCAGCCACCACCAGATCGCGGCCGCCACCCGGATCGGCATGCTCACGCGCGAGCGCGACACCGCGGCGGCCTGCGCCGAGGCGCTGCACGAACTCGGCCGCGCCCTGCCCCTCGACGCGGCGACCCTGCTGGGCATCGACCCGCTGACGGGAGCGCACGTCCAGGTCGCGGGCATCGGCTACACCGCCGAGACGTCCCAGGCGCTGGCCGCGGAGTTCGTGGCGACGCCGTGGTACCTCAACGTCGTACGGCAGGACGTCCCGCCGTCCATCTCCGAGGACGCCGACGACACCGGGCCGCGCTTCCGCAACGGCTGGTTCTACGCCGAGCGCGTCCGCCCTGCGGGGTTCCGCGACGGCGTGACCGGAGCCCTGCGCCACCGCGACCGCCTCGTCGGGCTGATCCACCTCTCCACGGAGGGCGCGGACGCCTACGACACCGACGCCCGTCGGCTGCTGGCCTCCGTCATGCCGGCCCTCGCGGCCCTCGCCGACCCCACGGCACGGACCGGCGACCTGTATGGCCTGCCGCCGGAGGGCGCGGCGAGTCTCGTCGCCGCCGAGGGGGTCGTCGACCTGCCCGGGCGCGACCGGGCCGGAGTGCTGCGGGACGAGGAGTTCGGCAACCTGGTGAGCGCCTTCGCCGCCACCGGCGGAGACCGGCTGCGTCTGCTGTGGCCTGTCGACGGCGCCTGGTACCGCGTAGCCCTCCACCGGCACACCGCTGGACCGGGCATCGTCGGCGAGGCGGTGCTGGTCCACGAGACGCCCACCGAACTGCTGCCGTACGGCCTCAGTCCCCGGGAGTTGGAGGTCCTCACGCGCGCGGCCACGGGCCAGACCAACCAGGCGATCGCCCAGGCGCTGTTCCTCTCCCCGCGCACCGTGCACAGCCACATCGAACACCTGCTCCGCAAGACCGGTTCCGCCTCCCGCGCCGAGGCAACCGCCCTCGCCGTACGGGACGGACTGCTCCGCCCCGCCCCCGAGCACCTCGACCGCTTCGTCGAGCGGACACCCTCCGGCTGACCGCGGTACACGGGTGGTCATTCGCCGAGGCAGGAGTACACCCAAGTGGTGAGGCAAACCGTCCAGAGCACAGCGGAACACACCGCGAGCGTGCTCAGCTTCCACAGCCGCACCCGCAGCACGGTGTAGCGGTTCTCGTACTCGTCTCGAAGCGAGTGGGCGCGGGACACCACCGTCCGCAGCATCCGGCGGGTGAGCCGCATCCGCTGCTCGGCATACACGCGGGCCACCTCCTCGTGCTGGGCGGTGGTCAGCCAGGGCAGCCGGTCGGCGAATTCCTTCCCCTCGCGGCGAGCGGTGTCCCATTCGGCCTGGACGAGCAGGAAGCCTTCGACCTCGTTGACCGTCGCAGCCGCGGCTTGCGGCGACAGCTCGCGCGTGTCGTCGTCCTGGCTCATGAGCGGTCGGCGTTGTCGCCGGCGGACGGGTCCATGGCGTCGCGTCGTCCGGTGAGTTCCGCCTGATCGAGGGCGGAGAGCCGCGGATGGTGCAGGTTGAACGCGGGCGACTCCGAGCGGATCTTCGGCAGGGTGACGAAGTTGTGGCGAGGCGGGGGGCAGGAAGTGGCCCACTCCAGGGACCTGCCGTACCCCCAAGGGTCGTCCACCTCGACGCGTTTGCCCGCTTTGGCGGTCTTCCAGACGTTGTAGAGGAAGGGCAGGGTCGACAGACCCAGCAGGAAGGAGCCGATGGAGGAAATGGTGTTGAGGGCGGTGAAGCCGTCGGCAGCCAGATAGTCCGCGTAGCGGCGGGGCATTCCCTCGGCGCCGAGCCAGTGCTGCACGAGGAACGTCGTATGGAAACCGACGAACAGCGTCCAGAAGTGGATCTTTCCCAGGCGTTCGTCGAGCATCGTGCCGGTCATCTTCGGCCACCAGAAGTGGAAGCCGCCGAACATCGCGAAGACGATCGTGCCGAAGAGCACGTAGTGGAAGTGCCCCACCACGAAATAGGTGTCGGTGACGTGCCAGTCCAGTGGCGGGGAGCCCAGGATGACGCCGGTCAGCCCGCCGAAGAGGAACGTCACCAGGAAGCCGACCGCCCACAGCATCGGCGTCTCGAACGAGATGGACCCTTTCCACATCGTGCCGATCCAGTTGAAGAACTTGACGCCCGTCGGCACGGCGATCAGGTAGGTCAGGAAGGAGAAGAAGGGCAGAAGTACCGCGCCGGTGGCGAACATGTGGTGCGCCCATACGGTGGCGGACAATGCGGTGATCGCGATGGTCGCGCCGACCAGGCCCATGTAACCGAAGATCGGCTTGCGGGAGAACACGGGCAGGATCTCCGACACCACTCCGAAGAACGGCAGCGCCAGGATGTAGACCTCCGGGTGACCGAAGAACCAGAACAAGTGCTGCCACAGAAGGGCCCCGCCGTTCGCGGAGTCGAAGACCTGGGCTCCGAAACGCCGGTCGGCCTCAAGTACCAGGAGCGCGGCGGCCAGCACCGGAAAGGCCAGCAGCACCAGGACCGAGGTCAGCAGCACGTTCCAGGTGAAGATCGGCATGCGGAACATCGTCATGCCGGGAGCGCGCATGCAGATGATCGTGGTGATGAAGTTGACCGCGCCGAGGATGGTGCCGAAGCCGGCCAGCGCCAGCCCCATGATCCACATATCGGCGCCGATGTACGGAGTGCGTTCCCCGCCATTGAGGGGCGCGTACGCGGTCCATCCGTAGTCCGCGGTGCCGCTCGGGGTGAGCAGGCTGCCGACGACGATGAGCCCGCCGAAGAGGAACAGCCAGTAGGACAGCATGTTCAGCCGGGGGAAAGCCACATCCGGGGAGCCGATCTGCAGCGGCATGACCGCGTTGGCGAACCCGGCGAACGTCGGGGTCGCGAACAGCAGCAGCATCACGGTGCCATGCAGCGTGAACGCCTGGTTGTACTGCTCCGGGGACAGCAACTGGAGCCCCGGGCGGGCCAGTTCCGCCCGGAGCGCCAGTGCCAGAACCCCGCCGAACAGGAAGAACGCGAACGACGTGATGAGGTACAGATGCCCGATCTTCTTGTGATCGGTTGTCGTCATCCAGGAGACGATCACCTTGCCCACGCTGCGCCTTGCAACCGGTACGGGGGAGACCGGCTCTGTCACTGCGGCCATCGTCGTCCTTTGTGAAGAGACATTCGGCGCTTGACGCCCTTTTCCGGATCACGATGGCGTATTCGGGCTCAGTGGTGGGTGCATGCCACGCCGACCTCACCCGTGAGGCTACGGACCGCTGTGGATCAGGGACGCCCACAGGTGCGGTCGTTCGGTGTGCTCGGCGCGGGGCTCGCGGGTCACCCGGTGCAGGGCAACGGCTGCGGCGTCGGCGTCCTGTGCCGTGGCCAGGAGGCGGTAGAAACGGTCGGCTGCCGCCGCGGCGACCGCGTCGTTGGGCGGCCACAGGCCGGCGATCACATGGCGGAATCCGGCGAGTTGTGGCCCTCGGAAAAAGTCCGGGCGCGCTGTCGATACCGGCGGGCGCCGATCGTGTAGAGGGTGAGAGGCCGGACCAACGGAGTCGGCCCAGGACCGAGGAGCCCGACATGAAGCACTACCTGCTCGCCATGCACCAGCCCGTCGGTGACCCGCCGCCGCCCGACGTCCTGGACCCGATCATGCGGGACCTCGACACGGTGAGGGAGGAGATGAAGGCGGCCGGCGTATGGGTCTTCGACGGCGGCCTGCACGGCCCCGATGCCTCCACCGTGGTGCGGCTGCGCGACGGCGAGGTGCTCACCACCGACGGCCCGTACACCGAGGGCAAGGAGCACCTCGGCGGGTTCACCGTCATCAAGGCGCCCGACCTCGACGCCGCGCTCGCGTGGGCCCGCAAGCAGGCCGAGGCCGTGCGGTTGCTGCCCATCGAGGTACGGCCGTTCCAGGGCGAGGCCGAGGACTGAGCGGCATCGTGCGGGACGCGTCCGCCGCTGACATCGACCGCGTGTTCCGGCAGGAGTACGGCCGCGCGGTCGCCGTCCTGGTCCGCTGCTTCGGCGACATCGACATCGCCGAGGAGGCGGTCCAGGACGCCTTCACCACGGCCGTCGGCCGCTGGCCCGAGACCGGTGTGCCGCCGAGCCCGGCCGGCTGGATCATCACCACCGCCCGCAACCGGACCATCGACCGCCTCCGTAAGGAGGCCAGGCGCGAGGAGCGGCAGGCCCAGGCAGCACTTCTGTACGCCCGGGACGCCGAGGCGGCCGAGGAGGGCCCTGTGCGCGACGACCGGCTCCGACTGATCTTCACCTGCTGCCACCCCGCCCTCGCCCCCGCCGCCCGGGTCGCGCTGACGCTCCGCCTGCTCGGCGGCCTGAGCACCGCGGAGATCGCCCACGCCTTCCTGGTGGCGGAGCCGACGATGGCCCAGCGCCTGGTCCGGGCCAAGGGCAAGATCCGCGACGCCCGCATCCCGTACCGGGTGCCGAAGGACGCCGACCTGCCCGAGCGGCTGCGGGCCGTGCTGGCCGTCGTGTACCTGATCTTCAACGAGGGGCACACCGCCAGCTCCGGCGACGCGCTGACCCGGCCGGACCTGTGCGCGGAGGCCCTGCGCCTCGGGCGGCTGCTGGCAGAACTGATGCCGGACGAGCCCGAGGTACTGGGACTGCTCGCGCTCATGCTGCTCGTCGAGTCCCGCCGGCCGGCCCGTACGAACGAGAGCGGTGACCTGGTGCTCCTGGCCGACCAGGACCGCGGCCGATGGGACCGGGAACTCATCGCCGAGGGCCAGGCCCTGGTCCGCCGCTGCCTGCGCCGCGGCCGGCCGGGGCCGTACCAGATCCAGGCCGCGATCAACGCCGTCCACAGCGACGCGCCGACCGCGGACGCCACCGACTGGGGCCAGATCGTGCGGCTCTACGACCAGCTGATGGCCCTCGCCCCGACTCCGGTCGTCGCCCTCAACCGCGCGGTCGCCGTGGCGGAGACCGCGGGCCCGGCGGCGGCGCTGCCTCTGGTCGACGCCCTGGACCTGGACGGCTATCACGTCTTCCACGCCGTACGCGCCGACCTGCTGCGCCGCCTCGGCCGCACGGCGGAGGCGGCGCAGGCGTACGACAACGCCGCGGAACACACTGACAACGCCGCCGAGCGGGCGTACCTGCACCGTGCCCGAGACGCCCTGCGCTGACCCCGCCGGCGATGGCTCCCGGCGCTCTTCAGGGCTTGCGGCCGATGAAGGCGAGCAGGCGAGTCTGGACGTCGGCGTTCTCCGGCACCTCGACCCGCGGGCCGTACTGCCCGCTCGCACGCAGCACGTCGTCGAGCGGCAGCATCCCGTCGAGCAACTGGGCGCACTTGGCGGAATCGAGGTGTTCGTCCTGGCCGGTGGCCCGTGCCAGGTCCCAGGTGTGCATGAAGACGTCCGCGGTGTAGAAGCGGTCGACCGCCTGGTCCAGCGGGACCTCTCCGATGTGCGGGTTCGACAGCAGCTTGTGCGCGGTGGCCGGATCGTCGAGGAGGGCCTGAACCCCATCGCTGTGCACCGCCCAGGCGGCCACCGGGTCGTCGTCCACCGAGGGCCCCTTCGGCAGTTCGACCCCGGCGCCGGCCTTCAGGAAGTCGGGGAACCACTCGACGAGGTGACGGACGACGTCCCGGGCGGCCCACCCCTCGCACGGCGCCGGGCTGTCCCAGGCCGCTGGATCCGTGCCGCGCACGCGGTCGGTGAAGACCTGTGCCACGGCACGGTGCTCGTCTGCTGCTGTTCTGGCCATGAGCTCAGGATCCCGTCCCGGTGCGGTCGGCGCTGCCGCTCTGCTGGCCGCCGAGCAGCTCGTCAAGCCGCTCGTAGCCTTCGCGGACACCGACCTCCATGCCGCTCTTGAGCATCGCGTCGCGGGCTTCGACGGAGTCCATGAGAGACGTGCCGGTGACCCGGGTTCGGCCACCGAGGTCCTCGAAGAGGGCCGTCTCCAGGCTGACGCTGTCCGGAAAGCCCTCGTAGGTGAAGGTCTGCACGATGCGCTCGTTGGGGCGCACCTCGTGGAACGCACCGTAGAAGCCGTACTCGGTTCCGTCGTCGTCGCTGTGCACATAGCGGTAGGAGCCACCGGTGCGCGCGTCGTACTGGTCGATCCGCATCGTGAGGGCACGTGGGCCGAGCCACTGGACGATGAGATCGGGGTCGGTGTACGCCCGGAACACGCGCTCCGGCGGAGCGTCGAACTCGCGGATGATCACGATCTTGGGCAGAACCGGGTCGGCCACGATCTGCGTCTCGTTGCGGTGGGGTGTGTCGGTGCTGCTCATGATGCCTCCTTCGTAGGGGTGTCCGTCGCCGGTTGCTCGTCCATCTGTTCAAGAAGGGCATCGAGACGGCGAAACCGGTCCTCCGCCTCGCGCCGATAACGCTCGATCCATTTCGTCATCAGGTCGAAAACCTCTGCCTCGAGGTGGCAGGGCCGCCGCTGGGCGTCTCTGCTGCGACTGACCAGACCGGCGTCTTCCAGGACCTTGATGTGCTTGGACACGGCCTGCACCGTGACGTCGTACGGCTCGGCCAGTTCGTTGACCGTGGCGTCCCCGGCGGCGAGCCGGGCCACGATGTCGCGCCGAGTGGGGTCGGCCAGTGCGGAGAACACCAGCGACAGCCGGGCGTCGGTCACCTCGCACCTCCATGTTCAACCGGTTGGTTAAATACCCTACGCCCAAGCTCCGGGTTCTTCAACCGGTAGGTTGAACTAACGCTGTCCGTCGAGGGGGTAGTGACAGGCCGCGCGGCGGCCGGAGGCCGTCTCGGTGAGTCGGGGATGCTCCACCGCGCAGCGCTCGCGGGCGTACGGGCAGCGGGTGTGGAAGGTGCAGCCGGTGGGTTTCGCCACCGGGTTGGGCACTTCGCCGGTGAGGACGATGCGTTCCCGGCGGTGTGCGCCCGCGCCTTTCACGGTGGCGGGGCCGTCGTCTATCTCCGGGACCGCGGACATCAGCGCCTGCGTGTAGGGGTGGGCGGGGGCCGAGTACAGCGCCTCCGTGGCGGCGAGTTCGACGATCTCGCCCAGGTACATGACGGCTATCCGGTCCGATACGTGACGGACCACGCCGAGATCGTGGGCGATGAAGACGTAGGTGAGACCGAACTCCTCCTGGAGGTCGGCGAAGAGGTTCAGCACCTGGGCCTGGATCGACACGTCGAGGGCAGACACCGGTTCGTCGGCGACGATCAGCTTCGGGGAGGTGGCCAGTGCCCGGGCGATGCCGATGCGCTGGCGCTGGCCGCCGGAGAACTCGTGCGGGTACCGGTCCAGATGCGCCGAGGCCAGCCCCACGACGTCGAACAGCTCGGCGACCCGGCGTCGTACGGCTGCGGCGTCCCCGTACCGATGGATGAGCAGCGGCTCGGCCACGATGTCCCCCGCCCGGCGGCGGGGGTTGAGCGAGGCCTGCGGGTCCTGGAAGACCAGTTGCATGCCCGGGCGTATACGGCGCAGGCGGCGTGCGGACAGGGTGGTGATGTCCTGGCCGTCGAACTCGACCCGGCCGCTCGTGATGTCGGTCAGCCTGACCAGGCAGCGGCCCAGGGTGGACTTGCCGCAGCCCGACTCGCCGACGATGCCCAGCGTCTCCCCGCCGCGCACGTCCAGCGAGACTCCGTCCACCGCGCGCAGCACCCGCCGCCGCTTGGTGAGCGATTCCGCACGCAGGGGGTAGTGCTTGGCGAGATCCGAAGCGCGCAGCAGTACGTCCCCGCGCGGCCGGGCATCGGTGTCCGCTGCCACGATGTTCTGCGCTGTCACGGCGCCGCCTCCCGCTCTACGTCAGCCTTGTCGGCCCTTTCAGCCTTGCTGGCCCTGCCTGCGTGTTCCGCGGCGGCCGCGCCCGTCGCCGCCGCCCGTGCCGTAAGGCGCAGCGACGTACGGTCGTCGGCCGGCAGCCGACAGGCGTCGCGATGCGCGGGGGTGCCGGGGGCCGCGGAGAGTTCGGGGCGTTCGTCGCACCGTTCGTGCCGCAGCCGGCAGCGCGGCGCGAACGCGCACCCCTCCGGAAGGCTGTCCGGCGAGACGGGCACACCGGCGATGGTGGGCAGCCGCCGCAGCCGGGTCCCGCCGACGCGGGGTACCGAGTCGAGCAGCCCCCAGGTGTACGGGTGCCGCGGGACGTGGAACACCGCCTGGCGCGGTCCCTCCTCGGCGACTCGGCCGCCGTACATGACCAGGACCCGGTCGGCGATCTCGGAGACCACGCCCATGTCGTGCGTGATGAGCACGACCGCCGAGCCGCGTGCGTTCAACTCCCGCATCAGGTCGAGGATTTGGGCCTGGATCGTGACGTCCAGTGCGGTGGTCGGTTCGTCGGCGATCAGCAGCGCGGGCGAGCAGGCGAGGGCCATCGCGATGACCGCGCGCTGTCGCATGCCGCCGGAGAACTCGTGCGGGTAGGCGTTCACCCGTGAGGCCGCGTCGGGGATGCCGACGTCGGACAGCAGCTCCACCGCGCGGGCGTGTGCCTCTTTGCGGGACACCGGCTCGTGGGCCCGTATCTGCTCGGCGATCTGCCAGCCCACGGTGTAGACGGGGGTGAGTGCGGTCATCGGGTCCTGGAAGACCATGGCGATCTCCCGGCCCCGTATCGCGCGCATCTGCTTGTCGGGGAGGGAGAGCAAGTCGCGGCCACGGAAGAGGACTTCACCCGAGACGGTCACGTTCGGGTTGGTCAGCAGCCGCAGTACGGCCAGCATCGACACGCTCTTGCCGGAGCCCGACTCGCCCACGACGCCCAGGACTTCGCCGGGGGCCACCGAGAAGGAGAGGCCGTCGACGGCCGTGACCCGGCCACGGCGGGTACGGAACGACACCCGCAGATCGGTTACGTCCAGCAGGGGTTGGTCAGGCATGGCGGGCCCTCGGGTCGAGTCGCGCGTACAGGATGTCCACCAGTGCGTTGGCCAGGACCACGAAGAACGCCGCGTACAGGACCGTCCCCATGATCACGGGCAGGTCGAGGTTCTGCAGAGCGTCGAAGGTGAGTTTGCCGATGCCGGGCAGTCCGAAGACCACCTCGGTGAGCAGGGCGGCGCCGCCCACGAGCGCGCCGAAGTCCAGGCCGAACAGCGAGACGATGGGGATGAGCGAGCACCGCAGCGCGTGCCGGACGAGGATCCGTCGCTCGGACAGGCCCTTGGCCCGCGCGGTGCGTACGTAGTCCTCGTTCAGCGCGGTGACGACCTCTCCGCGCAGCAGCCGGGCGTAGATCCCGGCGTACAGCACCGACAGGGTCAGCCAGGGGAAGAGCAGGTGCAGCGCCCACTCGCCGGGGTTCTGGCTCAGCCCGACGTACCCGGGTGGCGGCACCCAGGAGAACACCGTGCCGTGCAACTGTTTCTGTGTGATCAGGTTGACGACCTCGCCCAGCCAGTAGGCGGGCAGCGACACACCGACCACCCCGACCAGCATGATCAGCGGGTCGACGGCCGTGCCGCGCATGGTCGCCGCAGCCGTGCCCATGAGGATCCCGACCGCCATCCAGAGGATGGCCGCGCCCACCACGAGCGACAGGGTCACCGGGGCCGCCTGCACGATCTGCGGGATGACGCGGGCGCCGCGGTTGACGAACGACTCCAGATCACGGTCGACCAGCAGGTGTTTCATCATCAGCAGGTAGCGGACGGGCATCGGCCGGTCGAGCCCGAAGGCGTGCCGTACCTGGGCCAGCGTGGCCGGGTCGGCGTTGCGGCCCGCGATGCGTGCCGCGGGGTCGACGCCGGGCGTGGCGAAGAAGATCAGGAACACCAGCACGCTGATCGCGAACATGACCAGCAGGGCCGAGAGGAAGCGCCGGGCAGCGAAGTACAGCATCCTTCACACCCCCCCGCGCAGCCGTGCGCTCGGGTCGAGCGCGTCCCGCACCCCGTCCCCGAGGACGTTGAGTGCCGCAGTGGTCAGGGCGATCAGCAGGCCCGGGGCGATGGTCACGGCGGGCCGGGTGTAGAGCAGCCCGAGGCCGTCCTCGATGATCGTGCCCCAACTGGCGTCGGGCGGCTGGACGCCGACGGACAGGAAGGACAGGGCCGACTCGGTGAGCATGGCCAGCGCGGTCATCAGGGGCACGAAGACGATCGCCGTCGGCAGGACGTTCGGCAGCACCTCCCGGCGCAGGACGCGCAGGGTCGGCGCGCCGGAGCCGATGGCCGCCTGGATGAACTCCTTGTTGCGCAGCACCATGACCTGGCCGCGCAACGGACGGGCGATGTACGGCACGTAGATCGCCGCGATGATCACGACGGGCAGCCACAGGCTCCCCGCCTCGACCGTGACCGGTCCCAGGCTCAGCCCGTCGGTGAGCAGAACGACCGACAGGCAGATGGCCAGCAGGTACACCGGGAACGCCCAGATCACATCCAGCACGCGCGAGACGACGGCGTCCACGACACCGCCCGCATAGCCCGCGACGACTCCGACGGCCCCGCCGACGACGACGGTCAGCACGGCCGCCGTCACGCCGATGAACAGGCTGGTGCGTCCGCCGTACAGCAGGCGGGCCATGACGTCGCGCCCCTGGTTGTCGGCGCCGAGGAAGTAGTGGCCCATGTCCCAGGTGGGGCCGATGGGCGTGACCCCGAGACCGAGGCCGGTGCTGCTGGGGGTGAGGACCGGCACCGTCTTGCCGTCCACGACCGTCGTGCCGGAGACGTGAGAGCGGAACGGGTCGGTGTGCGCGATGTGTTCCGCGTACAGCGGCGCGCACATGCACACCACGACGACGAGGAGCAGGACGACGGCGGCGGCCACCGCCGACCTGTTGCGCAACAGGTCGGCG
>NZ_VCHX02000303.1 GCF_005768555.2 Streptomyces sporangiiformans
CGCTCGCGCGCGGCGGCATCGGCCTTTCGTGAATGGGGAGACGGGCGGCCGCGCCCGAGGCGCTACTGGCTCAGATTCAACGTGACGAGCAGACGCCACACCCGGTGCGCGATCTCCTCCGGGGTGGCCTCGATGAGTCCGTGCAGCCAGTCGGCGAGGACACCGGCGAACGTCGCGGCCACGGCCGAAGCGACGAGCGGCGCCTCGGGTGCGCCGACGAGTTCACGCTCGGCCTGGCTGCGGGCGCGCAGGTCCTGATGCAGTACGCGGCCGAGCGGGCCCTGGCCCCCCGGGCCCAGCAGGGCGCGGTAGAGCGGGGCGTGCGGGGGCAGGCCCTCGAAGAACGCGAGCAGCGCGGGCGGCGCCGACCTGGGGTCGGGCCGGCCGCGCCAGGCGTGCAGGGCGTCCACGGCCTCGCGTACGACGTCGGCGCAGGCGTCGACCGCCAGCGCCTCCAGGTCGGCGTAGTGCAGATAGAACGTTGCCCGGCCGACCCCGGCCCCGCGCACCAGGGACGCGACGCTGACCTCCGCGAGCGGGCGCTGCGCGCACGCGTCGAGGAGAGCGCGGCGCAGCTTGGCCCGCGTACGTTCGGCCCGGGGGTCGGGGGTCACTGGGCGGCGAGGACGGCGACCAGGGCCAGCGTGCCGGGCAGTGCCTGCGCGAACAGGATGCGGCGGTTCGAGGTCACGGCGCCGTACACGCCCGCGACGATCACGCACACCAGGAAGAAGACCTGAGCGCGGAAGCCCGTCGGGTCCCCGGCGATCAGCCCCCATACGAGCCCTGCCGCGAGGAACCCGTTGTAGAGCCCCTGGTTCGCGGCCATCACAGCGGTGGCCCGCGCCATCTCCGGCTCGAACCCGTGCAGTTTGCGCCCCGGCTCCCGCTCCCACAGAAACATCTCCATGACCAGGATGTACACGTGCAGAGCGGCCACCAGGCCGACCAACACGTTCGCGAGCGTTTCCATGACGAGGGGGCTCCTCTGAGGGGCTGGGCGGGGCGGGGGGCAGCTCCAGGAGCGGCTCGCGCTTCCTGCAGGCGCGCGGCGATTCCCGTAACTTCCTGGACGGCTGTTCACTATACATGGACACCTGTCCAGGAAATCCCGCGGTCCCGGTTGTTTCCCACGGCCTTGACCTTCAGGCCGTCTTCCGCGGCCTTGCTGACGAGCGCAAGGAGTTCGAGGTGCGCTCGCTCGCCTTGGGACTGGCCCTGTGACGAGTCCTGGAAGGCTCCCCGCGGGACTGCGCTGCGCGGCGCAGGTTGAGAGCCCGCAACGCCAGCTGCATCTCGAACTGGACCGCGGAATCGTGGAGTTGATCCCCGAAGAGTTCGTCGAGCTGACGCATGCGGTAGCGGACCGTCTGGGGGTGGACGGCCAGGCGGTGGGCGACCTCGCTGGCGTTGTGGCCGCACTCGAGCCAGCTGAGCAGTGTCTCGGCGAGGCGTTCGCGCTGCGGCGGGCGGATGCCGTCCAGGGGGCGCAGATGACGGTTGGTCATCGCCTCCACCAAGGCCTCGTCGCGGAACAGTAGCAGCGTCGCCAGGTGGTCCTGGCAGCGCACCATCTCCGTGTCCGGCAGAACACCCCGCCGGGCCAGATCCAGCGCCTCGGCCGCCCAGCGCAGTGACCTCGCCCCCTCCTGCAGCGCGACGGCCGGACCCATGGCGGCCCGCAGCCCACGCAGCGCCCCGGAGACGGCACGCGCCCGCCCCGGACCCTCCGGATCGGGCACGACCAGCACGGCCGGCTGCACGTCGAAGCGCGCGAGGAACCCGGGCGGCAGGATCGGCCGCGCCGCAGCGCCCCGTGCCCCGTGGTCGATGGCGACCACGGCCAGCCTGCGGGGCACGGACCACTGCGCGGTGCGCGCGAGATCGCTGATGGCCTCGGGCGACGCGGGCGGGTCCGCGGTCAGCAGGTCGATCAGCCGCGTACGCCGCTGCTGCAGCTCACCGGCCGCGTGCAGCCGTGCCTCCGTGTAGCCCGCGGTCGTCGCGGCCGCCATCTCGTCGAGGTGCAGGAACAGCGCCTCACCGAACGCGGCCAGCACGTTGCGCGGCAGCAGCTCGGCGTCGACCAGCGCGTTGATCCGGCGCCAGGTCACCCGGGCTCCGAGGCGCAGGGCGCACTGGAAGGAGTCCAGGCTGCGCCCCTCGTCCGCCTCGCCGCGTCCGATGCGCTGGTACGTCGCCTTCACCGGCTCGCAGTCGGTGTCCGGCTTCGCCATCCGCTCCAGGAACCCCTGCAGCGCGTCCTGCACGCCCCGTTGCACCACCTGCAGGTATGTGTCGTCCGTCGGACGCGCGTACTCCGGGATCTGGGTTCTGATCGCCTGTACGACCTCTTCGGTGATGTTGTCGAAGAACGGCCTCAGCTGGTCGTGGAGACCCGAAGGGAACGCCTTGAACGGGCCGCCCGGCTCCTCGTCCGTCGCGGTGGGTCGGTCCGCGGCGCGTCCGGCCTCCGTCGCTTCGGCGTTCGCGGCCTCGCTCTCCAGGGTGCGGAATCCGTTCACGCAGCGGCTCCTTCTGCGCGCGGGAAGTGGGGCACGGTGACGATACCCGCACGGATTCTGCCGAGGGTCATGGGCGACTGACAGGGACGGGGGAGGAGGTTGTCACTTCATGACAAGGGGAGCCCTGTTCCGTGCCGGTGCCGAGCGCTGCCTTACCCGGCGGTTCCGTACCTGGCGATGGCGTCCCCGGCGGTGCAGTGTCACCAGCGTGACGAGAGCGCCCGCCAGTACGCAGCACGCCGCGAGCCGCAGCCCGATGTCGTACCCCTCGACGAACGCACTGCGCGGGTCCGCACCGGACCGCAGCGCGGAGCGCTCACGCCGGGTGAGGACGACACCGACCAGCACCACCCCGAACACGCCCGACACCTCGCGGGCCGCACTCACCAGCCCGGTCGCCATCCCCGTCCGGGCGTCCGGGACCTGAGCGAGGCAGCGCACCGTCAGCGGAGTGGTGAGCGCCGAGCCCGCACCGATCAGCAACAGCCCCGGCTGCAGCTCCCAGTAGCCGGCGTGCGCGCCCGTCCCCGAGACGTACAGCAGACCGGCCGCCACCACACCGAGGCCCGCCGCGATCGACACATGGGCGCCCAGCACCCGAGCCGCCCGTTCCGCCAGCGGCGTGCAGAGCAGCAGGGCGCCGGCCAGAGGCAGAAAGGCCAGCCCCGCCTTCGTCGGTGAGAAGCCGAGCACCCGCTGGAGGTAGAGGGCCGTGAAGAAGAAGACGCCGTTGACGCCGATGCCCCACAAGACCTGCGCGATCACCCCGCCCATGAGGAACCGGTCGCGCAGCAGCCCGAGTTCCACGAGCGGCCGGGCTGTCCGGGCCTCCACGACGAGGAACACACAGGCAGCGACCGCCGAGACGCCCAGGCACAGCGGGACGGGCGCGGCACCGAACCCATGCTCCCCGCCACGCACCAGACCGTACGTCAGCAGGTACAGCGAGACCACGCAGAACAGCACACCGGGCAGATCAAGCCCACCACGCCGGGACTTGGGCCCAGGCTCAGGCCCAGACCCATTCGCGGGCCCGGGCCCAGGTCCGAAGCCGGGCCCAGGCCCGGGGGCAGAGCCAGGCTCGGAGGCAGAGCCAGGCTCAGCCTGCGACCTAGCCTCAGCTTCAGCCTGGCGGTCGGTCTCACTGCCCCCCGTCGTCCTGGCGGGCACGGCGGGGATGAGCAGCAGGGCTATCAGACCGAAGGGCACGTTCAGTGCGAACACCCAGCCCCAGCTCCACTGTTGGGTGACGAAGCCGCCGACCACGGGCCCCAGCGCCAGTGCCACGGCGAGCGCCGCGGTCCACAGGCCGATGGCCATCGACCGCCGCCGGGCGGGGAGATCGGCGGCGACCACCGCCAGCGAGGCGGGGATGACCAGCGCGGCCCCGACCCCCTGCACGGTGCGGGCCGCGATCAGCGTGGTGCCGCTGTCCGCGAGGGAGGCCGCTGCCGACGCCGCCGTGAAGACCACGATCCCCACGGTCAGCACGGACCTGCGCCCGAACAGATCGGTCAGCCGCCCGCCGGGCAGCAGCAGCGCGCCGAAACTCAGCACATAGCTGCTGGCCACCCACTCCAAGTCGGTGACGCTCAGACCCAGTTCACGCTGCACGGTCGGCAGGGCCACATTGATGACCGTGTTGTCGAGGGTCGTGATGAACCCGGTCAGCGTGAGCAGGAAAAGCAGTGCGAACAGCCGTGCACGTCCCACGAGTCGCTCCTTCCACCGTCGCTCGGATTGTGGGCGGCCAGTACGCGCACTGGCTCTGGCCCACGGCATGGAATCGGCAGCCCGCTTTTGTCAAAGAACTGACAGAAGGCGGAAGACGAACTGTCAGCACGTCGTCTAACTCATCGGTCACCCGGCGGCGGAACCTGGTGCACCGCCTCAACACGCGTCCCCACCCCCCTAGTTGGAGCCGCCATGACACCCGCCCAGCCCGTCGGCGACGCCACATCGACGCCGGAACTGATGACGGACCATCTGCGGCACTGGGCCCGGCAACGGCCCCAGCAACGCGCCTTCAGCCACGTCGACTTCGCCGACGGCGTTCCCTCGGGACGGCACCGCACCCTCGGCTGGAGTGCCCTCGACGCCCGCGCCAGGGCCGTGGCCGATCACCTCGTCACCGTCGCGTCGCCCGGCGAACGGGCCGCCCTGGTGATGCCCCAAGGGCTCGACTACGTGGCCGGGTTCCTGGGCTGCCTGTACGCCCGCGTGATCGCCGTCCCCCTCTTCGGCCCCGGGCTCCCGGGCCACGAAGGAAGACTTGCGGCCGTCCTCGCCGACTGCGAACCCGCCTGTCTGCTCAGCGACACCACCACGACCCCCTTCGTGCGCGCCTTCGTACAGGGCCGCGACCTGCCGGACCTCCCCGTCGTCCCGGTCGATCGACTTCCCGACCGACTCTCCGGCCCGCCCACCGGACCTGACGGCGCTGACGGCGCCCACGGTGCCGACGAACCGGGCCCGCGGCCCGAGCCGGACGACATCGCGTATCTCCAGTACACCTCCGGCTCCACCCGCAGCCCAGCCGGCGTGATGATCAGCCACGCCAACGTCGTCGCCAACGCCCGCCAGGCCATCGACGCGTTCGTCGCCGACCCGCGGACGACCACGACGGTCGGCTGGCTGCCGCTCTTCCACGACATGGGCCTCGTCCTCAGCATCGCCGCCCCCGTCGTGGGCGGTTTCCCGTCCGTCCTCATGGACCCCGTCGCGTTCCTCCAGGACCCCTCCCGCTGGCTGCGCCTCCTCGGCTCGTACGAGGGGACCGTCAGCGCCGCCCCGAACTTCGCGTACGACTACTGCGTGGCCCGCACCGATCCGGCGCTCGTCGACGAACTGAACCTGGACCGCGTACGGGTGCTCATCAACGGCAGCGAGCCGGTGCGAGCGGGGACGGTGGACCGCTTCCGCACGGCGTTCGCGCCCGCCGGGCTCGACCCGGCCGCGCACTGTCCCGCGTACGGCCTGGCGGAGGCCACCGTGTTCGTGACCGCGGACACCCCCGGCGGACGGGCGGACTCCCTGGACCTGCCGCCCTCGAATGTCGCGTGCGACGCCGACGCGCTCGCTCGAGGACGCATCGAGGAGACGTCGGACGAGGCGGCGACCGTCCTCGTCTCCTGCGGGGCGCCGGTCGGGCAGGAGGTGCGGATCGTCGGCGCGGACGGTGCCGTGCTGCCGGAAGGCCGGGTCGGCGAGATCCAGCTGCGCGGGCCGAACATCGGCCTCGGCTACTGGAAGCGTGCCGAACTCACCGCCGACACCTTCGGCTTCGGCCCGTCCGGGGACTGGCTGCGCACCGGCGATCTCGGTGCCCTGCACGACGGGCGGCTCCTGGTCACCGGCCGGCTCAAGGACGTGATCATCGTGGACGGGCGCAACCACTACCCCCAGGACATCGAGGCGACCGTTCAGATGGCCGTCGCCCTGACCCGCCGCGACCGGCTCGCCGCGTTCGGCGTCACCCGCCCGGACCGCCCGGGTGAGGAACTCGTGGTGGTCGCGGAGCACCGGCGGGACACCGAACCACCCACACCGGAGGACGCCTGGCAGGCCGAACGCACCGCACGCGCCACCGTCTCCGCACGCCACGGCCTGCGCCTCGGCGCGCTGCTGCTCGTGCCGCCCGGCTCCGTGCCCCGTACGAGCAGCGGCAAGGTGTCCCGCTCGGCCGCCCGTGCACGATTCCTGGAGGGAGGGTTCGGCGCCCGATGAGCGTGTCGCGTACGGAGATCCGGGCGCTGGTGGTGGAACGGCTCCGCGCCTGGTACGGCCTCGATCCGGACGAGGTCCCCGACGACCTGCCCTTCGCGGAGACCGGGCTCACCTCGCGGGACGCGGTGGTGCTGACGGCCGCGCTGAGCGAACTGACGGGCCGGCGGCTGCCGGACACGTTCCTGTGGGACGCGCCGACGATCGATGCGGTGGTGGCGCGGCTGGGGGAGAGCGCGATGCCGGGTGCGGCGGCCGCCGAAGTCCGCTCGCCGGGTGGGGCGTCCGAGGCCTCTGAGGCCCGCCGATCCCCGGACGGCAAAGACGCGCCGGACGGCGTCGCGTTCCCGACCGCACTCCCGACCGAAATCCCAGCCGCACCCACGACCCCCGTCGCCGTCATAGGCGTGGGCTGTCGCCTCCCCGGCGGTGTCGGCTCGCCCGCGGCGTACTGGCGGCTCCTCACCGAGGGCCGGGACGCCGTCGGCACGCTTCCGCCGGGGCGATGGGACCCCTACAGGCCGGGCGGCGGAACCCGCGCCCCACGGCTGCCGGACGACGTGAGCCGGCACGGCGGCTTCCTCGGCGACCTCGGCGACATCGCGGGCTTCGACGCCGAGTTCTTCGGCATCGCCGCACACGAGGCCGCCGCCATGGACCCCCAGCACCGTATGCTCCTCGAAGTCACCCGCGAGGCCCTCGACCATGCCGCCCTCGCGGCACCGTCGCTCGCCGGCACCCGGACCGGCGTCTTCATCGGCATCAGCGGCAACGAATACGCCCACCTCGCCACCGCCGACCCCGGGGACGTGGACGCCTGGACGGCCACCGGCGCGGCCCTGAGCATCGCGGCGGGCCGCCTCTCGTACGCCCTCGATCTGCGCGGCCCCAGCATGTCCGTCGACACGGCGTGCTCGTCGTCGCTGGTGGCGGTGCATCACGCGGTCCGCAGTCTGGTGACGGGAGAGAGCGAGATCGCCCTCGCCGCCGGGGTGAACCTGCTGCTCAGCCCCGTGGTGACCCTCGGCCTCCAACGCACGGGCGCTCTCTCCCCGGACGGCCGGTGCAAGGCCTTCGACGCGGACGCCGACGGGATCGTACGCGGAGAGGGCTGCGGTGTCGTCGTACTGAAACGCCTCGCCGACGCCGAACGCGACGGCGACCGTGTCCTCGCGGTCATCCGCGCCACGGCCGTCAACTCCGACGGCCGTTCCAACGGGCTGACCGCCCCCAACGCCGAGGCCCAACGCGCCCTCCTCGCCGAGGCGCACGCCGACCCGACGACCGTGGACTACGTCGAGGCCCACGGCACCGGCACCGCCCTCGGCGACCCCATCGAGGCGGGCGCCCTCGGCGCCGTGTGCGGCCGCGGGCGCCCCACGGACCGGCCACTGCTGATCGGATCGGCCAAGACGAACCTCGGGCACCTGGAGGCCGCAGCGGGCATCGCGGGCCTGATCAAGACGGTACTGGCGCTGCACCACGGCGAGATCCCCGGCCAGCTGCACTTCACCCGCCAAGGGCCCCACGCCGACCTCGACGCACTAGGCCTGCGTGTGGTGACCGCACCGGAACCCTGGCCCCGCTACTCGGGCACGGCGACCGCGGGCGTCTCGTCCTTCGGCTTCGGCGGGACGAACGCCCATGTCGTCCTCGCCGAACATGCGCCGGCCCGTCGGGCGAGCGACTCCCCGGAGCGTCCCCGGTTGCTCCTGCTCGACGGGCCGGTCAAGGAACGGGTGCGGTCGTACGCGGATGAGCTCGCCGCCTGGCTGAACACCTCCGACGGCCGGCGCGTACGCGACGCAGACCTCGCCCGTACCCTCGCGGGCCGCGTCGGACGCGGCCGTCACCGCGCGGCCCTCGTCACCCGCGACCGCGCGGAGACCGTCACCGCGCTCACCCGCCTCGCCGCGGGCGACCCGTCCCCGCATCTCGTCACGGGGGAAGGGGCTCCGGGCGGTCCCGGTCCGGTCTGGGTCTTCTCCGGCTACGGCTCCCAGTGGCCGGGCATGGGCCGCCGACTCCTGGCCACGGAGGGGGAGTTCGCCGCAGCCGTCGACCGGCTGGAACCGGTGCTCCGGGAACAGGCGGGTGTCTCCCTGCGCGCCGGGCTCGACCCCGACGCCGACCTGTCGACCCCCGCCACCGTCATGCCCGTGCTGTACGGGATCCAGGTCGCCCTCGCCGAACTGTGGTGCGCGTACGGCCTCGAACCCGCAGCCGTCCTCGGTCACTCCCTGGGAGAGATCGCCGCGGCGGTCGTCTCCGGGGCACTCGACGAGACCACGGGCGCCCGGATCGTCGCCGTACGCTCCCGGCTGCTGGACCGGCTGACCGGCGGGTCCATGGCCGTCGTGGACCTCCCGGCCGCTGAAATACCCCCGCTGGCAAGCGAGTTCCACACGCTCGACGTGGCCGTGCACGCCTCGCCGGTGCAGTGTGTGGTCACGGGCTCGGCCGAGGACGTGGACCGGCTCGTCGCCCGGGTGAACGCAGACGGAGGCTTCGCCCGTGCGCTCGGCGTGTCCGCGGCCGGGCACTCGCCCCGAGTCGAGCCGTTGCTGGGGGAGTTCGCCCGCGAGCTGGGCGAGATCCGGCACGGTGCGCCGCGCTGTCGCCGCTACTCCACCGTGCTCGGCGATCCCCGCGACGCCACGCCCGTCGACACGGCGTACTGGGCGGCCAATCTGCGCAACCCCGTGCGTTTCACGCAGGCCGTGCGCGCGGCGGCCGAGGACGGCCACCGCGTCTTCGTCGAAGTGGCCCCGCACTCCACGCAGTTGCACCCAATAACGGAAACGCTGCGCGACGCCGGCGTCGAGGACTCGCTGATCGTCCCCACCCTGCGCCGCGGCACCGACGACGCGCTCACCTTCCGCACCTCGCTGGCCACTCTGCTCGTGCACGGCGTGGGGGCGGACCGGCCACGGGAGCGTCTGCACCCGGAGGGCCGCATCATGGACGTCCCGCCGCCCCGCTGGCGACACCGCCGGTTCTGGGTGGGGGAGCGGGCGGCGCCGGATCCGGCCCCGGCTTCCGCCGGGCCGCGGGGGCACAGCGCGACCCTCGTGGAGCGGCTCCGGCTGTGCGTGGCCGGAGTGATGGGGCACAGCCCCGAACGCATCGACCCCGACACGCCGTTGACCGACCTGGGCCTGGACTCTCTCACGGCCGTGCGGATACGGGCCGTTGTGGAGCGGGAGTTCGACGTGGTGGTCGAGCCGGGCGTGCTGCTGAAACAGGGCACTCTGCGGGGGGTCGCCAAGCTGCTGGACGCGGCAGAGATCGCCACGGCGGCAGCGAGTCCCACGGCGGGGGAGATCCCCACGGCGGCAGCGAGCCCCGCAGCGGGAGAGCCGCTGGCCGCGGACCCCGGTGTTGCCGTAAGCGAGTTGCCCAGCGCCCCCGACGGCCTGCGCACCTTCCGTGGCACCGGCCCTCGCACCCCCCTCTTCCTGGCCCACGCCGCGGGCGGGTCCGCCGACGTCTACGGCCGGCTCGCCGCACGCCTCGACGGCGAGCGCCCGGTGTATGGCTTCGACCGGCAGCGGGACCCCGACGACGTGCGGGGACGGGCGGCCGAGTTCGCCCGGCGCATACGGCGCACGAGCCCCGACGGGCCCTGGGCGGTGGGCGGTTGGTCGTACGGCGGTGTCGTGGCCCAGGAGGCCGTCCGGCTCCTGGGCCGGCACGGCACCGTCGCCGCCCTGGTCCTGCTCGACTCGGTCCTGCCGCTGCCGACGAGGCTGAGCGCCACCGATCTGGCACTGCGCCACTTCCATGGTTTCGCCGCGTACGTGGGACGCACGTACGGCACCCGGCTCGACCTGCCGTACGAGGAACTCGCCGGACTCGACGACGCGGACCGCATCGACCTCGTCATCAAGGTGCTGCGGGAGACCGTCGATCTGTCCGACTCCGTGCTGGAGCATCAGCGGACCTCGTATCTGGACCTGCGTGACGGTGAGCGTCACACACCCGGGCACTACGTCGGCCGCACGCTGCTGTACCGGGCCGGCGAGCCCGCCCCGCACACGGTCCGCGACCCCCGCTACGAGCGCGACGACGCGACGCTCGGCTGGGACGCCCACTGCACCGACCTCACCGTCGTCCCGCTGCCCGGCCACCATCTGTCGCTGCTCGACCCACCGGTCGTCGACGAACTGGCCGCGCTGCTGACACGCGATCTGCGGGACTCCTGAAGGGACCTCACTCATGTCACACAAACCGCGTCCAAGGCGCAGGTGTGCCACCGTTCTCGCCGTCACCACCTCCTTGCTGGGCACGGGAGTCGTGCTCGCCGCACCGTCGTCGGCCGCACCTGTGGCGGCGACCGTCAGAGCCGACGAAGGTGCCACGGTCGTGGCGGAGAGGTGGCTGGACGCCCGCACCGTCGACCTCACGATCGACTCCCCGGCGGTCGGTGCCTCGGTGCCGGTGCGCGTGATCCTGCCGACCGGCTACGCCGCGCAGCCGGACCGCACCTGGCCCGTCCTCTATCTGCTCCAGGGCGCCCACGACGACTACACGTCCTGGACCCGGGAGACGGACGTCGTCGACTTCCTCGCGGACAAGGACGTCCTCACCGTGATGCCGGCCTCGGGTCCCACCGGCATCCCCACCGACTGGTGGAACTACGGCAGCCCCGCGGCACCGGACTACGAGACGTTCCAAGTGGACGAGCTGATGACGGTGTTGCGGCAGAAGTTCAGGACGGGCACGCATCGCGCCGTCGCGGGCGTCTCCACCGGGGGCTACGGAGCCCTCGCCTTCGCGGCACGGCGCCCCGGTACTTTCGGCGCGGCGGCCTCGTACAGCGGGATCCTCGACACCACCGCCCCGGGCATGCCCACCGTGCTCAACGCGATCGTCGCGCGCGAGAATCTGCTGCCACTGACCCTGTGGGGCAACCCGCTGCTCAACCGGGACAACTGGACCCGCCACAACCCCTACGCGCAGGCACGCCATCTCAAGGGCACCAAGCTGTACGTCTCCCAGGGCAGCGGTCTGCCCAACGGTGATCCCGGCAACCTCGAGGGCGCGTTGCTCGAAGGCACGCTGTGGTCCCAGGCGCGGCGGTTCACGCGGCAGTTGGAGGCTCTGGGCATCCCGGCGCAGGTGCACTTCTACAGCGGAGGAGTGCACGACTGGCCGTACTGGCGGCAGGAGTTCAAGGCTTCGTGGCCGACGCTCGCAGCGGGCCTCGGGCTGAAGTGACCCCACAAGTCTGAGGTGATCCCACAAGTCTGACGTGACCCACCAGCCTGAGCCGCCCACCAGCCTGAGCCGCCCACCAGCCTGAGCCGACCCCGCAAGTCCGATCCGACCGCACAAGTCTCAGCCGACCCCACTAGGAGGAACCCCATGGATGCTCTGGCCGAGGCCGTCGTGGCGGGAGCCACCCCCGCCGACCTGGAGCGGCTGCCCTTGCCCGGTGACTTCACCGCCGCCCATCTGCGGGCGGAGGACGTGGACAACTTCACCGGAGTCGAGGACAAGGATGTCCGCAAGTCGATCCACATCGGTTCCGTGCCGATGCCCGAACTCGCCCCGAACGAGGTGCTGGTGGCCGTCATGGCGAGCGGCATCAACTACAACACCGTCTGGTCGGCGATGTTCGAGCCCATCCCGACCTTCACCTTCCTGAAGCACTTCGGCCGCCAGGACCGCTGGGCGGCCCGGCACGACCGGCCCTTCCATGTCATCGGATCGGACGCGTCCGGCGTCGTCGTCCGCACCGGGTCGGGCGTCCGCAAATGGAAGGTCGGCGACCGGGTCGTGGTGAGCCCCGTGTACGTCGACGAGGAGGACCCCGCGACCTACGCCGACGGCATGCTGGGCACGGGCATGCTGGCGTGGGGCTTCGAGACCAACTACGGCGGGCTGGCCCACTACTGCGTGGCCCGGACCAGCCAACTCCTGCCCAAACCGGCCCACTTGAGCTGGGAGGAGGCGGCCTCGAACCCGCTGTGCGCGGGCACGGCGTACCGCATGCTGGTGAGTGACCGGGGCGCCCGCATGACGCAGGGCGACGTGGTGCTGATCTGGGGGGCGGCGGGCGGACTCGGGGCGTACGCGGTGCAGCTCGTACGCAACGGCGGCGGGATCGCCGTCGGGGTCGTGAGCAGCGAGCGGAAGGCGGAGTACGCCCGCCGTCTGGGCTGTCACGTGGTCATCGACCGTGCGGAGATCGGCCTCACCGGCAGTGAGGCGCCCGCCGACCCCACCGTGGTCGGCAAGCGGCTCGGCAAACGGATCCGGGCCGCGACGGGCGAGGACCCGCACATCGTCTTCGAGCACGTCGGCCGGGCCACGTTCGGCGTCTCCGTCTTCGTCGTACGCCGCGGTGGCGCGGTGGTGACCTGCGGGTCCAGTACCGGATATCAGCACGAGTTCGACAACCGCTACCTCTGGATGCGCCTCAAACGGGTGATCGGCAGCCACGGCTCCAACCTCCATGAGCAGTCCGCCGTCGGCCGTCTCCTCGACCTCGGCCATCTCACGCCCGCGCTCACCGCGACCTACCCGCTGCCCGCCACGGCCGAGGCCGCCCGCCTGGTCCAGAACAACGACCATCTGGGCAAGATCGGTGTCCTCTCCCTGGCCCCGGGCCCCGGCCTCGGTGTCAGCGACCCGCAGCGACGGGAGGTGCTCGCCGCCCGGGCATGAGCACCTTCCGCCAGCAGCGCACGGCAGTCCTGGACCCAGGCGTGGCGCATGCCCGGCATCAGACGGTCTGCTCCGCCTTCCTCGGCGTCCGCAGCCGCGGTGTCATCGTGAGTTTGTCCGGCTTGACCGTGACGATGGCCTGCGGGCGGGGGGGAGCGGAGGCGAGGGTCAGGCGCCAGCGCTGGACGATGGTGGCCAGGACGATGAGGAGTTCGGTCCAGGCGAACTCCTCCCCGATGCACTTGCGGCGCCCGTCACCGAAGGCGAGGAACGAGAAGCGGTTGATGCTCTTGGCGCGCTCCGGCCCCCAGCGGTCCGGATCGAAGACCGCGGGGTCGGCGTACTCCTCGGGATCGTGCTGGTGGATGTAGGGGCTGTAGATGACGTCCGCGCCCTTGGGGATCGGGTGTCCGTCCAGTACGACCGCGCGTGTGGTGGACCGTGTGACGAGCCAGGCCGGGCCGTACATGCGCATGGCCTCCTTGAGGACGCCGCGCATATACGGCAGGGAGCTCAGATCCTGCTGGCGCAGCGGCCGGTCGCCGCACACGGCGTCGAGCTCGTCGTGCAGCCGCCGCTCGATCTCCGCGTTCCGGCTGATCTCGTACAGGGCCCAGGCCAGTGTCGTACCCGTGGTCTCGATGGCGCCGGTGAGGAGCGTGATCGCCTCGTCCTGAAGCTGTTGGCGTGAGAGGGGGCCCGTCTCGGGGTCGTCGGCGGTGAGGAGGGTGGAGAAGAGGCCGCCTTCGGATGAGCCTTCGGACGAGGCTTCGGACGACCCTTCGGACGAGCTGTCCCGGTGCGCGGGGCAGCCGGCGGGTGGCTCGGCCGACGTGTCCGGCCGCGTGGCCAGTTGGGCACGGTGATGGTCGATCGCCTGGTCGATGAGCGTCCGCAGGCGCGCGACCCGCTGCTCGTGCGCGCGGTTCGCGGGCAGCGGGAGCTTCGTCACCCAGCCCGGCAGGATGGTCTGCCGGATCGTGCCCCGCATGATCGCCGGCATCAGAGTCCGGAACTCGTCCTCGACATGGTCCGGCAGGCCCGAACCGAAGAGCGCGACGAGGAAGGTCGACAGCGTCAGGTCGTTCATGTCCTCGTACGTGTCCCGCGCGACCCCCTCGGCCCACGCCTCAGTCGCGGCACGAACGTGGCTGATCATGACATCGCCCCGGGTGGCGATGTGCGCTTTGCCGAACATCGGCTGCATCAGCCGGCGGTGCTTCAGGTGCAGGTCGCCGTCGGCGATCGTGGCGAGCCCGTCGCCGAAGAACACCCGCAGCGCATCAATGATCTTGCCGCCCTTGGCGAACGCGTCGACCTCCGTCACCAGCACACGTCGGGTGACGGACGGATCGGTGACCACATAGGCGGCGGTGGGGCCGATCAGGATCTTGACGACGCTGCCTTGTTGGCGCAGCGAGTCCATGAACTCCAGGGGACGTCTGGCCAGTTGGTGTCCATGGCCGATCAGGGGAAGGCGACCGGGCGCGGTGGGAGCCGCAGCGGGGGTACCCGATATGCCACTCATCGGCACATCTCCTCAGGGTCAACTCGGGGGTGGAGCGATCATGAAATGCATGCCCATGCCATCCATGGCGTATCCGCCGTTTGTGTCAAACCGTCGTGAACAGTTCGGGCAATGAGTGAAGGGATTTGTCGACTTCAACGTTCCAGGCCGGAGTATGGCAAAACATTCAAGTAACTAGCCGCCGCGGTTGATGATCGCGAGATCAAACCCGATAAGGTTCCCTGTGGCGCGGCGAGTTGGCGCGATGGTGATCCGGTTGTCGCTCGTTGCCCACGCGTGCCTGTCGCGGGGGAGACCCGCCCGCGACGAGTGCGGCCACGACCTCCTACCCCCCTCTATCCCCCCTGTTCGATCGTGTTGCTTCGAAGGATGCACATGGAACTTGCCACTCCGCCACCGGCGGCGCGGGCGCCGGTCACTTGGTACAGCTGGTGGGCGCTACCGCTGACCTTAGGTGCTGGGACCGTTGCCGCCGCGGTCACGGGCTCCGGCCAGACCCGAATAACCGCGATCGTCGCCGGTGCCGTGGCGACAGCGGCAAGTGCCGTCTGCGTACGGCTCCTTCTCCGGTCCCAGCATCAACTGCGCCGAAGTGCTGGTGAGTTCCGGAACGCGCAGGCCGAGCACTCCCAGCAGTGGCAGCAGCATGTGGCCGGCCTGGAGCGGAAGTACGCGGCCGAGCGTGGGGCCCACGACGCGCAACTGGCCGAACAGGCCCAGGCGTACGAGGCGCGGATCGCCGAGCAGGCCCAGGCCTGGCAGGAACAGCTGGACCGGCAGCAGGCCGCCGTCGCCCTGCTCGCCGACACCCAGCTGCCGGACGCGCTGAAGCGGCTGCGCGCCGGTGAGGCCATCGACGACGTGCTGCCCACCGTCAACCAGTGCGCGGAGGTCAGCCCCGACCTGCGGGCCGAGCTGCGCAAGGTCCTCAGGACTTCCCTGATCGGCGTGGAGGAGGAGTTCAACCGCTCCACCTCGGCCGAGCAGGCCGTCATCAGTATCGGCAACCGCATCCACGTGCTCACCAGCAAGCTGCGCGGTCGTCTGCACGAGTTGCAGGGGGAGCACGGCAGGCTGCCCGCCGTGGCCCACGGGCTGATGGAGCTCGACCAGGAGATCGGTCCCGCCGACTGTCTGGCCGCGAGCATCGGCGTACTCGGCGGCTCGGACCGGCCCGGCCGGCAGTGGCAGGAGCCGCAGCGACTGCTCAGTGTGGTCCGTGGCGGCATCGGCCGGATCAAGGACTTCGAGCGGATCCAGGTCCGGCATCTGCCCGAACTCGGCGTCGACGGCGGCCTGGTGGACCACCTCACGCTGGTCTTCGCCCACCTCCTGGACAACGCGGCGCGCTACTCGCCGCCCACCGAGCCTGTGGTCGTCTCCGGCAAGGAGGTGCCCAACGGCGTCGGTATCGAGATCCAGGACTCGGGCAAGGGCCTGAACGAGGAGAAGAAGCGTGAGGCGCTTCAGTCACTCGAGGGCGAGGCATCCGGCCCCGGTCTCGGTGGTGTGTCCGAGGACGCTAATCTCGGCCTGCGAGTGGTGGGGTCCCTGGCTCGCCGCTACGGCATCAGAGTCACCTTCGCGGACTCGCCCTGGCTCGGCACCTCGGTGGTAGTGGTGGTACCGCACAAGTACTTCAGCCCGCTGCCCGCCGCCGTCACGGCTCCGGCTCCGGCCGCCCAGGTCTCCGCCGCGGCCGAGTCGGACGCTGAGGCGGCCGCGCCCGAACCCGCTCAGACTCCCGTGGAAGAGACCGGGGACACCACTCCCGGCGGACTGCCCAGGCGTCGCAGGCGCGTGGAGTCCGCTCGGCCGAAGTCGGCCGAGCGCGGCGACGAGTCCGACACCACGGCCTCGCACGCCGTGCCGCCGGACGCGTCCTTCACCGGTCTGGCCGCCTTCGCCACCGCCGGCCGGGAGTCGGCCGACGGAGACGGGCCGACCGCCGGGCGCGAGCCGGCAGCCGGACGTGAGTCCACCGAGCACAGCACTGAAGAGAGCGACTAGTCCTCATGACGCAACAGGGAACCGACGTGAGCTGGGCGCTCCGCGATCTGGTCGAGAGCATCAAGGAGATCAGTTTCGCCCTCGTGGCCTCCAGCGACGGCAAGGCGATCACCTCCTATGGTGCCGACGATCCCGACGATGTGGACCGTTTCGCCGCCGTGGTGGCGGGCCTGCAGGCGCTGGCCCAGCCCGTGGCCGGGCACTTCCCCAAGTACGGGGGACAGCTGCGCCTTGCGATGATCGAGGTGGACGGCGGACATCTCTTCGTGGTGCGGGCCGGCGTGGAGACGTACCTCGGAGTGCTCGCCAGGGAAGGGCTCGACCAGGGCCTGCTCGGCCATCAGATGAGGGATCTGGCCCGCAGGATGGGTGAGCTCCTCGGCACCACTCCGCGCCTGGAGGAGCGCACTGGATGAGTGGTCCCCGCCGACCCACGGACCCGTCCGGTCTTGAGCGCTACTACGTCCTTACAGGTGGCCGCAGCGGACCGGGCGGTTCGGCGTCGAGCCTTGACGTGGCGACCCTCATCATCTCCCGCGCCGCCGCCGTCCCCGGCCTGCAGCATGAGCACGAGGAGATTCTCCGGCGCTGCCGCGATCCGCTGTCGGTCGCCGAACTCGGCGCCCACCTCGGATTGCCGTTCAACATTCTCGCGGTGCTCCTGGCCGATCTGCTGGACGCAGGCCGCATCGAAGCCCGTGACCCCATCCCGGCGTCCGACGCCGGCCGCGGGCCCGACCTCGCGCTCCTTGAGGAGGTACTCAGTGGACTTGAAAGGCTTTGACCATCCCGGCCGGCATACGGCTGGGGGCACGGTGCCGACCGGCGCCCGCTCGGTGAAGGTGATGATCGCCGGCGGGTTCGGCACCGGAAAGACCACCATGGTCCGCTCGGTCAGCGACATCAAGCCGCTCACCACCGAGGAGACGCTGACCCAGGCCAGCGCCGACGTCGACAACCTGATCGGGGTGGCCGACAAGCAGGAGACCACCGTCAGTCTCGACTTCGGCAAGATCGGCATCAACGAACAGCTGGTGCTGTACCTGTTCGGGACGCCGGGGCAGGAGCGGTTCTGGTTCCTGTGGAACGGCCTGTTCAAGGGGGCGCTCGGCGCCGTCGTCCTGGTCGACACCCGGCGGCTGGCCTCCAGCTTCCGGGCGATCGAGGAGATGGAGCGGCAGAACGTTCCCTTCGTCATCGCACTCAATGTCTTTCCCGACTCCAAGGAGCACCCGATCGAAGAGATCCGGGACGCCCTGGACATCTCTCCGCACACCCCGGTCGTGGCCTGCGACGCCCGTGACCGGGAATCCAGCCGTGACGTACTCATCGCCCTGATACGTCATCTGAAGGACCGCTCTGCCGTCGCTCTGGAGTCCCGATGACCGATCAGCCTCAGAACGGTACCGATGCCCCGCGGGGCTGCCCCGTCGCGCATGGCGGGGGAGACGGACTCACGCGTCTGTACGGGCCCGAGGCGGCGAGCGACCCGCACGGTATCTACGCCAGGCTGCGCAAGGAGCACGGGCCCGTCGCGCCGGTACTGCTCGAAGGTGACGTCCCGGCGTGGCTGGTGCTCGGCTACCGGGAGAACAGACGGGTGCTCGACAATCCCCGTCAGTTCAGCCGGGACGCGCGGATCTGGCGAGACTGGAAGGAGGGTCGTGTCGAGAACACCTCGCCGCTGATCCCGATGCTGGGCTGGCGTCCCGACTGCGTGTCCCAGGACGGCGAGCCGCACCGGAGGCTGCGTGGCGCGGTCACGGACAACCTGCAGGCCGTGGCGAGCCGAGGCATACGTCGCCATGTGACGCACTTCGCGAACAAGCAGATCGACGCGTTCGCCGACAAGGGCAGCGCCGACCTGGTGATGGAGTACGCCGAGTATCTGCCGATGCTCGTACTCACCAGGGTGTTCGGACTCGCGGAGGGGGAGGGGCGGCAGTTGGCCGAGTCCTCCGCCCAGGTGCTCAAGGGAGGCGAGGACGCCCTCCTGCACAACGACCGCATCATGCAGATCCTCGGCGAACTCGCCGAACGCAAGCGTGCGGAGCCCGGTTCCGACTTCACCACCGGACTCCTCGAGCATCACGCAGGCCTCGACGACGACGAGATCCTCAGCCACCTGCGGCTGGTGCTGATCGCCGCGCACACCACCACCAGCAATCTGCTGGCCCGGGTGCTGCAGCTGGTCCTCACCGACGCCACCCGGCTCGCCGGGCTGGTCAGCGGGCAGCTGAACATCTCCGCGGTCGTCGAAGAGGTGATGTGGAACACCCCGCCGCTCGCCGTCCTGCCGGGCCGGTTCGCCGCCACCGACCTCGAACTCGGCGGACACCGGCTCCAGGAGGGCGACCTGCTGGTGCTCTGCCTGACCGCGGGCAACGTCGACCCGGAGATCCGGCCCGACGTCGGTATCTCCGTGCACGGCAACCAGTCGCATCTCGCGTTCAGCGGCGGGCCGCACGAGTGCCCGGGGCAGAACATCGGGCAGGCCATCATCGAGACGGCCGTCGACGTCCTGCTGCACCGCCTGCCGGGCCTGCGCCTTTCGGTCGCGCCCGAGGAGCTCACCTCGACGGCCTCGACGTGGGAGGCACGACTGGACCGTCTCCCGGTCGAGTTCGCCGTGTAGAAGTCAGCGCGCCACCGGAGTTTGTGTCGCGCGGAAGCCCGTTCGGCCGGCCACCTCACGGATGGCCGGCC
>NZ_VCHX02000306.1 GCF_005768555.2 Streptomyces sporangiiformans
ACGCCGGAGAGGCTGACTTTCAGCCCGTCCGGCGTTTGAGGACGAGGCCGTTCAGGACGATAGCGGGGGTCTGGGGGCGCAGCCCCCAGGTACAGGATGGGACGGGTAGGGGCGGCGGGGGCGAAAACCCACCCCTAGGCAGCGCCGCCCTTCGTGTCCTTCTCGTCGTCCACGATCTCCGCGTCCACGACGCCTTCCTCGTCAGAGGCTTCCGAGGAGGGCCGCTCGGTGCCGGGCTGCTGGTCCGCGGGGCTCTGCTGGGTCTGGGCGTACATGGCCTGGCCCATCTTCTGGCTGACGCCGGCCAGCTTCTCAACCCCGGCCCGCAGGGCACTCGTGTCGGCGCCGTCGCGGTCCTCCAGCAGGGTCTTGAGCTCGGCGACCGAGGACTCCACCTCGGTCCTGGTGTCGGCCGGGATCCGCTCCTCGTTGTCCCGCAGGAACCGCTCGGTCTGGTACACGAGCTGCTCGGCCTGGTTGCGTGTCTCGGCGGCCTCCCGCCGCTGGCGGTCCTCGTCCGCGTACTGCTCCGCCTCGCGCATCATCCGGTCGATGTCGTCCTTGGGCAGCGCGGAGCCGCCGGTGACGGTCATCTTCTGCTCGCGCCCCGTGGCAAGGTCCTTCGCCGAGACATGCATGATGCCGTTGGCGTCGATGTCGAAGGCGACCTCGATCTGGGGCACCCCGCGCGGCGCGGGCGGCAGGCCCGTGAGGTCGAAGACGCCGAGCTTCTTGTTGTAGGCGGCGATCTCGCGCTCGCCCTGGAAGACCTGGATACCGACCGAGGGCTGGTTGTCCGTGGCCGTGGTGAAGATCTCCGAACGCCGCGTGGGAATGGTCGTGTTGCGCTCGATGAGCTTCGTCATGATGCCGCCCTTGGTCTCGATGCCCAGGGACAGCGGGGTGACGTCGAGGAGGAGTACGTCCTTCACGTCACCGCGGATGACGCCCGCCTGGAGCGCCGCGCCGAGGGCCACGACCTCGTCGGGGTTGACTCCCTTGTGCGGATCCTTGCCGGTGAGTTCCTTGACCAGTTCCGTCACGGCGGGCATCCGTGTGGAGCCGCCGACGAGGATGACGTGGTCGACGGCGGAGAGCTTCACGCCCGCGTCCTTGACCGCCTGGTGGAAGGGGGTCTTGCAGCGGTCGAGCAGATCACTGGTGAGTTCCTGGAACTGGGCGCGCGTCAGCTTCTCGTCGAGGTGCAGCGGGCCTTCGGAGGAGGCGGTGATGTAGGGCAGATTGATGGTGGTCTCGGTGGACGAGGACAGCTCGATCTTGGCTTTCTCGGCACCCTCGCGCAGCCGCTGGAGCGCCATTTTGTCCTGGCCGAGGTCGATGCCGTACGAGCCCTTGAACCGTTTGACGAGGTGGTCGACGATCCGCTGGTCCCAGTCGTCGCCGCCCAGTTGGGTGTCGCCGTTGGTGGCCTTGACCTCGATGACGCCTTCACCGATCTCCAGGAGCGAGACGTCGAAGGTGCCGCCGCCCAGGTCGAAGACGAGGACGGTCTGCTCCTCGCCGCGGTCGAGCCCGTACGCGAGGGCCGCGGCCGTCGGCTCGTTGATGATCCTCAGCACCTTGAGGCCAGCGATCTCGCCGGCCTCCTTGGTGGCCTGGCGCTGGGCGTCGTCGAAGTAGGCGGGCACGGTGATCACGGCGTCCGTGACGTCCTCGCCGAGGTACGACTCGGCGTCCCGCTTCAGCTTCTGCAGCACCCGCGCGGACAGCTCCTGCGCCCGGTAGCGGGTGCCGTCGATGTCGCCCTTGTCCGGGAAGCGCCAGTTCGCGTCGCCCATGTGACGCTTCACGGAGCGCGCGGTGCGCTCGACGTTCGTCACCGCCTGCCGTTTGGCGACCTCGCCCACGAGGACCTCGTTGTTCTTCGCGAAGGCCACGACGGACGGCGTGGTCCGCGCGCCCTCGGCATTGGCGACGACGGTGGGCTCACCGCCTTCCAGTACGGCCACCACCGAGTTCGTGGTACCGAGATCGATCCCGACCGCACGTGCCATCTCCGTCCCCTTCCGCCCGGGCCCTTCCACCCACCAGCACAAAACTTGAGTGCGCTCTTGTCAATCCCGTATACCCCGGAATGGCCGAACGCACCGCCCCGGATGCAGTCCCCGCACGGGGCGATGCCGCGCCCTTCCGGAGGGAGGGCGCGGCATCGAGGCGTATCGGGCGCTGACGGGCGTATCGAGAGCTGTCGAGCGCGTATGGGGCGCGTGATCGGGCGCGGACGAGCGTCAGGCCAGCTCAGCCGTCAGCGTGATCGTCGTGCCGGTGAGGGCCTGGCTGACCGGGCAGTTCTTCTTGGCGTCCTCGGCGGCCGCCGCGAAGCCCTCCGCGTCCAGACCCGGCACCTCGCCGCGCACGGTGAGGTGGATGCCGGTGATGCCCTCGCCGGGCTGGAAGGTGACGTCGGCCTTGGTCTCCAGGCGGGTGGGCGGGGTGCCGGCGCCGGTCAGGCCGTGCGACAGGGCCATGGAGAAGCAGCTGGAGTGGGCACCGGCGATCAGCTCCTCCGGGCTGGTCTTGCCGTTCGCCGCCTCGGCACGCGACGGCCACGACACCGGCTGCGAGCCGATGCCGGAGGAGTCGAAGGTGACGGTGCCGCTGCCCTTGAGCAGCTCGCCCTCCCAGACAGTGTGTGCGGTGCGCGTGGTTGCCACGATGGTTCCTTTCGGATGGGATCCCTGGATCGGTTCCGTCCGGGCCATCCGATCACATCCGGCCTCAACACACCCAAAAGTTCGCGAGCCCACAGCGGCACGTGGGGCGATGCGACATGCCCGTGGCGCGGTAGCGATGGCCGGAATACGAGCTGGGCAAACCGCTTCGGCGGTGACATTTTGGGGCCCTCGTCGAGGTGCGGCCGCGGATCCGGTACCTGCGGCAGCGCGCACTGATCGTGATCGACCAGTCCGGCAGCGCGTGCACCACACGCGGCGCGGGGTGGTCGCTCCGTCGGGCCGGTGAGTCGGGGATCATCGGCCCGACAGGCGGGCGGCTCCTCCGTCGTGGGGGTATGGAGGGGCGGCCCGCCCTTGCCCGGGACTACTCGAAGACGGAGTGCACCGTCTCTCGCGCTGCTTCGTCCTCGCGCTTGTCGTCGTCCTCTCGTCCGTCTTCGTCCTCACGCTCGCGTTGTCAGGCGGCCCGCTGGTCGCGGCGGGCCTCCAGGGGCACCTGCGGGCCGACGGACTCCCGCAGCCAGCGCCTGAGGACGCGGTGCAGTTGCTCCGCGCCGACCAGTTCCCGTCCGTCCTCGACGGGGGCGGAGAACGCGAGAGGTGAAATCAGGAACGGCTCGCCCTGCGCACCGCCGAGGCCGCCGTGCGAGCCGATCTGCTCCTCGAAGGCGAGGACTTCTCCCTCGTCCGGGTCGTACCAGGAGTTGACCATGACATCGGCGGCATGCGGGAAGGAGTGCGTACGGCGTACGGCGGCGGCCGCCGCGGGGCCGAAATCGGCGAGCGGGCCCGGATTCTTGTCCAGCTCGTCCACGGGGATCTCCGCGCCGTGCGCGCCGAGTACGAGACCACCGTGCTTCTCGCTCTTGACCAGGACGAAGCCGATGCCCGGGTGGTTGGCGAGCGTGGACAGCAGCGCCGGGTGGCGCTCGTCGATCTCCTCACGGCTCATCCGGTGCGATACGTCCGGGAAGGACACCAGTCCGAGGTTGCCCGAGGCCAGCACGATGGGCTCCGAGCGGCGGGACGGGCGGTGCTGTTCGCCGCCCTCCTCGACGGGCCGGTGCAGCGCGGCCCGTACGGCGGCCCGGGCCTCGGCACCGCTGTGCGTGCGCCGCGCCTTGCGGGGTACGGGCAGCCCGCAGCCGGCCCGGACGAGTTCGCCGAGGGCGAGTCCGTAGCGGCCGCGGAAGGTCTCGCCGGGGCTCTGGCCGTGGTCGGACAGGATGACGATGCGGTACATGCGCGGGGCGTGCTCGGCGACCTTCGCGATCAGGGCCAGCGAGCGGTCCATGCGTTCGAGGACCTTCTCGGCGTCGCGGCTGCGCGGGCCCGAGTGGTGGGCCACCTCGTCGTACCCCACGAGATCCGCGTAGACAGCGGCGCGGCCCGCGAGCATGTCCCCCGCCACGGCGGTGACGACGACGTCCCGCTCGACGACGGTCGCGAAGGCGCGGATGAAGGGGTAGAGGCCGCCGCGTTTGACGCGGGGACGCTGCTTCTTCAGGCGGCCGCTCGTTGATTCGCCCACCTCGCGGCCCACGTCGGCGACGAAGGACATGGCGGTACGGACGGCGTTGGCGGGGTCGGAGAAGTAGGCGAAGTACCCGGCCCGTGAACGGTTTTCCCGGCCCCTCCTCGCCGCCACGGAGAGCACCAGGGCCAGTTGGTCCGCGCCCCCGCTGAAGAGGTTGCCGCGGCTGGCGCCGTCGACGGTGAGCAGGCCGCCGTCGCCGGTGCGCCGGATGGCCCGGCGCTGGAGTTCGGCGGCGCTGGCGGGCCGGTTGCAGACCATCACCTCCCGGCTCTCCTTCTCGTACCAGCGGAAGGCGGGGACGTCATGGTTGGAGCCGTGCAGTATGCCGAGCTGGCTGGCGCCGGTCTGGCTGGACCAGTCGGTGCGCCAGAGGGTGAGCCGGTGCGTGGGGCGTGCGCGGTCTCCCTTGCCCAGCCAGGCGGCGACCGTGGGCATCAGGCCCCGCTCCACGGCGTCCAGAAGCACGTCGTGGCCCACCCCGTCGAGCTGGAGGAAGACGGTGCCGGGGGACAACGGCCCCGGGCCGGTCAACTCGGCCGTGCGGCGGCGGTCGGCAAGGCGGTAGAGCCGCCTGCGGTACGCGTCGTCGTCCCGGACGGCGAGGGCGCCGCCGGTGGCGGAGGCGACGGCGGACATCACCGCGGCGACCACGACGGCGGTCTCCGGAGCGGCCTCGCCGTGTCCCGAGGGGTTGATGCGCAGGGCGACGAGGAGGAGCGATCCGTTCAGGAAGAAGACGAGGAGCCCGAGGACGAGGGCCGGCACGAGGAGCAGAGCCCGGACGAGCAGGGGCCACACCAGGGCCGAGAGCAGGCCGAAGGCGCCGGCGCCGAGCGCGGCGGTGACGGCGATACGGGTGGCGCTGTCCCCGTCCGCCGACTGGATCTGGAAGTCCGGCAGGATCCCGGCGAGCACCAGCATGGTGACGGTGGACACGGCCCACACGGCCACGATCCGCCACGCGGCGCTGCCGCGCCTTCGCCATCGCCTGTCGCCCACACCCGCCTCCCGCCTGACCGACCTGTCCCCCACCTTGTCACAACGGGTGACGGCGCACGGGTGGTGCGGGACGAGGGTGGAAGTGCGACGGTCAGCGCTCGTCGTACGCTGCCTCAGCGCCCGTCGTACGCTGCCTCAGCGCTCGTCGTACCCGGTCTCAGCGCCCGTCGTACCCGGCCGTCGGCATCGACAGCCGCCGGTGAATCCGCGCCTTCATCTGCGCGTCGTAGGCCGGTTCCGCGCGGCCGACCGTCTCGATGCGTACGCCGCGCCGGGCGCACTCGGCGGTGAACTCGTCGACGGAGGCGAGGGCCAGCTCCAGGACGCGGCGGCTGGGCGCGACGAACAGGTCGACAAGGCCCGCCTCGACGTCCTTCCAGAGCGCGCAGTGATCGGGGCGCAGGCCACGCACGAGCAGTTCCCGGGTGACGACGTATCCCCGCTCGGCCGCCCAGCGCGCGCACATGGCGTGCTGACTGCGCGAGTCCACGAGGAACGGGTCCGCCTCCAGCTCCTCCAGGGGCGTCAGGCCGGCGATCGCGGTGACGCGAAGCATGCCGGAGGTGCTGTGTGTGTCTCCCATGGCGTCCCCCCCTCACCTCTGGTTTCGCCGTTGACCCTACCTCTGCCCGTAGGCTCTGGGGGAGTCGCGCGAAGGAGGCAAAGGGAGTGCCGGTGGAGGTCACGTGGTGGGGTCACGCCACCTGCACGGTCGAGGACTCGGGTACGCGCCTGCTGACCGACCCGCTCTTCGCCCGCCGGCTCGCGCATCTGCGCCGGCGCCGCGGGGCGCCGCCCCCGCCCGAGGCGGCCGTCGCGGACGTGGCCCTTGTCTCGCATCTGCACGCCGACCACCTGCACGTTCCCTCGCTGGCGCGGCTGGCTCCGGGAACCCGGGTGCTGGTGCCGCGGGGCAGCCCCCGCGCCGTACCCGGGCTGCGCAGGCTCGGACATCTGCGGCTCACCGAGATGGCGCCGGGCGACCGGACGCAGGTCGGTGACCTGGTCGTACGGGCCGTGTACGCGCGGCACGACGGGCGCCGGCTGCCGGTCGGGCCGCACCGTTCGCCCGCCCTCGGCTATGTGATCGAGGGGGAAGCGCGGACGTACTTCGCCGGGGACACCGGCCTGTTCGAGGCGATGGCCGAGGAGGTCGGGCCGGTCGATGTGGCCCTGCTGCCGGTCGGCGGCTGGGGGCCCTATCTCGGGGAGGGGCATCTGGACGCCGGCAGGGCCACCGAGGCGCTGGCCCGGCTGCTGCCGCGCAGCGCGGTGCCGGTGCACTACGGCACGTACTGGCCGATCGGCTTGGACGGCGTGCGCCCCCATGAATTCCACTCCCCCGGCGACGAGTTCTTCCGCCTGGCGGCGGAGCGCGCGCCGGAGGTGGCGGTGCACCGGCTGACACACGGCGAGAGTGTGCGGCCGGAGGTCGCCCGGTGACGTTCCTGGCCACCGTGGCCACCACGGTGCCGACGGAGTCCACACAGCAGGTGGTCGGCTATCCGTCGTTGTTCCTGCTGGTGTTCATCGGCGCGCTGGTGCCGGTGGTGCCGACGGGCGCGCTGGTGAGCTCGGCGGCGGTGGTGGCCTTTCACCATGCGGCGCCGTTCACTCTGCTGCTGGTCTTCGGGGTGGCGGCGCTCGCGGCGTTCCTCGGCGATGTCGCGCTGTACTGGCTCGGGCGGCGCGGCATGGGCTCGAAGAACGGCTCGCGCTGGCTGGCGGCGATCCGCGACCGCGCCCCCGAGGACCGCCTCGCCCAGGCCCAGGTGAAGCTGGCCGATCACGGGGTGGCGGTCCTCGTGCTGTCCCGGCTGGTCCCGGCGGGCCGTATCCCGGTGATGCTCGCCTGTCTGCTGGCGAAGTGGCCGGTGCGCCGCTTCGCCCACGGTGATGTGCCGGCCTGCCTGGCCTGGGCCCTGGCGTACCAGCTCATCGGCATCCTGGGCGGTTCGCTGTTCAGGGAGCCCTGGCAGGGCGTGGTGGCGGCCGTGGCGCTGACGCTGTTGATCAGTGCGGTGCCCGGCCTGTGGCGGCGTGTGCGTCAGCGCTCCGCTTGAGGCGGGGTACAGCGGTACGGCAGGTACGTCGAGTGCGGATCCTGTGTGGCTGGTCGCGCAGTTCCCCGCGCCCCTGATGGGGCGCGGTCGTGCCCGGTTTCAATCCAGTACCCGGGAGGCCCCCACCGGCAGGTCCCACAGGTCCTCCCGGGCCAGGCCTGCCTTCTCCCAGGCCGTACGCACCCGGGTCAGCGGTTCGAGGACCGGCTCGGCCGAGAGGACGAACGTGGCCCAGTGCATGGGCGCCATCCGCCGCGCCCGGAGGTCCTGCGCCGCCCGGACCGCCTCCTCGGGGTCGCAGTGGACGTCGCCCAGCCACCAGCGGGGCTCGTACGCGCCGATCGGCAGCAGCGCCAGGTCGATGCCGGGGTAGCGGTCACCGATCCGGGAGAACCAGTGGCCGTATCCCGTGTCGCCCGCGAAGTACACGCGCCGTGCGTCGGGCGCGGTCAGCACCCAGCCGCCCCACAGGGTGCGACAGGTGTCATGGAGGCTGCGCTTGGACCAGTGGTGGGCCGGCACGAAGTCGAACCGGACTCCCGCCCGTCGCCCGCCACCACCCTCGGCCGAGGCGCCTGCGGCGCCGCCCCTCGGATGCACTTCGGCCGCCTCCCACCAGTCCAGCTCGGTGACGCTCGTGAAGCGGCGGCGCCGGAACCAGCGGCCGAGCCCGGCCGGCACGAGGACGGGGGTGTCGCGCGGGAGCCTGCCCAGGGTCGGGGCGTCCAGGTGGTCGTAGTGGTTGTGGCTGATGACGACCGCGTCGACGCGCGGCAGTTCACTCCAGGGCACACCAACGGGTGTGATCCGGGCGGGAGTTCCGAGGATCTTGCGGGACCAGACCGGATCGGTGAGGACCGTGAGACCGCCGATCCGGATCACCCAGCTCGCGTGCCCCGCCCAGGAGACGGCGATCGTGTCCGCGTCCACCCGTGGCAGCGGGCCAGGCTCGTACGGCAGCCGCGGTATGTCGGCGAGTCCCTCGGGCCCGGGACGCAGCGCGGCTTCACGGGCCAGCCTCGCGAAACCCCTCAGACCTGGCAGCGGGGCGGTCAGCCGGTCGGCGAAGGACCGCGGCCACAGACGCCGCTCGCCCAGCGGGCGGGGTGCGGCGAGCCGGGATCTGGACGCGGGCGCCGCGAATGCGCGTGACGACGTCGGCTCGTCGGCGTGCCCGGACGCGGGCGTGGACGTGGCTGCGGCTGTGGAGGTGGTGGTGTTCGTGGACGTGGTGGCGGTCGTGGTCGGCTTGGACTGCTGCGTCATCGAGGGGACTCCCATCGCCGAGCGTCGTCGCGGAGATCGTCGAAGACCGATCCCAGCAAGGTCAACGCGCGTTCCACATGCGGCAATTCCAAGGGGTCGGGTGAGGTGAGGGATTCCATGCGCTCCTGGTCGGTGGCACCGAGGAGCGGACCGGTGGCCAGGCGTACGCGCAGGGCGCCGAGGTCGTCGCCGAAGCGGTGTCCGCCGGGGGCGGGCATGCCGAGGCGGGCGGTGAGGAAGTCCTCCAGCTCCTGTGCGTCACCGACGCCGTACGCGCTGAGGGCGGACCGGAGCGGGGCCAGGTCCGCGTAGAGGTGACGGCCTGCCTGCGGAGGCCGGGCAAGGGCGCCCGCGGACACAAGGGAGTGGTGCGCGGCGGCCGCCACGCGCGCGTGCAGCCGTACGGCCGCGGTGAGCCGCGAGGTGATCTCGTCGGACTCGCCGAGCGCGTACGCGGCGGCCTCGGCGACCGGGGTGGCGAGGCGGGCGCCGAGCGCGGTGAGGACGTCGAGGACGCGGTCGCGCAGCCCGGTGCCGAAGTCGTTGTCGGGGAAGCGGGCGAGCGCAGCGGGCCAGCCGGGCGGCAGAAAGGGCCCGGCCAGGTCGGTGATCACCGTGATCCCCTCGGGGACCATCTCGGCGGGGCTCAGCAGGACCGTGTCATGCGGCTGGTGCACGGTGTCGCGCCAGGTCTCGTCGCTGACCAGGTGCAGCCCCTCGCCCGCGGCCGCCTCCACGACCTCGTGGACCACTTCGGGCGGGGCCACGGTGGCGGTGGGATCGTCGGCGATCGAGAGCACGAGCAGCCGCGGGTCGCCGCCCTCGGCCCGCACCCTGCGCACGGTCTCCAGCAGGGCGTACGGGTCCGGGACACCACCGCACTCGGCGGGCGTCGGCACATGGAACACGGTCGTACCGAGCAGGCGTGCCGTGGGCTCCCACCAGGCGGCGCACGGGCGCGGCATCAGCACGTCTCCGCCGAGCGCGGCGGTCAGCGCGAGGAGCAGGGCCGGGGCGCCGGGCGCCGCGGCCGTCCGGTCGGGGTCCGTGGGCAGGCCGCGCCGGTCCCAGTAGCCGCGTGCCGCGTCCAGGAGGCGCCGGCCGCCGCCGGTCGGTTCGGTGTGCGCGCCGGCCGCGGCCGCGGCGAGTCCCGGCAGCACGGGCAGGCCGTGGCCGGGAAGCGGTGGGCCGTAACGGACAGGACCGTGGCCTTCCGGATCCGTCCGCCGCATGTCCGCCTCCACGCAGTGATCCGTGGTCCGCCTGGTCCCCACGGTGCCGGTCGTGCTCCTGTGCTCTGAGTACCCAGCGTCCTGCGTCGCCAACTCAGCCGTTCCAGGACGACCCCCTGCGGAGCAGCCGCTGGACCGCGGCGCCCAGCGCGCCCGCGATGAGGAGGCCGCCTGCGGCGAGGGCGGCGGGAGAGTCGGTGAACGCGCCGCCCTCGCCCGCCTGCACACCGTTCTCGACCGCCGGTTCGCGGGAGCGGTCAGGGGACGCCTCCTTGCACGACGCGCCCCACTTCTTCTCCTCGCCGCCGGCCGCCGACGGGCAGGCGCCGTCCCCGCCCCACTCGGAGTCCGGGCCGGTCGCGTCGGCCCCGCCGCCCCAGGAGGTCTCGCCGCCCTCCTCGGGCACGTCGCCCTCGTACCCCCCGTCGGCCTTGTCGGGCGCGCCGCTCTCAGAGGTCTCGTCGGCCTTGTCGGGCATGCCGCCCTTGTCGGGGACACCGCCCTCGTCGGGCACCCCGGCCCCCTCAGAGGCCCCATGCCCCTCGGAGGTCCCGCCGCCCTCGTGTGCCCCGCCGCCCTCGTCGGGCGCGGCACCTTCGCCGGTCCCGTCGGCCTTGTCAGGCGTGGCGTCCCACGACCCGCCGTCCTTGTCGGGTGCGGCGCTCACGTCCGCCCAGCGGTCCTTGTCGGGTACGACGCTCTCGGAGGTCGGTCCGGCGAGTGGATCGCCGGAGGCCACGGGGGGTGGGCTGACCTCCGCGGATGCGGCCGGCGCGGCGGCGCCCAGGGCGACGGTGGCGAGGGTGGTGGCGCACAGGGCACGGACGGTGCGGCGCATGGGCTGGGCTCCTTCGGCCGGTGGCTCGGGTGGCCTCCCGCGCCCGTGAGGCAGCGGAGGGCGGGCACGACCGCCGTGCCCCGCAGCCCATCACAGCCCGCACACCGCCGGGGCGCGCGCGGCCGGACACCATTCGTGCCACGCGGACGCCCGAGCGGGTGACACCGCACCATGGCGCCGCACCCGGCGGCGCGCCGTAGCGGCGCACCGCCGGGCGGTGCACCGTCGCGGCGCGCCGGTTTCAGTCGGCCAGGGACATCAGTTCCTGCTCCACTCCCTGCCCTCGCTTGTCGACGATGGCCGAGGCCACGTCGGACAGTTTGCGGTTGGTGCCCTGGGAGATGCGGCGCAGGACCGCGAAGGCCGCGTCCGCGTCGCAGCCCAGCACATGCATGGCGATGCCGCACGCCTGGTCGACGACGGGGCGGGTGCGCATCGCGGCGCCCAGCTGGTCGATCTCGGTGAGCGCGGCGCGGTAGGAGCGGTCGCGTACGAGACAGGTCGTGGCGAGGTCGCCGAGGGCCCGGGCCGGGCCGTGCGGGGCGTCCTGCAGCGTGCCCGGACGGAAGCTGTACAGGCTGAGGGTCACGGTCATGCCCGCTCGCCGGAACGGAATCGTGACGCTGGAGCGCACGCCCGCGTCGAGCGCCATGGCCCGGTACTCCGGCCAGCGCTCCTCACACAGCAGGTCACCCGACTTGACGGTCTCGCCGCCTTCCACGGCGGCGGGGATCGGACCCTCACCGGAGCGGAGCTGGACCGAGACGAGGGCCGCGAGGTCGGGATGGGTCGCCGCGGCCGGCCGCTCCGTACTGCCGTCGCTCACGGTGGTACCGGCGCCACAGCAATCGGTGGTGCACCGCACTGCCTGCTCGGCCAGCTCCGACAGACGACGAGCCGGGAGTGCGGATTCCGGGGACTCCGTGCCCCGGGTGCCTAGCTGTTCGGTCTCCGACATGGATTCACACGCCTCCTCTCTCTTCAGCGCCTTCCCGAACACCTGCGGGAAAAACGAGTTCGAATGGTTCCGCTCCAGTTGGTCCGCGGCAACCTGTGACGGGATACGTTTCGTTCATGGTGCAGACGGAAGAGTTCGGTGAGGAGCTTGCGGATTTTGTGCGACGAGTCGCAGAACTCAAGGCGGCCCGGTCGGTGCCCAGGGACGAACTCCCCACGGTACTCGACGCGGCGCTCTTCGAACTCGACCATGTGGCCGACCAGTTGTGGCCGTGGTACGAGCGGCTGACCTCGAACGGCAACCCCGGCGGGCCCTCCACCGACCGCCAGGAGCAGCAGCTGCTGCGGGCGATCTTCCAGCGCTTTCCACTTCCCGTCGTGCTGCTGGACCGGGAGACGAGCGTGCGCAGGCTGAATTTCGCGGCCACCAACTTCACCGGCGTACGGGCGGGTTACGCGACGGGCCGGCCGCTGACCGGTTTCCTCGCGCACTCCGACCGGGCCGCGTTCCGTTCCCAGGCCGCGGCCGTGGCGCGCGGCGAGGGTGACCGCAGCCTCACCGTCCATCTTCAGCAACGCCCCTCAACTCCCGTGCACGCGACGCTCGCCGCGCTGCATCCGAACGGTGAGCCGCGTACCTCCATACTCGTGGTGCTGCAGCCCGCGGGTTCGCGGATGCCGTCTGCCGAGGGTGCGTCAGGCCCACTGCCGGACCTCGCCGAGACGACACGGCACGCGGCGCAGATGGACCTGTTGGACGCGATGACCACGGCGTTGCTGCGCGAGCCCGCGAAGACCCGGGCAGCCGTTCTGGAGCGGGCGGCGCGGGTGCTGCACGGGCGGTTCGCGGACTGGGTGGTGGCCGACGACGGGGCCGCCCGGCCGCTCCGTACATGGGTCCTCGGACCCGCGGACCGGCAGCGCGAGCAGGTCACGGACCTTCAGGCGCAGGATCCCGCCGCGTGCCCCCTCGTCGTCGAGGCGGCGCGCGGCGGGTCCACGGCACTCCAGGTGCGCCCGGAGGATCCGGACGCCTTCGGCCAGGACGCCTCGGGCGCCCCCGTCCTGGTCCGCGCGAACGTCACGTCCCTGCTGTGCGTACCGCTGACCGTCGACGGCGCCGTGCAGGGCGTGCTCACCCTGTTCCGCAGCGGGGCCCGGCTCGCGTTCTCGATGGCCGAGGCGCAGGTGATGGACCTGATGTCCCGTCACATAGCGCTGGCACTAAGGAACTTGGACCGGTAGCAGGCGTCCCGTCAGGCCGCGTCCTGCATGACCTGGTCCCGCAGCCGGCCGCAGCAGCGGCTGATCAGGCGTGAGACGTGCATCTGAGAGATGCCGAGCTGGTCGGCGATGCGGCTCTGGGTCATGTCGCCGAAGAACCGCATGTAGAGGATGGCCCGTTCGCGCTCGGGCAGAGCCTGCAGACGCGGCTTGACCGCTTCGCGGTCGATGACGACGTCGAGTGACGGGTCGGGGGCGCCGAGCGCGTCACTCAGCGAGTAGCCGTCCTCGCTGCCAGGGAGTTCGGCGTCGAGCGAGAGGGCGGTGAAGCTCTCCAGGGCCTCCAGCCCGACGCGTACGTCCTCTTCGCTCATCCGCGCGTGTTCGGCGATCTCCGTGACGGTGGGCTGCCGGCCCGAGATCGTCTGGGACAGGTCCTGGCGGGCGAAGCGGACCCTGTTTCGCAGGTCCTGGACGCGGCGGGGCACATGCAGGGTCCACATGTGGTCACGGAAGTGCCGCTTGATCTCACCGGTGACGGTCGGTACGGCGTAGCTCTCGAACGCGTTGCCGCGCTCCGGGTCATAGCGGTCGACGGCCTTGACCAGGCCGAGCGCCGCGACCTGGCGCAGGTCCTCAAAGCTTTCGCCACGGCTGCGGAACCGCCCCGCAAGCCGGTCGGCCATGGGCAGCCACGCCTCGACGATCTCCGCCCGCAGGGTGTCGCGCTGCTGCCCGGGAGGGAGCTTGGCGAGGGTGCGGAAGGCCTCTGCGGTGTCGGGGGCGTCGTCGTGCGGGTGGTGCTTCGCGCTCGCGTGAGTCTGCATGGTGCGTCGCAACTCCCTTGAGTGGTGCCTTGGTTGGACGGTCACCGTGGGAGCGCGCCGAAGCCGGACGGGCACACCCGTGGCGACGATTCGCCGCTCCCACGGACGTGCCTCCTGTCCGAAGCACTGAGGTTCGCTTGCCCGACCACTCGCGCGGCAAACACCCGGCAGGTTTTCCAGGACCGGCGTGGGTGACTCGGCCGGTACAGCCCGCCCCGCCGGTACGGCCCACCCCGGGAGGAACCGCATGAGCACCAAAGTCGCCGATCATGTCCTGCAGCGCCTGCGCGAATGGGGCGTGGAACAGGTGTTCGGATACCCGGGGGATGGCATCAACGGCCTCCTGGCCGCATGGGGCCGGGCCGAGGACCGTCCCCGCTTCGTCCAGTCACGCCATGAGGAGATGTCCGCGTTCGAGGCGGTCGGCTACGCGAAGTTCTCGGGCCGGATCGGGGTGTGCGCCGCGACCTCGGGGCCCGGCGCGATCCACCTGCTCAACGGCCTGTACGACGCCAAGCTCGACCATGTGCCGGTGCTGGCGATCGTCGGCCAGACACACCGCAGCGCGATGGGCGGCTCGTACCAGCAGGAGGTCGACCTGCACACGCTGTTCAAGGACGTCGCCTCCGACTTCGTCGAGACGGTGACCGTTCCCGAGCAGTTGCCGAACGTCCTGGACCGCGCGATCCGCACCGCGTACGCGCGCCGCGCCCCCACCGCCGTGATCATCCCCGGAGACGTACAGGACCTCGACTACTCCGCCCCCACCCACGAGTTCAAGATGGTCCCCTCCAGTCTGGACCGCAGCACATGGACCTCCTTTCCGTCTCAGGAGGCGCTGGAGCGGGCGGCCAAGGTCCTCAACTCCGGTGACAAGGCGGCGATCCTGATCGGCCAGGGCGCGGCCGGAGCACAGCCCGAGGTGGAGCAGATCGCCGAACTGCTCGGCGCGGGCGTCGCCAAGGCGCTGCTCGGCAAGGACGCGCTGAGCGACGAACTCCCCTACGTCACGGGAGCGATCGGCCTCCTCGGCACCCGGCCCTCGTACGAGCTGATGCGCGACTGCGACACACTGCTGACCATCGGCTCCTCCTTCCCGTACACGCAGTTCCTGCCGGAGTTCGGGAAGGCGCGGGGCGTACAGATCGACATCGATCCGCACATGGTCGGGATGCGCTATCCGTACGAGGTGAATCTCGTCGGGGACGCGAAAGCGACGCTGGACCGGCTGATCCCGCTGCTGGGCAAGGACCGCGGGCGCGAGTGGTACGACACCGTGTGCGCGAACGTGGCGCGCTGGCGGGGCGTGATGGAGCGCCGGGCCGAGCTGTCCGCCGATCCGATCAACCCGGAGTACGTGGCGCGGACGCTCGACCCGCTGCTGCCCGGCAACGCGATCATCACGTCCGACTCGGGGTCGCCGGCGAACTGGTACGCGCGCCATCTGACGCACCGCGCCGGTATGCGCTCCTCGCTGTCGGGGACCCTGGCCACGATGGGGTGCGGGGTGCCGTACGCGATCGGCGCGAAGTTCGCGCATCCGGACCGGCCGGCGATCGCGCTCGTCGGTGACGGGGCGATGCAGATGAACGGGCTCACGGAACTGATCACGGCGGCCAAGTACTACCACCGCTGGGAGGACCCACGGCTCGTCGTGGGCGTCTGGAACAACCATGACCTCAACCAGGTGACCTGGGAGATGCGCGCCATGGAAGGCGCCCCGTCCTTCCTGCCCTCGCAGGAGATCCCGGACGTCCCGTACGCCGCCTTCGCCCGCTCGCTCGGACTGACCGGCATCCGCGTGGAGAAGCCCGGGGACGTCGAGGCGGGCTGGCGCGCGGGGCTGGAGGCCGACCGCCCCGCGGTGATCGAGTTCCTGACCGACCCGGCCGTCCCGCCCGTTCCGCCGCACGCCACCTGGAAGCAGCTGGAGGCCACCGCCGCCTCCGTCCTGAAGGGCGACTTCGACCGCACGTCCATGGTCCGGCAGGGCTTGAAGGCCAAGATCCAGGAGTTCCTGCCGGGGCATGACCGCGACTGACGTACGGCTGCGGCTGAGGCGCTGCTGCGGCTGAGGCGCTGCTGCGGCTGACGTGACCTGCGGCAGGACTACGGCTCCACATCCCGCCGCATGGGAGGCCCCCGGCGCATTCCGCGGCGTCGGGGGCCGGTTCCGTCCGGTCCTGTTCAGTTTCAGTGGCTCAGAGCCACAGGTTCGGTGTCGTCGGAGCGTTCGGCCGGTGGGAGGAGCCACTCCTCGTAACGGCCGAGTGCCACGACGACACCGAGCATCAGGACCGGGATCATCACAGCGATCACCGCCATGGTCCAGTCCTTCCCCAGAGGAATCTTGATGGGGGGTGGACTTCGAGTCTCCAGACCGCTGCCGGACAAACCCTCCGTGTCGATGTCGGAGGCGCGGGTACACGGGGGGCCACCCCGATCATCTGGAGAGAGTCATGCAGCGAGGCAGTGACCGGCTCAGCGTCCACAAGGACGAGGAGATGAAGCATGAACTGCAGGGTCTGCTCAGGTCGGGCCACCCGACCCGGACGGAGGAGTGGCACGATCCGGAGCCGACCGCCGACGACGACCCGCTGGTTGCGGGCGGGCCGGTCACGCCGGGGGGCGCCCCGGGCGCCCCGGGCTCCGTGGCGGCCTTGCGTCTGGAACTGGCGCGGCTGCTGGGCCGCACCTCCTTCCCCGCGAGCCCCCGCGAACTGAGCGGCATCCTGCGGAGCCGGCATGCGCCCGACGGGCTGGTGGAACCGGTGGAGCGGCTGCCGAGGAGGGCGCGCTACACCACCGCTCAGGAACTGGCCGAAGCGCTCCTGCGCAACGCGACCGCCGAGCGCGCACCGCGCGAATAACGGCGGCGGACGCATGGGCCGCCGTTTCGGGGGTACTGCGGGCCACACCCCGCCGAGGTGCCCACCCCCGGCATGACCGGGAACCGCAGGGAACGCAGGGAATGCAGGACAGGAAAGGCCCAGAGCATGGCTGATTTCGTCAGGGAAGTCATGACGCCGGATGTCGTCGCGGTCCGCCCCGACGCCTCGCTCGTCGAAGCGGCACAACTCATGCGCGCCCAGGACATCGGCGATGTTCTGGTCGCCGGAGACCAGAACGTCTTCGGGGTCCTGACGGACCGCGACATCACGCTGCGCGCGGTCGCGGACGGCGTGGACCCGCTCACGGTGAGCGCTCAGAGCGTGTGCACGCCGAACCCCGTGGTGATCGGGCCGAACGACGCGGTCTCGACCGCCGTGGAGCTCATGCGCGAGCACGCCATCCGCCGTCTGCCGGTCGTCGAGAACGGCCACCCGGTCGGCATGGTCAGCCTGGGGGATCTCGCGGTGTCCCAGGACCCGGACTCCGCCCTGGCCGAGATCAGCCGGGCCGCTCCGGACGACTGGCCGCACAACCTGACCGCCTGACCGCCTGATCGTGGAGGAGAGCCGAGGAGAGCGGCGGCACGAAAGGGCACAGTGCGGCGCGGAACGCGCCGGGAAAGGACGTGGAAAGTGATGCGGGTCGCGTTTCTGATGGCGCCGGATGGCGTCGAGCAGGTCGAGCTCACCGAGCCCTGGTCGGCGGTCCACGACTCGGGCGCCGAGCCCCTCCTGCTGTCTACGAAACCCGGTCGGATCCAGGCGTACAACCACCTCGACAAGGCCGACGTGTTCCCCGTGCAGCAGGTCGTTCGTGACGCGTCGGTGGACTCCTTCGCCGGTCTGGTGCTTCCGGGCGGCCTGGCCAACCCGGACGCGCTGCGCATGGACGAGACGGCCGTGTCGTTCGTACGTGAGTTCTTCGAGCAGGGCCGGCCGGTCGCGGCGATCTGCCACGCGCCGTGGACGCTCGTCGAGGCGGACGTGGTCCGCGGTCGCACCCTCACGTCGTGGCCGAGTCTGCGCACGGACATCCGCAACGCGGGTGGCACATGGGTCGACGAGACGGTCCACGTCTGCGAAGCCGCACCCGGAACGCTCATCACGAGCCGCAAGCCCGCCGACCTCAAGGCGTTCTGCGACGCGCTCCTGCCCGAGATCTGGAAGCGCCGCCACTGACCGTCCGCCGGCCCACCGGCCCGTTCATCGGCCGCACCAGTACGCGGCGTTCAGATGGCCGGGCCGGTTGTTCCTGTTTTACCGGTTGTTCCTGTTTTTCAGGCAGGCCGGCGGTGACCGCCCGCTCGAGGCGGCGGAGCCGAAAGGCGATGGTCAGGCCTCGCAGCCCGGGTGGCGCTCTCGGGCGCCCGAGCGGGTCCTGCCTACGGCCACCGGGCGGCGCGGATGACGGCGCAGATACTCCCCCTCCAGTTGCGCCATCCGCTCGTTGTGGGTGCGCAGCGCGTCGTTCGAGCCGTACAGCAGCGTGTCGTGGCGCGTGCGGTGGATCGTCTCCAGCTCTTTCATCAGTTGCTGGTCGTCCAGGAGGCCCGGGTCGACTCCGGTCATCGTGGTACCCCGATCATCGGTTCCTTCGGTGCGGGTCCGGGTACCCGCCCGGCGCAAGCACATCCCGAGCGGCACCCGGGAGGGAGCCATGGATCTCGCCTTTCTCCACCCACTGTACGAACATCCGGGACCCTGGGCCTCCGTGTACGTCGACACCTCCCGGCACACGGAGGCCACCCCACATGAGCGGACGCTGACGGCACAGGCGGCAGCCGACCGGCTGGCCGAGCAGGGCGCGGACGAGGCCACCTGCCGGGCCGTGCGCGACGCGCTGAACGAGTTGCGGCACTCCGGAGATCCACACGGCAGGGCCCTGTTCGCGACCGGCGGCGAGGTCGTCCTCGATCCTCCGCTGGCCGCGTCCCCGCCGGGCGCCCTGTCCACCGAATGGTCGGCGCTGCCGCACACCGCGCCACTCCTCGACCTGGCCGGTGAGGACCCGGTGTGCGTAGTGGCCTACATCGACCGGCGTGGCGCCGACTTCGAGCTCCGCAGCGCGCTGGGCAGCCAGGGCGCTGGCTCGGTGGCGGGGCGGCAGTGGCCCATACACCGTACGAGCACGGCCGACTGGTCGGAGCGGCACTTCCAGCTCAGGGTGGAGAACACCTGGGAGCACAACGCCGCCGAGATCGCCGACGCGCTCGCGGTCTGCCAGGAGGAGACCCGGGCGGACCTGCTGATCCTCGTCGGCGACGACCGCGAACGCCGGTCCGTGCACGAACGGCTGCCGCAGCGGCTGCACAACCGCACGGTGGAGACCCGGTCCGGTACCGGCAGCCGGCTCCTGGACGAGGAGGTGGAACGGGCCCGTGCGGAGCACATACACCGCAGGGCGGCCGAAGAACTGCAGCGGTTCAAGGCGGCCCGGGCACCGGACGCGGACGGACGCATCGGCGCCGTCGAGGGCGTACCCGCGCTCATCGAGGCGGCCCGGGAGCACCGGATCGACGAGCTGCTGATCCGCCCGGAGGGGCCCGAGACGCACCGCGAGGTGTGGGTCGGCGAGAACCCGGACCAGCTGGGTCTGCGACGCACGGAGACGAAGCCGCTGGGCGAGCCGCGCCCCTGGTCGGCGCGGGCGGACGACGCGCTGCTGCGGTCCGTGGTGGCGACGGGCGCGCCCGCCCTCTCGGTGACGGCCGCCGGGCCCGAGGACGCTCCGGTGGGGGGCCTGGGAGCCCTGCTGCGCTGGTCCTAGCCCGACGAGCCGTCTCGCTCCCCGGTAGCCCGGCAGCCTGGTGGCTGCCGGGCTACCGGGTTAACGGACTGCCGGACTACCTGGCGCGCTCCACGCGCCGCTCGTCCCACACCGGCTC
>NZ_VCHX02000308.1 GCF_005768555.2 Streptomyces sporangiiformans
CCGGAGAGGCTGAATTTCAGCCCGTCCGGCGTTTGAGGACGAGGCCGTTCAGGCCGATACGGGGGTCTGGGGGCGCAGCCCCCAGGAACGGGATGGGACGGGTAGGGGCGGCGGGGGCGACATCACTCCTCGGGCGGCAGCGTCACGCACGGCCCCTTGCGCCACCACTCCGGCAGCATCGCGATCGCCTCGTCGCCCAGCGGGTTCACGCCCGGCCCCGCGGCCAGGGAGTGGGCCACCAGGACGTGCAGGCACTTCACCCGGTCCGGCATGCCGCCCGCACTCGGGAAGCCCTCCAGAACCTCCACGGCATCGCGGCGCGCGATGTAGTCCTCGTGGGCGGCGCGGTAGGCGGCGGCCAGAACAGGGTCCTCCGCCAGCCGCTCCGTCATCTCCTTCATGACGCCGTTCGCCTCGAGCGTGCCGATCGCCGACGCCGCGCGCGGGCACGTCAGGTAGTACGTCGTCGGGAACGGCGTGCCGTCCGGCAGTCGCGGCGCCGTCTCGACCACGTCCGGCTGACCGCACGGGCACCGGTGCGCGATCGCGCGCAGCCCGCGCGGCGGGCGCCCGAGCTGCTGCTTGAAGGCCTCGACGTCCGCGTCGGTGGGCTCGGTGCGCGGAGTGGGAGGAGGGGGCGTTTCCATGCCTTGGGTCTGTGTCTCTCTCATCGGTTCACTGGTCCGCGCTGTCGGCCTTGTCGACGCCGTACCAGAGATTGGAGTACCAGGGGCGGTCGGCCGCCGTCTGGTCCGTACGCGACTTCCTCGCCGCGTCGGGGTCGATCACGATGTAGCCGGTCTCCCCCGGCATCACATAGTGCAGCCGCTCCCGGATCCGCTGCTCGGCGTACTCGTCGTCCTGCCAGCGTGCCTTGAGGTCGCGCAGTTCCTCCACCCGCTCGCGGGCCTGCTCCCGCTCCTGCTGGAGGTCGGCGATCTCGGCGCGCTGGGAGACGTACTGCCGTGTCGGGTACGCGAGGGCGACGACGAGGGAACAGAGGACGAGGACGAGCAGCGCGGCCCGGCCCGTCAGCCGGGAGCGGCGGGCCTGGCGCTTGGTCTGGGAGCGGTAGACGCGGGCGGCCGTCTGCTCGCCGAGCAGCCGCAGCCTGGTCGCGGTGGAGAACCGGTCCCGGTCGCGGTCCTTCACGGCCATCCCAACGCCTCCCCTTCACGCACGTACGTCCCCGCACACGGTACGGGACCGAGTACGGGGACGTACGCCCGACGGGGCTGTGGCCCCTGCGTGCGGAGCTCAGCCTTCGCTGTGCCTACTGGTTCGCCGAGCGCTGTGCTTACTGGTTCGCGGAGCGCTGTGCTTACTGGTTCGCCGAGCGGAACCGCGGGAAAGCGCTGCGGCCCGCGTACACCGCCGCGTCGTCGAGGATCTCCTCGATGCGCAGCAGCTGGTTGTACTTGGCGACGCGCTCGGAGCGAGCGGGGGCGCCGGTCTTGATCTGACCGCAGTTGGTGGCGACGGCCAGGTCCGCGATGGTGACGTCCTCGGTCTCGCCGGAGCGGTGGGACATCATGCACTTGAAGCCGTTGCGCTGGGCGAGCTCCACGGCGTCCAGGGTCTCGGTCAGGGAGCCGATCTGGTTGACCTTGACGAGCAGTGCGTTGGCCGAGCCCTCCTCGATGCCACGGGCCAGGCGCTCCGGGTTGGTGACGAACAGGTCGTCGCCGACGAGCTGGACCTTGGAGCCGAGCTTGTCGGTGATGACCTTCCAGCCGGCCCAGTCGTCCTCGAACAGCGGGTCCTCGATGGAGACGAGCGGGTACGCCTCGACGAGCTCGGCGTAGTACTCGGTCATCTCGGCGGCGGAGCGCTCCTTGCCCTCGAAGAGGTAGGAGCCGTCCTTGTAGAACTCGGAGGCGGCGACGTCGAGCGCGAGGGCGATCTGCTCGCCGGGGGTGTAGCCGGCCTCCTTGATCGCCTCGAGGATGAGGTCGAGGGCCTCGCGGTTGGAGCCGAGGTTCGGGGCGAAGCCGCCCTCGTCGCCGAGGCCGGTGGCCAGACCGCGGGACTTCAGCACCTTCTTGAGGGTGTGGTAGACCTCGGCACCCCAGCGCAGCGCCTCGGAGAAGGACTCCGCGCCGATCGGGGCGATCATGAACTCCTGGATGTCCACGTTCGAGTCGGCGTGCGAGCCGCCGTTCAGGATGTTCATCATCGGAACGGGCAGCAGGTGCGCGTTCGGGCCGCCCAGGTAGCGGAAGAGCGGGAGGTCGCTGGCCTCGGAGGCGGCGTGCGCGACGGCGAGGGAGACGCCGAGGATGGCGTTGGCGCCGAGCGAGCCCTTGTTGTCGGTGGCGTCCAGGTCGATCATCGCCTGGTCGATCAGCCGCTGCTCGGTGGCGTCGTAGCCGACGAGCTCCGGGCCGAGCTGCTCGATGACGGCGAGGACGGCCTTCTCGACGCCCTTGCCGAGGTAACGGCCGGCGTCTCCGTCGCGGAGTTCGACAGCCTCGAAGGCGCCGGTGGAAGCGCCGGACGGGACGGCGGCACGCCCCGTGCTGCCGTCGTCGAGGCCGACCTCGACCTCGACCGTGGGATTGCCTCGGGAGTCCAGGATTTCCCGGGCTACGACGACGTCGATGGACGGCACGAGCATCTCCTTCTGGGATGTGACGCGGGTACACGGGCGCTCGGCCCGCATGCGCGGAGCCGCGGCGGTTCCGCGAGATGAGCCTAACCGGCTCCGGGAGATCGGCCAGCCGTCCGACCACCCCATGGACGGAACTGAGGGTAAACATTGTTCCAGAACGGAACAAATGGGGGGAGAAAAGAGAAAGAAAAGCCCCGCCACGGTGCATGCGGGGGAACACGCACCGGGGCGGGGAGACCGTGGGAGCGGAAGCACTCCGGAGAGGACCCCCTCAGCTTGCGGGCCCCTCTTATGAGAGGGCTGTGCGCAAGCCGAGGTTCCACGAAGAGGTTTCCGCGTCGAGGCCGCGCGTCGGGGGCGCGGCGTCCACGTCAGCTGAGGTGCAGCTGCTGGCCCGGGAAGATGAAGTTCTCGTCGTCGATGATGTCGTCGTTCAGCTCGAACACCTTCTTCCAGCCGCCCTTGACGTTGTGCTCCGAGGCGATCGCGCTGAGGGTGTCACCCTTCACGACCTTGTACTCGCCGTCGCCCTTCTCGACCTTCTTGCCGGTCGGGGTCTCGACGGTCTTGGGCGCGGAGCGCTCCTGGGAGCGCGAGGCACGCTCCTCCTGGGCCGGCGCGCTCTGCTGCTGGGTGCTCTCCTGCGCGGCACCGGAGCCCGAGGAGGAGGCGCCGGACAGGCCCTTGCCGCAGACCGGCCAGGCACCCTTGCCCTGGCTCGCGAGGACCTTCTCGGCGACCTGGATCTGCTGGGCCTTGGAGGCCTGGTCGGCGGTGGCGGCGTACTGCGTGCCGCCGTACCCGGCCCAGGTGGAGGACGAGAACTGCAGGCCGCCGTAGTAGCCGTTGCCGGTGTTGATGGACCAGTTGCCTCCCGACTCGCACTGGGCGACGGCGTCCCACTCGGAGGCGCTGGCGGCGGAGGCGGTGCCGGAGACCATCAGCGGAACGGCGATGGCGGCGCCGGTGACACCGGCGAACGTGGCGATACGAGCGGTCTTGGTCGGGCGGCGGTGCTTGCCCGTGCCGGAATGCAGCATGGAGAGATCCCCTCACCGACGCCTGCGAGGTGAGCTGTCGGGTTCGGGCCGAGTGAGTTGCCCGGCCGCGCGACTTGCGCGCGGCTTAACCCCAAGCCATCTCCGGTCTTGGTGACCGGGGAAGGCGCTTACCTTGGGTCCCCCGCTCCTGCCTACGGCGCTTGACGCGACGACTGTTCCCGTACGGCCGTTGGCAGGATTCGGCGTGACGTCCGTCGGGGCCCGCTGTGGCGAGCGATCACGACCGTAAACACGCGATCCGCTGAACTCCAAAGACGATCAGGGTCTTTGAGAGCCATGTCTCACTTTCATCAAACCGGACATTCACCCCGAACTGCCGCTACTTTTCGCCCGATTCGACAGCTTGGGCAGCAGTCACTCGCTGCCGACTTCGAGCCTTTGACCGGGGAGGATGAGGTCCGGGTCGGCGCCGACGGTTTGCTTGTTCTCGGCATAGAGCTCGGGCCATCCACCCTCCACGCCAAGGGAGTCGGCGATGGCCCAGAGATTGTCTCCGGGGCGGACCACGTACGAGCCGTCGACCGCCTCACGCGAGACGGTGCCGGCGCGCGAGGCATGCCGACCGGTGGAGTCACCCGCGCGCGAGGCCGCGGCGCCCTCTTCGGCACTACCGCCGCGATGGCGCCCGGTTTCGCCGCTTTTCGCCGTACCGGCGGATGTGCTGTCGCCGCTCGACGATTCGGAGTTGGCGCCACTGCCTGAGTCCTGCGTCACATCGCTGGAGGGCTCGGACGTACGAGATGAGTCAGATGTATCGGACTTGTCGGACTCGTCGGAGGTGCCTGATGTATCCGATGTGTCGGATGCGTCAGACGACCCGGACGTATCGGACTTCGTGGAATCAGAGCCAGAAGCCGCGTCCGAGCCCGAACCCGAATCGGCGGACGACGAAGCCGAGTCGTCCGCCACACCGGTGTCGACATCGGCGGCGTCGGAGTCCTGCGTCAGACCCGCGACGAGCCCGCAGGTCGCCCAGGCGCTCGTCCCCTTGTCCGCGACGACCTTCTCGGCGACGGCTATCTGCTGGGAGCGGCTGGCCTGGTCGGCGCTCGCGGCGTAGTCGAGGCCGCCGTACTGCTCCCAGGTCTCCTGGGTCATCTGGAGCCCGCCGTAACGGCCGTTGCCGGTGTCGGCGCTCCACGATCCGCCGCTCTCGCAGTCCGCGATCGCGTCCCAGGTCGCACCACTGGCAGCGCTGGCGCCGGTCGCGCCGAGCAGGGGGATGGCGATGGCCGAACCGGTCACTCCTGCCGCAACGAAGAGAGCCGGGGCCTGGCGAGGGCGACGGTGACGACCGTTCCCGGAGAGCATGCGGTTGCCTTTCGCGTGACGGCAGGGTTTAGAGCGACAGGTGAGGTCTGCACTGAGCCGTGAACCTATCCGCAGTCGAACACTTGTCACAAGTAGATGCAGAGCAGATCACGTGAAGATCACAGAGTTGACGTTTCACCAGCTCTGAGTCGGCGTGAAGCTCACCGGCAACGTGCGCAGCCCACGCATGATGAGCCCTCCACGCCACCGCAAATCGGTGGAATCGACCGCCAGTTGCAGGTCAGGAAGACGGGTGAGGAGCGTAGCGAGCGCGGTCCTGCCCTCCAGCCGGGCCAGGGGCGCACCGAGGCAGTAGTGGATGCCGTGCCCGTAGCCGAGGTGCTGGTTGTCGCGTCTGCCGAGGTCAAGGGTGTCGGGGGCGTTGAACCGCCCGGGGTCGCGGTCGGCGGCGGCGAGTACGACGAGTACGGGGTCGCCGACCTCGATGCGCTGCCCGCCGATGGTGACCGCTTCCGTCGCGAACCGCCATGTGGCCAGCTCGACCGGCCCGTCGTACCGGAGGAGTTCCTCGACGCCGGTCGCGAGGAGGTCCGTGTCGCCGACCGCCAGGGACTGCTGGAGCCGCTGCCGCTGCTCGGGATGGGTGAGGAGCGCGTAGGTGCCGTTTCCCACGAGATTGACGGTGGTCTCGAATCCCGCGAACAGGAGGATGAACGCCATCGCCGCGGCCTCGTTCTCGCTCAGGCGATCGCTCGCACGGTCGTCGGAGGCGCGGATGAGACCGGAGATGAGGTCTTCGCCGGGGGTGGGCTCCTCGGGGAGCGCCGCCCGCTTGCGGTGGATGAGCTCGGCGAGATAGCCGCGCATCTTCTTCACGGACCGCGCGACCCCGCCCCGCGGCCCTCCCCCGTGCCGGATCATCATCCCCGCCCAGTCGCGGAAGTCGTCCTGGTCCTCGCGCGGGACGCCGAGCAGATCACAGATCGCGTAGATGGGGAGGGGAAAGGCGAACTCGTGGATGAGATCGGCGCTCCCCTTGTGCGCGAACTGGTCGATGAGGTGATCGGCCAACTCCTGCACGCGCGGGGCGAATGCGGCCACGCGGCGTGGTGTGAACGCCTGGGCCACGAGCCGACGAAGCCTCGTGTGATCCGGCGGATCGATATTGAGCAGATGAGTCATCAGCTCGGCCTTGCGCTCGCCGGGGATGCCGGTCTTGCCCTTGGCGTGTGCGGGTTCGTCGTGGTGTGCGGGGTTCTTGGAGAGGCGAGCGTCCGCGAGGGCCTGCTTGGCGTCGGCGTACCGGGTGACCAGCCAGGCCTCCACTCCGCTCGGCAGTTTGGTCCGGTGCACGGGGGCGTGCTCCCGCAGCCAGGCGTAGGCCGGGTAGGGGTTGGTGGCGAACTCCCAGGTGAAGAGTTCGGGAGGCGTGCTGCCGACGGAGGTCTGGGCTGGCTTCTCGGTCACTCCTTGACGGTATCGGGAGGGGCGACGTGGGGTTGATCGGCGGTGTCAGGACCGGTGCCGGGGCCGATGTCAGGGCCGGTCTCAGGGCCGGTCTCAGGACCGATGTCAGGACTCCGTTTCCCGTATCGCGTCCCGGTACGCCCGCGCCGCCGACCGTAGTGCTGCCTCCGGGTCCACGCCCTCCGCCTCGGCGCGCACGGCCATCGCGAGCAGTTCGTAACCGACGCCCTCGCCCGGCGGCAGCGCGACCTCAAGTCCCGCCGTGCGCGCGCGGGATGCCAGCTTCGCGGCGAGCGCCAGGCCCGGCTGACCGAGCGGGATGCCCTCTGTCACCGAGGTCCGCTGCTTCTCGACGGCCTTGGTGCGCAGCCAGTGCTCCTTGACCTCCTCGGGCGTCTCGGCGGTCTCGTCGCCGAAGACGTGCGGATGGCGGTGGATCAGCTTGGTGACGATGCCACCCGCCACGTCGTCGATGGAGAACGGCTCCGCGCCATCCTCCGGGCTGCCTTCCTCCGCGATCCGCGCATGGAAGACGACCTGGAGCAGTACGTCCCCGAGCTCCTCGCACAGCTCGTGCCGGTCGCCCTCCTCGATCGCCTCGACGAGTTCGTACGCCTCCTCGATGCCGTACTTCGCGAGGCCCTGGTGGGTCTGCTGGGACGACCAGGGGCACTCGGCGCGGATGCGGTCCATGACCTGGACGAGGTCGAGAAGCCGGGCGCCGGGGAGGTCGTACGAGGCGGGGAGCAGTTCGAGGTCGGGCATCTGCACGCGCCCGGAGCCGGCCATGCGGGCCAGCCCGTCCGTCAGGCGCGGCTCGCCCTCGCCCGTGGCGACCACCGTTACCGTGCGCCCGCCGGCGCAGGCGTCGACGAGCTCCTCGGCGGTGGGCGCGGCCTCGTCGACCTTGACGCCCGCCTCGCGGAGATACGGCAGCTGGGGGTGCGCGCCGTCCGCGCACAGCACGCGGTCGGCGCCGTGCAGCGCCTGCCAGGCGGGCCAGGACAGGAGGCCGGGCGCGACACGGTGGCTGGTGGTGAGCAGGACGATGCGCCCAGGGTCGGATGCGTTCACACACCGAACGTAACCCACGCCACGGACAACAAGGTCACCCGTCCACAGCGGGCTCGGCCGTCCATAGTGAGCTCACCTGTTCACAGTGAGCTCACCTGGCCACAGCGGGCTCTGCGGCGGCTACGCCGTCCCCTGGCTCCCCGCCTGCGTGACCTCGCGCAGCCACGGCAGCTTCGCGTCGACGCGGCTGCTCTTCTGCACGTCCCAGGTGCCGTAGCGCGGGTTCAGGTCGACGTCGAGTTTCTTGGAGGCGTCGGACAGGGCCTTCCAGAACGCGGGCTGGCTGGTGTCGGTGCCGAGCCCGGTGGCCAGCTTCTGGGCCTCGACCTGGACGCGGAGGTTGTCATCGAGCCGCCCGGGCGCCACGCCGTACTGCTGCAGCCAGGCCGCCTCCAGTGCCTTCGCGCCGCCCGCCTGCTGCTCGAGGCTCGAGCGCAGGCGCAGGACCTCGTTGCGGGAGACGGTCACGCCCGCGTCCTGGGCGGCGCGGTGCAGCACGTGGTCGAGGACCATGCCGTGCAGGGTGTCGCGGGTGAGGCCGCCGGACTTGGCGATGGCCTGCTCGTACTGGGTGTCGTTCTTGATGGCGGCCCGCTGGGCGGTGCGCACCTCGTTCACCCGGTTCTCCAGCTGGGACACCGTGATCCGGTCACCGCCGACGACGGCCGCGGCACCGGGATGCGCGTCGTCTCCGCAGGCGGTGAGGAGGGGAGCCGCGGTGGCGAGCGCGGCGGAGAGGAGGAGCGCGGTGCGACGGCGGCGGTGCAAGGAGAACCTCCTGTAGGAGCTTGTGCGACGGTGCACAAAGTCTTGCGGTGATCGATGGTAAGCAGTGACCCGGCTGTCGGCCACCCATTCGACCAACGATTTGTGGCAGGGCAAGGTACCGACTGCCTACCCGCGCACCTGCCCCAGCCACTGCAGCGTCCGCCGGACCTCCGCCGCCAGCGGATGTCCCGGTCCCTGCAGCCGCTCCACGTCGAGCAGCAGCCGCGCCAGCGTGTCGTGCGCGGCACCGCGGTCGCCGAGGGCGAGCAGGAGGTGGCCGATGCGGCGGCGTACGTCGTAGGCGAGCTCGGGATCGCCGGCCACGTACTGGTTCTCGTAGTACGGCAGCAGCGCCCGGTACTCGGAGAGCGCGGCCGCGGGTTCGCCGAGCTGTTCGAGGCACTGGGCTGCTTCGTAGCGGAAGCGCAGGGACTGCGGGTCGGCCTGGCCGGCCTCGGCGGCGCGCTCGTCGGCGAGGCGGCGCAGCTCGGGCAGGGCGCGGCGGTACTGGCCGTCGTCCATCAGCGTGGCCGCGTACTGCTTGCGCAGTGTGCGCACGACGGGCGAGTGCTCGCCGTGCTGTTCTGCCGCGGCCGGGAGGATCGAGCCGAGGATGTCGACGGCCTGCGTGATGCGGCCCTCGCCGAGGAGGCGCTTGACCTCGTCGACCGCGCCCGCGACATCGGGCCTGTCCACGGCGTGTGCCGACGGCTGCGGCGCGGGCGTACGGGCCCGGTCGGGCCAGGGGGCGTGCGGGCGCAGGAACGGGCGTGTCGGGTCGAGCGGTCCGCCGGTCGGGGCCCCGCGCGCGGGGAGCAGCGGCAGCAGTTGCTCATACGTCTCCTGCGCGGAGGCCGGGCGGTGCTGCGGGTCCTTGGAGAGCAGGCGCAGGACGAGGGCTTCGAGCGGCTCGGGGACCTCTGGGCGCAGGCGGCGGACCGGGAGGGGCGGCTCGTAGAGGTGCCGGTGCAGTACGCCGAGTGCGGTGGAGCCCGAGAACGGCACGTCTCCGCTGAGGAGTTCGTGCAACAGCACGCCGAGCGCGTACAGGTCCGTGTACGGGCCGACCGCGCCGCCCATCGCCTGCTCCGGTGCCATGTAGGCGGGCGAGCCGATGGGTGAACCCGTGTGCGTGAGGCGGGTCGTGTCCGTGTCCATGACCGAGGCGACGCCGAGGTCGAGGACGGTGACGGTGCCGTCCTGCTTGACCATCACGTTCCGCGGTTTGAGGTCGCGGTGCACGATCGGGACGGCGTGCACCGCGGACAGGACGGCGCACAGCTGGGCGGCGACCGCGACGGCCCACTGCCAGGGGTACGGCGTGTGCTCGGCAAGGTGGTCGGAGAGGTCGGCCCCGTCGACGTACTGCATGACGAGGAACAGTTCCTCGCCCTCGGTGCCCGCGTCGTGGACGGTGACCAGGCCGGGGTGGTCGACCTGGGCGGTGACGCGGCACTCGCGGACGAAACGGCGACGCAGCTCGTCGGCCTCCTGGCCCGCGACCTTGTCGGGGCGCAGCAGTTTGACGGCCACGCGCCGGTCCAGTCGCTGGTCGTACGCCGTCCACACCTGGCCCATGCCGCCCTGGCCGATGAGTGTGGACAGTTCGTAGCGGCCGGTGATCATACGTCCCGACGCCACGGTCACCTGCCGTCCTCGTGCTTGCGCAGATAGTCACTCAGCTCGTCGAGCTCGGCGCGCACCTGGTCGATCCGGGCGGGCGCGGGACGCTGCGGCGGCGGGGTCGGCGCGGAGGGCCGGGGGGTCTGGTCCGTCGGCGGAACCGGGGTCTGCGAGACCGGGGCCTGCGGAACCGGGGTCTGCGGAACCGGCACGGCGCTGTACGGCGACTGCGACTGCGGCGGCTGTGGGTAGCCGTACGCGGGCGCCGGGGGCGGCTGGTGCGGTGCGTATCCCGCTGCCGCGTAGTGGAGCTGGTGGAAGTGTCGGATGTCCGCCGCGAGGTAGTACGAGATCGCGATCACGAGCGAGCCCATGAGCAGGGCGAGGCCCGTCCAGCCGCCCACGGTGTGGATCTCGTCGCCGGGCTCGGTCCCGAGCAGGACGAGGCCTAGGACCTCGGCCGCGAAAGTGGCCACGAACAAGCCCCAGTCGAGCGACTTGCGGGTCACGATCGCCAGGCGCAGCATCATCGTCCAGCCGAGAAGACCGAAGCTGCACACCGAGATCACCACGAAGAACACGCGCAGGAAGACCAGCAACCCGGTCGGGGGTGGCTGCTTCACCGGCTGCGCCTGGCCGTGGCCTTGCATGGTCGCTCCTGGAGGCCTGTGGGGACGGACGGAGGTACGCACTTACGAGTGCGGAGTCCGAGCGTATAGGCCGACAAGGACAACTGGTCATGAGTTGTACCGAACCGTTGTCGTGCTGATCACCGTTGTCGTGCCGATCACTTCGCCCGCCCCGCCGGTCTCAGTCGGGCGTGACGGTCCCGTCGGTCAGGCCGTCGTACAGGCCGCGCACCAACTGCCCGCCGAGGCGGCCCGCGTGCCGCAGCGCCTCCTCGAACTCGGCGAGCGCGCGGAATCGTTCGCCGTAACGGCGCTGCTGTGCCAGCGGCAGCCGCGGCAGCTGGAGGCGGCGCACGTCGAGCCTGGTGGCCGTGGACGCGTAGCTGCTGGCCTGGCGGTTGTTGGCGGTGCCGCGCAGGAAACCGGCGAGGAACCACGGGTCCAGCGCGGCCGGGTCGGGGCGCAGCAGTGCGAGGTTGCGGCCGAGGGCGGCGCCGGCGGTCGCCTCGTCCACCACGCGCGCGACGGCGCCGCCGCCGAGCACGGGGACGACGACGTCGCCGGCCTCGGTGAGGACGGGTTCCTCGTCGCTTTCGGGGAGCGTTCCGGACGGTGCGGTTCCGGCGAGGACGTCGTGGTCGGTAAGGACGGGCACGCGCGTGCGGCCGCCGTTTCCGCCGGTACGCAGCAACAGCGCTCCCCCGCGCGCGAGTTCCCCGATCGTGGTGAGCGGCCAGCGGGTGGGCTGCCGCGGGTCGGCAGTGGCACCTCCCTGCTCGTGCGCTGCCGAGAGCGCGGGGGAAGGCGGGATGAGGTCGGCGGTCAGGCGGAGTGTCTCGCCGAGGCGGTCGCGCACATCCTCGAGCTGCTCGGCGCCGCCGCCCGCCGCGGCGGGCAGGAGATGGCGGGCGGGGGCCAGGTCCACGTCGTCGTCGAGGAGCTCGATGACGGGTACCGCACGGCTGAGGCCCGGCCGCTCCTGTGCGGTGCCGCCGCGGTCGAAGGGGCGCCAGGCGTCGAGGACGGCGGTGCGCACGACCTGCCAGTCGAAACCGCCGCGGCCGCCGTCGGCCACGAGCTCGCCGGTGTCGGCGAGCAGCACCTCGGGCTGGGCGGGATGGGCGTGCGGCGCGGGCTTGCGCAGCACCCACAGGTGCAGCGGGATGTTGTACGGGGGCGCCGCGCCGACCGGCAGCGCGATCACGGCGCGCAGGGCGCCGCGGCGCAGCAGGTCGGCGCGGATGCGGCGGCCGGAGCGGCGGGAGGCGACGGCGGGCGGCATCAGAAGAACCGCGGTGCCGCCCTCCTTGAGGCGCGCCAGGGCGTGCTGCACCCAGGCCAGTTCGGACTCCGTGCGGGCCGGGAAGCCGTACTCCCAGCGGGCGTCGTAGGCGAGTTCGTCATGGCCCCAGTTGCGCTCGTTGAAGGGCGGGTGGCACAGGACGGCGTCTGCCCTGAGGCTGTCGTACGCGTCGGCGCGGAGGGTGTCGGCGGCCGCGGTGCGCACGGCGGCCTTCTCCTGGAGGGCGGCCTTCGTGTGGAGGGCGAGGCGCAGCGCGGTGAGGGCCGCGAGTTCGGGGGCGCTGTCCTGGCCGTAGAGCTGCTGGTCCTTGGTGGGAGTGACCGCGCGCAGCAGGGCGCCGGTGCCGCACGCCGGGTCGAGGACGCTGCGGGCCGGGCCGGCCAGGTCGGCCATCAGATCGGCGAGGCCGACCGGAGTGAGCGTGTACTGGCGCGGGTTGGCGTCGAGGTGCCGGCCGAGCAGGAACTCGTACGTCTGGCGTGCGCCCAGCTCGGCCGCGAGGTCGGCGGTGCCGCGCAACAGCGGGGCGGACGGGAGCAGTTGGGCGGGGGTCGGTGTGTCCACGGCCCGTTTGCGGATCACTCCGAAGCGCGGGTCGAGGACCTGGTCGAGGGAGGCGGGCAGCAGGTCGGCGAGGCGCTCGTCGGAGCCCGCGCTCAACTCCAGCCAGACCGTGGGCCGGTCGTGGATGAGCAGGAGTGCGCAGCCGGCGTGGACCAGGGCGGGGACCGGGCCCTCCGGGTGCCCGGCGAGCTGCTGCCACACGCGCTCACGCAGGGGGACTTCGGCCAGTTTGCCCTGGGCGCGCAGCCAGTCCTCGACCTCGGCGAGCGCGAAGGACGGGCTGGTCTCGGTGCCGCCGATCGGTTTGGGGAAGTCGGCGTGACGGCGGCGCCAGTTACTGACGGCGGCGCGGCCGACGCCGGCCAGCCGTGCGATTCCGGCAGCGGTCACCTCTGTCCCGTTGTCCTGCACCCGCCCGGCTCCCCTCGTCCTGGTGTGTGGCGTCGAGCATACCGACGAACGCAAGATCTACCCATTCACGCGCGTGTACACAAACATCTCCATCACTCGTGTTGACTCGGTTCACAAGCTCTGCTCTCATTGACACATCGAACGAGGGGCCGCTGGAAACCGGCGAGCACAGGTCGTTCCACGTCATTGGTGTCTTTGGGGACATGGGGAGAGGACGCAGTCATGGGCATGAAGGTCAAGGTGGGGCTGGGCGCGGTGGTCGGCATCGTCGTCCTGGGCGTGGTGTCGGCGAACACCGGCGCGGGCGACGGGGACGGCGGCGGCACGGGCTCCGCGGACAAGAGCTCCTCGGCGAGCTCCGGCGCGGGCTCAGGGTCGGCGAAGACCGTCGAGGACAAGGACGCCGGGGACAAAGGCACTGAGAAGGCCTCCCAGGCCGACCAGTTCAAGGACTTCGTGAACAAGAACGGCACGGCGAAGGAGAAGGACGCCGTCTCGCACGTCACCAAGGTCCAGGGCGCGGACGAGCAGAACGACATCCTCGACGCCGCCGATGTCTACACGGACTTCACCGGCGGCTTGCTGGGCAAGGGCACCGGCCCCGCCAAGCTCATCGCCTCCGCTTTCGCCGACTGGAAGAACAGCGAGAACGGCCTCGTCACGGTCTACGACGCCGACGGCGAAATGCTCGGCAACGGCAACTTCTGATCCACCGAAACCGCTCATCACGCCCCCGGGGGGAATTTCCATGCGTCGCACCGCACTTGCCGCTGTCTGTCTCGCCGCCGCAGCCACCGTCTCGCTCACCGGCTGTCTGCCCGGCCTGGACGAGGCGGACAGCAAACCGAAGGGCCCGTTCGCCGGACTGACCGGCGGTGAGATCGCCGAGCGGGCCGTGAAGGCCACCTCGAACGCCTCGTCACTGCGCATCAAGGGCACCGTCCAGGACGAAGGCAGCCCGATCGGCCTGGACATGGCGCTCGACAAGAAGGGACAGTGCGCCGGAACGATGAGCGCGAACGGCGAGGGAAAGGCCGACCTCGTCAAGACCGGCGACACCGTCTACATGAAGTACGACGAGCAGTTCCTGCGTGCTCAGGGCGAGGGCCAGTCCAAGGCCGAGACCGACGGGGTGGTGGAGATGCTGGCCGGCAAGTGGACCAAGATGTCCGCGACCGGCTCGGACGCCAAGGACATCGCGAGCTTCTGCGATCTCGACACCGTGCTCGCCGAGTTCAAGGGCGTCCACTCCGACGCCACCAGAGGCAAGGCGACCACGGTCGCCGGCACCCCGGCGATCGTCCTCCATGAGAAGGACGGCAAGGACAGGTACACCCTCTACATCGCCACCGAGGGCAAGCCCTACCTGCTGAAGGTCATCAGCAAGTCCGCGAAGGACCCGGGCACCCTCACCTTCGGCGACTTCGACAAGCCCGTCCCCGCTCAGGCCCCCAAGGGCAAGGTCATCGACCTGGACGCACTGGACGGCTGATGCCTCCTGGCGAACGAGCCCGGTGTCACAGCGCGTGCCGCACCCACACATTGGGCTCGACGTACACCGCGTACCCCCGCCCGGGCTCGCAGTGCACCGGCACCAGGGCCCCGGGGACCTCGACGAGCCCCTCCTCGTCGAACGGCAGCCCCGTCCACTCCCGCCACTCGTCGAGCGAGGCCGCCACGGTCATCGAGGCGGGCGCAATGGCGTGGATGGTGGCGCCGGCGCGGATGTGGACACGCAGCCACGGGTCGTGCGGCAGCCCGTCGCCGCGCTTCCTGAACGCGTACTCCTCCATCGCCGCACGCGGATGCAGGTGCTTCGCGCTCGGGCGCACGGGCGCGACGACCTCGCTGAACCCGTGCGCCCGGGCGTTGTCGCGCATCGCCGAGAGCATCCGGGCCGACAGCCCGCCGCCCTGGGCGTGCGGGGCGACGACGATCGAGATCGCGCTCACGGTGTCGGGCCGGACGCCGCGACGCAGATCGGCGAACGCCCAGGTCAGCACCTGGTCCCAGCCCCGCGCAGGCAGCTCGCCCCGCTCCCGGCCCGCCAACGCGAACGGCACGCTGTAGGCGTGGGCGACGACCTCCCCGTGCTCGTCCTCCGCGAAGAGCACATACTCCGGCAGCTCGGCGGCGATCCGGCCGTAGTGCGCGTCACCTACCGGGTCGTGGAGCAGGAACTCGGGCCACATGTCGGCCATACCGACCACCTGACCATGCATCTCGGGACGCTCGGCGAGGCTCGACACCTTCAACTCCATCCGAACACCGTAGGCGTCAACTCAGCCTGCGAGGAACCGCTTTTACGTCGGTTCCGCTGCTCAGCCGCGCTGTCAGCCGCCGCACTGCTCCAGCATCATCTGCCGGTCGGGTGCGGTCACCGGCATCTTGTACTTGACGGCGACCTCGGCGAAGCGGACCGCGTACGCGCATCGGATCCGCTTGTTCGGCGGGAGCCAGGATGCGGGTCCGGAATCCCCCTTGGACGAGTTGGCACGGCCCTCGACCGGGATCAGGTTGAGCGCGTCGTTCGCGAGTTGCTTGCGCTTGCTCTCGGGCCAGCGTGAGGAGCCCATCTGCCAGCTGTACGACAGCGGCACCACGTGGTCTATCTGCACCTCGGTGGCCTTCTCCTTGCGCCACTCGATGGTTGTGCCGGTGTAGGGATCATGCAGCTCCATGGCGATGACCACGCAGTCGGACCCGGTGCGGAAGCGCAGGTTCTGGCCGTCACGCTTCAAGAGATCGTTTCGGGTGTCACAGCCGTTACGAGCGAGCGGGACGCCGTCGGCCGTATCCATCCAGGCGTAGCCGAACTCGTCCCGGTCGTAGCCGGTCCTCGGCCCCCGGCCCTTCGTCTGCACCGTCTGTATGAGTTTGCGAGCCGCGGCCCTGTCGGTCTCGCTCGTCACGGGTGCGAGCCCGGGCTTCGTTCCATCGGGGTTCTTCAGTGGGCTGACGGCTCGCCCGTCCGGCGCCGGCGCCGGCGCCTCGCTTCCCGTTGGAGAACCACCGGCTTCAAGTCCCTCGCACCCGGTGACGAGAGCCAAGGCGGCGAACACGGCCAGCCCGGTGCGTAGACCCCTGGTCCAGAGCGTCACGCGTTTCCCTCCCCTTGCCTGACCATGACCACCCTGGGCGAGCGGTTCCGGCCGGCCCTCACCGTAGCCGCCGCAGAGTCCAGGCCGTAATGGTCACCGACTCCTCCACCGCCCCTCCCCCACCTGCCCGGGAAGCCACCCCCCTGCCCTTACACCTTCCCGATCCCCAGGGTCGTCTCCGACGGCAGCAGCCCGGAGCCCAGCACCGCGACCCAGAACTCGCCCTACGACCCCAGAATCGAAGCCAGGAACTCCCCGGTCCACCCCAGCAGTTCCCGCCCGACCAGCGGCTTCCCGCCCACCTTCGCCGTCTTCGGGCGGGGCACCAGCACCTGGTGGACGGCCGGCTTGATGACGACCCCCGGGTACAGCCGCTTGAGCCGGAGCTCCTGCGACTCCCTGAGTTCCACGGGCGCGAACCGGATGTTGTTGCCCTGGAGGACGATCTCCCCGACGCCGCACGCCCGCGCGAGCATCCGGAGTCCGGCCACGAGCAGCAGGTTCTCCACCGGCTCAGGCAACTTCCCGTAGCGGTCGACGAGTTCCTCGCGTACCGCCTTGATGTCGTCCTCCGTGTTGACGGAGGCGATGGCCCGGTACGCCTGCAGACGCAGCCGCTCGCCGGGCGCGTAGTCGTGCGGGACGTGGGCGTCGACCGGGAGCTCGATCTTGACCTCCAGGGGCGGCTCCTCCTCGACGCCGCCTTCCAGGGAGGCCCGGTAGTCGGCCACCGCCTCGCCCACCATGCGTACGTACAGGTCGAAGCCCACGCCCGCGATATGACCGGACTGCTCGCCGCCCAGCAGGTTTCCGGCGCCCCGGATCTCCAGGTCCTTCATGGCGACGTACATGCCCGCGCCCATCTCCGTGTGCTGGGCGATGGTCGCCAGGCGCTCGTGGGCCGTCTCCGTCAGCGGCTTCTCGGGCGGGTAGAGGAAGTACGCGTAGCCCCGCTCGCGTCCGCGGCCCACTCGGCCCCGCAGCTGGTGCAGCTGCGACAGGCCGAAGTTGTCACCGCGCTCCACGATCAGCGTGTTCGCGTTGGAGATGTCGATGCCCGACTCCACGATCGTCGTCGACACGAGAACGTCGAACTTCTTCTCCCAGAAGTCGACGACGACCTGCTCCAGGGCCTGTTCCGACATCTGGCCGTGCGCCGTCGCGATCCGCGCCTCGGGCACGGTCTGGCGCAGCCGGGCGGCCGCGCGGTCGATCGACTCGACGCGGTTGTGGATGTAGAAGACCTGCCCCTCACGCAGCAGCTCCCTGCGGATCGCCGCGCCGATCTGCTTCTCCTCGTACGGGCCGACGAAGGTCAGCACCGGGTGCCGCTCCTCCGGCGGTGTCGTGATCGTGGACATCTCGCGGATGCCCGTCACGGCCATCTCCAGCGTCCGCGGAATCGGCGTCGCCGACATCGTCAGTACGTCGACGTTGGCCCGCAGCTTCTTCAGCTGCTCCTTGTGCTCCACACCGAAGCGCTGCTCCTCGTCGACGACGACCAGGCCCAGGTCCTTGAACTTCGTCTCGGCGGAGAACAGGCGGTGGGTTCCGATGACGATATCCACCGAACCGTCCCGCAGCCCCTCCAGGACCGCCTTCGCCTCCGTGTCCGTCTGGAAGCGCGACAGCGCCCGTACGTTCACCGGGAACTGGGAGTAGCGCTCGGAGAACGTCCCGAAGTGCTGCTGCACCAGCAGGGTGGTGGGCACGAGCACCGCCACCTGCTTGCCGTCCTGCACCGCCTTGAAGGCCGCCCGTACCGCGATCTCCGTCTTGCCGTAGCCGACGTCGCCGCAGATCAGCCGGTCCATCGGGACCGTCTTCTCCATGTCCTCCTTGACCTCGGCGATCGTCGTCAGCTGGTCGGGGGTCTCCGCGTACGGGAACGCGTCCTCCAGCTCGCGCTGCCACGGAGTGTCCCCGCCGAACGCGTGGCCCGGCGCCGCCATCCGCGCGCTGTAGAGCCTGATCAGGTCGGCCGCGATCTCCTTGACGGCCTTCTTGGCACGCGCCTTGGTCTTGGTCCAGTCGGCGCCGCCCAGGCGGTGCAGGGTGGGGGCCTCGCCGCCGACGTACTTGGTGATCTGCTCCAGCTGGTCGGTGGGGATGTAGAGCCGGTCGCCGGGCTGGCCGCGCTTGGCGGGGGCGTACTCGACGACCAGGTACTCGCGGGTCGCGCCCTGGACCGTGCGCTGCACCATCTCGATGTAGCGGCCGACGCCGTGCTGCTCGTGGACGATGTAGTCGCCCGCCTCCAGGGTGAGCGGGTCGATGGTCTTGCGGCGGCGGGCCGGCATCCGCGCGCCGTCCTTGCCGGCGGCCTTCTGGCCGGTGAGGTCGGTCTCGGTGAGGACGGCGAGCTTGAGGGCCGTGTCGACGAAGCCGTACTCGATGGAGCCGCACGCGACCTGGACGACGGCGGGCGTGAGCGCGGCGAGGTCCGTCTCCAGCCGGGCCGCGATGCCCTCGCCGCCGAGGACCTCGACGGTGCGGGCGGCGGGGCCGTGGCCCTCGGTGACGAACACCGCGCGCCAGCTGTCCGCGAGCCAGCCCTTCGTGTCGGCCAGGGCCCTGGCGGTGTCGCCGCGGTACGACTCCGGGGCGTGCATGCCGAGCTTCAGGGTGTCCGCGTCGAGCTCCTCGTCGGCCGCGAACGGGGACACCGACCACCACATCATGTCCAGCTCACGGGCCCGGTCCCGGACGTCCGCGATGGACCACAGGGAGGCCGCGTCGACGTCGATGGGCGCCTCGCCCCCGCCCGCGGTCGCCGCCCACGACGCCTGCAGGAACTCCTGCGAGGTCGCCACCAGGTCCGCGGCCCGCGTCCGGACCCGCTCCGGGTCGCATACGACAGCCATCGAGCCCTGGGGCAGGACGTCGAGGAGCAGCTCCATGTCGTCGACGAGCACGGGCGCGAGGGACTCCATGCCCTCGACGGCGATGCCTTCCGCGATCTTCCCGAGCAGTTCGCCCAGCTCGGGGTGCGCCTCGGCGAGTGCCGCGGCCCGTCGCCGCACCTCGTCCGTCAGCAGCAGCTCACGGCAGGGCGGGGCCCACAGGCCGTGCTCGGCGACTTCGAGGGACCGCTGGTCGGCGACCTTGAAGTAACGGATCTCCTCGACGTCGTCGCCCCAGAACTCCACGCGCAGCGGGTGTTCCTCGGTGGGCGGGAAGACGTCGAGGATTCCGCCGCGTACGGCGAACTCGCCGCGCTTCTCGACGAGTTCGACACGCGAGTACGCCGCTGCCGCCAACGCCTCGACGATGTCCCCGAGGTCGGCGCTCTCGCCGGTGCGCAGGGCGACCGGCTCGAGGTCGCCCAGGCCCTTGACCTGGGGCTGGAGCACGGAGCGTACGGGGGCGACGACGACCGAGACCGGGCCGGTCTCCGGGTCGTCGGGGCGGGGGTGCGCCAGGCGGCGCAGCACGGCGAGGCGGCGGCCTACCGTGTCCGACCTCGGGGAGAGCCGCTCGTGCGGGAGGGTCTCCCAGGACGGGTAGTCCACGACGGTGTCGGCGGGCAGGAGGGACCTGAGCGCCGCCGCCAGGTCCTCGGCCTCGCGGCCCGTGGCGGTCACGGCCAGGACCGTGCGGCGGGCCTCACGGGCCAGTGCCGCCACGGTGAAGGGGCGGGCCGCGGGTGGGCCGACCAGGTCGACGTGCATCCGGTTGCCGTCGGTGGCGGCCTTCACCGCTTCGGTGAGTGCGGCGTCCTTGACTACGGCGTCGAGCAGACCGTGCAGGCTCATGAAGGGGCTTCCATCCGAGGGGTCCGAGGGTTCGAGCAGAGGGCAACGCGAACCGCCCGACACGTCGTACGGGCCGGGGGGTGTCCAGGGTACGTCGGCGCGGTCGTGGGTGCCGTGCCTGTGGATAACGTCTGCTCTACGGTGCGCGCGACGCGGGTGCGGGCCTGGCCGATTTCGCCCCCGCCGCCCCTACCCGTCCCATCCCTGGGGGCTTCGCCCCCAGACCCCCACATCGGCCTGACGGCCTCGTCCTCAAGCGCCGGACGGGCTGGAGGCGCC
>NZ_VCHX02000307.1 GCF_005768555.2 Streptomyces sporangiiformans
CCGAAGCCAGGGCTCACCTCCGCGACCTCGCCACCAATCTTGCCCACCACTATGCGCCGTCACCAACGTCCTGACCCGCAACAGCCAGGCATCAACACTGTGGGACGCACGTGCTGTTGTCGGTTTCGGCAGGGAGTGAAGCCGCTTCCGTAGATCGCCGTGCTCGTTGCGTTCTTTGATCAGGTCCCGTCGGTCACGCGCCAAGGAGCAGCACCGCATGAAGGCCTACCTCCGCCTCCTCTGGGCGTGGATCACCGGCAAGGTCCCCGCTCATTGCCACGAGTGCGGGAACGAGATCACCGGCGGCATGTGGAGTGAGGGCGCCGGCGGCCGGACGGACTACCGGTGCACCGACTGCGGCCCCGGGCCCGAAGCGCTGTGACCGGCCCCTGCTCGGCGCCACGCGGCGAACGCGCCGGTACGCCCGCGATGGCCCAGTTTCTGACGCACCGTGATGCGCGCGGTCTTCTCCGTCTGCTGGCCTTGACCGCGTACGTCGTGTCCTGGGATGTGGCCGGATCGTTCAGCTTCTGATGCCTCGGTCACCGTGGCCGTGCGCTGGGCATGGGGGTCCGCAACCGGGATGATGAGCGAGCTGGATGCGCTGATCGCCCAAGGGGAGTGGCAGCTGATGAGAGCGTGTGTTGTCGGGGCCGGCCCCGGGGGAATCGTCACCGCCAAGGTGCTGCTGGAGAACGGCTTTGACGTCACGGTCTTCGACAAGTACCAGCAGGTCGGCGGGATCTGGTCATCGGAGGGCTGCTACGACGGGCTGGCCAACCAGGCCGCGCTCCGCCTCTTCGAGTTCGCGGACCTGCCCAACCGCTTGCACTTCGCCAGCGCGGTGGACACGCAACGCTACCTGGAGAACTACGCCGAGACCTTCGGTGTGCTGGAACGCGTCCGACCCGGCACCAAGGTGATCTCCATCCGGCCGGTGGATGGGCCTGGGCGGGTGGGCGCCTCCGGCTGGTTGATCGACTCTCGGCCCGCTGGGGACACGGCGGCGGAGGTTCACCGCGAAACATTTGACTACGTCGTTGTCGCCAGTGGGGCTCATCATCATGTCCAGATGCCCGAGCTGCCCGGGCGTGAGTTGTTCCGCGGGACCGTGCTGCACTCCAACGAGGTGCGGGCCGGGACATTCGCCGGCCGGCGCGTGGTCGTCGTGGGCGGCGGCAAGTCCGCATTGGACCTGATCACCCGCGCCGCACGCGAGGCGACCTCAGCCACGATCGTGCAGCGCAAGGTGAACTGGATGGTCCCCGAGCGGCTCCTGCTCGGTCTGGTCGGCTACAAGTGGATCCTGTTCACCCGGCTCGGTGAGGCGCTCCTGCCCCGCTACCACGATCCGGCCTGCATCCGTCCCATCGACCGCATCGACGAGCGGGTCAAGCGAGCTCTGTGGTGGCTCATCACCCGCGACATGCTGATTTCCACCGGGCTGTACCGGCTGCCGAGGCAGCTGCAGCCCGCTCACGCGCTCCCCTTCCACCTGGCCCACGCGGGAGTGATGCCACGCGGCTACGCCCGGGCCATCCGCCGCGGCCTGATCGCCCCCAAGGTCAGTGCTGTCGAGGCGTATACCAACAAGGGGCTGCGACTGGCGACCGGCGAGGAAGTGGCGGCGGATGTCATCGTGTTCGCCACGGGCCACCACAAAGTCTTCCCGTTCCTGGATTCAAGGGTGCGAGTGCACGATTCCGCCGGGCGGCTGCGGCTTTACCGAGGCATCGTGCCACCCAGTGCCGACCGGCTGGGGTTCGTCGGTTTCCGGCAGGTCTTCAACAACATCATGGGCGTGGAACTCACCGCGCACTGGCTGACCCGTTATTTCCGGGCGACGCTGCGCACCACCCCGGGCGAGCAGGAGATGCAGGAGGCCATCGACGCTCGCCTGGCCTGGCAGGAGCAGGTGCTGCCAGGCTCCGGCGGCTACGACTTCGGCCCCTACGACATCCACTGCGCGGACGAACTCCTGCACGACATGGGGTTGCCATCCCGCCGCGCCGGCAACCTGCTGGCCGAATACCTGCTTCCCGGCGGAGTCGCACATCGCTACGCGGGCCTGACTCGATCGCGTTCGGCGAAATGAATGCAGAGCATGAGCGGCGCGACGCTATGCGAGCCCCGATGACCTGCCTAGCATTTCGGTCCGTGGAAGACCGTGTACGAACGCCACAGACGCTGGTCGGCGGCCGGCACCTGGGACAGGCTCTTCGCGGCCGTGCTGGCCGACGCCGACGCGGAAGGCCGCATCGATTGGTCGATGCTTAGCGTTGATTCGCCCTCCTGCCGGACCACCAGCACGCCGCCGGGCCCCGCAGGAGACCGCCGCGGGTGCCGGGAAAAGACGCACGCCCCGGCAGTACCGCCCCGACGAAGGACTCGGACGCTCCCGGGGCGGCCTGAACTGCAAAATCCATTTCGCCGGTGAGGGCGGACGCCGCCACACCGTCACCGTTGCCTCGGTCCGACTCTGGCTCCGCACATGATCCGCCGGACAGGCCCCCTAGAGCATGCTGAGTGTCTGCATCGCCTCGCGTTCGATGCGCGAGAGCTCGTGGAGGATGGAGCCGGCCTGCATGAGGTTCTTCGTGTCGCCGGATTCGCCTGCTGTCGCGACGAGTGCGGCCACCTGTGTCCAGAGGGTGGCGGCCTCGGTATACAGGCTGTGGCCAGTGCGCAGGTGGCTGCTGTCGATCAGCTGGGCACACTCGGCGAGAAAGTCCCGGTAGAGATTACGGAACAGGGCACCGCCGGTGCCGGCCCTCTCCATGAGGACGGCGGCCTGTGGCAGGTCCTCCTGCGGATTGTCGCTGCGCTGCAGCCACTTCGGCACTTGCTTGGCGGTCTTCTCGATGCCCCGGTGGCCCAGGTTCGCGATGGGCGGGTTCAGGAAGGCGGTGGCGCAGGTCTTGATCGCGGGGATGATCCGGTCCTGCGGTGACGTCAGGCTGCTGGGGGCTGTGATGGTGAAGGAGCGGTGCTTGGCGGTCATGGGGCCGCGCTCGGCCCTGGCCCTGGCCAGGCCGGCGAGGCTGGTCGAGACGGCTCCGCCCTGCGGGTCGGTGTCCACCAGGTAGGCGTCCTGTTCGTCGTAGCCGTACATGGCCACGACGTGCCCGCCGAAGTGCACCTTGGTGCTGAAGTAGTCCAGGTGGTAGCTGTCGAGCTGAAGGCCGACCGGCCGACCGGCGTCGATGGGTGCCGCCACGTTATGCCATGCCTTGCGCGGGGAGGTGGTCTCCCCGACCAGCAGCTCAAGCCCGAGTACGGCGGCCAGGTTCCTGGTGAGCTCGAACGGCTTGACCCGGCCTCCCAGGAAGGGAAAGCCCATGCCTTTGCTGTCCCAGTAGATGAAGGACAGCCCGGAGCCAAGCCCGAACAGCATGGGCTCGGACAAGTCGAGTCCCTCATGCCGCAGCAGCACGCCCAGCGCCGTCGTCTCGCAGTGCTGCATACCGCGGACATCGATGTCCTTCACCATGGTCATGCCGCCAATTCTCCTCCCTCAAAAAGGGTCTGTGTGGCGCTCCGGGCCGCAGGAGAACGCGGTAGTTCCACTGGCCGCTCACCTGCTGGGCAAATTGTGAATCCAACGTCTCCGCATCTGGCTTGAAACTGCACCAACCGGGAGCTAGTTAGGCAGCGTCCAACCGTCACACAACAACGCAAGTAACCGGGGGTCTCATGAAGTTGCCCATTCGCTTAGGAGCAGCCATAGGCGCAACTGCACTACTCACCGGGGCACTGACCGGTACTGCCGGTGCAGCATCAACGTCCGGGTCCACCACCATGGACGACTGCTTCGGAGGAGTGGTCTGCGGAGTCGTCGTGAACAAGCTGCCCAGCAACTACACCGTGAAGATCGCTTACTTCGGACAGGGCTCAGCGGAATGCAGGACATGGAACGCCGGCAAGCAGACCTGCAAGCACTGGTGGCTCCCGGGCGGCAAGAGCAGCAAGGACATTCTGGGCACCTGGTCTGACACTGACGGCTTCATGGTGGAGTCGACGTATTGGGTGAACGACCACGGGGATGGTGGGGAGGACCCGAAGAAGGTCAGCGGAGGCACGTGGACAAAGATCTCCAGCCATGAAATCGCACGATGCGACGAACGGCCGGCCTATGGGGCGTTCTGCGAGATCGACGTCATCTAGCGACCAGAAGCCGTCAGGCGCAGGAGCCCATCATCCGTAGCGCCGGACGACCCGCCATGAGGACGTCGGCGGTTCGGCAGCGAGTGGGGGATTGGTGTTTCGGCCATTCCTCGCATCACCCCATGTCGTTGCGCGGCAAGGGTCGTTGCATCCCGCATGCTCAGCCGACCGCGCAGGATGCGGATTCCAACACGTCTGAAAAACGTGCGTTCGAACAGCTCGTCGTGTCGTTTCGCTGGGCGACATCGGACTCTCGCGCACACGCAAGGGGGACTCGTTGACCTCGGCTCACGATGGTGCGTCGGTGAGTAACACCGGCTCTTTCGCTCCCTCTCAAGCGCCGCAGAACGCGTCGGTGCTGATCGTCAACGACGCAGGCGAGTATCTCCTGCACCTGCGGGATCATCTCCCTGGCATTTGGGAGCCTGGATCATGGTCCCTTCTCGGTGGCGGCCGCGAGCCTGGGGACGAGTCGTTGGAGGAGACGGCCCGACGGGAGTTGTTGGAGGAAGCGGGCCTGGACTTGCAGGTGCTCGAGCCTTTTCAGGTGGAGCACGCGAGGGGCGTCGACGGCTCGGCCATTGCCATCCAGGTCTATGCGGCCTGCTGGAACGGCGACCCTGAATCCCTGCACCTGACCGAAGGGGTCATGCTGCGCTGGTTCGCGCCGGAGATCATGCCCCGCTTGCGGCTGAGCCCGTCGACCCTCGACCTGGTGCGCCGCCACGCCGCGCAGCACGCCCGCAGACACAACAGCGTTGCAGCACATGCGGCCGATGCCGCCCATGCGGCCGATGCCGCGCATACCCCGTCGCCCGGGCGCCCCGGTGCATTGACAGCTGCGGGTGAGAAGACCGTCCTCAACGTCATCGGGGTCCATCTCTATCTGGAGAACAAGCTCGGTGCGGTCCTGCTCGGTCTGCGCCATCCCGACTGTTCGTACGCCGGTAAGAAGTGGCACTTCCTGGCCGGGCACTGCGAGCAGGAAAGCGCGATCGCCGGTGTCGTCCGGGAGGCCGGCGAAGAAGGGGGACTGCTGATTCGCCCCGAGGACGTCGAGTTGGTCCACGTCGTGCACCTGAGCGACGGGCCGGGCACACGACCGCGCGTGCAGATGGTGTTCCGTGTTCGCTCGTGGCAGGGCCGGCCGGTGGTGCGGGAGCCGGACCGATGTCTGGCCTGGGAGTGGTGGGATCCCAACGCTCTCCCGGACAACCTTGTGCCGTACGTCCGAGCCGCGATCGAGGGAATCCGAGCGGGCCGCCTCTACACGGAGATGGGCTGGGCATGAGTGCCGAACCGGCTGGCCCCGGCGCGGATGAGCAGGGAGAGGCCGCGCGCGTGTCGGCTGCGCGGGCGGCGATGGTCGCTGGGCTGGAAGAAGCGGGCGGCCTGCGGCCAGGGCCGGTTCGCGACGCGCTACTCGCCCTCCAGCGGGAACGACTGATGCGGCAGGCCTACGTGCGGCGCAGCGCGCCGGAGGAGAAGCCGTCGCGGTGGGACTTGCTGGACTGGAGGGTGCCCGCAGACCGCGACGAGCTGCTCGGGCTGCTGTATGGCGGGGAGAGCGTGCTGATCCAGCACGACGGTGAACCGATCCTTGGTCGCTCCCCGGGGCCCCGGTGCGGGGGTGCGATCACGTCCATGTCGAGCACCGTCGGCATGACTGCCCGTTTGCTGCAGGAACTGGACCTCCAAAGAGGCCAGCGTGTCCTGGACATCGGCACCGGTGCCGGGGTCACGGCGGCCGTCGCCTGCTGGATCTGCGGCGACGGCGGGGTGGTCACGCTCGACCGCGACAGGCATGTCACCGACGCTGCCCGGACTTACCTGGCCGACCTGGGCCACCGGCCGACGGCGGTGACCGGGCCCGGGGAGGCCGGTTGGCCCGTGCGTGCCCCGTACCAGCGCGTCTTCGTCTCCTATGCCGTCCCGCGGGTGCCGCAGGCGTGGGTGGAGCAGCTCGCGCCGCGCGGGCGAGTGCTGGCGAACGTCACCGGCTCGTCCCCGTCCTGGCCCGGGCTCGCGGTCATCACGAAGACCCCCGGCGGGCGGATCGAGGGTGAGTTGCGCGCCGTGGAGTTCGGGCACCGACCGGGACACGGCTTCGAGCGCATCTTCATCTCGCGCGCGTTCCTCGACCGGATCAAGGCCGGAGACGGCGGCCGCGGCTTCCGCAGCCACCAGGCACCGCCGCCCGACGAGGCGCGCGCATTCTGGCTCGCTGTGGATGCTCTGATGCCCGGGCTGGTCCGGAACTGGAGCGCCGACTACTTAGTGATCGGGGCCCCGGCGTGCGGCTCGTGGCTCACTGCCCGACCCGACGGCTCCGGCGCCTGGACGGTGACGGTACGCGGGCCCCGCGACATCTGGGACGAGATCCAGAACGTAGCTGCGCGCTGGCGAGCCGCCGGCGAGCCCACCAGCTACCGGCTGCACGTGGACGCGCAGGGCGAACAGTGGGTCAGCGCCGCCTCCGGCCACCCGGAGCTGACCTGGTCGCTGTCTCGACGACCGGCCAACACGGACGCTGAGGAGGAGGGTTGACACCACCGCGGCAGGCTTCTGCACGGGCCCGGTGGCTGGCCGGGCTCCGCTCCGGACGCGGTGTCCGGTATCCGTACGGCGCCGCCCACGGGGTCCGCTACTTGATCACATGCTTGCCGTTGAGGATCTTGGTGGCAGCTGTTGGCCTCGACTGCGCCCAGCTCCATGCCACGCCCTCCGGAGCCCTGCGGGCACCGGCAAGCCTCTCTCGAAAGGGGAGCTTCTTGAGCTGCTCACGCTGCTCCCTCTTCGCCTGCCGGGATTCCTTCGGGATACCGACCTCCGGTCGTCCCTGAGCGGCACCAGCCTAAGCCGAAATGGGTGTGCGCACATGCTTTGAGTAGATTCGTCGGTTTGGGGAACTTCGTCCGTGTACTGTCACAGGACGGAGAACACCATGGTCATCAAGAAACTCCACGACATGGGCGTACGCAGCGAGCACGCCTACATGGCGGCCATCGCTTCCATCGGCCTCTCCGTGGCCACCTGGGCGGCAAGCCTCGCCGCCGAACCCAGAAAGGGCCTCGCCCGCGCCGACCGCTGGGGCATCTTCGTCGGCGAATGGGCGCCCACCTTCTTCGGCCTCGGCGTCGCCCTCTCCCACTACGAACAGCACGACGGCACCCTCACCGCCAGCGTCCACGAAATCCGAGAGCAGAAGAAGGCCGGCTGACCAAGCGCGCGAGTGCCGGCCCCAGCGCCGGGGCGGGCGAACCGGGATGCGCGTTCCCTGCCCCGGGCGACGCTGTCTTTATGGCTTCGGTGAGGGGGCTCGTGATCGTCCGCCCGCCGAGCGTGTCCGGCGACCGATGGGTGCGTGTGAACGGGGAGATCCGTGGGCCCGAATCCGCTGTTCCGGCCCGTCTCCCTCCAGCGCGTGCCCCAGTGATGGGCCCGGGAGGGGACACAGCTGGTCGACACCGGCGCCACCGCCGACGGAGGCCAAGTCAGAACGACCCGGGGACAATGTCTCCTGATCAGGACTGATTGCTCCCTGCCCCCGTTGCTGTCCCGCCGGGTCGGCCCATCGACGGCGAGGGCACCCGCGAGGTGGACGGGACGTCGTCATCCAAGTCGCCGCGGAGGGCGGCGATGGCGAAGGCCACCATCGAGGCCAGGAGGAGCAGCGCGAGCGGCCCCCAGATCGCCGGGATCGCCCACATCGGCCAGTCGTTGGCCGCCTGCGCCCAGAGCGTCAGGATGGCTGCCCCGCCCATGCCGACGCCGTGCCACCGCACCATGGTCGCTGCTCTCGCGTGACGTCGCTTGCCCGGCGCGAAGAGTGGCCACAGCCCTCCGACGAGGGCGGTCAGCCCGAACGAGATACAGGCGAGCGCGCCGCCGAGGCGGTCCTCGGGCCACCCCACGGGTCCGGACGACGTCTGCTGCCGCCGTCCGTCGGCGTCCCGGACTTCGACGACCCGCCCGCGCCAGATCAGGCCGACGACCTTGTCGTCCGGCTCCATCTCCGACACCACTGGATCAGCTTGCCGGAACGTCACTTCCCACGGCTTGCCGGATGGCAGCAACAACTCCGCCTCCGGCGACTTGCTCCTCTCCCCGCGGTGCGTGTCGGCCTTCCGAACGGTGAATTCCTGCTCCCACAGACACCCCGACGCCTTCACCGGCACGGAGGCGCACGCCGGCGCGGCACGGAACTCCCGCTCCCGCTCCAGCGCTCCGCGGATCTCGAAGGCCGTTGCCACCCCCAAGACGAGAGCCACGACAGCGATCAGCAGCCATGCCACGGTCCGTATCGCCTTGTGCCCTGCCGCCCCCACCGTGCCTCCTCACCGTTCCCGCGAGTTCTCCCGCACGCGTATTTGAGCACGCTGGCCGATGGCCGCCCATACCCACTGCCGGCATTGCACGACCCCAGGCTTGCCGGGCGCAAAAGGCAACGAGTGAAAGGGCGGATGACCTGGCGGACCGTCTCGGCGGCCACCTGCGTCCAGTTGGCGCGGCCGGACAGTCGAACCCCTCGTGCGTGAGGCGCTGTCACCTCTACCGGATGCGAGTTCTCGGAGCGGCTGGGTGCCGGGCTCGTGTCCTGCTGGGGGATGTCGTCAACCGGGCACGCCCACATAAGGAGCGATGCGGGGGTGACGGTTGTTTGGTGGGACTCGGTGACCGGCCGAGCGGGTTCGCCGGCGGCGATATCCGACTCCCGGTATGCGGCCGCAGACCTACCGTGGCCGCATGTATTCACCGATCACGGGCACGGCCGCCGGTGTGCCGTTCACCACGCTGCCGCCGAACGACAACGGCGCCGCACGGTTGATCGTCACCTGGCACATGCTGGACGCGCGGACCGTCCGAGTGCCCGGCGTCCCTTTTCGGGCTCCGGCAGCGTGGTGATGTCCGGGGCCCGCCCGGGACGATGCGGGGTACTCGGATCGCTTCCATCAGCGGAGCAGGCCGGACCACGACATCGGCGACAAGGGCTACAGGCCGAAGGCGATCCGTGGGTCGTTGGAGATCAGCCACGGTCGCGAAGCGCCGGGTGTCTGCGTGCGTGGCCGGCGGAGGGAAGGGCCAGGGGTCTCCTTGACCTGAAGTGCGATTGAGTTTCTAGCGTGTCCTCAAGTTGATCATCTGACGGGAGGAGAACGCGCTCATGATCCTCGTGACCGGAGCCACCGGAAACATAGGAAGTGCACTGCTGAGGGAGTTGCACGCTTGCGGTGCGGGACCGCTGCGAGGGCTCACCCGTGACGCCGCACGGGCCATGTTCCCTGAAATGGTCGAGGCCGTTGAGGGGGACCTCGCTGAGCCGGAGTCATGGAAGCCCGCTCTGGAGGGGGTGCGCTCGCTGTTCCTCGTGTCGCGTCTGGGTTCGGATGCCGACATCCTTGAGGCCGCCCGGCTGGCGGGTGTGGAGCACGTGGTGCTGGTGTCGTCCATCACCGTCCAGACTCATCCGCATCTGGGCCCCGCCTGTGAGAATCTGGCGGTCGAGCGGCTCCTCAAGGACAGCGGCATGGCCTGGACGATCCTGCGGCCGACGCAGTTCGCCTCGAACGCTCTGATGTGGGCGGCGTCGATCCGCGACGGTGAGACGGTCCGTGCGCCGTATGCCGACACCGGGCTGCCCACGATCCACCCCGCGGACATCGCGTCGGTGGCGCGGGTGGCACTGACCGAGCCCGGCCACCAGGGGAGGACGTATACCCTGACTGGTCCAGAGCCGGTGACAGCCCGGCAGCAAGTCGAGGCCATCGCGGCAACACTCGGGCGGGATGTGCCCTTCATCGAGATCAGCCGGCAGGACGCTCACGCTCAGATGGCCGCGGTCTTCGGGGACGAGGCAGCGGATGCGGTGCTCGACGTCACGGGCGGAGACGTCAATGACGAGCTGCTGGCGGTGCGCGACACGGTTTCACGGGTCACGGGCTCCCGTGCCAGACCGTTCCAGCAGTGGGCTGCGGAGAATGCCGACAGCTTCCGCTGATACCCCGGCCCGTGACAGCCGAAGTTCTGGTGTTTCTCGATCGTGGGGTCAGAGCGTGGCGGGCTGCTCGGCGCGTGCGTTGGTCTGGGCGAGGCGGCAGGAGTCCGTTGCCGGTGTCGCTACCCAGGCCGGTGCCGGACGGCAAGTGCTGTGTGGGAACGTCGCGTCGGCAGCAGGGGCTCGATCCGCTCCCACCGCTCATCCGACACGATCCACGGCGACACACCCACGGACCGGACAACGGCCAGCCCGTCGGCGGTACTGAGCAATCAACGGATCACCCGGAACCGCAGGTGGGTGACGTTGGGCGTCTCGACCACCGTGGTGCGCTGGAGCTGGAACTGGCCGCTCCCGTCGCCCAGCAATTCGCTTCTCTGGAAGCCGACTTCGGCATCAGGCTGTCGGTCGGCCGGACCGGGCGGTGCTGGGGCAACACGCTCGCCGAGTCGTTCGCGTACGAGGGGGGCACAGGCGACGCATCGTTGCTGGTCGCTGTGTCGTTGCGACGATGGCATGTTCTACGCCGGGTCGGGTCGGCCTGCGATCTTGGGGTCCTGTTGGACGGGCACGAGTACGCCGCCTCACTCCGCGGACATGGGAACGCTGCGACGGGTCCTGCTCACCACAAGCAGGGTGAGGATGTGAGTGCGGCGCCGATCCACAGCACGCTGGTGGTGGCGATGCCGTCGACGGCGAGGCCCCCGAAGAGCGCGCCGAGCGCGATGGACAGGTTGAACATGGAGACGTACAGCGAGGAGGCTGCCTCGCTGGTGTTTGGTGCGGCCTTGAGGATCCAGGTCTGGAGGGTGACCGGCACCGCGCCGTAGCCCAGCCCCCACAGGATCAGGATGGCGGCCGCGGCGAAGGTGGTGTTGTCGACGACTGCGAGGAGCACCACGGCCCCGGTGAGGACCAGGGAGATGGCCGTGACGGTCTGGCGCAGCCGCTTGGTGATGAGGGCCCCGGCGATGAAGTTGCCGCAGATACCGGCGACCCCGAAGGTCAGCAGCAGCGCACTGATCATGTTGTCGCCTACACCGTCGTCCTGCAGGATCGGCCGAACGAAGGTGTAGGCCACAAAGTGCCCGGTGATGACGAGGAAGGTGATGGCCATTCCGGCGCGCACGCCGGCGTTGCTCTTGAGGACCTTGGGCAGATCCACGAAGTTGATTGTCTGCTCCGCCGGCACCTTCGGCATGAGGAAGACCATGCAGGCCAGGGAGACGAGGCCTAAGATCCCCACGGCGGCGAACGCGGCGCGCCAGTTGCTGAGGTCGCCGATGAGCGTTCCGATGGGCACGCCGAGGACGGAGGCGGTCTCGACACCGCCGAAGATGACGGCGGTGGCCCGGGGCACGTGCCTCTCCGGTACCAGCCGCAGCGCGATGCCACCGGCCAGGGACCAGAAACCGCCGACACTGATACCGATCAGGAAACGAGCGGTCAGCACGATCGCGAAGCTGGTCGCGAAGGCGGAAGCGAGGTTGGCCGCGCCCACGAGGCCGATCAGGACCGCCAGCACGATCCGGCGGTCGATGCGACCGGTGGCCACGGTGACCACGGGCGCCGAGACGGCGGCGACCAGGCCGGGGACGGTCACCATCAGGCCCGCGGTGCCCTCCGATACGTCCAGGGCGGAGCCGATCGGGGTGAGCAGGCCCACGGGCAGTAGTGCGGATGTCATCAGGGCGAAGATGCCCAAGGTCACCGCCAAGATGGCGAGCCAGCCCTTGACGGGGGACGGCTCTCTGGCGGCAAAGACTGGTGTGTCGACGGAGGTCACGGCTCCATCAGTCCTTCGTGAGGAGGGGTTCATGGCATGCCACGGGCGGTGGACCGAGGGCTCGGGCCACCGCCCGTGGAGAGAGCTGTCAGTTGTCCGTTACTCGGTGCCTGGGGTCTTCCGTGTGGTGACGTTCATGCGGTTCCAGGCGTTGACGGTGAAGATCAACGCGATGAGCTGGGCCAGTTCCTTCTCGTCGAAGTGCTGGGCGGCCTCGTCGTAGACCTCGTCCGGTACGCCGCCGGGCAGGCGAGTGACGGCCTCGGTCAGCGCCAGGGCGGCCCGCTCCTGCGCGGTGTACAGGCTCGACTCCTCCCAGGCGGAGAGCTGGTAGATGCGCTCCTCCGTCTCCCCGGCCTTGCGGGCATCGGAGGTGTGGTAGTCGATGCAGTACGCGCACCGGTTGATCTGGGAGGCGCGGATCTGCACCAGCTCCAGCAGGACGGGATCGATCCCCTCACGGGCGGCGGCGTCGAGGGCGAGGACGGCCTTGAAGACCTTGGAGGCGACGGTGGTGAAGTTCATGCGCTGAGGCACCTGAAAAGTTGTCATGCTTGGACCGTAAGAGCGAAAGTGGCCCCAGGTATGGTGCATTTCTGTGGCAGAAATGCGGGTCAATTCTCAAGAGAAAGGACTGTCCCCTAACTACCCCGGCGTGGGCGGGCCACAGGCAGCCCGGCTCTCTCAATCGGCGAGTTGAGAGACTCCGGTCATGGGATCTTGAGAGGAACTTTGGGGCCAGCGCTGTTGTCGCGGAAGGTGTTGCGCTTGGCGCGGGCGGATCGCTGTTTGGGCAGTACCTGGTGTCGCGAGCGAGCACCCGGCAGCTCGAAGTACAGGAGTCAGCCGCGCACCGCGCGGAACTGAAGGGCTCGCTGCAGGCGGAGAGCGCGTTGCGCCGCGAGGGCGCGAAATCAGGGATCCGGTTCGCAAAGGCTGTCCCTGGAGCCTGCCGGTTGGAGGATCGCGTGCTGTTGGTGACCGCGTACTGGCGCACGAACTTGACGCTGCGCCAGCTGGGCTCCGCTGTTTGGCATTTCGAGGTCCGCGGCCGACCGCATCATCGATCACCTCGGGCCGTCGCTCGCCCTCCAGCCCAGGAAGCGGTTCAGCAAGAACGCGGTGCTGATCGTGGACGGCACGCTCGTACCGACCCGTGACCACACGATCACCAAGCAGTCGAAGAATTACCGCTACTCCACCAACCACCAGGTCGTCATCGACGCCGACAGCAGTTTGGTCGTCGTAATCGGCCGCCCCTTGCCTGGCAACCGCAAACGACTGCAAGGCCTGGGCGGAATCCGGCGCGATCGCCGCCGTCGTCAGAGACCACGACGATCGCCGACGGCTGCTGTCCCGGCACCGGGCTCGTCATGCCACACTGCCGCCGCAAACGCGAAGTCCGGTCAGTTCCGCGAGAAAGTCGCCCTCCTGCAGGTTGCCGTTTTCTTCGGCAGCACTCGATGGGGTCGATCATGGAGGCTGAAGACGGCTGCTCTGTGTCATCACCCGAGCGCTGGAGCTGCGCTCCACCCCTTTGGCTGAGCGCGGGTTCAGACACAGGGCGGGGCCGGCACGGCTGGGTTTCGGCACGCGGGCTGGGCAGGCCAGGTGTGGGCGGATGTGAGACACGACAACGGGCGCTCGCCGCGCAGTCGCTCGCGGATTACCGCCGCGGCGCGTTTGGTGAGTCGCGGTTACAGATGAGGGTGCAGGCTGAACTGACGCGTGCTCAGCCCGGTGAACGGGGCTGTCCAGGACGGCTCCGGCAGCGGCTCCGCCACGCGCCCCTCGGGGCAGCGTGGGCACCCTCTGTGCCAGGCTGGTCATTCCTCTGCGTCGCGGACCACGAGTGCGATCTGTACCCGGTTCTCGACCGCCAGCTTGGCGAACAGGTTGCCTGTGTGTGCCTTGACGGTCGCGATGCTGATGCGCAGCCGCTGGGCGATCTCCGGGTTGCCCAGTCCGTCCGCGATGGCCCGAGCGGTTTCGAGTTCTCGTTCGGTCAGTGTGGACAGCTGTTTCCGTGCGGCTTCGCGGGATGATCTGCGAGCGTGAGCGGACTGCGGGCCGGTGGCTGCGGCGATCACCCGTGCCGTGGCCGCTGGAGACAGCACGGGATTGCCCTCCGCGACGGTCCGCACCGCGTCGAGAATCTGCGGCGGTTGGGTGTCTTTGAGGACGAAGCCGAGGGCTCCGGCGCGCAGTGCGCCGAGCACCAGATCGTCCGAGTCGAACGTGGTCAGCATGAGCACCCGCGGCGGCGCCGGTCGAGTGAGGAGTTCCCGGGTCGTGCTGAGACCGTCACGACCGGGCATGCGCACGTCCATCAGCACGACGTCCGGCCGCTGCTCGTCCACCACGGTGATCGCGGCGTCCCCGTCGGCCGCCTCCGCGACGACGGTCAGGTCCGGTTCGCCGTCGATGACGAGCCGCAGTGCCATTCGCACCAGCTGCTCGTCGTCGACGATGACGACACGCACCGGCTCCCGCTCGCTGTCCACTCAGGTTCTCTTTTCGTGGGTGGGGTCTGGCCAGGGTAGTTGTGCGGTGAGGATGTATCCGTTGTCGGGTGTGGGGTGGTGGTTGAGTTTTCCGCCGGCTAGGTCAATTCGTTCGGTGAGGCCGAGCAGGCCGAATCCTGATGCCGGTGGTCGTGCGTTTCTTGTGGTGGCTGGGGAGTTGTGGACGCTGACGTACAGTTCGTCGCCGGCTGTTCCTTCGAGGATGATGTGTACGCGTGCGCCTGGGGCGTGTTTGGCGGCGTTGGTCAGTCCTTCCTGGACGATCCGGTAGCAGGTTCGTCCGACGACGTCGGATGGTCTTCCCGTCACGGTGGTGGTGAGCGTGACCTCCAGTCCGGATGTGCGGGCGTCGGCCACCAGGTCGGGGACGCGGTCGAGGGAGGGTTGGGGTGGTTCCGGGCGGCCCGGGTCGGCCCGGAGCACACCGAGGACATCCCGTAGTTCTTCCAAGGCCTGGTGGGAGCCATCGGCGATGCCACGGACCAGCACGTGGTTCTCCTCTGCTGCGAGGTCGCTGCGGTGGTCCAGCACTCCGGCCTGCATGGCGACCAGCGAGATCCGGTGCGCGAGCACGTCGTGCATCTCGCGGGCGATCCGGTTCCGTTCCAGGGCGCGTGCCTGCGCCGCTCGTGCGGTCTGTTCCCGTTCCGCGCTCTCCGCCCGGTCGCGCAAGGACCGCACTTCGACACGCCGCGCGCCGATGGCCATGCCCACGGCCACCGCGATGCCCGCGGTCAGTGCCGGGAACGCGAGCTGGAACCACAACGAGCCGGGCGGCATCTGGACCGGATAGAGCCCGACGGCGAACTGTGACGCGGTCACGTAGGCCAGCCCGACGACGCCGATCTCCACCGGACGGCGACGGGTGGAGATCGAGGCCAGCGCCAGAAGTGCGGCGCCGGTGGCGAGTCCCGACGCGGTCGAGGCGATCGCGACCGTCATGGCGACGGCGAGCGGGAACCGCCGTCGCCACAGAAGCGCCGTCAGGCAGCCGAGAGCCACCAGCGGATCACCGATGAGGAACCAGGATCCCGTTTCGGCCGCCTGCTGGTGCAGCAGCACACCGGTGGAGAGCCAGGCCGGTATGCCCAGTGCCGCGGCCGCCGCCAGCCGCCAGGTCTGCTGCCACCCCCCGAGCCGTGGCGCGACGTCTGTATTCACCTGGCCATTGTCGCGAAACGGTACGGCCGGTGAGTCAGACCGGGGGCTGATGTGTCCTTCGACCAGAGTCGAATCACCGTCTCGACTCTGGGCGAAGGCGATTCGAGCCGCCGGGTTGATGTGCCGGCGGCGCCGCACGGACAGACTCGTCGAGGCAGTCGGGATGGTGATCACAGCCCTGTCCGCCCCAGCGGTGATCCGCGGCGTGGCCGTCCCAAGCACGCCCGTTCCGGCGCCCCCCGTGCACCCCCATGCACCCCTCAGGAGGACATCAGATGCACCGAACCTTGTCCCTCGCCATCGCCGCCACCGCGGTGGCGGCGACCACGATTCCGGGGGTGCCGGTGGCGGCGACACCGACGCCGGAGACCGTGCGGTGGGGCCCGTGCCAGGACAAGGCCGCCTCGGAGAAGGCCGTCTTGCCCCGTCTGGAGTGCTCGACGCTCGAAGTCCCCCTGGACTACCGGGATCCGGACGGCCGACAGATCGAGATCGCGATCTCCCGGCTGGCGAGCAAGGAACCCTCGCAGCGCCGCGGCGTGCTGCTGACCAGTCCGGGTGGCCCCGGCATCACGGGACTCGGCTACCCGGCCGTTCTCGCCGGCTCAGGGCTGCCGCAGGAGGTGCTGGACTCCTACGACCTGATCGGCTTCGACCCGCGTGGCGTCGGCCGCAGCACGCCGGTGACCTGCGATCTGACGCCGGAGCAGCAGGCACGCGGCAACGTCCCGCCGTACGCGCACACCGCGGCCGATGTCGCGCGGGAGGCGGGGAACGCGCGGACCATCGCCGAGCAGTGCGCCACCTCACGAACGGCGTGGATGCTGCCGCACACCACCACCGCGAACACCGCGCGCGACATGGACCGGATCCGGGCGGCGCTGGGCGAGCCGAAGCTCTCGTACCTCGGTGCGGTGTACACGACGATGTTCCCCAAGCGCAGCGACCGGGTCGTGCTCGACAGCAACCTGGGCCCCGGCGGTTACGACGTCACGGCCATGCGGTTGCTCGCCCGTGGACTGGAGGAGCGGTTCCCGGACTTCGCGGCGTTCGCGGCCGCGCACCCCGAGTACGGTCTGGGCACCACACCGGAGCAGGTGACCGCGAAGTTCTTCGATCTCGCGGAGCGGCTGGAAGAGAAACCGGTCCAGGGCTTCGACGCGACGTCGTTCCGCGGGATCACGTTCGACCGCCTCTACAGCGATGCGGACATGCCCCTGGTGGCCAAGACCTGGCAGGCACTCGACACGGACCAGCCGCCGCCGCCCACCGCGCCGTTTCCGAACATGGAGAACTTCATGTCCGCCCGCTTTTCAGTGATATGCGGCGATACACGCTGGCCGGAGACGGTCCGGGAGTATCAGCGCAACGTCGCGGTCGACCGGCTGAAATACCCGATGCTGGGCGGGTCCACGGCCGGCATCGGACCGTGCGCGTTCTGGCCGGACGAGCGGGTCGAGCCGCCGGTGCGCATCGGTGACCGGGGCCCGTCGAACGTACTCATGGCGCAGAACGAGCGCGACCCGGGGACGCCGCTGGTCGGCGCCCAGGAGCTGCGGCGGGCGTTCGGGAAGCGGGCCACGATGGTGACGGCCGACCAGGGCGGGCACGGTGTCTATCCGTTCGGCCCCAACACGTGCGCGAACGACGCGGTGACCGCGTTCCTGACCACCGGGCAGCGCCCGTCGCAGGACCTCGCCTGCGCAGTGGAACCCAGCAAGTAACAGGAGTAGAGGCATGCTCAAGGAGTGGCGGCATCGTCGGGCTGTGCAGCGGGTAAAGCCCGGGGACGGGCGACCGTTGAAGCGTTTCCGGTGGTGGCAGATGCTTACCCGCGCACTGTTCCATCTTCGGCTGATGAACGACGACGGCCGGCAGACGGTCTACGCCGTCGACGTCAAGCATCAGAATCAGTCGGAGGGCTACGTCAAGGCCCACCTGTACCTCGATGGCAGGCATCACGCCGAGTCCAAAGTCCCTGCCGTCTTCCCCGTTGAGGGCGGCACCGTCGAAGTAAGGACGAGCGGCTTCGGGCTCAAGCGCTGCCACTACGTCACCGCCGAGGGGGCCGAGCACCAACTCATCCCGGACCCCGACTCCGCCGAGGGGCGCCGCGCGCGCCTCGACCGCGCGCACCCCGCACTGAGCCGCTGTATGGGTTTCCTCTCGTCGATCGTGCTCGTCATCGGCCTGGTTCTCCTGATCCTTCAACTCGCCGAACAGGTCACCCGGGCGCCGGAGGGCGTCGCCCAGTACGTCGGGACGTTCACCTCGCCCATTGATCTGTCGGCATGGGGCAACGTCGTGGTCGGGCTCGCTACTGTGGCGGCCAGCACGGAGCGGGCGCTGCGGCTGCGCTACAACTGGCTGCTCGACGGCGGGGCGGGCTGACCCCGCTTCTTCGGACCGGTCGTTATGACGGGGTGTCGCCATCCTCAGATGCTGATCGAACGCGATCACGCTCGATGTCAAGGAACAAGCTCAGCTTGTTCTATAACCTCTGGCGCCTTCTCGCGGGCTCGCTCACTTCATCCACCGGGCCATGAAGAGCGCCTGTTCACCAGCCGACTCCGTGCCGTCGTAGAGCGAGGTGTCCAGCCCGCAGAAGACGAAGCCCAGCCGAAGGTAGGCGCGAATAGCGGGAGCGTTGATGTTGCTGACCTCAAGCCACACATGCCCTGCCCCGCACTCCGTCGCGAAGTCGAAGGCGTGATTCATCAGGGTGCGTCCAACGCCTCTGCCTCTCCACGCTGGTGCGACCTCAATGTCACAGATGGTCAGGCGCGAGTTCCACGCGTCGAAAGAGATCTCCACAAACCCACACAACTCGTCCCCGTCGAAGGCGACCACAGTCCGGCGCAGCTCGGGATCGCCGTCGTCGTCACTGTCGTCCTCGGCGGGGAAGACCTTGTGGATGGGAGGTTCCACCGGAGTCTGACAGATCCTGAAACCCTGGTCCGTCACGGCTACTTCGAACACAGAATCCGTCGTGAAAGACCCGTCGAGCCTCGCAAGGGCCTCGCCGTCCTCGGATCGCGCGAGCCGGTAGACGACGGTCCCCGCCATGCCGAGAACCGTCGCATCGTCTGCAGTTGTCTTCATGGCTCGACCGTCTCACGAGGGCGATCACCTTCCGGCGGGGCGGTGAATAGCCCCCTGTTCATCCGGCACGCCCCAGGTCTCCGGCTTCGCCGCCGCAGGGCGGCGGGCTGCGAGGCCGGGGACAACTGGACGTGGCTCGTGATCACCGCCCCCACCCAGCTGAGGCTCGTCCGCCAGGTCGCCGCCGATCTAGGGCGCCCCTGGGCGCGTTCGTGGAACGGTCACGGTGACCGTTCCACGAACGGAGGTTATGGAGTGGGTGAGGCACCTGAGTAAGAGGTGACAGCCACCGTGGTGACCTCGGCTAGTGGCTCATTGGTCCGTCTCGGTGATCATGTCGATCAGGGCGTGGGCTGTGTTGGCGTCGGGGTCGGTCCCGTGGATCTCGGCACCTTCAAAAGTGGCGACCTCGGTGCTGCGGGGGAACATGGCCTGCTCGTACTCGGTGAGCGCGGCCTCGATGTCGTCGGGGTGCGCGGCTAGGGCCTTGCCGAGTTCGGCGCCGTCGAGCATGGCCAGGTTGGCGCCTTCACCGTTCGGGGCCGCGAGGTGGGCGGCGTCGCCGAGCAGGGTCACCCCCGGCACCCGGTCCCACCGGTGCCCGGTCGGCAGAGCGTAGTGGGGGCGCAGGACCGGCGCGGTGTCGCCGTCGGTGATCAGCGCGGTGAGCTCCGGTGCCCAACCGTCGAACTCTTGCGCGATCCGTGCGGCGGCCGCGGCGGCATCGGTGAAATCGATGGCGGCGAACCAGTCCTGCGGCTTGGACAGCGCCACGTAGGTGTGCAGGGTGTCGCCGCTTTCCCGGTGAGCGAAGATCTCCTTGCCCGGCGCGGGCGCGATCATCGACCCGCCGCCGACCGCTTTCGCGGCGGCTGGGTGCCGGGTGTCGGTGTCGAACAGGTAGGTCTCGACGAACGACGTGCCGGTGTACTCGGGTGTGGCGGTGGAGAGCAGCGGCCGGACTCTTGACCATGCGCCGTCCGCGCCGACGAGCAGGCTGGTGACGACGGTGCCGCCGTCGGCGAACGTCACCTCGTAGCGCCCCTCGCCGAGGGCACGGGTGCTGCTGACCTTGTGCCCCCACCGGACGGTGCCGGCCGGGAGTGAGTCGAGCAGGATCTTTCGCAACTCGCTGCGCTGCACCTCCGGGCGTCCGCCCACGCCGTCGTCGGCTTTGTCGAGCAGGACGGTCCCGTCCCGGTCAAGGACCCGCATCGACTGGCGGCCCTCCAGGACGATGGCGTGGAACTCGTCCATCAGGCCAGCCGCCTTGAGGGCGAGCTGCCCGTTGTAGTCGTGGATGTCGAGCATCCCACCCTGCGTACGCGCCGATGGGGAGGACTCGGCCTCGTAGACCGTGACCGGGATTTTGTGGACGTGCAGGACGCGGGCCAGCGTGAGTCCGCCGAGTCCCGCGCCGATGATCGTGACGGGCGTGTGCATGGTGGCTCCTTCGGGATCGGGCCGCCCGGTGAGCTCCGACCGGCCGTCTCTGGAAAGGTGCCAGGCCCCGCCGACGAGCCGTCGACATCGGACCGACAGCCCTCCGATAGATGACCGACACCGCGGCTCCGCCGCCCGATCACCCCGGGTCAAGGCGCCGATCAGCCAGGAGGAGGCTTAGAGGCCCTAACAAAGCCGTTGGACGTGGCGGTGGGTGATCAGGCAGATGGCGAGGCCGAGGAAGGCTTCGTGGATGTC
>NZ_VCHX02000313.1 GCF_005768555.2 Streptomyces sporangiiformans
GCGCTTTTGTCGGCTGCGGGTGGGTGAGGGAGGTTTCCTTTCCCCAACCCCACCGTGGCTGGTCGCGCAGTTCCCCGCGCCCCTGAAGGGGCGCACCCCCTCAAGCGCCACAACGACGGAGGGCCCGCAGCACAGGCTGCGGGCCCTCCGTGACGGCTTGATGGTGGACGGGCAGCGTCTACCCCTCGTCCCGCCGAAGCGTCGGCTTCAAATCCTTGAAGCGGCCGAGCAGACCGTTCACGAAGGCCGGCGACTCATCCGTGGAGAACTCCTTGGCGAGCTGAACCGCCTCGTCGAGCACCACGGCATCCGGAGTCTCGTCGACCCAGATCAGCTCGTAGGTACCGAGGCGCAGGATGTTGCGGTCGACGACCGGCATCCTGTCGATCGTCCAGCCGACGGCATACTGCGCGATGAGCTCGTCGATGCGCGACGCCCGTTTGGCGTACCCCTCGACCAGCTGCATCGTGTACTCGCTCACCGGCGGCTGCCGGGTGTCGGATCGGGAGTGCCGGATCCAGTCCGCGAGGACCGTCAGGACGTCCACGCCGCGCTGGTCACCCTCGAAGAGGATCTGGAAGGCGCGCTTGCGGGCCGTGTTGCGGGCAGCCACGGTTAGCTGTTCACCCGGCCGAGGTAGTCGCTCGTGCGGGTGTCGACCTTGATCTTCTCGCCGGTGGTGATGAAGAGCGGCACGTTGATCTGGTGACCGGTCTCCAGGATGGCGGGCTTGGTGCCACCGGTGGAGCGGTCGCCCTGGACGCCCGGCTCGGTCTCCTGGATGGTCAGCTCGACGGCGGCGGGCAGCTCGACGAAGAGCACCTCGCCCTCGTGCTGGGCGACGGTGGCGGTGAAGCCCTCGACCAGGAAGTTGGCGGCGTCGCCGACGGACTTCTTGTCGACATGGAGCTGGTCGTACGTCTCCATGTCCATGAAGACGAAGTACTCGCCGTCCATGTACGAGAACTGCATGTCGCGCTTGTCGACAGTGGCCGTCTCGACCTTGACACCGGCGTTGAACGTCTTGTCGACGACCTTGCCGGAGAGCACGTTCTTGAGCTTGGTGCGCACGAAGGCCGGGCCCTTGCCGGGCTTGACGTGCTGGAACTCGACGACGGACCAGAGCTGGCCGCCTTCGAGCTTGAGCACCATGCCGTTCTTGAGGTCGTTCGTGGAAGCCACGGTTGCGGAATCTCCTGGACTGACGTGGACGACCCCGGGGCAGGCGCACAGCGCGAAGCTAGAGCGCGAGCAGCTCCTTGGTCGTGATGGTGAGTAGCTCGGGTCCGCCGTCCGCCTCGGGGCGTACGACGAGCGTGTCATCGATCCGGACACCGCCCCGGCCCGGGAGGTGGACCCCCGGTTCGACGGTGACCGGCACGCAAGCGTCCAGTTTACCCATGGCCGCGGGAGCCAATTGCGGGTCCTCGTCGATTTCGAGCCCTACACCATGCCCGGTCAGCGATGGGAGGCTGTTCGCGTACCCCGCGGAGTCCAGCACCTGTCGGGCCGCGCGGTCCACGTCACGGTAGGCGACGCCGGGCATCAGCGCCTCGCGGCCGGCCCGCTGAGCGGCGAAGACGAGGTCGTACAGCTCGATCTGCCAGTCGGTGGGCGAGGTCCCGATGACGAATGTACGGCCGATCTCGCAGCGGTAGCCGCGGTAGGTCGCGCCGAGGCACACGGAGAGGAAGTCGCCCTCCTCGACCCGCCGGTCGGTGGGGCGATGGCCGCGGCGCCCCGCGTTGGGGCCGGTCGCGACCGAGGTCTCGAAAGCCGGGCCGTCGGCACCGTGGTCGACGAGGCGTCGCTCCAGCTCCAGGGCGAGGTGACGTTCCGTGCGGCCGACGAGGATCGATTCGAGGAGTTCGCTCAGTGCCTGGTCGGCGATCTCGGCGCCGATCCGCAGACAGGAGATCTCCTCCTCGTCCTTGACGACGCGCAGCTGCTCGACGGCGCCGCCGAGGTCGGCCAGCCGGAGCCGGGGGGCCACGGACCGGATGGCGCGGTGACGGGCCACGGTCAGGTGGTGTTCCTCGACGGCGAGGGACTCGGCCCCCTGGGCCGTCGCGACGTCGGCCGCGGCGACGGCCGGATCACCGCCGATCGCCGGCAGCAGCTGGACCCGCAGCGCCTCGTCGGGCCGCCCCCGCTCGGACTGAGGGCCGGGCTGCGCGGGGGAATCCGCACACACCAGCAGGTCTTCCCCTCTGCCGAGCAGCAGAACGGCACCCTCCGGCGCCGCGCCCGCGAGATAGCGGACGTTGGCGGGGCGGGACACCAGCGCCGTCGCGCTGCCGCCCGCCGTACAGCGCTCCCGTAGCCGGTCCCGGCGGGCCGCGTACACCTGTGCCATGACCCGAGCCTACGAGCGGTGGCCGGATACCGCCGGTTCAGAACGTCCGACCGGGCGGGAGGGGACGTGTGCCGGGCTCAGGCACGCTCAGGCACCACGCCGGTCACCACTGCGGTGGGCTGGCGATCGACCGCGCCAGCACGTCGTCGAGCACCTGGGCCGTGGCCGGTACGTCGAGCTGGGAGTTGTCGATGATGGGAAGCCCGGAGCCGTACCAACCGGCCATGCGGCCGTGGATGCGGGCGACTTCCTCGTCGGTGAGGCGGCGGTTTCCGGAGCGCTCGGCGTTGCGCTCCAGGACTATCTCCAGGCCCGGCAGGAGGACGACCGGCAGCAGGCCGGGTCCCACATGCCGCTTCCAGCCGCCGAGGCCGACGACCGGCCGGTCCGGGAAGACGGCGTCGTCGAGGACGCACGAGATGCCGTTCGCCAGGAAGTTGCGCGCCGCGAAGCCGCAGGTACGGCGGGCGAGACGATACTGGGCCTCCGAGTGGTCGTTCCACCCCGACTGGGGGTCCGCGAAGCCCGAGCGCACCCATTCCCGTACGTCGTCCAGGCTGATGTGCGCGGTGGGAACCCGGCGGTGGTCGGCCCAGTACTTGGCGACGCTCGTCTTGCCGGCGCCGGCGGGGCCTATGAGCAGGACGGCGAGCGTCGTGGACGTGGGGTCGGGTGTGCCCGGGCTCGGCGGTGGGCTCGGCATCGCGACGGGGCCGCCCGGCGGCAGCTGCACGTGGCCCGTGGTGTCCGGCGTCGGCGGCACGGACCCCTGGTGGGGCGCCGTGTGATGCGGGGCCGGCGCGTGGCCGGGAGGGTGCGGTGCCGCGGGCCCGGTCGGTACTCCGGCGAATCCCGGTGGCGGCGGGCTCGCGGGGGCGGGACCCGTGGGAGAGCTCACCGGCCCGGGGCCCGGGTGGGCGTCCGGGGGGTGCGATCCGGGGTGTTGTGCGGCCGGCGACCAGCCGGCGGCCGGTCCGTGCCCCGGCTGGTGGGGCGGCGGCAGCGGAGACCCCACTGCGTGCTGCATCCGGTGCCACTCCGTCTCGTTCTCTTGAGCTCGTTCGCCTCCGGGGCGCCAGAGCCTGTGTCGAGCGCGCCCCTTCGGCTACTCGCCGCAGGCAATTGGCGCTGGCAGCGGGGCACCTGCCCCGCTCCCTACCGAACGGTACCGCCCCCGGCCGCCGTTTGGTGAACGGCCGGGGGCGGTGCGAAGTGCCCCTGGGCACAAGGCAAATCGGGTGAAGCCATGTCCTGGGGTGTTATTCGCCCACTTCGCCGTAGGCCGCGAGGAGCACGGCCGGGTCCGGGCCCTCCAGGACGGTGGGCTTGGCCAGGCCGTCGAGGACGATGAAGCGCAGCAGGTCGCCACGGGACTTCTTGTCGACCTTCATGGTCTCCAGCAGCTTGGGCCACTGGTCGTAGCGGTAGTGCAGCGGAAGGCCGACGGACTCGAGGATGGTGCGGTGCCGGTCGGCGGTCGCGTCGTCCAACCGGCCCGCCAGACGGCCGAGTTCGGCGGCGAAGTGCATGCCGACCGCGACGGCGGCACCGTGCCGCCACTGGTAGCGCTCGTTCTTCTCGATGGCGTGGCCCAGCGTGTGACCGTAGTTGAGGATCTCCCGCAGCCCGGACTCCTTGAGGTCGGAGGAAACGACCTGGGCCTTGACCTGGATGGACCGCTCGATCAGCTCCGCGGTGTGCGGACCGGCCGGGGTACGGGCCCCCTGCGGATCGGCCTCGATCAGCTCCAGGATCCGCGGATCCGCGATGAACCCGGCCTTGATGATCTCCGCGAGCCCGGACACGAAGTCATGGACCGGCAGCGAGTCCAGCGCCGCCAGGTCGCACAGGACGCCGGCGGGCGGGTGGAAGGCGCCGACCAGGTTCTTGCCTTCGGCGGTGTTGATGCCGGTCTTGCCTCCGACCGCCGCGTCCACCATGGCAAGCACGGTCGTCGGTACGGCGATCCAGCGCACCCCGCGCAGCCAGCTCGCGGCCACGAACCCGGCCAGGTCGGTGGTCGCCCCACCGCCCACCCCGACGATCACGTCGGTCCGGGTGAAGCCGGACTGCCCCAGCGCCTTCCAGCAGTACGCGGCGACCTCGGCGGTCTTGGCCTCCTCCGCGTTGGGCACCTGGATGGCCACGGCCTCGAAGCCCTGACCGGCCAGGTCGGCCCGTAGCGCCTCACCGGTCTCGGCCAGTGCCTCCGGGTGCACCACCGCGACCCGTTTCGCCCGTGGGCCGATCAACGCGCCCAGCTCGCCGAGGAGTTGACGCCCGACCAGCACCTCGTACGGCTCGGTGCCCGCGGTGCCGCCGACCTGGATCCGGGTCACCGTCTGGTCGTGCTCACTCATGCCTGCTTCAACTCCAAGGCGTCGAGGACCGCCTGGGCGACCTCTTCCGGGGTGTGGCCGTCGGTGGCGACGACCGCACGGGCGACTTCCACATACAGGTGCCGGCGCGCTTCCATCAGCTCGCGCCACTGCCGTCGCGGGTTGACGGCGAGCAGTGGCCGGGCCGTGTTCAGACCGGTGCGTTTGACCGCCTCTTCGACGTCCATCGACAGGTACACGACCGGGAGTCCGGCCAGTAGCTCCCGGGTGTCGGCGTCGAGGATCGCGCCGCCGCCCAGCGCCAGTACACCGTCGTGCTCGGCCAGCGCCCGGTGCACCGCGCGCTTCTCGATCGCCCGGAAGACGGGCTCGCCCTCGTCGACGAAGATGTCCGCGATGGTGCGGCCCTGCTCGGCCACGATGTCCTCGTCGGTGTCCCGGTGGCAACAGCCGAGCCGCTCCGCGACCAACGCGCCCACCGTGGACTTGCCGACCCCCATCGGGCCGACGAGCACGACCACAGGCCCAGTGCTCACCGGATCACCAGATTCTCGAGGTACGAGGCGACGTTGCGCCGCGTCTCGGCCACGCTGTCGCCGCCGAACTTCTCCGCCACCGCGTCCGCGAGGACGAGCGCCACCATGGCCTCGGCGACGATGCCGGCGGCCGGCACCGCGCACACGTCCGAGCGCTGGTGGTGCGCCTTGGCCGCCTCACCGGTCGCCACGTCGATGGTGGCCAGCGCCCGCGGCACGGTCGCGATCGGCTTCATCGCCGCGCGCACCCGCAGGAGCTCTCCGGTGGTCAGCCCGCCTTCGGTGCCGCCGGAGCGGCCCGAAGCCCGCCTCACGCCCTCGTCGGTCTGCACGATCTCGTCGTGCGCCTTCGAGCCCGGCACCCGCGCCAGGTCGAAGCCGTCACCGACCTCGACGCCCTTGATCGCCTGGATACCCATCAGTGCGGCCGCCAGCCGGGCGTCCAGCCTGCGGTCCCAGTGCACGTGCGAGCCCAGGCCCACCGGCACCCCGTACGCCAGCACCTCGACCACACCACCCAGGGTGTCGCCGTCCTTGTGCGCCTGGTCGATCTCCGCGACCATCGCCTTCGACGCGTCCGCGTCCAGGCACCGCACCGGATCGGCATCCAGCCTCTCCACGTCCGCCGGCTTCGGGTAGACGCCGTACGGGGCCTTCGCCGCCGCCAGCTCCACCACATGCGAGACGACCTCGATTCCGGCCGTCTCCTTCAGGTACGAACGGGCCACCGCACCGAGCGCGACACGAGCCGCGGTCTCCCGCGCACTCGCCCGCTCCAGAATCGGCCGGGCCTCGTCGAAGCCGTACTTCTGCATACCCGCCAGGTCCGCGTGACCGGGACGCGGGCGGGTCAGCGGCGCGTTGCGAGCCAGGTCGGCGAGGATCTCCGGGTCCACCGGGTCGGCCGCCATCACCTGCTCCCACTTGGGCCACTCGGTGTTCCCCACCATGACCGCGACCGGCGAACCGAGGGTCAGCCCGTGCCGGACCCCGCCCAGGAAGGTGACCTCGTCGCGCTCGAACTTCATCCGCGCGCCGCGCCCATAACCCAGACGGCGCCTGGCCAGGTGATCCCCCACCATCTCCGTGGTGATCGGCACGCCGGCGGGAAGGCCCTCCAGCGTCGCGACAAGTGCGGGTCCGTGGGACTCCCCCGCGGTCAGCCAGCGCAACCTGCTCAACGATGCTCCTCGATAATCGCGCCCTGGTACTGCGTACTGCCTCTGCGTACAGCCTGTGCGTACACGCGTCCTCGCGTACGGCGACGGCGTGACCAGGTGCGCGGCCCTGGCCCGCCACTGTCGATCCTGCCACGTCCGCCCCCCAGAACCGGCCGCAGGTCCATCAGACGGGACGACGCCCCGGTCAGGGCGTGGTGCCGTCCTGGCGGGTCTGGGGAGCGTACGAACCGAGATAGTCGGCCCCGCGTCCCTGCCCGTACTGTGCCGCCGCGTGCATGGGCCGCCCCTCGCGCACCGCCCGCCGATATGCGAGCTTGCGCTTCAGCTTGACGCCCAAGGACACGAGGACGGCGAGCAGCACCAGACCGAGCACAGTGACCTGCACCCAGTCGGGCATGAACCGCAGCACGGCCTCGAAGATCTCCGATTTTCCCGACGCCTGTGGCACACCCATGGATCGGACTCCCCCCGGATTCCGCCCCCTGCGGAACCGAAGTTGGATCCTAGCGGCCCGCGAGCGCCTTTTCCGCAGCGTTTCGCATGACGTCCAGCGGGGCGGGTGTCCGGCCCGTCATCTGCTCGACCTGGAGCACCGCCTGGTGCACGAGCAGGTCGAGCCCGCTGACGACGGCCCCGCCGTACGCCGACCAGCGGGCCGCGAGTGCGGTCGGCCAGGGGTCGTACAGGACGTCGAAGAGCGTGGCCGGCCGCTCGGGGACCGCGGAGGCGAGCTCGTCGGTGGTGCCCGCCGGTGTCGTGGCGACCACGAGCGGCGCGCGCAGGGCTCGCTCGGCATCGGCCCAGTCCGCGATGCGCACCTCGGTCTCCAGGCGCTCCCCCCACTGCCGCATCTCGGCGGCGCGGGCCTCGCTGCGGACGTACGCGACGATCTCGCCCGTGCAGATCCGCGAGACGGCGGCCAGCGCGGACGAGGCGGTGGCGCCCGCGCCGAGGATCGCGGCCGACTCGACCTGCTCGATCCCGCGCTCCCGCAGGGCGGCGACCATGCCGGGGATGTCGGTGTTGTCGCCGACGCGGCGCCCGTCGTCGGTGAACACCACCGTGTTGACCGCCTCGACCGAGGCCGCCGTCGCGCTGATCTCGTCGAGCAGCGGAATGACCACGCGCTTGAGCGGCATCGTCAGAGACAGTCCTGCCCACTCCGGCCCGAGCTTCTCGAAGAAACCGGGCAGCGCTTCCTCGTCGATCTCGAAACGGTCGTACGACCAGTCGCCCAGGCCCAGTGCCTCGTATGCGGCACGGTGCAGCACCGGGGAGAGGGAGTGTGCGATCGGGGAACCGAGAACGGCGGCTCGGCGTTTGTTGGCTGTACCGCTCATTATCCGTTCTGTTCTTCCAGGTACTTCTGGCGGTTGCGGTTCTGCTCTTCGTTCGTCTCCGCGAAGAGCGTCTTGTCCGCGCTGATCGAGACGAAGTAATACCAGTTGCCCTTGGCCGGGTTGAGAGCGGCTTTGATGGCCTCTTCACCGGGATTGGTGATCGGTCCGGGCGGCAGGCCCTTGATCTTGTAGGTGTTGTACGGATCGTCGATCTGCCGCAATTGGTTGACCGAACCGGTGGCGAGCTTGGACTCGCCCCTCAGATAGTTCACCGTCGAGTCGAAGTCCAACAGACCGTAGGTCTCGGTGTTGTTCGGCTTCAGGCGGTTGTAGACGACCCTCGCCACCTTCACGAAGTCGTGATCGTACTTGCCCTCGGCCTGGACGAGGCTCGCCACCGTGACGACCTGCAGCGGGTCCTTCAGGTTCAGTTTGTCGGCCTTCGACTTCAGACCGAGCTCGTCGTACTCCTGCGTGGCATGAGCGACCATTTCCTTCAGGACGTCCTTGGGCTTCATGCCCTTGGAGACGGGATAGCTGGACGGGTAGAGGAATCCTTCCAGCGGGTCCTTTATGTCGTCGTCGGTGTTCGCCCAGTCCGGAAGACCGAGCTTCGACCATTCCTTCTTCGCGACGCCCTTTGTGGTACCGGCCTTGAGACCGAGGCGTTGGTCGATTTGCTTGTACACCTCGGCATTGCGCCGACCCTCGGCAATGATCAGGTTGTTGCGGCTCTTGGGGCTGAGCATCAGTTCGACAGCACTGGCGGCGGACATTTCCTTGTTGAGCGTGTAAACGCCCGGCTGGATCTTGCTCCCTTCGGGATTCGCCGCCTGCGCGGCCACGAAGGCGTCGACGCTCTTCACGACACCTTTGGCCTTGAGAGCCTGCCCTATGGCATAGCCGCCCGCGCCCTTGGGAATGGTGACGGTCACCGTCTCGCTCGTGCCGTCGCCCGCATAGTCCGGTGCGTCACCGAAACGGCTTTGGTAGAACTGGTAGCCGAAATAGCCGGCTCCGCCGAGGCCACCGGCCAGGACCAGGGTCATGACCAGGCATGCGCAGCCGCTGCGGCGCTTCTTGCCGCCCTTGCCCTTCCCCTTGCCGCGTCGACGGCCCGAGTCGTCGTCGGAGTCGTCGTCATCGTCGTCGCCCGAGAAGAAGGCGTGCTCGCCCTGATCGGGACCAGGGTCCCAGTCGGTCTGCGGCTCGGGTTCGGGGCGACGGCGGCTCGGCGGCCGCTGCGGCCCAGGCGGTCCCTGCGGCCCAGGTGGCCCTTGCGGCGGATACGCTTCGGGAGTCCCGTAGTAGTCGGACTGCTGACCGCCGTACCCGCCTTGCCGGCCTCCGTACGCATCACCCTGATCGGCGCCGTACGGGACATTGCCGTGCTGCCCGGTGTCCCAGCCGCCGTCGTACTGCTGGCCGCCCTGTTGGGGGTACTGGTTCGGATCCGGGCCGCCGTAATGCTGCTGTCCCTGGGCATAGTGCTGCTGCCCCTGGTCGTAGCCGGCCTGCTGTCCGGTGCCCCAGTCGCCGTACTGCGACTGCTGCTGCGGCTGCTGCGGATAGTGCTGCGGCTGGCCGCCGTAGGGGGACTGGGCCGCGTGGGCCTCCTGTCCTCCCCATCCGCCGTCCCTGTACAACGGGTCCTCGGGATGCCACGGTTCGGAGCCCTGGCCCCGGCCATACTCAGTCATCGATCCCCTAGAAGCCGCGAGGCAGCGGTCGCGAGGGGCACTGTGGCTCGGCTTCCGTCTGCCTCTTTGCTGTGCGCTGGCTGTTCGAACGCCGCCGCATCGCGCGGAACGTTACCGTATCGCGATCAGATGACCATTTCGACGCCCTCGCCCGGTGCTTTACCTGACACCCGTTCGGATTCCAGTGCTTGCTGGAGGATAACCACAGCGGCTGCCTGATCGATAACAGATCTTCCTTTTTTGGACTTCACGCCTGAGGCACGCAGGCCCTGACTGGCCGTCACCGTGGTCATTCTCTCATCCACGAGCCGCACGGGAACGGGGGCGATCCCCCGGGCGAGATCCTGGGCGAAGGCGCGGACCTTGACCGCGGCCGGCCCCTCGCCTCCCTTGAGGGAACGAGGGAGGCCGACGACGACCTCGATCGGTTCGTACTCCTCGACCAGCTGCTTCAACCGCCGCTGGGCGGCCGGGACATCGCGGCCCGGAACGGTCTCCACCGGAGTGGCGAGGATCCCGTCGGGGTCGCACGAGGCGACCCCGATGCGGGCGTCCCCGACGTCGATGGCGAGTCGGCGGCCGCGGCGCATGACGCGTTCGTCTCCGCTCACTTGGCCGTCTCGGCCACAAGGCGCTCGACGGCGTCGGCCGCCTCGCCGATGGCGGCCGGGTTCTGGCCGCCGCCCTGGGCGACGTCCGGCTTGCCGCCACCGCCGCCGCCGAGGGTCTTGGCGGCCGTACGGACCAGGTCACCGGCCTTGAGGCCCCGCGTGCGGGCGGCCTCGTTGGTGGCGATGACCGTCAGCGGCTTGCCGTTCACCGTGGTGAACAGGGCGACCACGGCGGCCCGGTCGCCCGGGATGCGGCCACGCACGTCGAGGACCAGCCTGCGCAGGTCGTCGGCGGTCGTGCCGTCGGGCACCTGGCCTGTGACGAGGGCCACACCGTGGACGTCCTTGGCGCCCTGGGCAAGACCGGCGGCGGCCTGAAGGACCTTCTCCGCGCGGAACTTCTCGATCTCCTTCTCGGCGTCCTTCAGCTTGCCGAGCATGGCGGAGATCTTCTCCGGCAGCTCCTCCGGACGTCCCTTGACCAGCTCCTGGAGCTGGGCGACGACCGTGTGCTCGCGGGCGAGGAAGTTGTAGGCGTCGACGCCGACCAGGGCCTCGATGCGGCGTACGCCGGAGCCGATCGACGATTCGCCGAGGAGCTTCACCAGACCCAGCTGGGCGGTGTTGTGCACGTGCGTGCCGCCGCACAGCTCCTTGGAGAAGTCGCCGATGGTGACGACGCGCACGCGCTCACCGTACTTCTCGCCGAACTCGGCGATGGCGCCCTGCTTCTTGGCCTCGTCGATGCTCAGGATCTCGGCGTTCACGTCCAGGTCGCGGGCCAGCACCTCGTTGATCTTCTGCTCGACGTCCGTCATCACGGTCGTGGGCACGGCGGACGGGGAGCCGAAGTCGAAGCGGAAGCGGCCGGGCTGGTTCTCGGAGCCGGCCTGGGCGGCCGTCGGGCCGAGGGCGTCGCGCAGGGCCTGGTGCGTGAGGTGCGTGGCCGAGTGGGCGCGGGCGATGGCCTTGCGGCGGCGTACGTCGATGACGGCCTGGGCGGAGGCGCCGACGGTCACCTCGCCGACCTGGACGACGCCCTTGTGGACGTACACGCCCGGGACCGGCTTCTGGCAGTCGCGGATCTCGATGACGGCGCCGGAGTCGACCTTGATGCGACCGGTGTCGCCGATCTGGCCGCCGCCCTCGGCGTAGAACGGCGTGCGGTCGAGGACGATCTCGACCTCGTCGCCCTCGGTGGCGGCGGGCGACGAGAGACCGTCGACAAGGATGCCGACGACGCGCGACTCACCCTCGGTGGCGATGTAGCCGATGAAGTCGGTCTCGCCGGAGGTGTCGGCGATCTCGCGGTAGGCACCCAGGTCGGCGTGGCCGGTCTTCTTGGCCTTGGCGTCGGCCTTGGCGCGCTCCCGCTGCTCGTTCATCAGGCGCCGGAAGCCGTCCTCGTCCACGGAGAGGCCCTGTTCGGCGGCCATCTCCAGGGTGAGGTCGATCGGGAAGCCCCAGGTGTCGTGGAGCAGGAAGGCCTTGTCGCCGGCCAGGATCGTGCCGCCGGTGGCCTTGGTCTCGGTGACGGCGGTGTCGAGGATGTTCGTGCCGGCCTTCAGCGTCTTGAGGAAGGCGGCCTCCTCGGCGAGGGCGACGGTCTCGATGCGCTTCCGGTCGGTGATGAGCTCCGGGTACTGCTGGCCCATCATCCCGATCACGACGTCGATGAGGTCCTGCACGACCGGACCGGTGGCACCGAGCAGACGCATGTTGCGGATGGCCCGGCGCATGATGCGGCGCAGCACGTAGCCGCGCCCCTCGTTGCCGGGCGTGACGCCGTCGCCGATGAGCATCACGGACGTACGGATGTGGTCGGTGACCACGCGCAGGGAGACGTCGGAGCCGTGGGCGTCGCCGTAGGCGACACCGGTGAGCTCGGTGGCCTTCTTGATGACGGCCATGGAGGTGTCGATCTCGTACATGTTCTGCACGCCCTGCAGAATCATGGCGAGGCGTTCCATGCCGAGGCCGGTGTCGATGTTCTGCTGCGGGAGGTCGCCGAGGATCTCGAAGTCCTCCTTCGAGGTGCCCTCGCCACGCTCGTACTGCATGAAGACGAGGTTCCAGATCTCCACGTACCGCTCGTCGTTGACGGCCGGGCCGCCCTCGACGCCGAACTCGGGACCGCGGTCGTAGTTGATCTCGGAGCACGGTCCGCACGGGCCCGGGACGCCCATGGACCAGTAGTTGTCCTTCTTGCCGAGGCGCTGGATGCGCTCGGCGGGGACACCGACGATGTCGCGCCAGATGCGCTCGGCCTCGTCGTCGTCCTTGTAGACGGTGATCCAGAGCTTCTCCGGCTCCAGGCCGTAGCCACCCTTGTCCTGGGGCGTGGTGAGCAGCTCCCAGGCGTACTTGATGGCGCCTTCCTTGAAGTAGTCGCCGAAGGAGAAGTTGCCGCACATCTGGAAGAACGTGCCGTGGCGCGTGGTCTTGCCGACCTCTTCGATGTCCGGGGTGCGGACGCACTTCTGGACGCTGGTGGCACGCGGGAACGGGGGCTTGGTCTCACCCAGGAAGTACGGCTTGAAGGGGACCATGCCGGCGTTGACCAGGAGCAGAGTCGGGTCGTCCGCGATGAGCGACGCCGAAGGGACGACGGTGTGCCCGCGCTCCTCGAAGAAGCTCAGCCAGCGGCGGCGAATCTCAGCCGACTCCATCAGTGGTCCTCATTCCGGTTGGACGAGTACGTCGACCGCTCGACGTACGTCGGGTTCTTGCTGTACTTCGGGTCGTTGCTGTTCTCGATGGCGACCACCCGATGGGGGGCCGGGAGTTCGCCGTCCGGCCGGTCGTTCAGCCCGAGCACCTCGCCGAGTTCGGCTTCGCGCTGGGCCATGCCGTCGCGGACGTCGAGTGCGAAGTCCTTGAGCCGGTGGCCCGCTTCGACCGCCTTGTCGGCGGCCTGCGCCGCCAGGCTCTCGGGCGTCAGCTGCTTGAGCTTGCGGTTGACCTTGGTGGTGGCCCACACCCCGGCGGCGGCGCCGGCGGTGAACCAGAACGTTCGGCGGAACATCGCTGCGTCAGTCCTTCTTCCGCTTCCTCCGGCGCGCGGACGTGACGGTGCGGCCCACGATCACGGTACGTCGCGCCTGCTTGGCGGGCACGTCCTCGCGGCGGCCGCCGATGGCCCGGCGCACGCCGTAGCCGAACGCCGCGACCTTCACCAGCGGGCCGCCGAAGGTGGACGCGACAGTCGTGGAGAGCGCCGACGCGTTCGACGTGACCTCCTGGACGTCCGACGCGATGGCGTCGACCCGGTCGATCTGGGTCTGTGCGGAGCGCACTGCCGAGGAGGCGTCTGCCAGGAGCGGGACGGCCTGGTCGGTCACGTCCGCGACGAGCTTGGTGGTCGCCTTGAGCGTCTGGGCCAGCCTCGCGAGAGCCACCGCGAGGAAGGAGACCAGGATCGCCCAGAAGACGGCCACCAGGATCCCGGCCACCTCTCCACCGGACACTGCGCACCCGCTCCCTGGTTTTCGTGCCTGAACTTCGTGCCTGAACATCAAAAAAGTCGTCCCCCGAGCCTATCGCGCCGGGGGTGCCGCCTCGTACCGCATTACCGCCTCCCCCATACGGCCTCCCGGAGCGGAGTGCCCCCGAGGTCCGCCGGGCCGGGTTTCCCGGGAACGCGAAAGCCCGCCGCCTCGCCCGCCGGGAGGCGGGGAGAGCGGCGGGCTGTTGCGCGGTGGTGCTACGTCCGCCGGAAAGTGATCAGCGGGCGTAGTACTCGACGACGAGCTGCTCGTCGCAGATCACCGGGATCTCCTTGCGGTTCGGCTCGCGGTCCAGGCGGAAGGCCAGGGCGCGGAGGTTCACCTGGAGGTAGCGCGGGGTCTCGCCGTCGGGGGCGAAGCCACCCTCGCGCGACACCTGGAACAGCGGCTTCTCGCGGCTGCGCTCGCGGACCATCACGACGTCGTCGGGCTTGACGCGGAAGGACGGCTTGTCGACCTTGTGGCCGTTGACCTCGATGTGGCCGTGGACGACCATCTGGCGGGCCTGGTAGATCGTGCGAGCGATGCCCGAACGCAGGACCAGCGCGTCGAGACGACGCTCGAGCTCGATGACCAGGGCCTCACCGGTCTTGCCCTGCGTCTTGGCGGCACGCTCGTAGGCGCGGACGAGCTGGCGCTCGGACACGTCGTACTGCGCGCGCAGGCGCTGCTTCTCGAGCAGACGGACCTTGTAGTCCGAGTTCTGCTTGCGGCCACGGCCGTGCTCACCCGGCGGGTAGGGGCGGGCCTCGAAGTACTTGACGGCCTTCGGGGTCAGCGCGATACCGAGGGCACGCGACTTCTTGACCTTGGGGCGGGACTGGTTCGGCATGAACCAAACACCTCGTGTTTCTGATGTGAATACGGCTTCACCAGGGTTAGGGGAGGTCGCATCCGCAGCCTGGGAAACCCACTTCGTCCGCCTGCGGAAGTCCGCATGGACGGGGCGGGCAGCCGCTCCCTGGTCTGGGCACATACGTGCAGCACGCGAGTGGCCCACCTACCGCTCCCGGAGACCGGGCGGTGGTGGGCTGCCCGCGACACCGTTCGACGGTGCGCGACGCTCCTGGATCCCCTCTGCCTTTCAGCGAAGAGGTTCCGGCTGGATGTCCCGTTCTGGTGGTGCCGACCGGAGCCGGACACGGGACGCAGCGCTTTGAGTCATCTTACAGGGTGGTCAGGGGTGGTCAGGAGCGCCCTCGACCGAGGTGCTTCCTGGTCCACTCCACCGCGTCCGCGTAGCGCGCCTCGGCGCCGTGCCGGGTGGGTGTGTAGTACTCGCGGTCCTTGAGCGCGTCCGGGGCGTACTGCTGGGGGGCGATCCCCTCGGGCAGGTCGTGCGGATACACGTACCCCTGCGCGTGCCCGAGCTTGGCCGCGCCCTTGTAGTGCCCGTCGCGCAGGTGGGGCGGCACGGTGCCCGCGTGGCCTTTTCGCACGTCCTCCATGGCGGCGCCGATCGCCGTCGTCGCGGCGTTGGACTTGGGCGCCAGGGCGAGGGCGATGGTGGCGTGGCTGAGGGTGAGCGCGGCCTCGGGGAAGCCGATCATCGCGACCGCCTGGGCGGCGGCCACGGCTATGGGCAGGGCGTTCGGGTCGGCGAGGCCGATGTCCTCGCTGGCGGAGATCATCAGGCGGCGGGCGATGAAACGGGGGTCCTCGCCGGCCTCGATCATCCGGGCCAGGTAGTGCAGCGCGGCGTCCACGTCCGAACCGCGGATGGACTTGATCAGCGCGCTCGCCACGTCGTAGTGCTGGTCGCCGTCGCGGTCGTACTTCACGGCGGCGCGGTCGACGGTCTCCTCCAGGGTCTGGAGGGTCACTTCCGTCTCTCCCTTGTCGAGCGCGGAGCCGGCCGCGGCCTCCAGGGCGGTCAGGGCGCGGCGGGCGTCACCGCCGGCGATCCGCAGCAGGTGCTCCTCGGTGTCCTCGGGGAGGGCGACTGCGCCCTTGAGGCCGCGCTCGTCGGCCAGCGCTCGCTTGAGGAGGCCGCGCACGTCGTCGTCGGTGAGCGGTTCGAGGGTGAGGAGCAGGGAGCGGGAGAGGAGGGGCGAGATCACCGAGAAGTACGGGTTCTCGGTGGTCGCGGCGATCAGCGTCACCCAGCGGTTCTCGACGGCCGGGAGCAGGGAGTCCTGCTGGGCCTTGCTGAAGCGGTGGATCTCGTCCAGGAAGAGGACGGTCTCCTTACCGAAGCCTCCGGTGGCGCGGCGGGCGCCGTCGATGACGGCGCGGACTTCCTTGACCCCCGCGGTGATCGCGGAGAGCTCCACGAAGCGCTTGTTGGTGGCCTTGGAGACGACGTAGGCGAGCGTGGTCTTGCCGGTGCCGGGCGGGCCCCAGAGGATCACGGAGGAGGGTCCGGCCGGACTCTGCCCGCCGCCTGCCCGGTCACCTTCGCCGACGAGCCGGCGCAGGGGCGAGCCGGGCTTCAGCAGGTGCTGCTGGCCCACGACTTCGTCCAGGGTGCGCGGGCGCATCCGTACGGCCAGAGGGCTGCTGGACGGGTCCTTCTCCTGGCGTTCTTCTGCTGCGGCGGTGAACAGGTCGGGCTCCACGGGGAAAACCCTACCGGGGGTCTGGGGGTGCTCCCCAGAAAGCGCAGTACGCCACTGACAACGCCCCAAGGAGCGGTCAGCTGGTCCAGAAGTCCCACCAGCGGGTCAGGATCAGCATGCCGATGATCCCGATGTGCAGCACGGGCAGCACCCAGGCGAACTCGCCGAAGAAGCCCTTCAGCCAGCCCGGCGCGGGCAGGAACCCGTGACGGACGTTGAACGAGGTCACGGCCCAGAACATGACGATCGTCGCGGCCCAGGCGAGGCAGCACCACAGGCACAGTGAGTTGATGTTGTACAGCGACTGGTACATGAGCCAGGTGCAGAAGCCCACTCCGAAGAGGGTGCCCGCGTTGAAGGTCAGCCAGTACCAGCGCGGGAAGGTCGCCCGGCCGAGCAGGCTCACACCGACGCCGATCACGATGGCGTACGTGACGAGACCCAGCATCGGGTTGGGGAACCCGAAGGCCGAGGCCTGGTCGCTCTTCATGATGTTGCCGCAGGACACCACCGGGTTCAGACTGCAGCCCGGCGTGAAGTTCGGGTCCTCCAGCAGCTTGAACTTGTCGATCGTGATGACCCAGGCGGCCAGCAGCCCGGCCGCGCCCGTGATCACCAGCAGGAGGGCGAACGCACGACTGCCGCCCGCCGTCCGTGGAGCATCGGCACTTGCCTGGTCGATGGTCACGCCTTCCCTGACTGTCGTCTTGCTCATCACGCCGTTTCCGTAGCTTGAGAGGGCCAGCGGGCCCGATCATTGTGCCGCACGCGCGCGCGTATCCACCGTTCGATGGACATGAGGACGTACGCATGGTCGTCCCGGAACGTTCGCTTCGGCGGGACGCTTCCGACATGACAGCACACGCGAAGGACCTCGCGGTGGACGTACGGGGGCTGCGCAAGCAGTACGGGGACGTGACCGCCGTTGACGGCATAGATCTCGGCATCCGGCAGGGCGAGGTCTTCGGCCTGCTCGGACCCAACGGCGCGGGCAAGACGACCACGGTGGAGATCCTCCAGGGCAACCGCTCCCGGGACGCGGGCGAGGTCTCCGTGCTCGGCGTGGACCCGGAGACGGCCACGCGCGCGTGGCGCTCGCGAGTCGGCATCGTCTGGCAGGACGAATCCGCACCCGCCGAGTTGACGGTGCGTGAGACCGTGCGGCATTTCTCCCGATATTACCGAAGGCCGCGTGACCCGGAGGAGGTCATCGGTCTGGTCGGCCTCCAGGAGAAGGCGGGCAGCCGGATCAAGGCGCTCTCGGGTGGGCAGCGCAGGCGGCTGGATGTGGCGCTCGGGGTGATCGGCGGACCGGAACTGCTGCTGCTGGACGAGCCGACGACCGGCTTCGACCCGGCGGCCCGGCGGCAGTTCTGGGAACTGATCCGCAAGCTGGCGGACGAGGGCACGACCATCCTGCTGACCACGCACTACCTGGAGGAGGCCGAGGCGCTCGCGCACCGGCTGGCGGTCGTCGCCCACGGACACGTGGTCGCCGAGGGCGAACCGGCGGCGTTGCGCGACCGCCACGGCAGCGAGGCCACCGTCGAGTGGACCGAGCCCGACGGCACCCCGCGCAGCGAGCACACAAAGACACCCACGCGCACGGTCGCCGAGCTGACGCACCGGTTCGACGGGGAGATCCCGGGGCTGCGGGTGAGCCGCCCCACCTTGGAGGATGTCTATCTGCGGCTGACCGGACAGGAGAACGCACGATGACCACGACGACCGTACGAGCCCGCGGCGAGCGCACCGGCGAACGGCTCCCCGGCGCCTGGGAGCTCGGACTCCAGCGCGGCGCCATCGAGATCAAGCAGTTCTTCCGCCAGCGCGACCAGGTGATGTTCACCTTCGCCTTCCCGGTCGTCTTCCTCTTCCTCTTCGCGTCGATCTTCAGCGACGACGTGGAGGGCGCGGGCATCACCGCCTCGCAGCTCTACGTCCCCGCGATGATGGCCGCCGGCCTCATGTCGACCAGCTTCCAGTCCCTCGGCATCTCCATCGCCATCGAACGGGACGAGAAGGTGCTGCGACGGCTGCGCGGGACGCCGATGCCGCCGGCCGCGTACTTCCTCGGCAAGATCTGGCTCGTTCTGGTCACCGGATTCCTGGAGACGGCGATCCTGCTCGCCGTCGGCACGACGCTGTACGACGTGGACCTGCCCTCGGACATGGGGAAGTGGTTCGACCTCGGCTGGATCTTCGTCCTCGGCCTCACGGCGTGCGCCCTGCTCGGCATCGCGATCAGTTCGGTCCCGAAGTCCGCCAAGAGCGCCACGTCCGTGGTCGTCCTCCCGTTCCTGGTCCTCCAGTTCATCTCCGGTGTGTACATCCCCGTCGACTCCATTCCGGACTGGATGGTCACCATCAGCGCGTTGTTCCCGCTGAAGTGGATGTGCCAGGGGCTGCGCGGGGTCTTCCTGCCGGAGTCGTCGCGTGTCCTGGAGCAGGCGGGCGAGTGGGAGTTCGGGCGCGTGGCCCTGGTCCTCGCCGCCTGGTGCGTCGCAGGATTGCTCCTGTGTCTCATGACCTTCCGGTGGAAGACCCGGCGAGACGGATGAGCGGCCCGCTCGGGGCCCGCACGTCGAACATCTGGGAAGGCTCGTTCCGGGTCTGGGACTGGTACTTCTCCGTCGTGTGGGTGGCCACCCTGGTGTTCGTTGTCGGCGCCGACTTCCCGGGGTGGCCCGTCCGTGTCGTGGCCGCCGGGCTGCTTCTCCCCCTGATCCCCTGGTACCTGCTGGTCGGGCGCCCCCTGCTGATGAGCGAGGAGCCCGACGAACACCGGGCGCTCGGCTACATCGCGGGGGCGATGGCCCTGTTCCTGCCGTCGGCCGTCCTCGTCGGCGAGAGCCGCATGCTGACGTTCGCGCTCGTTCCGCAGTGCCTCGAGGCGCTACGCATGCGCTGGGCGATGATCGCGGTGACCGTCATCAACCTCGTCCCGGTGGCGGGCTGGGCGCTGCTGTGGCGGCCCAGCGGCCATGAGGTCCTCTTCAACTTCCTCTTCGCCGTGGTCACCCTCGTCTTCTCGATCGCCGTCGGCACCTGGGTCATCCGGATCATCGAACAGAGCAAGGAGCGGGGCGAGTTGATAGCCGAGCTGGAGGCCAGCCGCCACGAGATCTCACGCCTCTCGGCCGCGCACGGCGCGCTCGCCGAGCGGGAGCGGCTCTCACGGGAGATCCACGACACGCTGGCGCAGGGCTTCACGAGCCTGCTGATGCTGACGCAGGCGGTGGAGGCCGAGCTCGACCAGAACGACGTGGCGAAGGCCCGCCGCCATCTGACCCTGATGGACGAGACGGCGCGGCAGAACCTCGCCGAGGCGCGCGCCCTGGTCGCCGGTGGCGCGCCCGCCGATCTCGACGGCGCCTCGCTGCCCGACGCGCTGCGCCGGCTCGCCACGCGCCACGACGCCGGCCTGGACGTCGTCGGACCCGTACGGGCGCTGCCCGCCGGACCCGAAGTGGTCGCCCTGCGCTCCTGCCAGGAAGCGCTGACCAACGCCCGTAGACACGCCGGGAGTTCGGCCACGGTCAGTATCGCGCTGGCCTACGCCGACGACACGCTCACCGTGTCCGTACAGGACGACGGCAGCGGCTTCGATCCGGCCGCGCCCTGCGACGGCTACGGTCTGGCGGGACTGCGTGCCCGGGCCGCCGAGGTCGGCGGGACGGCCCTGGTGCACAGTGCGCCCGGCGGCGGCACGACGGTCACCGTCCGGCTGCCCGTACCGGCCGAGCTCTCACCGGAGCTGTCGCCGGAGCCAGGGAAAAGGAGCGCCCCGTGATCCGTATCCTCCTCGCCGACGACCATCCCGTCGTACGCGAAGGCCTGCGCGCCATGCTGAGTGCCGAGCCCGACCTCGATGTCGTCGCCGACGCGTCCAGTGGGCCGCAGGCGGAGGCGCTCGCCGCCGAACTCCGGCCCGACATCGTGCTGATGGATCTGCGGATGCCGGGTGGTGACGGCGTCGACGCGATCGTGCGGATGACCGCGGCGGGGCTGGAGTGCCGGGTCGTCGTGCTCACCACGTACGAGACGGACCGGGACATCCTGCGCGCCGTGGAGGCGGGGGCGGCGGGGTACCTGCTCAAGGATCTGCCGCGTGGTGAACTCGCCGACGCCGTGCGGGCCGCCGCGCGGGGCGAGACCGTACTCGCGCCCTCCGTGGCCGCGCGCCTCGTCGACCAGCTCCGTACGAAGCCGGAGCGGCCGCGGTTGTCCTCCCGGGAGATCGCTGTGCTGCGGCTGGTGGCCGAGGGGTGCACCAACGCGGAGATCGGGCGGCGGTTGTTCATCGGCGAGTCCACCGTGAAGACCCATCTGCTGCGGGCCTTCGGGAAGTTGGGGGTCGACGACAGAACGGCGGCGGTGACCAGCGCGATGCGGTTCGGTCTGCTGGACTGAGGGGTTTCGCCCCCTCCGCCCCTACCCTCCCCCAAGCTCTCGGATTCGCTCGAGCAGGGGGGACCCCCATCATCCCGTTCCTGGGGGCTGCGCC
>NZ_VCHX02000309.1 GCF_005768555.2 Streptomyces sporangiiformans
CATTCCGAACCCGGAAGCTAAGCCTTTCAGCGCCGATGGTACTGCAGGGGGGACCCTGTGGGAGAGTAGGACGCCGCCGAACTTCTTTTAAAGCTTCGGTCCTTGGACGATAAGTCCAAGGACCGAAGCTTTTTTGTTTTCCAGGGCTACCCGAACCCCTCCGCGTCGTGGGGAGATGCCTGAGGGTAAGGTCAGGGGGCATCGTTGGCACGTTCCCACAGGAGGCCCCGGGTGGAGGTTCAGGAGACCCGCGTCCAGACAGACCGGGTCCTCACCATCCCGAACATCCTCAGCATGGCGCGCCTCGCCGGCGTGCCCCTCTTCCTGTGGCTGATCCTCAGGCCCGAGTTCGGTGGTCCCAAGAGCGACACCTGGGCGCTCCTGGTGCTGATGCTGAGCGGCATCAGTGACTATTTGGACGGCAAGCTCGCCCGGCGCTGGAACCAGATCAGCAGTCTGGGCCGGCTGCTGGATCCCGCGGCCGACCGGCTCTACATTCTGTCGACATTGGTCGGCCTCACCTGGCGCGAGATTCTTCCACTTTGGCTGACGGCTGTCCTGCTGGCGCGAGAGCTGGTTCTGCTGGTGATGGTGGGCATCCTCAGGCGTCACGGCTATCCGCCGCCACAGGTGAACTTCCTCGGGAAGGCCGCGACGTTCAACCTGATGTACGCCTTCCCGTTGCTGTTGCTCAGTGACGGAAGTGGTTGGATCGCGTCACTCGCTGCTATTTTCGGCTGGGCGTTCGCGGGATGGGGTACAACGCTGTACTGGTGGGCAGGAATCCTCTACGTGGTTCAGGTCCGCCGCCTTGTTCGCGCGGACACCATGGCCGATTGAGCTCGCCGATTGGGCGGCCGTAGTGGCCTCTGATGGCCCGCAAGCGGAATGTGCGGGACAATCTGACGGGTGAAGTCGGCCAGACAGTCGTCTCTTCAAGGAGGACGCTTCCGACATGAAGGCCGTCGTGATGGCTGGAGGCGAAGGCACGCGCCTTCGCCCCATGACCTCAAGCATGCCCAAGCCGCTCCTGCCCGTGGCCAATCGCCCGATCATGGAGCATGTGCTACGGCTGCTCAAGCGGCATGGGCTCAACGAGACCGTCGTAACCGTCCAGTTCTTGGCCTCTCTCGTCAAGAACTACTTCGGTGACGGTGAAGAGCTCGGGATGGAGCTCACCTATGCCAATGAGGAGAAGCCACTCGGTACTGCCGGGAGCGTCAAGAACGCCGAGGAGGCGCTGAGGGACGACGCCTTCCTCGTGATCTCCGGTGATGCTCTGACCGACTTCGATCTCACCGAGCTGATAAATTTCCACAAGGAAAAAGGCGCCATGGTCACCGTCTGTCTGACCCGCGTCCCCAATCCGCTGGAATTCGGCATCACTATCGTGGACGACGAGGGCAAGGTTGAGCGCTTTCTGGAGAAGCCGACCTGGGGCCAGGTTTTCTCGGACACAGTGAATACCGGTATCTATGTCATGGAGCCCGAAGTATTCGACTATGTCGAGGCGGACGTTCCCGTCGACTGGTCCGGTGATGTCTTCCCGCAGCTGATGAAAGAGGGCAAGCCGATCTATGGCTATGTCGCCGAAGGGTACTGGGAGGACGTCGGCACGCACGAGAGCTATGTGAAGGCGCAGGCCGACGTCCTGGAGGGCAAGGTCGACGTAGAGCTCGACGGGTTCGAGATCTCGCCCGGCGTGTGGGTGGCCGAGGGCGCCGAGGTGCATCCCGATGCGGTACTGCGGGGGCCGTTGTTCATCGGGGACTACGCCAAGGTCGAGGCCGACGTGGAAATCCGTGAGCACACCGTCGTCGGCTCGAATGTCGTGGTGAAGAGCGGGGCCTTTCTGCACAAGGCCGTTCTGCACGACAACGTGTACATCGGCCAGCACAGCAATCTGCGCGGTTGTGTCGTCGGAAAGAACACCGACATCATGCGGGCCGCCCGTATCGAGGACGGCGCCGTGATCGGCGACGAGTGCCTCGTCGGCGAAGAATCGATCGTGCAGGGCAACGTACGGGTCTATCCGTTCAAGACCATCGAGGCCGGCGCCTTCGTCAATACGTCGGTCATCTGGGAGTCCCGAGGTCAGGCCCACCTCTTCGGGGCCCGTGGGGTGTCCGGGATCCTCAACGTGGAGATCACCCCGGAGCTCGCCGTGCGCCTCGCCGGCGCGTACGCGACCACGCTCAAGAAGGGCTCCACGGTCACAACGGCCCGCGATCACTCCAGGGGCGCCCGTGCGCTGAAGCGGGCGGTCATCTCGGCGCTGCAGGCCAGCGCCATCGACGTACGCGACCTCGAGAACGTGCCGCTGCCGGTGGCGCGGCAGCAGACGGCGCGGGGCAGTGCCGGCGGAATCATGATCCGCACGACGCCGGGGGTGCCGGACTCCGTCGACATCATGTTCTTCGACGGGCGCGGGGCGGATCTGTCGCAGGCGAGTCAGCGCAAGCTGGACCGGGTGTTCGCGCGGCAGGAGTACCGGCGTGCGTTCCCGGGTGAGATCGGCGATCTGCACTTCCCGGCGAGCGTCTTCGACTCGTACACGGGCTCACTGCTCAGAAATGTCGACACGACCGGGATCGCCGAATCCGGGCTGAAGGTGGTCGTGGACGCCTCGAACGGCAGCGCCGGACTGGTTCTGCCCAGCTTGCTGGGCAAGCTCGGAGTCGACTCGCTGACGATCAATCCCGGCCTCGACGAGTCCAGGCCCACGGAGACGGCAGATGCGCGCAGATCCGGACTGGTGAGGCTCGGGGAGATCGTGGCGTCCGCGCGGGCCGCGTTCGGAGTGCGGTTCGACCCGGTCGGCGAGCGGCTCTCGCTCGTCGACGAGAAGGGGCGGATCGTCGAGGACGACAGGGCGCTGCTCGTCATGCTCGACCTGGTGGCCGCTGAGCGGCGCAGCGGGCGTGTGGCGTTGCCGGTGACCACCACGCGGATCGCCGAGCAGGTGGCGGCGTACCACGGGACGCAGGTCGACTGGACGACCACCTCGCCGGACGATCTGACGCGGGTCGGACGCGACGATTCGACGATCTTCGGAGGCGACGGGCGCGGCGGCTTCATCGTGCCGGAGTTCAGCAGCGTCTTCGACGGTACGGCGGCCTTCGTGCGGCTCATCGGTCTGGTGGCGCGGACGCAGCTCACGCTCAGCCAGATCGACGCGCGGATTCCGCGGGCTCACGTCCTCAAGCGTGATCTCGCCACTCCCTGGGCGGTCAAGGGGCTGGTGATGCGGCGCGTTGTGGAAGCGGCCGGTGATCGGTTCGTGGACACGACCGATGGCGTACGGGTCGTGGAGACCGACGGGCGCTGGGTGATGGTGCTTCCTGACCCCGCGGAGGCGGCGACGCACCTGTGGGCCGAGGGGCCCGACGACGCATCCGCCCAGGCGCTGCTCGACGAGTGGTCGTCCGTCGTGGACAGCGCCGGGCGCTGAGCACGCGCGCGTGCCGGACGGCGTCTCTCAAGGGGCCCGTCCGGCACGCGGGTGGGGCCATTCGGAGGTAGTGGTCGCGACATGCGACGATGTGCGGCATGCCGCAGTACCCCCCCGTTCGGAGCACCCCTTCGCGCGTCCCGCGCCCGGACGCCTCCATGTCGTTGCTCACCAACGTCATGGACCACAGCCTTGACGAGGGCTACGCCGAGGCGGCCGCCCGCAAGCAGGCCGAAGGCGTCGGCGGCATCCCCAGGACACTGCGGGCGAAGCTCGGTCTCGCTGCCGGCCTCGTACTGGCTGCCCTGGTGGTGACCGTGGGGGCGGCACAGGCGCGGGTCGCGGCGCCGGCCCTCGCCAAGGAGCGCGAGGAACTCATTGATCGCATCGACCGTGAGACCGCGACGGCCGACAAGCTCGAGGACAGTGTCGACAAGCTGCGCGATGACGTGAGCGCTCGGCAGCGTGAGGCACTGCGGAAGCACGGCGGCGACCAGGGCGAGCTCGTGGGCATCCTGTCGGGGGCGGCCGAGGTGCACGGCCCCGGCGTGAAGCTCGTCGTGAACGACGCCAAGGAAGCCGAACAGGGCGGTGACGGGGACCCGCGAGAGACCTCGGGTTTCTCCGACACCGGACGCGTGCGCGACCGCGACATGCAGCGGGTGGTCAACGGGCTGTGGGAGTCCGGTGCCGAGGCCATCACGATCAACGGTCAGCGGCTGACCGCCCTGTCCGCGATCAGGGCCGCAGGTGACGCGATACTGGTCGACAACAAGCCGCTGGTGCCGCCGTACACGGTGCTCGCGGTGGGGGACGGGAAAAGGCTGAGCACCAGGTTCCAGAACAGCGCCGACGGACAGTACCTGCACGTGCTGCACGAGAACTTCGGGATCCGGACCGGCATCTCCGTAGAGGAAGAGGTCCGGCTGCCTGCCGCGCCGAGCGTGATCGTACGAACAGCAGAGCCGAGCACAGAGAAGGGCACATCGTGATCGCCGTACTGGGCCTCGTCGTGGGAGTCGTGGCTGGATTGTTGGTCCGGCCCGAGGTTCCGGCAGTGGTCGAGCCGTACCTCCCGATCGCCGTCGTGGCGGCGCTCGACGCCGTCTTCGGAGGCCTGCGCGCGATGCTCGACGGCATCTTCGACGACAAGGTCTTCGTCGTGTCGTTCCTGTCCAATGTGGTGGTGGCCGCGCTGATCGTCTTCCTGGGCGACAAGCTCGGTGTGGGCGCGCAGCTGTCCACCGGCGTTGTGGTCGTCCTCGGTATCCGCATCTTCTCCAACGCCGCGGCGATCCGTCGGCACGTGTTCCGGGCGTGAGGCCGATGAGCAGCCAGGACGAGACCCCCGAGAACAAGCTGCGCGCGAAGCTGCCCGAAGAGGTGCCGGCTGAGGCCCCTGAGCGCCCCTCCCCTGAGGTCCCTGAGGCCCGTGAGGCCTCTGATGCCCCTGAGGCATCGAGGGAGGCAGAGGCATCGAAGGAGGCATCGGAGGACGCATCGGGGGACGAGCCGGAGCAGGTCGGGCCGACTCTCTCCGGGCGTCAGCGGCTGGTGCAGGGCCTGTGGCCGCCACGCCTGTCACGCGCGCAACTCATCGTCGCCCTCCTGCTGTTCGGTCTCGGCTTCGGCCTGGCCGTCCAGGTGGCGTCCAACAGCGACAGCGACGGCGCCCTGCGCGGCGCTCGCCAGGCAGATCTCGTACGCATCCTCGATGAACTCGACGACCGGACGCAGCGTCTGGAGGAAGAGAAGCAGGGGCTCGAAGATCAGCGCACCGAGCTGGAGAACAGCTCGGACCAGGCCGAGGAGGCCCGCAAGCAGACGGTCGAGAAGGAGCGGCAGCTCGGCATCCTGGCGGGCACGGTGGCGGCGGAGGGCCCCGGCATCACACTGACCATCGACGACACGAAGGGAACGGTCGAGGCCGACATGCTGCTCGACGCGATCCAGGAGCTGCGCGCCGCCGGTGCGGAGGCGATCCAGGTCAACGACGTACGGGTGGTCGCCAGCACCTATCTCACGGACGCGAGCAGCGGAGTGAGCGTCGACGGGAACAAGATCAGCGCGCCCTATCGTTTCAAGGTCATCGGCAAACCGCAGGACCTCGAACCGGCGCTCAACATCCCGGGCGGAGTGGTGCAGACTCTGGAGAAAGAGCGGGCCACGGTCACGGTGGAACGCTCAAGCAAGATCGTGGTGGATGCCTTGCGAGCGGTGAAGCGGCCTGACTACGCTCGGTCGTCCTCCCAGTGAAGCGGCGGCGCATGGCGGCCGCTCTGCCAGGGCATGAGGTTGCGGGGGGTCGACGCACCGATTGGGTGGTGCGTGGTGGAAACTGTCTGGTGGACACGGACGTTGTGAGGATGTCCGGCTCGACCGGTGTGTGTAATCAGGGTTCGTCCTGCCCCACGGGCGGGTCTGTTTCGGTCAAGGGGAATCGCCCGTGAAGTTGTTTGCGAAGTTGTTCGGCAAGAGTGCGCGAGAGGGCAGCGACAACGCCACTGCCCGCCATCGTGCATCGCGCCATGAAGATGCCGAGGGGCACGGGGAGCGCCCGCTGTTCCGTGACCAGGTGGATGGTCCGGGCGGTGACATTTCCGGAGGTCAGGGCGCGCCGTCTGTTGACCCTGCCCAGTCCGGCCGCATAGGTTTCGGGGAACCGTCAACCTCAAGTACGGGTGGAGGGTTCTCCTCCGGTCCGTACGCGTCCAATGCCCAGGCAGGACAGCCGCGGCAGGAGGATCCGTCCATGTCGGCCCTGGTGTGTACGAGGTGCGGGAACCGCAACGCCGAGAACAGCCGGTTCTGCTCCAACTGCGGTGCGCCGCTGCGGGCCGGCGCGGCCGCCGAGCGCCCGTCGGAGACCACCTCCACGATCTCCATCTCCGGCATCGAGTCCTACGACGCCGAAGCAACCGGCCAGACGCAGATGCCCATGCTCTCTCCCGAGGCGCAGGCCGCCGTCGACGCGCTGCCGCTCGGTTCGGCGCTCCTGGTGGTGCGCCGCGGGCCGAACTCCGGAAGCCGCTTCCTGCTGGACGGCGATCTGACCACGGCCGGTCGTCATCCGCAGAGCGACATCTTCCTCGACGACGTGACCGTGTCGCGCCGCCATGTGGAGTTCCGGCGCGCCCCGGACGGCTCGTTCACCGTCGCTGACGTGGGCAGCCTGAACGGCACGTACGTCAACCGGGAGCGGATCGACTCCGTCGCACTGTCGAACGGTGACGAGGTGCAGATCGGCAAGTACCGGCTGGTCTTCTACGCGAGCCAGCGGGGCATCTGACCCTCCCCCAGACTCCGTCCGGGGGGACCCCAGGGAATGTCCATGCTTCAAACACCGAGCGGCGGTGCCGGTAACGGCGCCGCCGCCACGGCCAGTGACCTGATGAGCATCGGCACGGTGCTGAACGTGCTGCGCGACGAGTTTCCCGAAGTCACCATCTCCAAGATCCGGTTCCTGGAGTCGGAGGGGCTCGTCGAGCCCCAGCGGACCCCTTCGGGGTATCGAAAGTTCAGCCCGGAGGACGTCGAGCGCCTCGGCCACGTACTGAGAATGCAGCGTGACCACTATCTGCCCCTGAAGGTGATCCGCGAGCACCTGGAGGCCGTGGAGCGCGGCGAGGCGGTGCAGCTGCCCGCCCTGGGGCGGCAGCATGACGGTGAGGCTGTCAGCGAGCCGGAGGGGCCCACCGTGGCCCGGATCGGGCGGGCCGATCTGCTGGCCGCCGCCGAGATCGGCGAGCAGGAGCTCGCGGAATGGGAGTCGTACGGGCTGATCACGCCGCTGCCGGACGGGGTCTACGACGCCGAGGCGGTGACCGTGGCCGGGCTCGTCGTGGAGCTCGGGCGATTCGGCATCGAGCCGCGGCATCTGCGCGCCGTGAAGGCCGCCGCCGACCGCGATGCCGGCCTCGTCGATCAGGTCGTGGCCCCGCTGCGGCGCCACCGCAACCCACAGACTCGAGCACACGCGGAGGCGCGGACCAAGGAGCTGGCGGGGCTCGCGGTGAAGCTGCACGCCGCGCTGGTGCAGGCCGCGCTCGGGGTGCGGCTGCCCTGACCGAGGGCCCTCGGTGGTGCCCGGATCGGCCACCCGTTCCGTGCTCGACTACCCAAAGATGCCGAGCACGGCCTAGGGTTGCTGTGTGAACGAGCTCGACGTCGTAGGTGTCCGGGTTGAAATGCCCTCCAACCAACCGATCGTGCTCCTGCGTGAAGTGGGAGGCGACCGTTACCTCCCCATCTGGATCGGGCCGGGGGAGGCGACGGCGATCGCCTTCGCACAGCAGGGCATGGCTCCCGCGCGACCGCTGACCCACGACCTGTTCAAGGACGTGCTGGAGGCCGTCGGCCAGGAGCTCACCGAAGTACGCATCACCGATCTGCGTGAGGGCGTCTTCTACGCGGAGCTGGTGTTCGCCAGCGGCGTCGAGGTGAGTGCCCGGCCGTCCGACGCCATAGCGCTGGCCCTGCGCACCGGGACGCCGATCTACGGCAGTGACGGTGTCCTGGACGACGCGGGTATCGCGATCCCGGACGAGCAGGAGGACGAAGTGGAGAAGTTCCGCGAGTTCCTCGATCAGATCTCGCCCGAGGACTTCGGGACCAACAGCCAGTGATCCGGCTTCGGACCAGCAGACGTGGCCCGGCTTCGGGAGCAAAGGCCAGTGACACTCCGGGACCGTCGGACGACAGGGCGTACGTCGGCCGTGCCGAGGGCATTCGGCTAGCCTTTCCCCGCGGCGGGTCACGGGAAACCACTCCTAGGGTGATTATCACTCGGCGTGGCGAGTGTGGCGATCGTTGACGCACCCCTGGTGACTGCCTACCGTCGAGGAGGCAGGTCGAGGACGGAGGTCGGCGTGAGAAGCAGCGGCGACGGTACGGCTGGGGGTCCCGGACACAGTCCGGGTGAGAGCGGCCCGTACTCGCTTCACGGCAGCGCGGCCGACCACGCTCCACAGCGGCCGACGCCGGTGCCGGACGAGGGCGAAGTGGCGTCCGAGGACGTTGGCTATCGCGGTCCGACGGCGTGCGCGGCCGCGGGTATCACCTACCGGCAACTGGACTACTGGGCCCGGACCGGGCTTGTCGAACCGAGCGTGCGGCCCGCCTATGGGTCGGGGACGCAGCGGCTGTACAGCTTCCGGGACGTCGTCGTCCTGAAGATCGTCAAGCGGTTCCTCGACACGGGTGTGTCGCTGCAGAACATCCGGACCGCGGTGCAGCATCTCCGGGAGCGCGGGTTCCGCGACCTGGAGCGCATGACCCTGATGAGCGACGGGGCGACGGTCTACGAGTGCTCCTCGCCCGACGAGGTCCACGCGCTGCTCCAGGGCGGGCAGGGCATCTTCGGGATCGCCGTCGGCGTGGTCTGGCGGGATGTGGAGAGCGCGCTCTCGCAGCTGCACGGCGAGCGGATCGACACGGGTGAGACGCTCGTAGGGCACCATCCTGCGGACGAGCTGGCACGGCGCCGCAACCGCGCGGTCTGAGGTCTGAGAAGAACCCCGCCTCACCGCCGGACCGATCACGGCCGAATCGGTCACCGCCGACCCCATCAACGCCGGACCGGGAAAGACCGGTCCGAGAGCTGCCCGACTGACGATGCCCTCAGCGTATGGGGGCATTGTCAGTGGAGTAGGGCAGCATCGGAGATGTGAGAAACACGCCCACGATCCTGCATCTCGACATGGATGCCTTCTACGCTTCGGCCGAACAGGCAGCCAAGCCGAGCCTGCGCGGCAAAGCGGTGATCGTGGGGGGACTAGGGCCGCGTGGGGTGGTAGCCACCGCCTCGTACGAGGCGCGGGTCTTCGGGGTCCATTCGGCGATGCCCATGGCGCAGGCGCGCCGGCTGGCGCCCAACGCCGCGTATCTGGTGCCGCGCTTCGGTTTCTACCGGGAGATCAGCGAGCAGGTGATGCGGCTGCTGCGGGAGCTGTCGCCGCTGGTGGAGCCGCTGAGCCTGGACGAGGCGTTCGTGGACCTGGAGGCGGGGGGAACGGCCTGGGACGAGGAGTCGGCACGGCTGACGGGTACGAAGCTGCGCGGGGACATCCGGGCAGTCACCGGGCTCACGGGGTCAGTGGGGCTCGCCGTCTCCAAGATGCTCGCGAAGATCGCCTCCGAGCAGGCCAAGCCGGACGGCCTTGTGCTGATAGAGCCGGGGACGGAGCGAGCGATGCTGGGCCCCCTGCCGGTGCGTACGCTGCCGGGCGTGGGGCCCGCCACCGGTGATCACCTGCGGCGGGTCGGCATCACCACGGTCGAGGAGGTCGCGGAGGCGGGCGAGGACGAGCTCGTGCGGCTCCTCGGCAAAGCCCACGGGAGCGCGCTGTACGGCATGGCGCTGGCGCTCGACGAGCGGCCCGTGGTGGCCGAGCGGGACACCAAGTCGGTGTCCGTGGAGGACACGTACGACGTGGACATCCATGACCGGGTCCGGGTGCGAATGGAGGTACAGCGGCTCGCCGACCGGTGTGTGCGGCGGCTGCGGGATGCCGGGCGGTCGGGGCGGACCGTGGTGCTCAAGGTGCGGCGGTACGACTTCTCGACGCTCACCCGCTCCGACACGCTGCGTGGACCGACGGACGACCCTGCGGTGGTGCGGGAAGCTGCGGCGCGACTGCTCGAGACCGTCGACACCACGGGGGGCGTACGGCTCCTGGGGGTCGGTGTCACAGGGCTCGCCGACTTCACGCAGGAGGACCTCTTCGCCCAGGCGCAGGCGGCCGCGGGGGAGCTGGAGCCGCTGGCCGAGGAGGAGGTGGAGGAGTCGGCCGAGAAGCAGGAGACGCCCACGGTGCGACGGTGGTCGGCGGGGCATGACGTACGGCATGCCGAGTTCGGACACGGATGGGTGCAGGGCAGTGGCCTTGGGCGGGTCACCGTGCGGTTCGAGACGCCCGACTCCGATCCGGGACGCGTGCGCACGTTCCGGACCGACGATCCGGAGCTGGAGCCGGCGGAACCGCTGCCGCTGGTGCGACGAAGACCTCAGGTCTCGTCCGAGCCCGCCAGGTGGCCGCAGTCGCGGTCCGGCGGTGGGGGCGGGGGCGCCACATCGAGCCCGTAGTGGTGGTAGAGCTGGAGTTCCTGCTCGGGGGAGAGATGGCGGCCGACGCCGAAGTCGGGGGCGTCCTTGATCAGGGCGCGGTCGAAGGGGACCCGCAGGGCACCCTCGACCAGTTCGCTGGGCTCCAAGGGCACAAAGGCGTCCCTGCTGAACAGACCGGTGCGTATGGCCGCCCATTCCGGCACGCCGGTCGCATCGTCGAGATAGACCTCGCCGACGGTGCCGATCTTGTTGCCATTGCGGTCGAACGCCTTGCGGCCGATCAGTTTGCGCGGATCGACGTCGGTCTGCACGGGACCTCCAGCTGCTCACAACTCATCCGTAAGCACTACGAAAGAGCACTTTGAGGAGGGCGGCCACTCGAGGGAAGCCCGCTGGTAGGCTGGCAACGGCCGCTGACCCCGTGCGGGAGAGTCCTCCAGACTTCACCGGAGGCGCCGAAGGAGCAAATCCTCCCCGGAATCTCTCAGGCCCACGTACCGCACGGACGAGGTCACTCTGGAAAGCAGGGCGGGTGTCCACGGCTCCCGCTCTCACCGACGGTGCAAGCCGGATCGCCGAGTGCGGGCGGACCGGCGAAGCTCTCAGGTTGAGATGACAGAGGGGGAGGCCGTCCGGGCACCTGCCGTGGTGCCCTCGAAGGTCGTGTCAGACCAGGAGGCCTCCGCAATGACCGCCGATCGCATTCCACTCTCCGAGCTCGAACAGGGAATCCCCTTCGAACAGCGCCACATCGGGCCCGACAGCGAGGCCCGGGCGAAGATGCTCGCGCAGGTGGGGTACGGCTCGCTCGACGAGCTGACGGCCATCGCGGTCCCGGACGTGATCAAGAACGCCGAGGCGCTCGCCCTGCCCGGTGCGCGCACCGAGGCCGAGGTTCTCGCCGAGTTGCGCTCCCTGGCGGACCGTAACGAGGTCCTCGACTCGATGATCGGGATCGGCTACTACGGCACGTTCACGCCGCCGGTGATCCTGCGCAACGTCATGGAGAACCCGGCCTGGTACACCGCGTACACGCCGTACCAGCCGGAGATCTCGCAGGGCCGCCTGGAGGCGCTGCTGAACTTCCAGACCATGGTCGCCGAGCTGACGGGCCTGCCCACCTCCGGTGCCTCGCTGCTCGACGAGGGCACCGCGGCCGCCGAGGCGATGGCGCTGTCGCGGCGCGTGGGCAAGGTCAAGAACGGTGTCTTCCTCGTCGACGCGGACGCGTTGCCGCAGACCATCGCCGTGATCGAGACGCGCGCCGAGCCGACCGGAGTCGAGGTCGTCGTCGCGGACCTGAGCGACGGCATCCCGGCCGAGATCGCCGAGCGCGGTGTCACCGGCGTGCTCCTCCAGTACCCGGGTGCCTCCGGTGCCGTACGGGACATCAAGCCCGTCATCGACCAGGCGCACGAGCTGGGCGCGATCGTCACCGTCGCCGCCGACCTGCTCGCGCTGACGCTGCTCACCTCACCGGGTGACCTCGGCGCGGACATCGCGGTCGGCACGACACAGCGCTTCGGAGTGCCGATGGGCTTCGGCGGGCCGCACGCCGGATACATGGCGGTGCGCGAGAAGTTCGCGCGCAACCTGCCCGGCCGTCTCGTCGGCGTCTCGGTCGACGTGGACGGCAACAAGGCATATCGGCTGGCCCTGCAGACGCGGGAGCAGCACATCCGCCGGGAAAAGGCGACGAGCAACATCTGTACGGCGCAGGTGCTGCTTGCCGTGATGGCCGGGCTGTACGCCGTGTACCACGGGCCTCAGGGCCTCAAGGCGATCGCGGGGCGCACCCACCGGTACGCCACGATCCTCGCGGCGGGCCTGAAGGCCGGCGGCGTCGAGGTCGTGCACGAGGCCTACTTCGACACGCTGACCGTGCGTGTACCGGGCAGGGCTGCCGAGACCGTCGCGGCCGCGCGCGACGGCGGGGTCAACCTGCGCCTCGTCGACGCCGACCATGTGTCCGTCGCCTGCGACGAGACCACCACACGGACCCAACTGGGCGCCGTCTGGACCGCGTTCGGCGTCGGGGGCGACGTCGAGGCGCTGGACGCGTCCGTCGTGGACACGCTGCCCGCCGCGCTGCTGCGCACCGACGAGTACCTCGAGCACCCGGTGTTCCACCAGTACCGCTCCGAGACCGCGATGCTGCGCTACCTGCGCCGCCTCGCCGACCGCGACTACGCGCTCGACCGCGGGATGATCCCGCTGGGCTCCTGCACGATGAAGCTCAACGGGACCACCGAGATGGAGCCGGTCACCTGGCCCGAGTTCGGACAGCTGCACCCCTTCGCGCCCGCCGGCCAGGCACAGGGCTACCTCACGCTCATCCGTGAACTGGAGGAGCAGCTCGCCGAGGTCACCGGCTATGACAAGGTGTCGCTCCAGCCCAACGCCGGTTCGCAGGGCGAGCTCGCGGGCCTGCTGGCCGTACGCGGCTATCACCGTGCGAACGGCGACGAGCAGCGCACCGTCTGTCTCATCCCGTCCTCCGCGCACGGAACGAACGCCGCGAGCGCCGTGATGGCCGGCATGAAGGTCGTCGTAGTGAAGACCGCCGACGACGGTGAGATCGACGTCGAGGACCTGCGCGCCAAGATCGAGCAGTACCGCGACGAGCTCGCGGTGCTGATGATCACGTACCCCTCGACGCACGGCGTCTTCGAGGAACACGTCGCCGACATCTGCGCGCAGGTGCACGACGCGGGCGGGCAGGTGTACGTCGACGGCGCCAACCTCAACGCGCTGGTGGGCCTTGCCAAGCCGGGCCGCTTCGGCGGGGACGTCTCGCATCTCAACCTGCACAAGACGTTCTGCATCCCGCACGGCGGCGGAGGTCCGGGCGTCGGCCCGGTCGGTGTGCGCGCGCACCTCGCGCCGTATCTGCCGAACCACCCCATGCAGCCCGCGGCGGGTCCGGAGACGGGCGTCGGTCCCATCTCGGCCGCTCCCTGGGGTTCGGCCGGGATACTGCCGATCTCCTGGGCGTACGTACGCCTCATGGGCGGCGAGGGGCTCAAGCGGGCCACGCAGGTGGCCGTGCTGTCCGCCAACTACATCGCCAAGCGCCTGGAGCCGCACTACCCCGTGCTCTACACCGGCCCGGGCGGGCTCGTGGCGCACGAGTGCATCATCGATCTGCGGCCGCTGACCAAGGCGACCGGCGTGAGCGTCGACGACGTCGCCAAGCGGCTGATCGACTACGGGTTCCACGCGCCGACGATGTCGTTCCCGGTTGCCGGGACGCTGATGATCGAGCCGACCGAGAGCGAGGACCTGGCCGAACTCGACCGGTTCTGCGAGGCGATGATCGCCATCCGCGCGGAGATCGAGGAGGTCGGCTCGGGCGAGTGGCCGACGGACGACAATCCGCTGCGGAACGCTCCGCACACGGCGGCCGCGCTCGGCGGCACGTGGGAGCACGCGTACAGCCGTGAGCAGGCTGTGTTCCCGGCGGGTGTGACGGCCGCGGACAAGTACTGGCCGCCGGTGCGTCGCATCGACCAGGCCTACGGCGACCGGAACCTGGTCTGCTCCTGCCCGCCGCTGGACGCCTACGAGGACTAGAAGGCGCGCTTCCCGTCCGCCGTCCGCCGTCCGCCTCGCGTGCCGGCGGACGGCGGACGGTAGACCGGGAACCGCTGCCCGATGTCGCCGGGTGAGCGGGAGCCCAGCACCTGGGCAGTGCCTCGCCGCTGGTCGGCGCTGGCCGCTGCCCAGGCATGCTCAGCCCCGCCGTAGTACCGCTCCATGTCCACGCTGGGGCCCCGTGGGCAGCGGTGGCCCAGGGCGACACTGAAGATCCCGCGTCCAGCACAGCGGCCGGCTTCCAGGCCAAGTTGTGCGCGTCCTGGATGCCGGCGATGCGCCCCTTCCCGCGTACCGGCGACGCGTTCGGCAGCGTGCCACCATCGCCGACGTCTGCGAGATGCCGTGGTTGCCCGTCGGTCGCGACGCGGCCTCCTCGAGTCGCGGCTCGCCACCGGCCACCCGGAACAGCTCCATCGTCCGCGCCTTGCTTCCGCGTTCGCGCGGAGAGAGCGAGGTTCCCGCGTGCCGCTTGTGCGGACGCGATGAGGTTTTGAGGCCCCTCGGTAGCAGCTGCGCGGGCCCTTCACCCAGGTGGTTCATACGAGTCGCGCCCTCCGCACCACCGACGCAAGATCGAATTCCGCTGACGTCGCATCACACGCACGGCGTTCGCCTCTGCCCCGGTGAAGGAGATGTGCGCAGGATGACCACCTCGGAAACTGTTTCAGAACCGCTGTCGGAACGGATGTCGGAACGGGTCTCCCATTCCGTGTTCGACGGCTCCAGACTCCGTGTCGTCCTGCTGCTGGACCTCAACGACGGAACCCAGCAGCAATTCCTCGAAGCGTACGAACAACTGCGCAACCAAGTCGCGTCCGTCCCGGGCCACGTCAGCGACCAGTTGTGCCAGTCGATCGAGAATCCGTCCCAATGGCTCATCACCAGCGAATGGGAGAGCGCCCCGCCTTTCCTCGCGTGGGTGAACAGCGAAGAGCACGTGGAGGTGGTCAAGCCGCTCAGCAGGTGTGTCCGGGACCTCAAGTCGCTGCGCTACAACATCCTCCGCGAGACCGGCGGACCGTCGGCCACCTCCGAGCCCGCGAAGGGGCGGCTCCTGGCGTCTCCCCGGATCGGCGACGGCGTGGTCCGCCACGCGCTCACCTTCACGGTCAAGCCGGGCAGTGAATCGACCGTCGCGCGGATCCTGTCCGACTACGCCCCGCCCGAGGCCCAGGTCGACGACACCACACGGCTGCTCCGTACGTCGCTCTTCATGCACGGCAACCGCGTCGTGCGGACCATCGAAGTGCGGGGCGATCTGATGGCGGCGCTGCGTCACGTCGCCCGGCAGCCCCAGGTGCGGGCCGTCGAGGAAGCCATCAACCCCTACCTGGAGCGGAGCCGGGACCTGAGCGACCCCGAGTCCGCCCGGATGTTCTTCACCCTGGCCGCGTTGCCCGCCGTCCACCATGTGACAAGGGGTGGGCAGCAGCCCGCGGACGTGGAACGACACGCGCTGTACTACCCAGCCAAGCAGGGCTGCGGGGAGCGGTTGGCCCGGCTGCTCGCCCGGTATGACGAGGCGGCGGCGGACGACCCGCAGACCCTGGTCTGCGGCAGCACGATCTTCCAGCGCGACGACACCGTGGTGAGGCTCATCGATGTGCGGGGCGGTCTAGAAGCCGACCCCGCCCTGTCCCTCGGCTTCCAGGACCCCCAGCAGGCGGCCGAGTTGACGTGCCTCCTCGACGGTGACGCCGCCCGCAAGGGTGGTTCTGCCCCGAAGACAAGGGATATCGCTCGCCTGCTCGAGCGCGCCCACATGGAACTCATCACCGATCGCCGCTCGCCCGGTGCCTGACCGGCGTACGCGGTCCGCGGCGGCCGCACACCCAACGCCGACGGCGCAAGCAACTGGAGGAATGACGTGACCAAGCAGCGTCCCAGAGTCGTGGATCTCAGCGAGACCGAACCCAACCGCAGGCGCGGAGGCGACCTGCGCGCCATGCTCACACCCACCGCGGTGGGAGCCACCAGCGGTTTCATGGGTGTGGCCTTGGTGGCGCCCGGCGACCGTATCGGCGAGCACTACCACCCGTACTCCGAGGAATTCGTGTACGTCGTCTGCGGTGAGCTGGAGGTGGACCTCGACGGCGAGCCCTGCCCGCTCCGGCCCGAACAGGGCCTGATGATTCCCGCCCATATGAGGCACCGCTTCCGCAACGTCGGTGATGTGGAAGCCCGGCTCGTCTTCCACCTCGGCCCGCTGGCCCCGCGTCCGGAGCTGGGCCATGTCGACACGGAGGAAACCGACGCCGCGGCGGCCACCGCCGCAGCAGCGGCGGGCGATGTCCGATCGGCCGATCGAAGTCAGGCACTGTCATGACCAGGCGCGTGGCGGTCACCGGCATAGGCGTGGTGGCACCGGGCGGCATCGGCGTACCGGCGTTCTGGGACCTTCTCGCCCATGGCCGCACCGCGACGCGGGGCATTACGTTCTTCGACCCGTCGGACCTTCGCTCCCGTATCGCCGCCGAGTGCGACTTCGACCCGGCGGCCCACGGCCTGGAGGCGGAACAGATAGAACGGGCCGACCGGTACATCCAGTTCGCCCTGGTCGCCGCCGAGGAAGCGGTACGGGACGCGGGCCTCGACCCCGCCCAGGAGAACCCCTGGCGCGTAGGGGTCTCCCTGGGGACCGCGGTCGGCGGCACCACCCGCCTGGAGCACGACTACGTCCTGGTCAGCGAACGAGGGCAGCGCTGGGATGTGGACCACCGCGAGGCGGGCCCTCATCTGCACCGCGCGTTCTCGCCCAGCACGCTGGCCTCGGTGGTCGCCGAGCGTTTCGGGGCGGGCGGCCCGGTGCAGACCGTCTCCACCGGCTGCACTTCGGGACTCGACGCCATCGGATACGCCTTCCACACCATCGAGGAGGGCCGGGCCGACGTCTGCATCGCCGGCGCCTCGGACTCGCCGATCTCGCCGATCACCATGGCCTGCTTCGACGCGATCAAGGCGACATCCTCGAACAATGACGATCCCGCCCACGCCTCCCGGCCCTTCGACGCCCATCGCGACGGATTCGTCATGGGCGAGGGCGGAGCGGTGCTGGTTCTGGAGGAGCTGGAACACGCCAGGGCCCGCGGCGCGAACGTGTACTGCGAGCTGAGCGGTTATGCCACGTTCGGCAACGCACACCACATGACCGGTCTCACCAGCGAGGGCCTGGAAATGGCCCAGGCGATCGACGTCGCGCTCGACCATGCCCGTCTCGACGGCTCGGCGATCGACTACGTCAACGCACACGGCTCGGGCACCCGGCAGAACGACCGCCATGAGACGGCGGCGGTGAAACGGTCACTGGGCGCACACGCCTACGACACGCCCATGAGCTCGATCAAATCCATGGTGGGCCACTCCCTCGGGGCGATCGGGGCGATCGAGGTCGTGGCCTGCGTGCTGGCCCTGCTCCACCAGGTGGTGCCGCCGACCGCGAACTACGAGACCCCTGACCCCGAGTGCGATCTGGACTACGTACCAGGCGTCGCTCGTGCCCGGAAACTGAACAGTGTGCTCTCCGTGGGCAGCGGGTTCGGCGGCTTCCAGTCAGCAGTGGTCCTGACCCGGCCGAGGGAGAAGAGACGATGAGCCCACCACGCGCTCGGCGCGCGGCAGTCACCGGAATCGGTGTGATCGCGCCCAATGGAACGAGCACCGAGACCTTCTGGAAGTCCACCCAGGAGGGCACCAGCATCCTCGACCGGGTCACCCGTGAAGGATGTGACCACTTGCCGCTGCGGATCGCCGGCGAGGTCCGCGAGTTCGACGCGTCGTCACTGATCGAGGACCGGTATCTCGTCCAGACCGACCGGTTCTCGCACTTCGCGATGGCCGCGGCCGACCTCGCCCTCGCCGACGCCCGGCTCGGGCAGGCCGACGTCAGTGGCTCGCCGTTCTCCGCGGGCGTGGTCACCGCCGCCGGGTCCGGTGGCGGCGAGTTCGGGCAGCGGGAGCTGCAACGGCTCTGGGGGCAAGGAAGCCGCTTCGTCGGCCCGTACCAGTCCATCGCCTGGTTCTACGCTGCCAGCACCGGCCAGATATCGATTCGCCGTGGGTTCAAGGGCCCCTGCTCGGTGGTCGCCGCCGACGAGGCAGGAGGTCTGGACTCCCTGGCGCACGCCGCTCGGGCCGTATGGCGTGGTACCGATGTGATCTTGACCGGCGCGGCCGAGGCACCCCTGGCCCCCTACTCGATGGTCTGCCAGCTCGGCTACGAGGAGCTCAGCACCGTCGACGACCCGAGCCGCGCGTACCGCCCGTTCACCGCCGCCGCCTGCGGATTCGTGCCTGCCGAAGGCGGCGCCATGTTCGTGGTGGAGGAAGAGAGCGTGGCCCGGGAGCGGGGCGTGCCCGTCAGGGCCACCATCGCGGGGCACGCCGCCACGTTCACCGGCGCATCGAGCTGGCAGCGGTCCCGGGAGGGACTCGGCCAGGCCATCCGTGTCGCCCTGGACGAGGCCGACTGCGCCCCCGAGGAGATCGACGTGGTGTTCGCCGACGCCCTCGGCACACCGGAGGCGGACCGGGCCGAAGCACTGGCGATCACCGACACCCTTGCCGCACACAGCAGGCGTGTGCCCGTCACGGCACCGAAGACGGGTATAGGGCGGGCCTACTGCGCGGCGCCCGTGCTGGACACCGCGGCGGCGGTGCTCGCGATGGAGCACGGCCTGGTGCCGCCCACCCCCAACGTCTTCGACCCCTGCCATGACCTCGACCTGGTGATGTCGCGCGCCCGCCCCGCCGAGCTGCGCACGGCGCTGATCCTCAGCCGGGGACTGATGGGGTCGAACACGGCGCTCGTGCTGCGGCACGGCGCCGCTCACGCCGCATAGCGAAGGCCCGTAGTGGCAGCACTGAATTGAAGGAGAGGAATCGCATGACCCCTCAAGTGACCGCGAAAGAACTGGCCGAGCTCATGAAGAAGGCGGCGGGAGTCCACGTCGACCCGGACGAACTGGAGCAACGGACCGACTCCGGCTTCGACACCTTCGGCCTCGACTCCCTCGGCCTCCTCGGCATCGTGGGCGAGCTGGAGAACCGGCACGGCATGCCGATGCCGCCCGACGCGGAGCGCTGCAAGACCCCCAGGCAGTTCCTGGACCTCGTCAACAGCACCCTCATGGCAGGAGCCTGACATGGCCGGGCACACGGAGAACGCCATCACCATCGCCGCGCCGATGGACCTCGTCTGGGACATGACCAACGACCTGGAGAACTGGCCGCGGCTGTTCAGCGAGTACGCGGCCGTCGAGGTGCTGTCCCGTGACGGGAACGCCACGACCTTCCGGCTGACCATGCACCCCGACGACAACGGCAAGGTGTGGAGCTGGGTCTCGGAACGGGTGATGGACCGTGACACGCTCAGCGTCAGGGCCCGCCGCGTCGAGCCGGGACCCTTCGAGTACATGAACATCCGCTGGGAGTACGAGGAGACCGCGGACGGCACCCGGATGGTCTGGACGCAGGACTTCGCGATGAAGCCGGACGCGCCGGTCGACGACGCCGGAATGACCGACATGATCAACCGCAACTCCCGCGTTCAGATGGCCCTCATCCGGGACCGGATCGAGCAGGCCACGCCCGAGCGCCGGACCGCACAAGTGATGACCGACTGAGACTGATGACCGACTGAGACGGACGAAGGACATCCGATGCACCACGCTTTGATCGTCGCTCGCATGGCCCCGGGGTCGGCACCGGACATCGCCAAGGTGTTCGAGGCCTCCGACCGGGGTGAACTGCCGCATCTCGTCGGGGTCACCCGGCGCCGTCTCTTCCAGTTCGGTGATGTGTATATGCATCTCGCCGAATCGGAGCAGGAGCCCGGACCCGCCATCGCCAGGGTGGCCGAGCACCCCGCATTCCGGGACATCTGCGAGCAGTTGTCGGCGTACGTCAGTCCCTACGATCCCGAGACCTGGCGCGGCCCGAAGGACGCGATGGCGCACTGCTTCTACCGCTGGGACCGGGACCCCACCGCCTGAACCTCAGCCCGAGAACACTGATCGCCGGCCCCGCGAGAACCGCGGGGCCGGCGATCAGTGCTCCCGGGCGGACCGGGCATGCTCTGCGCCCGTGGCGGCCCCCGCCGTCCGAGCAGGCCTACTTGGCCGAGTCGAGGTGGGCGAACACGACCACGTTCTCCGTGTAGTCCTGCGCGCTGTGGTCGTACTCGCCGCCGCAGGTGATCAGACGCAACTGGGGGGAGTTGGTGTCGGCGTAGACCCGGTCGTTCGGGAAGTTCGCCTTGCTGAAGGAGTCGACGGAGTCGACCTTGAAGGTTGCGACGATGCCGTCCGCGCGGGTGATGTTCACCGTGCTTCCGCGCTCGAGGGTCCGCAGGCTCTCGAACACGGCCGGACCGGTCTTCGTATCGACATGGCCCACCACGATCGACGAGCCGCGCTCACCGGGCGACGCCCCGCCCTGGAACCAGCCGACGAGATTGTTGTTGTTGTCGGGTGGCGCGTTGAGCTGTCCGGACGCGCCGAGGGACAGCGCGGTGAAGGGCGCGTTCACGGCGATCTTTGGGATCGAGAGCCTCTGGGGCGCCGAACGTGGCAGCGCCCGAGCCGTGGTGGCATCCCGTGCGGCACCGGTCGCACCCGCACTCGCGCTCACCTTGGGCGTTGCGGAGGCGACGGCCGCGGGCGGGGCCTGCGGCTTGAGATCAGGGGAGCTCGCCAGGGAGTTGTGGATGATCAGGGCGCCCAGCCCTACTGCCAGCGCGGGCACCAGAAGAGTGTGGCGAGCTGTACGGGACGAGGCCTTGGTCGAGGGCTCGGGCGGCTGCGGGGCGGCCATGGGACGGTGCCTTTCGTGAACGGGGCGTCGATAGGGCGTCGATGAGGCGTCGACGAGGCGTCGAGGGCCGGCGGTGGCGCCACGGCCGCGGCCACCGTCGCCTTTGAGGGCAACGGTGGCCGCGACAGTGCAGCGACTGTCGAGAGGACTCCGATCAGGCCGCGTCGGCACCCGACGCGGTGCGGCGCCGCAGCATGTACGCGCCGGCTCCGAGGCCACCGAGCAGCAGTACGGAGCCCGCAGCCATGCTGCCTCCGGACTGCGCCAGGCCGCCGCCGCCGGCGTGGACGCCGCCCTTGGGCTTGTCCTTGCCGTGGTCGTCCTTCTCCTTGCCGAAGTCGTGCTTCTCTTCTTC
>NZ_VCHX02000310.1 GCF_005768555.2 Streptomyces sporangiiformans
CCCGGGGGAAACCGGCCGCCGCTGCGGCGGGCACGCGCCGCAGCGGCGGACCGGCGACTGGGCTGGCTGCTGCTGACGCCCACGCTGGTGATCCTGCTGGCGGTCACGGCCTTCCCGCTCGCGTACAACGTGTGGAACTCCGTACGCCACGTCAAACTGACCGACCCCGCGGCGGACGGCTTCGCGGGTCTTGGCAACTACCGGGCGCTGTTCGCCGATGCGGCGTTTCGGCAGGCGCTGATACGGACCCTGCTGTTCACCGCGGTGTCGGTCTTCACACAGATCGTCGCCGGGCTCGTCGTGGCCCTTGTCCTCCACCGCCGCTTCCGCGGCCGGGGCTGGGTGCGGGCCGCCGTCCTGGTGCCGTGGGCGGTGCCCACCGTGGTGGCGGCGACGTCCTGGAAGACGATGCTCGATCCGCAGACCGGGTTCGTGAACCAGGCCCTCAGCGCCCTGCACCTGCCCGGCGCGGACACCAACTGGCTCGGCGGCGAGTGGACGGCGTGGGTGGCGATCGGCGCCACCGACGCGTGGAAGACCGTGCCGTTCGTGGCGATCATCCTGCTGGCCGGTCTCCAGGTGATCCCCGACGAGCTGTACGAGGCGGCCCGGATCGACGGCGCGAGCGCCTGGCAGACCTTCTGGCGCGTCACCCTGCCGCTGCTCAGGCCGGCCCTGCTCGTGGCACTGATCTTCCGTACGCTGTCCGCTCTGCTGGTCTTCGACGTGGTCTTCATCCTCACCGGCGGAGGGCCGGGCAACACGACGGAGACCCTCTCCTACATCAACTGGCGCGAGTTCCTGGTCGAGACCGACTTCGGCACGGGCGGTGCCCTCTCCGTGGTCCTCGTGGTGCTGGCGCTGCTCGTCGCCGCTGGTTATGTCCGGATCTTCCGTACCGACCGGGGGGAGGAGACCCGATGACCGGACAACTCCATGTGGCCGAGCACTCCGCTGCGGTGCGGGCGCCGGTGCCGGACACCCGAAGGGCCGGCCGGGACCGGCGTCGCCGGACCGCGGCCTGGCGACGCACCGGCTTCGGCCTGCTCGTCACGGCCATCGTCACCATCTCGCTCTTCCCGTTCCTGTGGATCCTGCGCACCTCGCTGATGAGCTCCCAGGAGTTCGCGCAGGGGGTCACCGGATTCCTGCCGAAGCACTTCACACTCTCCAGCTACGCCGACAACCTCTCCGACCAGAACTTCCTGCGCCCACTGCTCAACAGCATCCTCATCTGCCTGGTCAGCACGGTGCTTTCGGTGGTGTGCGCGACGCTGGCCGGGTACGCGCTGTCCCGGCTGCGGGTGCGCGGCGCGGGCGTCGTGCTGGGCTTCGTGCTCTTCGCCGGGTTCTTCCCGGTGCTGGCCATGGTCGGCCCGCTCTTCCTCGTCTACCGCGAGCTGCAGCTGCTGGACTCCCCGGCCGGACTGGTCCTGGCGTACATGGTCTACACGCTGCCCATCGCGACCTGGCTGCTGAAGAGCTTCTTCGACCAGGTGCCGCGCAGCCTGGAGGAGGCGGCCATGGTGGACGGCGCCAGTCGCCTGCAGGTGCTGTGGCGGATCGTCGTCCCTGTGGCGATGCCCGCCGTCTTCACCTCCGCGATCATCTCCTTCATCCTCGCCTGGAACGACTTCGCGTTCGCCACGTCCTTCCTGCAGACCCCGGAACGCTTCACGGCGCCGCTGGCGATCGTGAACCTCGGGCAGAGCCAGTTCCAGGTCTTCTACAACCGCATCGACGCCGCAGTCGTCCTGATCACTCTGCCCGTCGTCCTGCTCGTGCTGTTCGCGCAGCGCCGCATCGTGTCGGGGCTGACCGCAGGAGCCGTCAAATGACCGATCGTCAAGTGACCAGCAGCACCATCGACTTCAGGCACGCGCCCGCCTCCTCCTGGACGCTGCTGTGCCGGCCGGACGACCCCCACAAGAGCCTCGTACGCGAGGACGGCGCTCTCCTCTACGGCTTCCACGCGAGCGGTTTCGACGCCTGGTCCTTCGCGCGGACGGTGGGGTTCTCCGCGCAGACCACCCACCGCCCGGTGCGGGTCACACAGGAGACCGAGAGCGCGCGGCGCGCCATCGTCCGTACGGTCGTCACCTACCCGAACCAGACACTGGAGATGACCACCTTCGCCCACTACGGGCCGGCCCGGTACGACGTCGTCCTGTGGACGGTCACGGCGGCGCCCGGTGAGGACGAGGTCCTCACCGGGCTGCGCATCGACGCCCAGCTGCGCGGGGAGACGCTCGCAAGCACCGGATCCCGCCACGAGGTGCACGCGGTGCCCCTGGACACCGCGCCCGCCACCCCGGAGTGGACGGACGGGCTGCCGACCACCGACGTCGTCCCCGCGGGCGCCTGGCGGCTGCGGTCCTGCGGTCATCCGCTCGTCGGCGGCTCCGCCCAGGGGTTCGGCCCGGCCGACGGTCTGGTCACCCGGCCGGTGGTACTGCGCGGCAGCGAAAGCGTGAGCGGAGCGGTCGTCGTTCCGCTGGCCGATGGCCATCTGGACCTCGACCAGGCGTACGCCGCGCTCCAGGCGGAGCGCCGGTACTGGGACCGACTCGACGTCCAGCGGCTGCCGTTGACGGTGCCGGACCCCGACGTGCAGGACATGCTCACCGCCTGCGCCCGCAACCTGCTCCAGGCCCGAGAGGTCGAGCAGGACCTGCCGGTGCTGCATGTCGGGCCGACCATCTACCGGGGCCTCTGGCTGGTCGACGGCCACTTTCTCCTCGAGGCGGCGCGCTATCTGGGGCTGGACGACACCGCCGACGCCGGTCTCGAGGTGCTGATGCGGCGGGTCAAGCCGAACGGCGCCATCGTCCAGCTGGACAGCGAGCCGTACGTCAAGGAGACCGGCATCGCCATCGCCACCATGGTGCGGCAGGCCGAAATCACCGGCGATTCCGACGGGTTGCGCGGCCGCTGGCCCACCGTCCGCGGGGCCGTGGCCCATATCGCCGAACTGCGCGAGCAAGCGGCCGAGTTGCCCGCCGACCATCCCCTCCGCGGGCTGCTCCCCGAGGCATTCGGCGACGGAGGACTCGGCGGCAGCCGCGCCGAGTACACCACCACGATGTGGATCCTGACCGGACTCCGGTACGCGGTCGCGGGCGCGCGCATGCTCGGCGAGGCGGCCGACGCCGAACGCTTCGCGGATCTCTTCGACAGCCTGCTCTCCGCCTTCCAGCGATCCGCCAAGACCCAGCGACGCACCACCGCCGACGGCTTGCGCCATCTCCCGATGAACCTGCCGGGCAGCGGCGAGCACCAGTTCCTGCCGCGCACCCCGGACAGCCAGGTGCCGGTCTGGCGCCGGATCCGGCCCGAGACCGCGACCTGGGCGCTGTGCCACGCCATCTGGCCCGGAGAGATCTTCGCCGCCGACGACGAGGTGGTCCGCGACCTGCTCGACCTGTACGAGGCCCGCGACGACGAGCAGGGGATCCCGGCCACCACCGGCTGGCTGCCGTACAAGGCGGTGTGGACGTATCAGGCGTCCTTCGCCGCGCACGCCTGGCTGTACGCGGACCGACCCGACAAGGCGGCCGACTACCTCTACGCCTTCGCCAACCACGCTTCCCCGACCCGTGTCTGGCGGGAGGAACAGCCGCTGACCGGCAGTGGACACCTCCAGATCTGCGGGGACATGCCGCACAACTGGGCGTCGGCCGAGTTCGTCCGCCTGGTGCGTCACCTGCTGGTCTTCGAACGCGGCGCGGGTCTCGACCTGCTGCCGGCGGCTCCCGCGCACTGGTTCCGGCCGGGCGCCGAGATCCGCGTCGAGGGCACCCCCACCCGCTTCGGCCGGGTCGGTCTCGATGTCCGCGCGGGCGAGAACCGGCTGGAGATACGCGTCCTGCGGCAGGGACCGGACACGGTACCCGCACGCCTGCGGCTGCCCGCCCGTTTCAGTCGTGGTGGCGCACGTGTCGACGGCCGCCCGGTCGCGGCCGCCGAGGAGCTTCGGCTCGAACTGCCGGACGGCGCGCCGGTGCTTGTGGAGGCAGACTGCTGACGGAGCGCCCGCGCACCCAGGTCATCCAACAGGCCCTTTGGGACCTGTCCGGCGGATCAGGGCAGGAAAGGCCCCAGCCCCGCAACTCCCGGAGGAACGCCCGTACATCGCCCACGAGCAAGTCCGGCTCCTTCAGCACACGGGTGGGTTTCTGCCGGAGGGCCTGCCCTGGCCAGCCCCTGGACCCGATTGCGCCCCACGTACACGTTCCGCGCCCGGTAGTACGTGTTCCCTCCTGGGCCCGAGGAGCCCGACGAGCCCTCCATCTGGAGGTTGATGATCAGCCAGAGCGGCCTGCCGACGAAACCGGCGCCGCGGTGGACGGCCTCTTGGTGTTGCCCTTGAACTCCAGGTTGTCGCTCTCAGGAGCTCGGCGCCTGGAACTCTGTGATCGCTGGGGCTGCCGTACATCCGGGCGCTGCCGTTGTGGTCCGAACCCCAGGGATAGAGGTAGTTCCACTCGGCCTCGAAGGCGCCGTAGCTTCCGAAGGACCCGTTGATCACGTCCTCCCACGCGGCCGCCCGCGCGGCGGCCGGGGCCGGCCATGCTCCCAGCGCCGCCGCACCCGCCACCGCGGCCGTCCCGCCGAGGAATCTCCGTCGCCCGTACGACCCGCCTTGTAACGGCACAGCAGGCATGACCGCCTCCTCGGAGCCGGACGCGGAGCCCGGCTGAGAGTCCGGCTCGGAGTCCGATCACAAACCACCAGGATTCCTCACCGGGTGTCCGAACCACCGATGAGTTTCCGGGCGAGGATCAGTCGACAGAGGTGACAGCGCGTTCAGCGTTCACGCTCCAGGAGGTTCGCATGACCACCGAAGGCTTCACCACATGTCTCTGGTTCGACGGCAAGGCCGAGGAGGCCGCCCACTTCTACCTCTCGGTCTTCAAGAACTCCCGGCTGGGCCGGATCGTCCGCTACACGGAGGCGGGGCCCGGCCCAGCCGGCTCCGTCCTGACCGTCGAGTTCGAGGCGAACGGCCAGAAGTTCCTCGCCCTGAACGGGGGCCCGGAGTTCACCTTCAACGAGGCCATCTCCTTCCAGATCCCCTGCGGGGACCAGGAGGAGGTGGACTTCTACTGGTCCCGGCTCACGGAGGGCGACGGCGAGGAGGGACCCTGCGGCTGGCTGAAGGACAAGTTCGGCCTCTCCTGGCAGGTCGTCCCGACCCGGCTGACCGAGTTGGTCAGCGACCCCGACCAGGGGAAGGCGGCCAGGGCCATGCAGGCGATGCTCACGATGTCCAAGCTGGACATCGCCGCCCTGGAGAAGGCCGCCGCGGACGGGTGAGGAACGCCGGCACGCCGGCACGCCGGCCGACCCGCTTCGCACCCGTCGGGCGAGCCGGCCGCTGTACAGGTCGGGGCAGGCCCCCGGGTACGCACCCCGCCGAGACGCAGTGACTCCGAGAGACAACTCACCACTCGTATCCGGACCGTGGGGCCTCGTACTGCTCTTGGGAGCGTCGCTCGGGATCGGGCTCATCCTCGAGGGGGGAGCCGGCCCGGGGCGCGGAGTTGTCGGCGTTGCCGACCGCGGCGCCCTGTCGAGAGGCGGGCCGGTCCCGGTCGCCGTCACCCGTGACGAGGAGGGGGTCGACCATCACGATCGCTCCGGCCAGCACCAGGAAGATGACCGGGCCGATGAGCATGGGGAGCAGGAGCGACATCGGCGAGTCGCCGGACGAGGCTCCGCCGCTCGCCCCGTGGAGATGCACGCTGATCGCGGACATACCGGTGTAGTGCATGCCGCTCACGGCCACGCCCATGACCAGGCTGGCTCCCAGGCTCGCCAGGAGACCCCGGAGCGAGACGGCCGCCCACAGCGCGGCGGTCGCGGCGCCGACGGCGATCACGACGGAGAGCGCGACGGGGCCCGGGGCGTACTCGATACGCCCGTTCATCTGGATCGCCGCCATGCCCAAGTAGTGCATGGCGGCGATGCCGAGACCGGTGACGACGCCCGCGACGGCCAGCGTTCCGCGGTCGGCGCCGCGGACTCCCACGATGAAGACGCCGATGCCGACCACGACGATCGCCACGACGAGACTCAGCACCGTCAAGCCGACCTCGTAGCGGACACGGGTCTCCTCGACCTGGAAACCGATCATCGCAATGAAGTGCATGGTCCAGATGCCACATCCGATCGACGCCGCGCCGAGCGCCAGCCAACCCGGCTTCCACGCCTGTTCGTTGTTGTACAGAGACCGGACGATGCAGCGCAGCCCCAGAGCGCCTCCCAGGCATGCCATGAGGTAGGCGGCCACCGGAGTGACCGCGCCGTAGCTGAATCCGTCCACCGTGCCTTGCATATGCCAATTCCCCCCGGAACCTGGCTAGTTATGAGCGGGAAGGGTTACGTGCAAAGGCCATGCAAAGCAAGCCCTTACCGTCGGTACCCCAGTAGGTCCGTCTTTCCTGACGCAAATTGCTGTCATGGGTTGGCGAAATCTGACCGGTGGCGTGGTCACTTTGCGCCGCGGTCGCGTTCCGCCTTCAAGGGTTGGCGGGATCCCGTCGCCGCGTTATCGTTCACGCCGTTCACTCAATCGTTCTGTCGAACGAATAGCGCGAAGGACGGTCGGTCATGTCCGACATCCACCACCCAGGGCGGCGGTCGGTCCTCGCCACGGGAGCCGCGAGCGCCGCGGCGCTCGGCGCCTCCTGGTTGCTCAGCGGCTGTACCGGTGCCTCGGCGGCGCCCGCACTGCCCGCCGCGGCCAAGCAGGGCGTCCCAGACCCCGGCGGCACCCTCCGTATCGCCCGGCCTCCCGCCTCCGACGCCGAGACCCTCGACCCGGCGAGCGCCCTGTCGGCGTACGAATACCTCGGCGCCCTCTACAACCGCCTGGTCCGCATCGGTGAGAACGGTGCGGTCGCCCCCGACCTCGCCGAGTCCTGGGAGCCCGACGCCAAGGCGCGCACCTGGACCTTCCGCATCCGCAAGGGCGTCACCTTCCATGACGGGCGCGCCCTCACCTCCGCCGACGCCGCCTACACCCTGCGCCACATCCTCGACAAGAAGACGGCCTCTCCGCAGGCAGCCGTCCTCGCCCCGCTCGTCGACCCCGGCCGGCTGCGAACTCCCGATCCTCACACGCTTGTTGTACCGCTCAAGAGCCCTCACGCGGAGTTCCCGAGCCTCCTCACGCACTACAACTGCTATGTCATCCCCGACGGCAGCGGCCGCGCCATCGGCCGCACCGGCATAGGCACCGGCCCGTTCGAACTGGAATCGTTCACGCCCGCGGGCCCCGGCCGCATCACCGCGTACGAGGACCACTGGGCCGGCCGCCCGGTCCTGGACGCCATCTCCTTCTACTCCGTCGCCGACATGTCCGCCCGCTCGAATGCCCTGCTGGCCGGGCAGGTCGACCTGCTGTCCCAGACCAACCTCGACTTCGCCACCGCCCGGGTCGTCGCCGCCTCCGACCGCGCGACGATCGCACGGGTCGAGAACGCCCAGTGGTACGTACTGCCGATGCTCACCACGGAGAAGCCCTTCACCGACGTGCGCGTGCGGCAGGCGATGAAGCTCGCGTACGACCCCGAGCACGTGGTGAAGGTCGCCCTGCAGGGCGCGGGCACGGCCGGCTGGGACAACCCGGTGCCGCCGAGCGACCCCGCCCACATCACCGCGCACCCCGAGCATGATCCGGACCAGGCGCGGCACCTGCTGAAGAAGGCCGGACACGAGGGCCTCGCGGTCGACCTCTACACGTCGTCGTACGACCCGGTCTTCACGCCCATGGCCCTCGCCTACCAGGACTCGGCCCGGCGGGCCGGAATCCGGATCCGGGTCAAGACGGCCGCGGCGGACTCGTACTACACGCAGATCTGGATGAAGCAGCCGCTCATGGCGACGTACTGGTTCACCGGCAGACCCGTCGACCAGCTCCTGACCCAGGTCTTCCGCAGCGGCTCCTCCTACAACGAGACCGCCTGGTCCGACCGGGACTTCGACGCGCTGCTCGACCGGGCCCGGCAGGAGACGGACGGCACACGGCGGCGCGAACTGTACGGCGAGGCGCAGACCCTCGTGATCGACAAGGGCGGGGCGATCACCCCGATGTTCGCCGACCGGCTCGTCGGCCTCTCGCGCAAGGTGCGCGGATACGCCGAGTACGGCTTCGAGTTCGACTACCGCGGCATCGGCCTGAAGGGAGCCTGAGCATGCTCTCGTTCATCGCCCGCCGTGTGCTCGCCGCCGTCGGTACGCTCTTTCTCTCCTCCATCTTGGTGTTCCTCGCCGTCCAGGCCCTGCCCGGCGACGTCGCCACCCAGGTCCTCGGCAGGGACGCCACGCCGGACGCGGTCGCCGCGCTGCGCGAGAAGCTGAAGCTCGACCAGCCCGCCTGGGAGCGGTACGCCGACTGGATGGGCGGCGCCCTGCACGGCGACTTCGGTCTCTCGCTCGTCTCCGGCAAGGCGGTCGGCGGCGAAGTCGGCCTGTACCTCGGCAACTCCGCGCTCATCGCCCTCGTGACCGTACTGTTCGCCGTCACCGGCTCCTTGCTCCTCGGCATCCTCGCGGGCCTGTACCGCGACCGCTGGCCGGACCATCTGATCTCGACGGTCAGCCTGGTCGGAATGAGCGTCCCCGAGTTCGTCGTCGCGACCGTACTGGTGCTGTGCTTCTCCATCGCGCTGCCGTTGTTCCCGGCCGTGGTGCTGTACGGGCCCGAGGCGAGCATCGGTCAACTCCTGCCCGCCGTATGGCTTCCCGCCCTCGCCCTCGCCGTCGTCATGGCCGCGTACATCATCCGCATGGCCCGCACCTCCGTCATCGACGTGATGGCGAGCGAGTACGTCACCACGGCCCGGCTGAAGGGCCTGTCCACGTGGCGCGTCGTCACACGGCACGCCCTGCCCAGCGCCCTGCTGCCCACCCTGCACGTCATCGCCCTGAACGTCGCCTGGCTCGCCGGCGGGATCGCGGTCGTCGAGAACGTCTTCAACTACCCCGGCATCGGAAAGCTGATGCTCTCCTCCGTGCAGAACCGGGACCTGCCCGTCATCCAGGCCATCGCCCTGATCAGCGCCGTCGTGTACGTCGCCTGCAACCTGGCCGCCGACCTCGGCGCCATGGCCCTCAACCCCAAGCTCCGTACGCGCGGGAGGACCCGATGAGCACCCTGGAAACCCCGGCGCCCCCGCCCCCGTCCGCCACCCCGCTCGCACCGCCGTCCGCCACGGCCCGCGCCTGGCGCACGCTCCGGTCCTCCCGGACGGCCACCGTCGGCCTCGTGTTCGTCGCCGTCCACGTCCTGATCGCCCTGCTCGCGCCGGCCCTCATCTCGTACGACCCCCTCGCGAACAACGCCGACCAGGCGTTGCTCGGGCCGAGTGGGGAGCATCTGGCCGGGACCGACCAGTACGGCCGGGACGTACTCGCCCGGGTGCTGTACGGCGGCCAGTACGCGCTCGGAGTGTCCGTGGCCGCGACGCTGCTGACCGTCGCACTCGGCACGGTGGCCGGGTGCGCGGTGGCCCTGCGCGGCGGCTGGTTCGACGACGTGCTGGGACGAGTCCTCGACGCGGTGCTCTCCGTGCCGTCGGTCCTGGCACTGCTGGTCATCGTGACCGCGCTGGGGACGGGCCCCTGGGTCATCGTCCTCGCGATCGCCGTGGTGTCCGTCCCGCAGGTCGTCCGCGTGGTGCGCGGCGCCGCGCTGGCGGTCGTGCCCGCCGACTACGTGACCGCGGCGCGGGCCCGGGGCGAGGGCACCTGGTCGATCCTGCGGCGCGAGGTCCTGCCGAACATCATCGATGTCGTGTGCGTCGAGTTCGCGATGCGGGCCTCGTGGGTGGTGCTGCTGATCTCCTCGCTGTCCTTCCTCGGCTTCGGCGCCGATCCGCCGACTCCCGACTGGGGCCTCATGGTCGCCGAGAACCGCACGGCCATCACCGTCGTCCCCATGGCGAGCCTCGCGCCCATCATCGCCCTGGCCACGCTCGTGATCGGGCTCAACCTCGCCGCCGACGGCCTGTCCAAGGCGTGGGGCGTCGACCGGATCAAGGAGGGGGCCTGATGACCGCCACAGCCGCCGCCATCGTGTCCGTGGACTCTCTTTCCGTGGCCTACCGTTCGGGCGGACGTGACGTGCCCGTCGTCCACGATGTGTCGTTCGACCTGCGGCCGGGCCGGACGCTGGCGCTGGTCGGTGAGTCGGGCAGTGGCAAGTCGACGGTCGCGGCGACGCTGCTCGGCCATCTGCGGCACGGATCGCGGCTGACGGGCGGAACGGTCCGGGTAGACGGAGCCGACGTGTTCGCCCTGCCCGCACGGGAGTTGAGGCGACTGCGGGGCGGGACGGTCGCGCTGGTCGGGCAGAACGCCGGGCAGGCGCTGACGCCGTCCATGCGGATCGGACGGCAGATCGCGGAGGCCGGCGGGGACGTACCCGTCGTGGACCTGCTGGCACAGGTCCGGCTGCCCCGCCCCGCCGAGCTCGCCCGCCGCTACCCGCACGAGCTGTCCGGTGGTCAGCAGCAGCGCGTCGCCCTCGCCATGGCCATCGCCGCCCGGCCGAAGGTCCTCGTCCTCGACGAGCCGACCACCGGCCTCGACGTGGTGACGCAGCGCGGCGTGCTCGATCTGGTGGGCGCCCTGCGTGACGAACTCGGCCTCGCCGCCGTACTGGTGAGCCACGACCTCGGCGTCGTCGCGCACATGGCCGACGAGGTGACCGTGCTGAGGGCCGGGCGGATCGTGGAGGCCGCGCCCACCGGGCGCCTCTTCGCGGCCTCCCAAGACCCGTACACCAAGCGGCTGTTGGCGAGCGTGCCGCGACTCGACGACGCCGGACTCGCGATCGTCGGCGAGGACGGCGAGCGGGAGGTCCGGCCCAGGGCTGTGGTCGCCGGTGACGCTCCTGTCGCCGTCTCCGCGCGGGACGTCACCGTCGACTACGGGGCGTCCCGTGCCGTGGACGGTGTCTCCTTCGAGGTCCGACGGGGCGAAGTCCTCGCCCTCGTGGGCGAGTCGGGCAGCGGCAAGTCCACCCTCGCCTGGACTCTCGCGGGCCTGCGCGCTCCGTCCGGCGGCACGATGACCAGCGAGTCGGGCGACCTCGCCCGGCCCGCGCGCGAACGGCCGGTGTCGTTGCGGCGCCGGGTCCAGCTCGTCTTCCAGAACGCCGACACCTCCCTGAACCCGCGCCGGTCCGTCGGTGACGCGGTACGGCGGCCGCTGCGGTTCTTCGGCACGGCGGGGAGCCGTGCGGAGGCGGCCGTACGCGCCCGGAAGCTGATGTCCGACGTTCGCCTGGACCCGGCCCTCGTCAGCCGGCTGCCCGCCCAGCTCTCCGGCGGTCAGCGTCAACGCATCGGTATCGCACGGGCGTTGGCGGGGGAGCCGGACGTACTGATCGCCGACGAGATCACCACCGCTCTCGACGTCTCGGTCCAGGCCGAGGTGCTCCGGCTCCTCGACGACCTGCGACGCGAACGCCGCTTGGCATGCCTGTTCATCAGCCACGACCTGGCCGTCGTACGGGGCATCGCGGACCGGGTGGTCGTCCTGCGGCATGGCGTGGTGGTGGAGGAGGGCCCGACGGAGGCGGTGTTCGCCTCCCCGGGGCATCCCTACACGCGCCTGCTCATGGCGGCGGCCCTCGAGCCCGAGCCCGCGTCCGCCCCCGCCCCCGACGCCGAGCCTCTCGTGGAAGAAGTCCCCGAGTGGACTGATGCCGCCGAACCGGACGACCTATGGACCGACCACGGCCACGGCCACCGGGTGCGCCGCTGGCGCCCGGCCGCGAGGGAAGGAGCTTCGTGAGGTACCGCGAGCACTTCGACCGCCAGGTCATGCGCGACGACGTCTGGATCCCCACCAGGGACGGGACGACACGCCTGCACGCGCGGATCTGGCGGCCGGCCGACGCCGAGGCCGACCCCGTCCCCGCCCTGCTCGAATACCTCCCGTACCGCAAGACCGACTGGACCGCGCCCCGGGACGCCCAACGGCACCCCTGGTACGCGGGCCACGGCTACGCCTCCGTCCGCGTCGACATCCGTGGCCACGGCGACAGTGAGGGAACGCCCGGCGACGAGTACGACGCGCAGGAACTCGCGGACGGCGTGGACGTCGTCAACTGGCTGGCCGCACAGCCCTGGTGCACCGGCAAGGTGGGCATGTTCGGGATCTCGTGGGGCGGCTTCAACTCGCTGCAGATCGCCGCCCTCGCCCCCGAACCGCTGAAGGCGATCGTGACGGTCTGCTCGACGGACGACCGGTACGACAACGACGTGCACTACACGGGCGGCGCCGTCCTCGGCATCGACATGCTCGCCTGGGCGGGCACGATGCTCGCGTTCGCCTCCCGCCCGCCGGATCCGAACAGCGTCGGCCGGGACCGCTGGCTCCCGATGTGGCGCGAACGCCTCGACGCCCTCGAACCCTTCCTGCACACCTGGCTCGCCCACCAGGAACGTGACGACTACTGGCGGCACGGCAGCGTCTGCGAGGACTACCCGGCGATCGGCGCGGCGGTCCTGGCCGTCGGCGGCTGGCACGACCCGTACCGCGACACCGTGCTGCGGCTGGTGGAGCACCTGCAGGACGACCGCGTACGAGGGCTCATCGGCCCCTGGTCGCACCAGTACCCGGACCGAGGCCTCCCGCCCGGCCCGGCGATCGGCTTCCTGCAGGAGACCCTCCGCTGGTGGGACCAGCACCTCAAGGGCGTGGACACCGGCATCATGCGCGAGCCGAAGCTCCGCGCCTGGATGAACGAATCGGTACGGCCCGCGACTTCGTACGACATGATGCCGGGCCGCTGGGTCGGAGACCCGGCCTGGCCCTCACCGTCGGTCACCTGGGCCGAACAGCCACTGGGGCAGACGCACACCCCCGCCCTCATCCGCACACCGCAGCACACCGGCCTCGACGCCGGCCGCTTCTTCCCGTTCGGCAACGCGAGCGATCTGCCGCCGGACCAGCGGGAGGAGGACGGCCGCTCGGTCTGCTTCGACTCGCGGCCGCTGGAGGAGCGTGTGGAGATCCTGGGCCGCCCGCGCGTCCGGCTCCGCCTCGACAGCGCGACGCCACGCGCCCACGTGATCGCCCGCGTCTGCGACGTCGCGCCCGACGGCTCGTCCACGCTCGTCTCGCGAGGCGTATTCAACCTGCTCAAGCGGCAGGGCCGCGACCGGGCCGTGGAGTGGACGCCGGGCGCGTACGAGACCGTGGAGTTCGAGCTGAACGGCACCGGCTACGCCTTCCCGCCCGGCCATCGCATCAGGGTCGCCGTCTCCGACACGTACTGGCCCTGGGTGTGGCCGCACGGCGAGCGCGGCGAACTGACCGTGGTGCCCGCCGACAGCGCCCTGCTCCTTCCCGTCCGGGACCCGGCGCACGACCAGGGCAAGGAACCCATCCGCTTCGAGGAGCCCGAGCAGGCCTCGCCGCTCCCCGTGGCGTACGAGAAGTCCGACGAACCGCGGCCGGAACGGCTGGTCACGCACGACGTGGTCACCGGCGAGTGGACGCTGGAGGTCGACCCCAACTACGGCGGATCCCGGACCTACCCCGACGGGCTGCGCTACGAGGAGAGCGCGTGCGAGACATACCGGATCCGCGCCGATGATCCGCTCTCGGCGCGGGCGGTCTCCGAGTGGGGTATCCGGCTGCGACGCGGCGCGGACTGGGACACTGAGATCATGGCCCGTACGGAGCTGCGGGCCACGGCCACGGAGTTCATCATGGACAGTCGCATCGAAGCACGGGCGGACGGAGAGACAGTGGCCAAACGCGTATGGCAGCGCGCCATCCCGAGGACGTCGGCATGAAGGCCGCCAAGACCCCGCGCCGTGCCGTCGCCGCCGCCGACCGCACCCGCCAGCCCACGGAGGTGCGCCGCCGGCTCATCGTGGAGGCGGCCGTGCCACTGATCGCGGAACGCGGGTACCAGTCGGTGGGCGTGCGCGATGTGGCGGCCGCGGCCGGGGTGTCGGCCGGCACGGTCACGTACCACTTCGACAGCGTGCAGGAGATCCTCTCCGAGGCCATGGTGCTGCACATCGAGCGGTACTACGCGGCGCTGAGCGAGGCCGCCGACAAGGCGTCCGGCGGCTCCGAGGCGCTGCGGCTGCTGATCGACGCGCTGTTCACGGAGGACACCGACCGGCACTGGCGGATGTGGTTCGACTACTGGAGCGCGGGTGACCGCGACCAGGACCCGGAACGGGCCTTCGCCCGCGGCCAGGCCAAGCGGTACGAGGACTGGCACAGCCAGATCCGTGGTCTGGTCGAACGGGGCGTCGCCGAGGGCGAGTTCGTCTGCGCCGACCCGGTCGGCTTCACGGTCCGCTTCGCCGCGCTCTCCGACGGCCTGGCCTTGCAATGGCTGCGCCAGGCGCCCCCGCTGACCACGGAGGACGCCCGCCGCCATCTGTACCGGCTGGTCGAGACGGAGCTGGGAACGGGGCGCTAGGACCGTTCGGCGATCGGGCCCGGTGTTGATGCGGACGTGGTTCTCCTCGCCGGGACTCCGTCCAGGACCGGTCAACGGAGCGGACACTCTCAAAGGGCCTGCGCAAAGTCTTGACCGCTACCTCATCCGCCCCTACGGTCTCGCCGACGCTACGAACCACGTTCGAAATACCGTACGGGCGGGGCGAGTTGAGAGTGGACGTCCCGCCTCCCGTAGCCGAAAGGCCGAGCCGCCCATGCCCGAACCGCACCACGTACAACGTCGCAGACGCCTACGGATCCCCCCGCCCCCGCTCGTCGGGCGCTCCGAGACCGACCGGTTGATCCCGGCCGGCTACCGGCAGCCCTCGTGGACCCGCCCTGGCGCGGCGCTGCCCGTCACCGCCGAAGAACCGGCGCACGGGCGCGCCGCGTTCCCCCACGCCTGACCACCCCGGTCGACCCGTGCCCACCGTTACGAGTGCGGCTGACGCCGTCGTCGAACCGGTTCGACGCCTCCTGGAAGGACGCCATCCATGCCATCCGCTGACAGAGCCGCGCGGCGCAGAGCCCCGGCCGCCATGGCGCTGGCCCTCGGCGCGGGCCTGCTGGCCGCGCCGGCCGCCCCCGCGCAAGCGGCCGATACGCCCCAGCCCACAGCCCATTACTCCTTCGACCAGGACGACCTCGCCTCCGGAAAGATCACCGACACTTCCGGCAACGGCCTGACGGCGAACCTGGTGAACGGCTCCACCGCGCAGTCCGTCGAGGGCACGGACGGAGGCAAGGCGCTCGCCCTGCCCGGCGGTGCGCCCACCTCCGACGGCGCGTACGTCCGCCTGCCCCGCGAAGTCGTCGGCGACGCGACCGACTTGACGGTCTCCGCCCGAGTGAAGTGGAGCGGCGACAAGTCGTCCTGGCAGCGGATCTTCGATCTGGGCACCAACACCACCAAGTACCTCTTCGCCACCCCGTACAACGGCAACGGGCTGCTGCAGGCCTCCGTGACCACCGGCGGAGGGGGCGCGGAGGCACAGGTCCGCGGCTACGCGCCGCTCCCCGCGAACGAGTGGCGGACCCTCACCGTCACCCTCGACACCTCCGCCGGCCGGCTCACCACCTACCTCGACGGCGCGGCGGTCTCCTCCACCGAGACCAGCATCAAGGCCAAGGACGTGCTGGACGACTCGGCCACGGCCGCCGGTTACATCGGCAAGTCCTTCTGGCCGGATCCGCTGCTCAAGGGCGCGGTCGACGACTTCACCGTGTGGCACTCGGCGCTCAGCGCCGAGCAAGTGGCAGGCACGGTCGGTGCCGTGCCCACTCTCCAGGAGCTGTCGAAGACGTCCTTCGAGGCCCGTACGACGGCCGGGACCGCCCCGTCCCTCCCCGCCGCCGTCCGCTCCACCTTCTCCGACGGCTACGACCGCGACACGCCGATCACCTGGGACGACATACCGGCCGAGAAATACGCCCAGCCCGGGACGTTCACGGTGGCGGGAACGGCGGCCGGGCGTGCCGTGAAGGCGGCCGTCACCGTGGTTCGCGAGGGGCAGCTCAACGTCGACCTCGGCTCGGACACGGGTGCGTTCCACGGCGGCGCCTCCGGCACCCTCTACGGCGTGTACGGACCGGACGTCCCCACGAACAACCTCATCGAGGGCATGGGTCTGCGCACGGTCGCCACGAAGGCGCAGGACGGCGCGCAGCACCCCGGTGCCGACGCGTTGGAGGTGGTCAAGCCGCTCGCCGACTCCACCAACGGTGACGTGTACATCTACATGACCGACACCCACCGGGGCTTCCCGTACCAGTGGCCGGGCGACACCCCCGAGGAGAAGCTCAAGCTCTACCGGGAGAAGATCGCCAAGCAGGTCGACCAAGTTCTGCAGTTGCCCGAGGAGTACCAGGACAACATCGTCTTCGTGCCGTTCAACGAGCCCGAGGGCAACATGTTCGGCACCGGCGAGTGGAGCTACAACAAGGTCAGCTGGCTCAACGATCCGGACGACTACTTCGCCGCCTGGGACGACTTCTACAAGCTCATCAAGGGCAAGATGCCCAAGGCCCGCATCGCCGGTCCCAACACCAGCGTCCTCTACGACCAGGTGAAGGGCTTCCTCACCCACACCCTGGCCGCCGGTACCCTCCCCGACGTCATCACCTGGCACGAGCTCAGCCACCCGGAGGCGGTGCGCGAGAGCGTCGCCAAGTACCGGACGTGGGAGAAGGACCTGTTCAAGGGCACCGACCGCGAGGGCACCCGGCTGCCGATCAACGTCAACGAGTACGCCTTCAACTACCACACCTCGGTCCCCGGCCAGATGATCCAGTGGGTGTCCGCGATCGAGGAGTCCAAGGTGGACGCCGACATCGCGTACTGGAACATCGACGGCAACCTCTCCGACTCCGCGGTGCAGTCGAACCGCGGCAACGGCCAGTGGTGGCTGCTGAACTCGTACGCCTCGATGAGCGGGCATACGGTGAAGGTGACCCCGCCGTTCCCCGGCGAGAACTACACGATGCAGGGCGTCGCCACGCTGGACGAGAAGAAGAAGCAGTCCCGGCTGATCTTCGGCGGTTCCACCGGCAAGGGCCACATCACCTTCGACAACGTCCCGAAGAAGCTCTTCGGGGACCGCGTGCACGCCTGGGTGAAGGAGATCGACTGGAGCGGGCAGGTGGGCGACAACTCCGGCCCGAAGCTGCTCTCCGAGCAGAACCTGAAGGTCGGTGACGACGGCAAGGTCGTCGTCGACTTCGGCGACGGCGCGCTGCCGAAGCTGAAAGAGTCCTCGGCATACGAGATCGTCCTCAGCCCGGCCGGGAAGGCGAAGGGCACGCAGTCCCCGCCCGTGCGCTGGAAGGCCTCGTACGAGGCGGAGGACGCCGCCCACACCGGGTCCGGCTACTCCAAGAACGGCCCGGAGGGCTCGCCCCGCGACGTGTCGAAGTTCTACACCTCCGGCGGATACGACGTGGGCGGCCTGCGCACCGGCTCGGACGTCACGCTCGATTTCACCGTGGACGTGCCGCAGGACGGCACGTACGACCTGAGCGTCTTCGCCAACTCCCTCAACACCTTCGACAAGGTGAAGGAGCAGGGCCCCACCAACGTCTTCCTGCGCGTGGACGGCAAGGCGGACAGCGAGCGGGAGATGTACCTGCCGCTCGGCTACAAGTGGGTGGTGTGGGACCACGCCGACACCAAGGTCAAGCTCACCAAGGGCAAGCACACCCTGACGCTCGCCGCGAAGAGCGCCGACGGCAAGCGCGCCACCAAGGGCGACGCCATCGTCGACCGTCTCACCCTCTCCCTCCCCGAGGCCTCGGCCGACACCCAGGTGTACGAGGGCGAACTGGCCTGGCTGGGCGGCGGGGCACAGCCCGTCTACAAGCTGCCGGAGCAGGCCGGAACCCCCGCCACCGGCTCGGGCGCGGTCCGGCTCGCGAAGGGCCAGACCGTTACGTTCTGGGTCTACTCGCCCGCCGACCGCGAGGCCACCCTCAAGGTCGACACCCTCGGCGGCTCGGGCGCCCGGCTCTCCGTCAACGGCCATGACGTCCTGCGCCTGGCCAAGGGCAGGAGCAGCGCGGCGGTATCTCTCTCGGGCGGAGTCAACAAGGTGACGCTGACCGGAGGTTCGTCCACCACCGTCGTCGACCGCCTGAGGGTCACGCCGACCGAGGGCGCGCTGCCGGCGCGTACGTACGAGGCGGACGACGCCAAGCTCGCCGGCTCGGCCAGTCTTGCTCGGCTCTCCCTGGCCACCGATGGCACGGCGATCAACGGTATCGGCGGCGAGCCCGGAAACGGCAACACCGCGACGTTCACCGTCAGGGCCGATCGGACCGGCCTGCACGCGCTGCGCATCCGCTTCTCCAACCCGGAGCAGTCGGAGGCCACCCACTACAACCCGGACCCGCTCGCCCGCCACGCCGACATCAGCGTCAACGGCAAGGTGCGGCGCGTGAGCTTCCCGCACAGCTTCCATCAGAACAACTTCTGGGAGCTGACTGTCCCGGTCCACCTGAAGAAGGGGGAGAACACGATCGCCTTCCGATCCGAGGAACTGCCGAACTTCGACGGCACCACCTACGCCTCGGACACCTTCCCCGGCGTGCTGCTCCGCTCCCGCCACGCGCCGCTGATCGACCGGATCACCGTCGCGCCGTACATGCGGGAGGCGCGATGAAGTGATGACCACCGGCGGCGAGTCAACTCGCCGCCGGTGCCGCAAGCAGGCGCCCGGGTCCGTCGCTACAGGCCGTTGGTCAGTTCGTCGCGGAGGCCACCGCCTCGGTGATCGCCCGGGTGATGCGCATGATGCCGGGGGAGCGGACCGGGCAGGGCTTGGGCTTCTCGGTGGTGGGGGCCAGGCAGAAGTGCAGGTAGTCGTCGTCGCGGTGCAAAGCCGTGCGGCCGCTGCCCGGACGGGTGCAGTACGCGCTGTGGTCGCGCTCGTACGCCGTGCACGGCAGGTACTGGGTCCAGGTGTAGCGGGCCGTGGCCGGGCTGACCGCCTTGCCGGCGTCCGCGAGCAGGGCGCCCGAGGCGTCGGCCTGCCGCTCATAGATCGCGTTGACGCGGCGGATCCGGTCGGGCGTGATCGGATCCGGGCCCTGGAGCACCCAGACGACCTTCGGCCCGTGCGCGCCCGACGCGTCCGCGATCTGTGCGGTCAGCTTCTTCGCGTCGGCGGCGTAACGCGCGAAGTACCTGGCCCGCGCCTTGTCATGGGTGATCCCGTCCATGCATGGCGTGTATCCCCAGGCGTTGCCCCAGAACTGCAGCACCACGAAGTCCGGCCGCAGCGCACGCACCAGGGCGGCCGCCTTGTCCTTCGCGGGGACGAGCGAGTCCTGACCGGTGCCCTCCAGATAGTCGCAGAGCGTTGTCCCCGAGTACGGGGCGCTGGTGTAGCGCGCCCGCAACTCGTCCCGCAGCAGTCCGCCGAGCACCTTCTGGTTCTCCATGGCGAGCGAGTCGCCGAGGTAGAGCACGGTGGGCCGCTTCGTGGGCACCTCGGGCGAGGAGGAGGCGGGCGGACGCTGCTGCTGTGTGGTCGAGGACGGTGATGCCTCGCGAGCCCCGTGAGCCTCGGAAGCCGAAGACGGTGACGTACCGGGATCCGAACGCGCGGGGTGCGCGGCCTCGGGACCTGAGGAGGGGTCTCCGCAGGCGCCGAGCAGCAGTAAGCCCACAAGTACCCCGACGATCCACGGTTTGCGCATGCGGTAACTCCCGCCCCAGCCACCGAAAACGGCCCCCAGACAAGCACAGCGCGACGCAAGGCGGAAGTGTGCCGACAGAGCAACACCGGGCGCACGACGGTGACTTGAGGAGAGAGTCTCCTGAAATACGTAGCTGTGCTTAAGCGTTACCGTAGTTCTATTCACTTGTGCTGCGACACTCTGCTCGGGCAGCGTACTCGGATGTGCAGACCAACTCCCCATGGCGGACAGCCGACTTCCGTACGCTCTTCACCGCGACCGCGCTCAGCCAGCTCGGCACGAACGTCGGTTACGTCGCTGTCCCGCTGATCGCCGTGGCCGCGCTCGACGCGAGCCCTGGCGAGGTCGGTGCCCTGGCGACCCTGAGTACCCTCGCCTTCCTGCTCATCGGCCTGCCCACCGGGGCCTGGGTGGACCGGATGCGCTCGCGGCGGTTACTGATCGGCGCGGACCTGGTGCGCGCGGTCCTGATCGCATCCCTCCCGGCGGCCTGGTGGCTGGACACGCTCACGCTGGGTCAGCTGTACGCGGTCGTGCTGCTGAACGGCTGCGCCACCGTGTTCTTCGACGTGAGCTCACAGAGCGTGCTGCCCCAGCTCGTCGGCCGCGACGCGCTCGTGCGGGCCAACGCCGCCCTGGTGAGCCTCTTCGCGGTGAGCAACGTGGTAGGCCGGAGCGTGGGCGGTGGACTGGTCCAGCTGCTCACGGCACCGGTGGCCGTCTTCTGCACGGCGGTGAGTCACCTGGCGTCGGCCCTCCGGCTCATCGCGATGAGCCACGCGCCGACGCCGCCTGCGCCGAGCCGGCCGACCGGGCTGCGGACGCAGATCGCCGAAGGCCTGCGTCATGTCTTCGGCAACAAGGAGCTGCGGGCCCTCGCGCTCACCGCCGCCCTCACCAACCTGGGCATGCAGATCATCAACACCATGCTCCCGGTGCTGTTCGTCAGCGAACTCGGCCTTCCCGCAAGCGCGTTGGGCCTGTTCTGGGCGGCGGGCGGCGTCGGCCTCCTGCTCGGCGCCCGCTGCGCCGGCCCGCTCGCCGGGCGCCTCGGCCACGGCCGCACACTCGGCTTCGTGGGCCTGTGCCTCGCCCCGGCCGGACTGCTCGTCCCCCTCGTCGACCGTGGCGCCTGGCTGTGGATCGGTGGGTTCGGCTGGGTCCTCGCCCTGTTCAAGACGGGCATGGACAACGTGCTCGGCGTGAGCCTGCGCCAGCGGATGACCTCGGACGCCCTCCTCGGCCGTATGAACGCCACGTTCCGGTTCGTGCTGACCGGGGCCCTCGCCGTCGGCGCGGCGGTGGCGGGCCTGATCGGCGAGCTGGCCGGTGTGCACACGACCTTGTGGGTGGGCGCAGCCTGCCTCGCCCTGGCCTTCCTGCCGGTCTTCCTCTCGCCGGTCCGCACGCGCCGCGCCCTGCCCCACCAGCAGCAGAGTGTCGGTGTGCCGACCTGACCTGGTGGGCTCAGGCCTGGTTCCGGGCCAGGTGCCGCGCCGCCAGGGCGAGCTGGAGCCGCAGGCGGCCCTGCGGGGTGCGCACCGGCCAGCCCAGCAGGGACTCCGCGTGGGCGAGCCGGTCCTGGAGCGTGGAGTGGTGGAGGTTCAGCTCGGTGGCCGCCGTCCGCAGGCTCGGCTGGGCGACGACGGCGTGCAGCGTGGGCAGGAGCCAGGGGGCCGCCCCAGCGGCGTGGTCGACGGTGCGCACATCGGCCGGCGGCTCCGTGCCCGGGGTGACCACGGCGGCCAGCAGAGCGAGCGTGCCGAGCTCATCGGCATGGACGACGCGCGGGCCCGGGTCGTCGTCGCGGCCTTCCGCCGTGAAGCGCAGGGCCGTGCGGGCGGCGGCCCAGGACCGGGGCAGTTCCAGGACGGGGACCGCCGGGCCCACGCCCATACGAATCCCCTGCGCGAGCTCCGGGCCGGGAACCGGTTGGACGAGAGCCAGCTCACCGGAGGCCAGACTCAAGGCGGTGTGCTCGTCGAGAGCCGTGCCTGAGCCCGGCGGCCGGCGGGCGCCCCGCAGGCCGCCGCGCAGCGCGACCGCGCGGGCCTGGCCGTCCGGGTCGAGACCGAGGCC
>NZ_VCHX02000311.1 GCF_005768555.2 Streptomyces sporangiiformans
GGGCGAGGAGTTGAGGGAGAAGCATGAAGGGCCCCGGGCTGCGCCGTGCCGCAGCCCGGGGCCCTTCGGCAACCCTTGCTGGGTACATGGGTACCGGCGTCGCCGTCGGCCCGCGAGCTGGCCCATCTGGCAGTGATGACCGCTCTTGCGAGTGATGTGCGGGATTCGCGTCGACGTCCGCGGGCGTGTGTGTCCGACCATCGCAGACGGCGCCGGACGCGCCGGCGTCGACGGACGCAGCAGCCGTGGGAGGGCAGTCATGCGCATCTTGCTCATCGCCAGCGCGTACAACAGTCTCACCCAGCGCGTTCACGCCGAACTGCGTGACCGCGGGCACGCCGTGTCCGTGGAGGTCACACCGAGGGGCCCGGACGTCCGGCGGGCCGTGCTCCGGCACATGCCCGACCTGGTTGTGGCACCCATGCTGAAGGCCGCGATCCCCGAGGACGTGTGGACGGCCCACACCTGCCTCGTAGTACATCCGGGGCCGGTGGGGGACCGTGGGCCGGCCTCCCTGGACTGGGCGATCCATGAGGACGCCGCAGTATGGGGCGTCACCGTGCTGCAGGCCGTGAGGGAGATGGATGCCGGTCCGGTGTGGGCGAACGTCGACTTCCCCGTGCCGCGCGTCGCCAAGAGCGACCTGTACCGGAACGAGGTCTCGGACGCCGCGCTCGCGGCAGTCCTGCTCGCCGTCGACCGCTTCGCCTCCGGCGACTACGTCCCCCAGCCGCAGAGCGGACCCGCGGGGTCACGTGCCATGCCGGTACGTACGCGGCCTGCCATGCGTCAGGAGACGCGCGGGATCGCCTGGGGCGAGGACTCGACGGAAACGGTTCTTCGCAAGCTGCGGGCCGCCGACTCCCAGCCCGGGGTACGGGACGAACTGCTAGGCGGCGCTTGGTACCTGCACGGCGGCCACGCCGAGGACGGCCTGCGAGGCCACCCCGGTGACCTGCTGGCCACCCGCGCCGGTGCGATCTGCCGTGCCACCACGGACGGGGCGGTATGGATCCCCGAGTTGCGGGCCGTCGCCGCCCCCGGCGCTCCCCGCGCCTGCAAGCTGCCCGCCACCTCGGCACTGGCCGGCCGTCTGCCGCGCCTGCCGGATCTTCCCCCGCCGCTGACGGTGCCCGAGGGGCGCAGGACCTGGACCGACATCCGGTACCGGGAAGACGGCCCGGTCGGCATCCTGTCCTTCTCCTTCCCCGGCGGGGCGATGAGCACCGGACACTGCCGCCGCCTGCTGGACGCCTACCGTGAGGCATGCTCACGCCCCACGGCCGTACTGGTCCTGGGCGGCAGCCGTGACTTCTTCTCCAACGGCATCCATCTGAACGTCATCGAGGCGGCGGCGGACCCCGCCGCCGAGTCCTGGGCGAACATCAACGCCATGAACGACCTCGTCGAGGCCGTCCTGACCACCACCGACCGGCTCGTCGTCAGCGCCCTCGGCGGCAACGCGGCCGCGGGCGGCGCCATGCTGGCCCTGGCCGCGGACGAGGTGTGGTGCCGATCCGGCTCGGTGCTCAACCCGCACTACCGGCGCATGGGCCTGTACGGGTCGGAGTACTGGACGTACACCCTGCCCCGCAGGGTGGGCGGCCCCATGGCACGGCGGCTCACACAGGAGGCCGAGCCGGTCACCGCGGCCGCGGCACTGGACATGGGGCTGGCCGACCGGGTGATCGACTGCGATCCGCAGGACTTCAGTGCCCAGATCACCCGAATGGCCGCGCGCCTGGCGGATCTGCCCGCCACGCAGCTCCGTGTCGCCGCCAAGAAGGCCGAGCAGGAGCGCAGGGAGGCCGTCACCCCTCTGTCGGCGTTCCGGGAGCGGGAGCTCGCCCGGATGCGTCGCACCTTCACCGACCCCGAGGCGCCCTACCACGCGCTGCGCAGGGCGTTCGTCCGCAAGGAGCCGGTGCAGGAGCCGGTGCAGGATCCGCTGGAAGGCTCATCGACGGGGCTTGGGGAAGGTCGTTCGGACGTCGTCCCGAATGCGGTGGCGGCAGAACGGGCCGACGGTTGACGGGAACGATGCCGGTGCCGCTCCGATGCGTGGGCACGTCGGCCGAACGCTGGTGACTGAGCGAGGTGGACCCCGTATGAGCAGGGTGAGACGGCGTCAGCCGGCGATCCTCCGCGCAGGAGCGCGGGGGCTGGTGGCGGCCATGGCGATGACAGGGAGTCGTGCCGTGACGGCGAACCTGGCGCCGGAGGAGTCGATGCCACCTGAGGCCATCGTGGAGAAACATGCTCCGCAGCCTGTGCTCAGACTGACCGAGCCCCAGCGGGAGGCGCTGACCGAACTGTTTCACTGGGCCTACGGCGCCGGTGGCGGCGTGGCTTTCGGCATGCTGCCGGCGAGAGTTCGCGGCTTTCCGGGGACCGGGGTGGCTTACGGCCTGCTGATCTGGCTTGCCTTCGAACTCGGGATCGGGCCCCTGCTCGGCATTGACCGTCCGAAGCGGCGACCGGTGCTGTGGCGTATCGCGCTCGCGTTGGACCACGTGCTCTACGGCCTTGTCGTCGCGGGACGGCTTGCCCCGGAGCCCGCGGTCCAGGTTCCCGTGCGGCGCTGCGGCCGCAGGCGGTGAGGGGCAGCGCCCGGAGCGCCTTCGGCACCAGGACGGCGCAGGCCCTGGCACCACGCGTCGGAAGCCTCCCGGTGGCGTTCCCGAATGGAGTGCCTGAATGGTGAGTAAATGTTCGTTATGTCAGCCTTCTCGCGGGGACGCCGCCAGGAAGGAACCGCAATGAGCACCGAAACCGAAGCCCCCGCATCCGTGGAAGAGGTCCACATCCTCTGGACCTCGGAGGGCATGAGTTGCGACGGTGACACCATCTCGGTCACCGCCGCCTCCCTGCCCAGCCTGGAGGACGTGGTCCTCGGCGCCATTCCCGGACTGCCGAAAGTGGTTCTGCACAACAAGGTTCTCTCCTACGAGAGCGGTGACGACTTCACCCGCGCCTTCCATCAGGCGGCCGACGGTGAACTGGGGGCGCCGTACGTCCTCGTCGTGGAGGGCTCGATTCCCAACGAGCGGATCAACGGCGACGGTTACTGGACCTCCATGGGCAACGACCCCCGCACGGGCGAACCCATCACCTTCAACACCTGGATCGACCGGCTCGCCCCCGGCGCCTTCGCCGTCATCGCGATCGGCACGTGCGCCACGTATGGCGGTATCCACGCCATGGCCGGCAACCCCACCGGCTGCATGGGTCTGGCCGACTACCTCGGCTGGGACTTCCGATCGGCCGGCGGGCTGCCGATCGTCAATGTGCCCGGCTGCCCCGTCCAGCCCGACAACTTCATGGAGACCGTGACCTGGCTGCTCTACCAGGCCGCCGGTATGGCCCCGCCCATCCCGCTCGATGAACAACTGCGTCCCACCTGGCTGTTCGGCAAGACCGTGCACGAGGGCTGCGACCGCGCCGCCTACTACGAGCAGGGTGACTTCGCCAAGGACTACAACTCCCCCAAGTGCCAGGTGAAGATCGGCTGCTGGGGCCCGGTCGTCAACTGCAACGTCACCAAGCGCGGCTGGATGGACGGCATCGGCGGCTGCCCCAACGTCGGCGGCATCTGCATCGGCTGCACCATGCCCGGTTTCCCCGACAAGTTCATGCCGTTCATGGACGAGCCGCCCGGCGCCAGTATCTCCTCCGGTCTCGCCGCCACCTACGGACCGCTGATGCGCACCCTGCGCGCCATCACCAACCGTTCGGTCAACAAGGAACCCAAGTGGCGCCACAACCGCACCGAGCTCACCTCCGGCTTCGCGCCGCGCTGGCCGTCCGGCAAGTGACCCCCGCGTACCCCCACACACCCCATGCCGAAAGGAATCCGTCCAGTGACGACGAGCCAGGCCGCTCCCGCGGAGCAGCGCACTCTCACCGATGTCGCGTTCGACCCGATCACCCGGATCGTCGGCAACCTGGGCATCTACACAAAGATCGACTTCAACACCCGTGAGGTCGTGGAGTGCAAGAGCACCTCCTCGGTCTTCCGTGGCTACAGCGTCTTCATGAAGGGCAAGGACCCCCGCGACGCGCACTTCATCACCAGCCGCATCTGCGGCATCTGCGGGGACAATCACGCCACTTGCTCGGTGTACGCGCAGAACATGGCGTACGGCGTGAAGACGCCGCCGGTCGCCGAGTGGATCATCAACCTCGGCGAGGCCGCCGAGTACATGTTCGACCACACGATCTTCCAGGACAACATGGTCTTCGTCGACTACTGCGAACGCATGGTCAAGGAGACCAACCCAGGCGTGTGGGAACGGGCCGAGCGCACCCCCGCCCCGCGGGGCGACCAGCACGGCTGCCGCACCATCGGCGACATCATGCGCTCGTACAACCCCTTCGAAGGGGCCACGTACAAAGAGGCGTTGGTCATGAGCCGCCTCACCCGGGAGATGATCTGCCTGATGGAGGGCCGCCATGTGCACCCCTCCACGCTCTACCCGGGCGGTGTGGGCACCGTGGCCACACCGCAGCTCTTCACCGACTACCTGGTCCGCCTCACCCGTTGCCTGGACTTCGTCAAACGCGCTGTCGCCATGAACGACGACGTCTTCGACTTCTTCTACGATGCCCTGCCCGGCTATGAGGAGGTCGGCCGCCGCCGCACCATGCTCGGCTGCTGGGGCGCCTTCCAGGACCCGGAGATCGTCGACTACAGCTACAAGAACATGAACGAGTGGGGCAACCGCATGTTCGTCACCCCGGGCATCGTGGTCGACAACCAACTCGTCACCACGGACCTGGTCGACATCAACCTCGGTATGCGCATCCTGCTCGGCAGTTCCTACTACGAGGACTGGACGGGCGAGGAGACCTTCGTCGACATGGATCCGCTCGGCAATCCGGTCGACAAGCGCCACCCCTGGAACCAGACCACCCTGCCCGCCCCGCAGAAGCGCGACCTCGACGGTGGCAACTACAGCTGGGTGATGAGCCCCCGCTGGTTCGACAAGCGCACCAACGACTTCCTCGCCCTCGACACCGGCGGCGGGCCCATCGCCCGCCTCTGGGTCACCGCCCTCGCCGGAAAGGTCAACACCCCGTACGTGCGCTCCACCGGCCACAGCGTGCAGATCGACCTGCCGAAGACCCCGTCGTCGCCCGAGCGGCGGCTGGAGTGGACGCCCCCGCCGTTCCCCAACACCATCGAGCGCAACCGGGCCCGCATGTACTTCGTCGCCTACGCGGCGGCCATGGCCCTGCACTTCGTCGACCAGGCCCTGAAAGAGGTCCGCTCGGGAGTCACCAAGACCTTCCAGGACTTCAAGGTGCCCAAGGAGGGCATCGGCGTCGGCTTCCACGAGGCGGTACGCGGCGTGCTCAGCCACCACCTGGTCATTCGCGACGGCAAGATCGCCAACTACCACCCGTACCCGCCGACCCCGTGGAACGCCAGTCCACGCGACATGTACGGCACCCCGGGCCCGTACGAGGACGCCGTGCAGGGCTGCCCGATCTTCGAGGAGAACGGGCCGGAGAACTTCAAGGGCATCGACATCATGCGCACCGTTCGCAGCTTCGACCCCTGTCTGCCGTGCGGAGTCCACATGTACCTCGGCGGCGGTCGCACCCTCACCCAGTCCCACTCGCCGACCTTCGGCGCCCTCGCGGGCTAGGGCAGCCGACGATGCCCTGGGAACCGTGGGACGAAGCGCAGGCGCGCCACCAAGCGGCACTGGCCGAGGAGCGGCTGTCCGGCCTGGACGGCCTGCCCGACGGCCTCGCCGCGGCACGGGCGGCGGAGACCGTCGAGACACTGGTCGGGCTGTACGGACAGTGCCTGGGCCGCATCACCGCCCACCTGGCCGAACACCCCGACCTGCTGGCACGGCTGGCCGCCGACGAACTGGTCGGGCATCTGCTGCTGGTCCACGACCTGCACCCCGATCCGGTCGAGACCCGGGTCACGGAGGCCCTTGCCGCGCTGCCGGACCCTCCGGAGGTGCTGGAGCTGTCCGGCACCGCACTCAGGGTCCGGGTCCGTGGCGGCTGCGGGTCGGCCGGGGCCGAGCAGGCGGTTCGGGACGCCGTGGCCGCACGGGCGCCGGAGATCGAGGACGTGACCGTCGAGAGCGGCGGCGCGGCGGCCGAGGCGCTGATCCCCGTCGACGCACTGTTCCGCGCCCCCACGCCGGTCGGCCAAGGCGCCTCCTGCGGAGGTGCCTGCGGATGAACGGCGTGCTTCGACGCGTGGCCCGGCAGGCGGCCCTGGCCGGCGGCCGGGACAACCAGGAGGAACGGTGCGATCTGTGCGCCGAGCCGCTGCCTCCCCACGACGCCCACCGCCATGTGCTGCAGCCCGCCACCGGCACCGTCTCCTGCGCCTGCCGCGCCTGCGCCGTGCTGTTCGACCACGACGCCGGATCGGCCGGCGGCTACCGGCTGCTGCCCCGGGAGCGGCGGCGGCTCCCGGACTGCGGCATCGACGATGCCGTGTGGATGGGTCTCGGTATCCCGGTGAACCTCGCCTTCTTCACTCGTTCGGCGGAGCCGGGTGAGGTCATCGCGGCATACCCGAGCCCGCTGGGCGCGCTGCGTGCCACCGTCCCGCGGGACAGCTGGCAGCAGGTCGAGGCCTGCCACCCGGACCTGCCAGGAGGTGTCACCGATGTACAGGCCCTGCTGGTGAACCGGGCCCGTGGGGCGAGCGAGCACTGGCTCGTCCCGCTCGACGACTGCTACCGCCTGGTCGCCGTCGTCCGCGCACACTGGAAGGGACTGGACGGTGGCCCCGAGGTGTGGCAACGGGTCGAGGACTTCTTCAACGCACTGACCGAACCCACCCCCTTCAGCACCTTCAGCACCGAGGAGGCGTCATGGGTATCACCGTAGGCAAGCCCGACGTAGATCCCGACAAGGCCGCGCACGTCGCGGGCGTACGACGCGGCAACCATCGCGGCGTGATCAAGCACCAGCCGGGACACCGCCGCGACGACCGCTCCACGGCCCGGCGCTCCACCGGCATCAACGCGAGCCACCGCAACCCGGTCGATCCCGACATGCCGAACCTGTCCCCCGCATGACGGCACCCGCCGCTGCCTCCGCTCCGGTGGCGCCGGACCTGGCATTCGCCGTCACCGGAGTCGTGGAAGAACGCTTCGCCGCGCTTCCCACCCTCCGCTTCCGGCTGGAGGTCGCGAGGACCGGCGGGGCTCCCGTCGGCTCGATCGCCCTGACCACCGTGGTCCGTATCGACGTCACCCGCCGCCGCTACGCGCCAGAGGCCGGCAGAGCACTGGCCGAGCTGTTCGGGGCGCCGGAGCAGTGGGCGAGCAGCATGCGGCCGCTCACGTGGTCGCGGACGACCGTCCACGTCCCGGCGTTCGACGAGCGCACCACCGTGGAGATCCCCGTCGAGTGCTCGTACGACATGGAACTGGCCATCACCAAATACCTGCGCGCGGTCGGCGACGACGGCGAGGTGCCGCTGGACTTCCTGTTCAGCGGCACCGTCTTCCACCGCGCCCCGGGCGGGCGCGGGCTGGCCGCCTCCCGGATCTCCTGGTCGGACGGCGACACTCGCTTCACCCTGCCCGCCGCGCTCTGGCACTCCCTGACCGACCGCTATCACGCGGGCAGTCCGTGGCTGCGGCTGTCCCGCGAGACCTACGACCGGCTCGACGATTACCGCGCCCAGCAGGTCCTCGGCAGCCCCGACGACGCCGTTCGCGCCCTGCTCGACAGCGCCGACCTCCACCACCCGGGAACCTCATGACCCTCTCCGACCTCTCCGACCTCTCCGACCTCTCCGACCTCTCCGACCTCTCCGATGTCGAGAAGATCACCCGGACCTGCCTGTACGAGGGCTACCTGCTGTGGCCCTACCGGCGGTCCGCTCTGAAGAACACCAAACGCTGGACCTTCGGCGGCGTCTTCCCCGCCGCCTGCGCCGGCCCGCTCGGCGAACCAGCCTCCATGACCACTCGGATCCTCCACGAAGGGCCCGTCGACGACCTCACCGTGCGCGTGCGGTTTCTGCAGGTGGTGGACCGCACAGTGACGCAGGACGGTCGTGAACTCGACGAGCTGACCGTGGAGGGGGAGCGCTACGTCAGCTGGCAGGAGGTGACCGAACGCGAGGTCGTACTCACCGGCGCCCCCGGCACCACGGCCGTGGACATCCCCGCGGGCACCGCCACCGAGCAACTGCCGGGAACGGCGGCCGCCCTCGTGCGCAGCTGGCGGCGTCTCACCGGCACCGTCGAGGTGACGGCGGAGCCCGTCGCGGACGGCGTGCACCGGCTGACCGTGCGGATCTCCAACAGCACCCCGTGCCCGGTGCCGGAAACCGGCGCCCGGCACGCACGAGAGGCCGCCGCCGCGTACGCCTTCGTCTCCACCCACACCGTGCTGCACAGCGACCCAGGTCGCTTCGTCTCCCTCCTCGACCCGCCCGCCGCACTGCGCGACCACGCCGCGGCCTGCCGCAACGAGGGCACCTGGCCCGTCCTGGTCGGCACGGACGGTGGCGACGGCCGGGCGCACACGGTGCTCTCCTCGCCGGTCACGCTGTACGACTTCCCCCGGGTCGCCCCCGAGAGCCCAGGCGATCTGTTCGACGGAACCGAGATCGACCAGCTGCTCGTGCTCAGCGTGCTCAGCCTGACCGAAGAGGAACAGGCGGAGGCACGGGCCAGCGATCCACGGGCTCGCGAGATCCTCGACCGCTGCGCCGGGCTCGGCCCCGAGCAGCTGATGAACCTGCACGGCGCCATTCGGGAATTCCAGCCGGCCTCCGGGGAGGGAAGGTGAACGGCGTCTCCTACCGCCCCGGGACGCGTGTGCGGCTTCGGCCCACCCGGCGGGCGGACATCATGGATCTGGCCCTGGCCGGACGGATCGCCGAAGTGGCCGCCGTGGAGGAGGACTTCGAGGGACAGCTGCACGTAGCCGTCGTCCTCGAGGGCGACCCAGGCCGCGACCTCGGCTCCGCCAGCCAGATCGGCCACCGGTTCTTCTTCGCCCCCGACGAGCTCGAACCGATCGAAGGGCCCGCCGGCGACCCGCCGAAGCACCGCGTGCTCGTCGCCGGCGTCGGCAACATCTTCATGGCCGACGACGGTTTCGGCCCCGAGGCCGCCTCCGCCCTCGCCCGCCGGCCGCTGCCCGACGGCGTCCACGTCGCCGACTTCGGCATCCGCGGCCTGGACCTCGCCTACCGCATGCTCGACGGCTACGACACCGTCGTCCTGCTGGACGCCACCCCCCACGGGCAACCGCCCGGCACTCTCAGCGTCATCGAGCCCGACCTCGCCGCCCTGCCTGCCGAGGGCACGCCCGAGGCGCATGCCATGGACCCCGTCAAGGTCCTCGCTCTCGCCCGTCACCTGGGTGACGGTGGGCTCCCACGTGTACTCGTCGTCGGCTGCGAGCCCGAGGTCCGCATGAACGGCGACGAGAGCGATGTCGTCGTCGGACTCAGTGAGCCGGTTCGCGAGGCCGTCGACCGCTCCGTGCCGTTCGTCGAGTCCCTGCTCGTCGACATCCTCGGGGCCGATGCCACGGAGAGGAGGTGAACCCCGCCGTGAAGAAGAAAGGCATCTTCATCCCGTCCAACGTGGTCAAGGCCACAGTCGGAACCGTCGCCGCCGTGCTGGTCGTGATCGCCCTCGCCGAAGTGCCGGAGGCCCGACGCTACTTCAGACTGAAAGCCATGTGATGATCCGGCGGCCGCTGCGACCGTTGGAATGAGTGAGCGCCAAGAAGGGCGCCGGACGAGGCATCAGCCCAGGTCAGGCGCCCTCTCTTGATGCCCCTGGTCACAGCCTGGCTTCTGTGGCGGTAGCTCACCGGCAGGTTTTTTGCGGACGCCGGCCCGAAGGCGCCGCCTGATCGAAGCGCGGTGCACCGAACGGCGTACGCAGCCGTGGGGCAACGGCGTGGCTGTCGGTCCGGCCTCGGGACCCCGACATGTAATGGGCGCCGGACAGACGGCCGCCGCGCAGGACGGAGAGGCGATGCACGAGATGTCCGTCGCGCTGGCGATGATCGAGCAGGTCGAGCAGGCGGCGCGCGCCGACGGCGCCCACGGGGTGACACATGTGCGGCTCGAGATCGGCGAGCTCGCCGGCGTGGTCCCGGAAGCGCTGGCCTTCTGCTTCGAACTCGCCTGTGCCGGCACCGCCCTGGAAGGCGCGGAACTGATCACCCGAACCGTCCCCGGCACGGCCCGGTGCGCCGGCTGCCGGACCACCTGGGAGGTCGGTATGCCTCCACAACTGCTCTGCCCCCACTGCAACGACGCGGCCGGTGACCTGGTCTCCGGCCGCGAACTGCGGATCTGCGAGGTGGGGTTGGCCGATGCCCCACCGGCAGCACGCGAGCGTACCCGCGCATCGATCAACGAGGAGAGCTGACCATGTGCCGTGTCGTCGACCTGCAGCAAGCGGTGCTCGCCAAGAACGCGATGGCGGCCCAGGTCCTGCGAACGGAACTCGCCGCCCGCGGCACCACCGTCGTCAACCTGCTCTCCAGCCCCGGCAGCGGCAAGACGGCCCTGCTGGAGCGAGAACTGCGGCTCGCGAGACAACGAGGTGTCAGCACGGCGGCCCTCACCGCCGATCTGGCGACGGAGAACGACGCCCAGCGCCTCGCGCGATCCGAAGTCCCCGTCAAACAGGTGCTCACCGACGGACTGTGCCACCTGGAGGCGGACATGCTCGCCGGGCACCTGCACCACTGGCTGCCGGACGGCACCCGGCTGCTGTTCGTCGAGAACGTGGGCAATCTCGTCTGCCCCGCTTCCTATGACCTCGGCGAGTCGCTGCGCGTCGTCCTCGCCTCCGTGACCGAGGGCGAGGACAAGCCGCTGAAATACCCCACGGCGTTCGGCCTCGCCCACCTCGTGATCGTCACCAAGACCGACCTGGCGGAGGCGGCCGACTTCGACGAGGCGGCTTTCCGCGCCCATGTGCAGCAGGTCAACCCCGGGGTCGAGGTGCTCCTCGCCTCCGTACGCAGCGGTGAGGGCGCCGGAGAACTGGTCGACCGGGCGCTTGCGGCGGCCGACGGAACCCCCGTTCACGCCCCGGTGATGGCCAGGGCCCACGCGTGAGCACACCGGTCGACGGCGCCGCCACCCTGGCACCGACCACGCGGCGCAGCAGGATCGTCGTGCGGGGCGTGGTGCAGGGGGTGGGGTTCCGGCCCTACCTCTACGGACTCGCCACGGAACTACGGCTCTCCGGCCGGGTGAGCAACACCGGTGACGGCGTGGTCGTGGAGGTCGAGGGGGAGGCCGGGGCCGTCGCCCGGTTCCGTGAGCGCATCGCCGCCGAGGCGCCGCCACTCGCGCAGGTGGAATCGGTGGACGCCCTTGACGTGCCCGCCGTCGGAGACAGCGGCTTCACCATCGTCCCGTCGCGGTCCGGCGGCCCCGTGCGCACGCTGGTCGCGCCCGACACGGCCACTTGCCGTGACTGCCTGGCGGAACTCGCGGACCCGGCCGACCGCCGCCATCGGCACGCGTTCATCACGTGCACGCACTGCGGGCCGCGCTTCACCATCGTCACCGGCCTGCCGTACGACCGCGAGCACACCACCATGGCCGGCTTCGCGATGTGCGCCGACTGCGCCCGGGAGTACCGCGATCCGGCCGACCGCCGCTTCCACGCGCAGCCGGTCGCCTGTCCCGCCTGTGGGCCCCGACTGCGGCTGGTCCCGGCGGGCCGGGCAGGGGCCATGCCCGGCGGTGCGGAGGAAGGGGAGGACCCGATCGACGCGGCACGCGCGCTGCTCGCCCAGGGCGCGATCCTCGCGGTGAAGGGCCTCGGTGGCTACCACCTGGCCTGCGACGCAACGAACCCCCGGGCCGTGGCCGAACTGCGCCGCCGCAAGGCCCGCGGGGACAAGCCCTTCGCCATGATGGCGAGGGACATCGCCGACATCGAGCGACTCGTCGATGTCGGACCCGTGGAACGTGACCTGCTCACCGGACCCGTACGGCCGGTCGTTCTGATGCGGCGCCGCAGGGGAGTGCCGCCCGGGTCGGGTGCGGTCGTGCCGGCCGAAGAGGTCGCGCCGGGCAGTCCCGACCTCGGATTCATGCTCCCGTACACCCCCGTCCACCATTTGCTTCTCGGGCTGGGCGCGCAGGCCGACGCCGGCGGGGCCGCGCCCCGGCTGCTCGTGATGACCAGCGGCAACCTGGCCGGTGAACCCATCGTCACCGACGACACCGAGGCGCTGGACCGGCTGGCCGGGCTCGCCGACGCCTGGCTCCTGCACGACCGCCCCATCCACGTGCCGTGCGACGACTCGGTGGTACGCGTCCTCGACGGCGAGCCGCTCGTGCTGCGGCGCTCCCGCGGACACGCTCCCCTGCCGGTCATCCTGCCCGTGCCGGTGACCGCGGCCCTCGCCGTCGGCGGGGACCTGAAGAACACCTTCTGTCTGGGCGAGGGACGTAAGGCCTGGCTGTCGGCCCACATCGGAGACATGGACGACCTCGCCACCCAGCGGGCTTTCGAACGTGCCGAGGAGCAGCTCGAGTCGGTCACGGGGGTGCGCCCCCGGATCCTGGTCGCCGACCGGCACCCCGCGTACCGGTCGGGCCAGTGGGCCCGGCGCCGGGCCGACGGACGACCGCTGGGCCGCGTCCAGCACCACCACGCGCACATCGCCTCGGCCATGGCCGAGCACGGTCTGGACGGCAGCCGCCGCGTCATCGGTGTGGCCTTCGACGGCACCGGCTACGGAGACGACGCAGCGGTGTGGGGCGGCGAGTTCCTGCTGGCGGGCTACGGAGGCTTCACCCGGTTCGCGCACCTCGCGTACGTACCGCTGCCCGGAGGTGACGCGGCGGTCGAGCGCCCGTACCGGATGGCTCTGGCGCACCTGCGCGCCGCGGCCATCCCGTGGCGCGGTGACCTGCCCTGCGTGGTGGCGTGCCCGCCCGACGAACTCGCCGTGCTGGACGTTCAGTTGGAGCGCGGGCTGCACTGCGTCCCCACCTCCGGGATGGGTCGTCTCTTCGACGCCGTCTCCTCACTGGCAGGCGTCTGCCACCGGGCCGGCTACGAGGCGCAGGCCGCCATCGAACTCGAAGCGGCGGCGGTGGACACACCGGCCGAGGACGACCCCCGCTACACCTTCGGGCTGACCGGCGCCGCGCGGCCCGGTGTTCCGCTCACCGCTGATCCCGCGCCGCTGCTCGCCGCGATCGCCGACGACGTACGAGGCGGTATCCCCGTGCCCCTGGTGGCGGCGCGTTTCCACGGCGCGGTGGCCCGGCTGGTACGGAGGGTGTGCGCCGCTGCCCGCGATGCGTCCGGGCTGGAGACCGTCGCCCTGTCCGGCGGGGTGTTCGCGAACGCGCTGCTGTCCTCGCTCTGCGCCCGCGGTCTGCGGCAGGACGGCTTCACGGTGCTGCGCCATCAGAGGATCCCGCCGAACGACGGCGGGCTGGCTCTCGGCCAACTCGTCGTGGCCGCACGTGAGGTGGACGGGGCCGGATGACGCGTGCGGGCCGAGCAGCGCAACAGCGAAGGAGACACACATGTGCCTGGCGGTACCCGGCAGAGTGCTGGGCGTTGAGGAAAGGGACGGCACCCGTATGGCCACCGTCGATTTCGGCGGTGTGGTCAAGGAGGTGTGCCTGGAGTACCTGCCGGATCTGAAGGTCGGTGAGTACGCCATCGTGCACGTCGGGTTCGCGCTGCAGCGGCTGGACGAGGACTCGGCCCGCCAGACGCTGGAGTTGTTCGAGCACCTCGGCATGCTGCAGGAGGAGTTCGGCGATCCGTGGGAACAGGCCGCGGCGGAGAACGGGAGCGGGCGGCCGTCGCACGACGTGGCCGCCGGGGAGGTGCAGCGGTGAAGTACATCGACGAATTCCAGGACCCCGGCCTCGCGGCGCGGCTGGTCGACGAGATCCACGCCACCGTGACCAGGCCCTGGGCTCTGATGGAGGTCTGCGGAGGCCAGACACACACCATCATCCGGCATGGCATCGACCAACTCCTCCCGGAAGAGGTGGAGTTGATCCACGGTCCGGGCTGCCCCGTGTGCGTGACACCGCTGGAGGTGATCGACAAGGCCCTCGAGATCGCCTCCCGTCCCGGGGTGATCTTCTGTTCCTTCGGGGACATGCTCCGTGTCCCGGGCACCGGCCGGGATCTGTTCCAGGTGCGCGGTGAGGGCGGGGATGTGCGGGTGGTGTACTCGCCGCTCGACGCGCTGCGGATCGCCGAGCAGAACCAGGACCGGGAGGTCGTGTTCTTCGGCATCGGCTTCGAAACCACCGCGCCGCCCAATGCGATGACGGTGTATCAGGCCCGAAGGCAGCGGATTCGCAACTTCAGCATGCTGGTCTCCCATGTGCGGGTTCCACCGGCGATCGAGGCGATCATGCGGTCGCCCGACTGCCGGGTGCAGGCCTTCCTCGCCGCCGGGCACGTGTGCAGCGTCATGGGCACGGGGGAGTACCCGGAGCTCGCCGAGCGGTTCCGTGTGCCGATCGTCGTCACCGGATTCGAGCCCCTGGACATCCTCGAAGGGGTACGGCGCACCGTGCTGCAACTGGAGCGCGGCGATCACACCGTGGACAACGCCTACCCCCGGGCCGTCAGACCCGAGGGCAATCCCGCCGCCCGGGCCATGCTGGACGACGTCTTCGAGGTCACCGACCGCGCGTGGCGCGGCATCGGGGTGATCCCGGGGAGCGGATGGCGGCTGTCCGAGCGCTACCGGGACTACGACGCCGAGCATCGCTTCCAGGTCGACGGCATCACCACCCGTGAGCCGGCCGCGTGCCGCAGCGGAGAGGTGCTTCAGGGGCTGCTGAAGCCCCACGAGTGCGAGGCCTTCGGAACCACCTGCACACCGCGCAGCCCGCTCGGAGCCACCATGGTGTCCAGCGAGGGCGCGTGCGCGGCGTACTACCTGTACCGGCGGCTCGACCTGACGGCACAGGCCCAGGCCCCGGCCTCGCAGAACCGAGCCCCGGCCCGGCCGCCGTCCGCGGAGACGGCGCCCCCGACCCCGTCCCCGTCTCCTTCCCCGTCTTCGTGCCCGTCCCCGTCCATGGAGGGCAGCTCCGTTGTCTGACACCACCAGCGCCCCGTCTCCCGCGCGCCCGGCCGCCGCCTCCTCGACGACGGCGGAGCGCGGCGAGCCCGTCGGGCCGGACATGCTCTCGTGGACGTGCCCCGCTCCGCTGCGCGATCAGCCCCGGGTGGTGATGGGGCACGGCGGGGGCGGCGCCATGTCCGCCGAACTCGTCGAGCAGATCTTCACGCCGGCCTTCGGCGGCCCCGGGCCGTCCGGGCTGACGGACTCCGCCGCGGTGGAGATCGGCGGCGCGCGGCTGGCCTTCTCCACGGACTCGTTCGTGGTGCGGCCGCTGTTCTTCCCCGGCGGCAGCATCGGTGACCTGGCCGTCAACGGGACGGTGAACGACCTCGCGATGAGCGGGGCCCGCGCCGCCTACCTGTCCTGCGGCTTCATCCTCGAAGAGGGCGTCGCGATCGACGTGGTCGAGCGGGTCGCGCGGGCGATGGGCGCCGCGGCCCGTACGGCGGGCGTCGAGGTGGTCACGGGTGACACCAAGGTGGTGGAGTCCGGCCACGGGGACGGCGTCTTCATCAACACCTCGGGCATCGGACTGATCCCACCGGGAGTCGATCTTCGTCCCGAGCGGGTCGTCCCCGGCGATGTCGTGATCGTCAGCGGGGCCGTCGGAGTTCACGGTGTGGCGATCATGAGCGTGCGGGAGGGACTGGAGTTCGGGGTCGAGATCGAAAGCGACTGCGCTCCGCTGGGCGGGCTCGTGGAGGCGATGCTCGCCGTGACGCCGGATCTGCATGTGCTGCGTGACCCGACGCGCGGGGGGCTGGCGGCCTCGCTCAACGAGATCGCGTCCGCTTCCGGTACGGGGATCGTCGTCCAAGAGCGCGCCGTGCCCGTCCCGCCTCCGGTGGCCAATGCCTGCGCCGTACTCGGCCTGGATCCGATGTACGTGGCGAACGAGGGCAAACTCGTCGCGTTCGTCCCGCGGGCTCATGCCGAGCAGGTTCTCGCGGCCATGCGGGCTCACCCTCTGGGTGCCGATGCCGTGATGATCGGCGAGGTGGTCGACGCCCACCCGGGGATGGTGGTGGCCCGCACCGCTCTCGGCGGCACCCGGGTGGTGGACCTGCCGTTGGGCGAGCAGCTCCCGCGGATCTGCTGAGGGACCCAGGGCCTAGGAGGCCCTGTGGCCGCGGCCGGTGTCGAGGGTCCATGTGTACGTACAGCTGGGGCACTGCAGATGGACCCGCGCACCCTCGTTTCCCAGGAGGTAGCGCCAGTGCACCGAGCAGGTGCGTCCGCCGGTGCAGGTGGCGCAGTCACGCCCGTCGTCACATCCGGGACAGGCGACCCAGGCGCGGCGGGCCCGGTCCGCCTGTGGGTCAATGGGGAGCCGCATCGCCGTATCCCGGATCGCCCGACCCTGCCTCGCCCGGTCCTGGCGAGCCTGGTCCTGCTTCGCTCGGTCCTGCCTCGCCCGGGCCTCGTCCGGGCAGCACGCCGGCCGCCACGAGCATGGCGTAGATGCGCTCCTGCTCGGGGTCGAGGCCGGAGTACAGCAGAGCCGTGGCGGCCTCCTCGCCGCGGAGCGCGGCCACCGGGTCCCAGTCGGGGCCCAGTGCCGCCATCACTTCGGCCCGACGCCGTGCCTCCTCGAGGGTGAGGTCGATCGAGAAGTTCAGGTGGTCGGGTGCGGGGCCCTGGTCCATGGGTGATCTTCCGGACGAAACGTACTGGTCAGCCACGTTTATCAGAGCGCGGACCGCCCCCGGAAGGCGGTGTGACGCACCTCATCGCATCGCAGACCGCCCAGGACACGCTGCCGCTCTACTTCCACCCGTACGCGTACGCGGCGACCCACGTGATCTCGAGTCGGGCGCTGCTGCCGGGAGCGGCGCCCGGCCCCTGCAGGGCGCTTTCGTTCTGCAGTACCCAGGACAGGGGACGGTCCGGCACGTTGCGGGTGTCGTGTCCTGTCTGCCGGCCGTCCACGAAGAACCGCACATGCCCCGGCGTCCACTCGGTCGAGACGGTGTGCCACTCGGTCCAGCTGTCACTCCCCGGGAAGTAACCCTGCTCGCCGCCGCCGCACGGATGGTGGAAGGCGGTGAGGGGGCCGGTCCACTCGCCTTCGGGGTGGTCCATCTCGCAGCCGCCGCCGTAGTGCAGCCAGGCGGACTTGTATCCGGGAGCGAGTTTCGTCACCTTGATGCGGGCGCTGTACTTGCCGTACTTCATCTGCATGACGGCACGCGGTACCACGGCCGCGGCGTGCACAGGGCCTCCGCCGGAGGGCCGCCACATCCGGATGTACATCCTTCCGTCGCCGTTCTCCGCAGGACCTACGCTCACCGTGTCCTCCGGGTGGTAGACGCCCACCACTTCCCGGCCCCGGTCGTTGGCCGTGTCACGCCAACCGGTGGGATACGCCCACCAGTTGTCGCGGTAGGCGCCGCTCAGGCCCCCGCAGTACGCGGCGGAGGTGTCGACATGATGGTCGCAGTCGCTGAACGCGCCGAGCGGCACCCGGTCACCGTTGAAATCCTCCGCGAGGACCTGCCAGAAGGGCCCGCAGTCGCCGCGCGGCAGTTCGGTGCCCGTGGTGCGGCAGGCGTCGGCCGAGCGGGGTGCCCCGTCGGCACGGGGAACGCCCAGGAGAACGGCCAGGAGCAGGAGACCGAGCGGTATCAACAGGGCACGCGCACGGTTGCGGTGGTTCGGCGCCGCGTGTGAACCCATCGGAAGGCTCCTCCGATCCTCGGTACCGAACGAGCATCCTCGCCGCACGGCCGGGGCAACGCCATCCCCGGAACGGGGCGGGTAGCGGACCGTCACGCTCCGCTCCACCGGTCGCCCGCTCGGTTTCCATCCGCTTCCGTCCGCCCGCGTGTGCGCGACGGAGGAATGATGAGGCGTTTTACGGTGGTCTGATGCGAGTTGTACCTAGATGGGCCTTGCTCTCGTCGGGGTGCGCGCCTGTTCTGTTGATCGGCGGCTGGGTGATCGCGGCGTCGATCGAAGGGCCCGCCTACAACCCGACCACTCAAACGATCAGCGTCCTTGCGGCCAACGGGGCTTCGGGGTTCTGGGTGATGACCGGAGCGCTGCTCGCCCTGGGTGCCTGTCATCTGCTCACCGCCTGGGGTTTGCGCCCTGCCGCACTCGCCGGACGTGTGGCGCTGGGCGCCGGTGGTGCTGCCGCCTTGGTGGTGGCGCTGTCCCCGGTACCGAGCAGTGGGGGTTCCCTGCGTCACGGTTCGGTGGTCGTGGTCGGATTCACTCTCCTTGCGGTGTGGCCGGTCCTGGCCGCCCATCGCGGCGGAGCCGCACCATGGGGACTCCGGCCCGCGCCCTCCATCGTGGTGACCGCTCTGATGGGCCTCGGTGCGGCGTGGTTCCTGATCGAACTCCATCTTGACGGTGCCCCCGGCGTGGCTGAACGCGCTGTGACAGCCGTTCAGTCCCTGTGGCCCTTCGTGGTCGTCGCCTCCTGCCTTCTCCAGCCCGATCACGAGGAATCACCGGCCCGGCCTGATGGCGATCCCGGGTACTAGGCGGTCACGGCGGGGTACTCAAGACGTACGGCGAAACCTCGTCCAGGTCCCGCGAGGATCATGCAGACGTTCCTGCCCTATCCCGATTTCACCCGCAGCGCCGCGGTGCTGGACCCGCTGCGTCTGGGCAAACAGCGGGTGGAGACGATCCAGGTGCTGCGCGGACTGACCGTGCCCGGGTACGGCTGGAGGCGGCATCCCGCCGTTCGTATGTGGACCGGGTACGAGGAGGCGCTGGTCCGCTACGGGCTGGAGATGTGCGGGCAGTGGTGCAGCCTGGGGCGTGCGGACACCTGCGCCCATACCCTGCGCGTGGATCTCGGCGCGGCGACCGGCATCGCCGAACCGCGCCCTCAGGACGCCCTCCGGCGGGCGGGGGCACTGCCGCCCTGGCTGGGCGACCCGGCGTTCCACCGCAGTCACCAGTCGGCTCTCGTACGGAAGAACCCCAGCCACTACGCCGAGAAATTCCCCGGAGTCCCGGACACGCTGCCGTATCTGTGGCCGGTCTCGGACCGCGGTTGATGACGACGCCTGCCCTGAGGCAGTGACCCCCTCGGGCGGCACCCGGTGAATGACCATAGAGGCCGGGGGTTTAGCATATGAGCGCCGCCTAGCTCGAAAGAGAAACCTGTGACTGTCAACGAGGATTCGTTCACCGACTGGAACAACCGCGAGGAGATCGCGGAGTCGATGATTCCGATGATCGGGAAGCTGCACCGGGAGCGGGACGTCACGGTCCTGCTCCACAGCCGCTCCCTGGTGAACAAGTCGGTGGTCAGCATCCTCAAGACCCACCGCTTCGCCCGGCAGATCGCCGGTGAGGAGCTCTCGGTCACCGAGACGCTGCCGTTCCTGCGGGCTCTCACCACGCTCGATCTCGGCCCTTCCCAGATCGACATCGGCATGCTCGCCGCGACGTACAAGACCGATGACCGCGGTCTCTCGGTGGAGGAGTTCACCGCCGAAGCCGTCGCGGGCGCCACGGGTGCCGACAAAATCGAGCGCCGGGAACCGCGCGACGTCGTCCTCTACGGGTTCGGCCGCATCGGCCGTCTCCTCGCCCGTCTGCTCATCGAGAAGGCCGGCTCCGGCAACGGCCTGCGGCTGCGCGCCATCGTCGTTCGCAAGGGCGGCGGCCAGGACATCGTCAAGCGCGCCTCGCTGCTGCGCCGTGACTCCATCCACGGTCAGTTCCAGGGCACGATCACCGTCGACGAGACCAGCGACAAGATCATCGCCAATGGCAACGAGATCAAGGTGATCTACTCCGACGACCCGACGTCGGTGGACTACACGGCGTACGGCATCAAGGACGCCATCCTCATCGACAACACCGGCAAGTGGCGCGACCGCGAGGGCCTGTCGAAGCATCTGCGCCCCGGCATCGAGAAGGTCGTTCTGACCGCGCCGGGCAAGGGCGACGTGCCCAACATCGTCCACGGCGTCAACCACGACACGATCAAGCCGGACGAGCAGATCCTGTCCTGTGCCTCCTGCACCACCAACGCGATCGTCCCGCCGCTGAAGGCGATGGCGGACGAGTACGGCGTCCAGCGTGGGCACGTGGAGACGATCCATTCGTTCACCAACGACCAGAACCTGCTGGACAACTACCACAGCTCCGACCGCCGCGGCCGCTCCGCGCCGCTCAACATGGTCATCACCGAGACCGGTGCCGCCTCCGCCGTCGCCAAGGCGCTGCCCGACCTCAAGGCACGGATCACCGGCAGCTCGATCCGCGTCCCGGCGCCGAACGTCTCGATCGCGATCCTCAACCTCCAGCTGGAGAGCGAGACCACCCGCGAGGAGGTCCTCGACCACCTCCGCAATGTGTCGCTGACCTCGCCGCTCAAGCGCCAGATCGACTTCATCAGCGCTCCCGACGCGGTGTCCAGCGACTTCATCGGCTCGCGGCACGCCTCGATCGTCGACGCCGGCGCCACCAAGGTCGAGGGCGACAACGCGATCCTCTACCTCTGGTACGACAACGAGTTCGGCTACTCCTGCCAGGTCATCCGCGTCGTCCAGCACGTCTCCGGAGTGGAGTACCCGACATACCCCGCCCCGGCGGACTGATTCACAACAGGGGTACGCCCCGCTGACGTTCATGGACGGTCCCGTCACCCGTGCAGGACAGGGTGACGGGACCGTCGCGTGCGGTCAGCCGGCGTCGACGTCGGTCGTGGCGAGCTTGGCGTAGGCGTCGGGCCGCCGGCGGCGCATCCGCCCGGCGAGGAGGACACCGGTCAGGAAGACGGCCGGGGTGAGGGCGACGAGCGTCCAGTTGACGGCCGGACCGGCGCTGGTGAACAGGTCCAGGCGCGTGCAGACAAGACCGGTGGTCACGGTGAGCAGGACCGCGGCGACGGCGGGTGCGACCAGGGTGCGCAGGCCGCTCTCACCGCGCGTGGCGGGGTTGCGGCGGAAGAAGAACACGACGGAGCAGGCCGCCAGCGTCTGGAGCGCGAGGATGCCCACCACTCCGGGGGTGTTCACCCAGAGGAGGAACTGGTTGTACGGGTGGGCGCCGATCGCCGCGAAGACGGCGACGACCACGGCGGCCAGCAGGGTCTGGGCGATGCCCGCGCTCCAGGGGGAGCCGTGCCGGGGGTGGATCCGGCCCAGGCCGGCGGGGAGGGTGTGCTCGGTGGCGAGGACGTGCACGTAGCGGGTGATGGCGTTGTGGAAGGCGAGCAGGGAAGCCAGCAGGCTGGTGACGATGAGGACGCGCTGGAGGTCGGTGGCCCAGTCGCCGACGTAGCGGGTCATGGCCGTGAAGAACATCTCGGCCGGATTCTGCGCGGCGGCTCCCACGGCCTGGTCGCTGCCGAAGGCCTGCACGATGACCCAGACGACGAAGGTGTAGAAGAGGCCGAGGAAACCGACGGCCAGGTACGTCGCCCGGGGCACGGTGCGGTCGGGGTCGCGGGCCTCCTCGCGGTAGATGGCGGTTGCCTCGAATCCGATGAAGGCGGCGACGGCGAGACCGAGCGGGGCGCTCATCTGCGAGGTGAAGACATGGGACGGGGCGAAGGAGTCCAGGCTCAGGCCGCTCGCTCCGCCCTTGACCAGGATCGCGCCGGCCAGCAGCACCAGGATGGCGGTCTCGGCGATCAGCAGCGCGGCCAGAACCTTGGCGCCGAGGTTGATCGAGCGGAAGCCGAGGAACCAGACGACGGCGATCCCGGCGAAGGCGTACACCGGCCAGGGCAGGTCGACGCCGAGGAGATCGTTCACGGTGCCGGCGGCGAAGAAGCCGAAGGCCCCGAACGTGCCGATCTGCAGGGCGTTGTAGGAGAACACGGCGAGCAGCGCCGCGCCGAGCCCGGCCGGACGGCCCAGGCCCCGGGCAATGTATGAGTAGAAGGCGCCCGCGTTGCGGATGTACGGCGTCATGGCGGTGAAGCCGGCCGCGAAGAAGCACAGCAGCACGCCGATGGCCAGGTAGGCGACCGGGGCGCCGATGCCGCCGAAGAGGATCGCGAGCGGGGCGATGCCGGCCATCACGGTCAGCGGGGCCGCCGCCGCCACGACGAAGAACACGATGTCGGTGAGGCCGAGAGTGCCGCGTCGCAGGTGTGGGCTCGCTCCGGGGCTGGTGGCCTGTGGGGGTTGCTGGGAAGCGGTGGGGACGAGGGGCTCGGTCATGGAGGTCTCCGCGTGGTGCGTGTGGTGAGCGGGCGTGGGGAGATGCTGGGCACGCGGGCCGGTCCGTGACGACGACGTACGTCCGAAGGTGTCCGAGTACGTCTGGTGACGACGTACGTCTGACGTGTCGATGACGACGGTACGTCTATCGTCTCCCGGCGCAGGAGCCGTCCGGAGCGCCGGCGTCGTGGGTGCGGCGGCCGGCGAGCCAGGTGCCCAGGACGGGCAGGTGCGCGAGGTCGGATGGTGCGGTCCCGATCGGGTCGGCGGCGAGATGCACCAGGTCGGCGCGCATTCCGGGGCGCAGGGCGCCCCATTCCTTCTCCTCGAACGCCTGGTCGGCGCAGCCCGTGGAGTAGGCGGCCAGAGCGGTCAAGGTGTCGATCCGCTCTTCGGGGAGCCAGCCGCCCGTGGGGGTCCCGTCGGGCGTCTGGCGGGTGACTGCGGTGGCGATGCCACGCAGTGGCTCATGGGAGGTGACCGGCCAGTCGCTGCCGAACGAGACGCGGGCGCCAGCGGCCAGCAGAGTGGCGATCTGGTACTGCCGTCCGCCGCGCTCCGGGCCGATGCGGGGCAGGATGAGCTCGCTCATCAAGGGGTCGCACTGGGCCCACAGCGGCTGCAGGTTGGCGATCACCCCGAGTTCGGTGAAACGGGGCAGGTCGGCGGGATCGATGAGTTCGGCGTGGGCGATGACCGGACGGCGATCACGGGGGCCGTTGGTACGGGCCGCGGCCTCGATGGCGTCCAGGGCGGCACGAACCGCGCCGTCACCGATGGCGTGGAGGTGCGGACGGAAGCCGAGGGTGTCGACGGCGGTGACGGCCTCGGCGAGTTCGCCGGGTGTCCAGGTCGCGATGCCGTGCGAGTGCGGGCAGTCGGTGTAGGGCTCCAGCAGCGCCGCGGTGCCCGACTCGATCACACCGTCCGCGAAGAACTTCACGCTGCGTGCCGTGAGCACTCCGGGTGCGCCGCTCTCCACGCGCTCGCGGTCGGCGGCGAACCGGGCGATCCGCTCGCGCCAGCCGTCGGGTTCCAGGAGGAAGCACAGGTCGGCGCGGACCGGCAGCCCAGGCCCGGTGGTGGCAGCGGTGACCCAGGCGTCGGCGTGGTGCGGCTCCACCAAGGCGTCCTGCACCCACGTCACCCCGGAAGCGGCGAACCGGGCGCATGCCTCGCGCAGGGCGCCGACGTGTGCCTCACGGGACGGCTTCGGGGCGAGGGCGAGGACCGGGTTCAGGGCGCCGAACTCGCGCAGGGTGCCCAGCGGTTCGGCGGATCCGTTCCGGCGCACGATCTCCCCGCCGGCCGGGTCCGGGGTGGCGGCGGTGTACGCGGCGCTGCGCAGGGCCTCGCTGTTCACCCAGGCCGTGTGGTGATCGGAGGTGCGCAGCACGACCGGCCGGTCGGAGACGGCGGCGTCCAGCCACCGCGCGTCGAACCGGCCGTCGGGGGCGAGCCAGGGATCGAAGCCGCCCCCGGTGATCCACTCGGCCTCGGGGTGCTCGCCGGCCCAGCGTCGTACGGCCTCGACGATCTCCTCCACGGAGGCGCACTCCCGGACGGGCACGCCGCGCAGTCCGAGTCCGCCCAGCACCGGATGCACATGACCGTCGCCGAAGGCGGGCAGCAGCGCGCCGCCCGCCAGATCGACCACGGTCGTCCGAGGGCCGCGGGCGACCAGAGCCTCGGCGCCGAGTCCGCTGATCCTGCCGTCCGTGACCGCGAGGGCGTCGTGGACGGAGGCGTCCCCGTTCCTGACGGTCCCACCAGTGAAGACGATGTCGGCATACATGGCGTGTGGAGGTGCCCTTTCTGACGCGGAGGTGGCTCCGGCCGCCTAACTGAAAGGCATTCGGTTTCCGGTAATGTAGGCGGCACCCGGATCGCCGGGAAGGGTTTAACTGAAAGTCATTCGGTAACGGTTGGGTTACGGCGGCGGAGGCGAGTGGGCCGAATCCCGCCGCACAAGGGATACGAGGAGTTCTGTGGGACGGCCGCGCACACCCCTGCTGGACCGCCGCCGCATCGGCGCCGCGGCACTACGCCTGGCCGACGAGAACGGCGCCCTCACCATCCCGGCCCTGGCCAGGGCCCTCGGCGTGGCCCCGTCCGCGCTCTACCACCACGTCTCCGGCCGTGACGAGATCATCTCCCTCATGCGCGAGGAACTCGTGCTCACGACCGGAGCGGGACAGGGCGCACATGTCTGGTCCCAGCCCTGGGAACAGGCCCTGGACAGCTGGGCCCGCTCCTACCTCTCCGCCTTCGCCGCCCATCCCGGCGCGGTCCCGCTCCTCGCCACCGCGCCGCTCGCCGAACCCTTCATGCACGCGATGTATGAGAGGGCCGCCGAGCTGCTGCTGACCGCCGGCTTCGCCGAGGATCAGGTCATGCCGCTGATCAACGCCCTGGAGAACTTCATCCTCGGCTCCGCCCTCGACCTGGTCGCGCCCCCGGTCATGGTCTCCGCAGTCGCCCGCGAAACCGCCCCCCACCTCAGCGCCGTACTCGACCACACACCCGCCGACCGCAGCCGCGCCACGAACGCCTTCGACGTCGGCCTGCGAGCGCTCCTCACCGGCTTCCGCGACCTGCTGCGCGGCTGAGAGGTCCGTCGCAGCCGGCCGGTGCACGAAGGGGCCGGGCGGCCGCGGCCG
>NZ_VCHX02000312.1 GCF_005768555.2 Streptomyces sporangiiformans
CGGCCCCCCGGGGGGGGCCGGGCCGCACTCAGGTCAGCTCAGGCCCGAGATGGTGGTACGGACCTTGGCGATGATCTCTGCGGGGATCGGGGCGTAGTCGATGTCGGCCAGAGCCTTCTGGCCGTCCTCGCTCGCGATGTAGGTCAGGAACGCCTTGGTGGCGGGCAGGGTGTCCGCCTTGTTGCCCTTGTCGCAGACGATCTCGTAGGTGACGAGGGTGATCGGGTAGGCGCCCTCGGCCTTGGTCGCGTAGTTCAGCTCGAGCGCCAGGTCCTTGCCCGTGCCGACGACCTTGGCGTCCGCGATGGCCTTGGTGGCGCCGTCGACGGAGGCCTCGACCGGCGCGTCGGCACCCGTGTCGAGCTTGACCTTCTGGATGGGGTCCTTGGCGTACGACAGCTCGAAGTAGCCGATGGCACCCTCGGTCTGCTTCACCTGCTGGGCGACACCGGAGGAGCCGGAAGCGGACTGGCCGCCCTTGGCCTCCCAGGCCTTGCCGCCCTCGTACTTGCCCCAGACGTCGGCAGCCTGGGCCTTCAGGTACTTGGTGAAGTTGTCCGTGGTGCCGGACTCGTCCGAGCGGTGGAACGCCTGGATCTTGGTGGAGGGAAGCTTGGCGTCCGGGTTCAGCTTCTTGATCGCCGGGTCGTTCCACGTCTTGATCTGGCTGTCGAAGATCTTGGCCAGGGTCTCGGCGTCCAGAACCAGGTCGTCGACCCCCGGAACGTTGTAGCCGACGGCGATCGGGCCGCCGACCATCGGGAGGTCGATGCCCTGACCGCCGGAGCAGGTCTTCTTGGAGGCAGCGACCTCTTCGGGCTTCAGCGCGGAGTCGGAGCCGGCGAAAGCGACCTGGCCCTGGGTGAACGCGGTGACACCGGCGCCCGAGCCGCCGCCCTTGTAGTTGATCTGCACGCCCGAGCACTCGGCGGTGAACGCCTTGACCCAGGCGTCGATCGCGTTCTTCTGTGCGGACGAGCCGTCGGCGAGCAGCTGCCCCTTGGCGTCGTCACACTTGATGTTGCCGGCGGGGGCGGCCTGGGTACCGCCGTCGCCGCCACTGCCCGTCTCGTCGGACCCGCACGCCGTCAGCGCCAGGGCGCCGGAGACGGCGACAGCACCGAGGGACAGGGCGCGCAGCCGGTTCTTGCGCTGAAGCTTCACTTTCGGGAGTTCCTTCCAGGAGCCGCCGTCCACGTGCGGCGTGCGAAGTCGTGTCGCAGCCTCTCGTCCGTACGAGACTGCCGTCGTACTGCCGATATGTACCGCGGATACACACCGCTGATATCGAGCGATACGTGAGCGCGCTTCTGAGCACGCAACGCACCGCGTAAGGCCGAAATTAGGCAGATCAGGTGAAGCCGCCGATGGCCGTGAGTGAACGGAGGGTGAACCCCTGCCGTCAGTGCGGTGAGGTCACGGAATGCTTACGGGGAGAACACGTGGGAGTTCCGATACCTCCGCGCTTCCTGGCAACGTCCGTGCAACCCGGTAACGCGGTGCTCCGCGGTGTCCGCTCCTACGCTCCCGCGGTCCTTCCTCTGCCCTTGGAACCCCGGCCGTCCCGGTCCCGTCTCGTCCCACGTGACACAACGAGAGGCGGGGACACACATGCGACGACGTTCGTTCGTGGGAGCGGGCGCCGCGGCCCTCACGGCCGCAGCGACCGCCGCGTGCAGCGGCAACGGTTTGGAGCCACAGTCCGCCAAAGGAGCAGACACGGCCGGCGCGCAGATCACGAAAACGCGTACGCCGGCCGCCGCCGACCTCGCGGCCCTCGCCAAGGACCTGGACGGCGGCCTGGTACGTCCGGGCGACGGCGAGTGGGCGGCCGCCCACCGGCTGTACAACACCCGCTTCGACTCGCTGAAGCCCTCGGCCGTGGCATACGTCGCCCATAGGGCGGACATCCGTACGGCCCTCTCGTACGCCCGCGCCCGCAAGGTCCCCGTCGCCATCCGCAACGGCGGCCACTCCTACGCCGGCTGGTCCTCCGGCGACGGCCGCCTCATCATCGACGTGTCCCGGCTCGCCAAGGTCCGGGCCTCCGGCAACGAGGCCGTGATCGGCGCGGGCGCCAAGCTGATCGACGTGTACCGGTCCCTCGCGGCGAAGGGCGTCACGATCCCCGCCGGCTCCTGCCCCACGGTCGGCGTCTCGGGCCTCACGCTCGGCGGCGGACATGGCGTCGTCTCCCGTGCGTACGGTCTGACCTGCGACAGCCTCACCCAGGCCACGCTGATCACGGCCGACGGCAAAGAGCTCACCGCCGACGCGAGCGAGAACAAGGACCTCTTCTGGGCCCTGCGCGGCGCGGGCAACGGCAACTTCGGCGTGGTCACCGAGCTCCGCTTCCGGACCCACCCGGCTCCCCAGGCCGTAACGGCGAACATGACCTGGCCCTGGGCCAAGGCCGCAGCCGTCCTGGCCGCCTGGCAGGAGTGGGGCCCGGACCAGCCCGACGAGATCTGGTCATCGGTCCACCTCGAGAACGCGGCCGGCGGCACGCCCAGGGTCTCGGTCTCCGCCTTCTCGCTCGGCACGTACGGCGAGCTGCAGAACGCCGTCGACCGCCTGGCCGACCAGATCGGCTCCCGCGCCGCGGGCGTCTCGCTCCAGCGCCGCTCGTACGAGGCGTCGATGGAGATGTACGCGGGCTGCGCCTCCTTCTCCTCCGACGCCAAGTGCCACCTGCCGGGCGAGACCCCCGGCCGCTCGCCCGAGGGAGCGCTGGGCCGCGAGACCTACGCGGCCCGTTCGGACTTCTTCGACCGCTCGATCTCAGCCACGGGCATCCAGACCCTGCTGTCCCGCATATCCGCGGTCCGAGGCGGCGCGGGCAGCATCGCGCTCACGGCGCTGGGCGGCGCCGTCAACCGCGTCGATCCGACCGCCACGGCCTTCGTCCACCGCCGCTCCCGGATGCTGGCGCAGTACATGGCCTCCTGGCGCGCCGGCACCTCCGGCTCCGCAGCCCAGGCCTGGCTGACGTCCGCCCACAGCGCGATGAAAGCCCACGCCTCCGGCGCGGCCTACCAGAACTACACCGACCCCACCCTCAAGAACTGGCGCTCCGCCTACTACGGCCCGGCGGCAACACGCCTCACGGCCCTGAAGAAGCAGTACGACCCGGACCGGTTCTTCACGTATCCACAGGCGCTGTAGCGATGCCCGCCTGCCGGACAAGCGGCGGCGGCAGGCGCTACGCCGCCAGGTCCCGCTCCTCGGCCTCCGGCTCCGTACCCTCCCGAGCCCCGGCGACCGACGTCTTCTCCTCACCCTCGGGAGAAGCGCCCCGCGCCCGAATCAGCCACCCGGCGCTCGGCGACCGCTCCACGGCCCGCGTCACGGGCGTGAGCAGAGCCATGGCGAGCGGCGAGAGCAGCAGGGCGACGGCGGTGCCCAGCGCGAACCCACCGATGACGTCCGTCGGATAGTGCACGCCCATGTAAACCCGGCAGAACCCGCCGAACAGCGCGAGCCCGATCCCCACGAGCCCGAACTTCCGGTTCGCGACGAACAGTCCGACGCCCATCGCCATCATGAGCGTCGCGTGGTCGCTCACGAACGAGTAGTCGGTCTTGCCTTGGATGAGGACGTCGAGTCCCTGGTGGTCGAAGAAGGGCCGGGGCCGTTCGACGAAGCCCCTGATCGGCACGTTCACCAGCACCGCGATGCCTGCCGCGAGCGGCGCCCACACCAGCCCGGCCACGGACGAGGCGGCGTCCTCGCCACCGCGCCGCCGCACGGTCCACCAGCACCACATCACCAGCAGCACCATGGCGAGCAGGAGACCCCACTCACCCACGAACTCCATGACCCGGTCGAACCAGTGCGGCGCATCCTTGGCGAGACCATTGATGTCGTACAGCAGGTCGACGTCGGGGTTCGCCCCGGATTCGGCGAGTCCAGCCATGGTGCTGCGGCCCCTTCGTCGTCATCTTCCCGGCGCACCTTGCCGATGCGCCGCGCCATTCACCCCCGTGGTCGGCTACGCCACAGGAACGCACAGTCCCCTTCTCTACGTTCCACAATCCACCGGATGATCACGCAGACGTTATCGAAGAGAGACTCATACCCGCAGCTCAGGGGGTGACTGTAACAGGCAGTAACGGAAAGATCCGGCCACTTCACACCCGTGTCGGCAGCGCTTTCGCGCCATCTTCGGTGACCCGGGTCGCCCCGAAGTAGTCCGGCGTGTCGATCGGGTCGAACCGGATCACGGCACCCGGCCGTGGCGCGTTGATCATGTATCCGCCGCCCACATAGATCCCCACGTGCCGGATGGCCCGGGAATTGGTGAGGTCGTCCGAGAAGAACACCAGATCGCCCGGCAGCAGTTCGTCCCGCTGCGGGTGCGGCCCGGCGTTGTACTGATCGTTGGCGACCCGCGGCAGCTCGATCCCGACACTTTCGTACGCGGCCTTCGTCAGCCCCGAGCAGTCGAACCGACCGCCCTGGTCGGCCGTGCCGTTGCCGCCCCACAGATAGAGGGTGCCGAGTTTCTTCTGGGCGTAGGAGATGGCGCCGGCGGCCTGCCGCGAGGGATCGACACGGGTCACCGGCTTGGCGAAGCTCTGCTCCAGCGTGCGGATCGTCTTGACGTAGTGCTGCGTCTCGCTGATCGCCGGCACCCCGCCCGACTTGATGACGCGGTACGCGCCCGCGTTGTAGGCCGCGAGCATGTTGTTGGTGGCGTCCCCGGGCACGTCCTTCACGTACTTGGCGAGTGAGCAGTCGTACGACGCGGCCGACGGGATCGCGTCATTGGGGTCCCAGATGTCCCGGTCGCCGTCCCCGTCGCCGTCGACGCCGTGGGTGGCCCAGGTGCCGGGGATGAACTGCGCGATACCGCGCGCGTCAGCGGGGCTGACGACGTCCGGATCCCAACCGCTCTCCTGGTAGAGCTGCGCGGCGAGCAGCGCGGGGTTGATGGCGGGGCACAGGTTGCCCCACTTCTGCACGAGCGGCTGATAGGTGGCGGGCACGGCCCCCTTGGCGAGCCCGACACTCCCCTTGCCCACGCCGTTGGCAAGGTTGCCTGCCGTCATGTACACCCCGACGACGAGCAGCATCACGAAGCTCATCCCGAGCCCGACCGCGATGCCACCGGCCACCCATACTTTCCGCACGGCTCAACCCTCCCCCATGTCGGCGCGTTTCAAGGCTGTTTGCGGCGAGGATGGCGTCATTTCGCCGCTGTGAACCCGGTGCACAGGAAGCTCGCGTAGTCGCCGGGAGTCCGGACGTGGTGGAACTGCACGGTCCAGGCGCCGGGGTCGTTGACGAGGGGGATGGCGGGCCGCGGCTTGCGGCCGCCGACGGGCCAGTTGCGGAAGTCGTCGGGGTATGTGACGAACTTCCACTTATTCGGACCGCCGCCCCCGTAGAGGTCGACCGGCTTGCTGGTGTAGCCCACGTTCACGTTGTCGCTCAGCAGCCCCTCGACGGGCTTTCCGGTGCTCGGGTCGATGTCGTGGGGCGGCTTCACGCTGATGGTGACGTAGTACGGCGCTTTGCCGTCCCCGGCGGACGCCAGCATGTCGGCGAACCCGATCTTCACCTTGTTGGCGAACGTGGTGGTCGACGGGTCCTTGAACCCCGGATCGTCGGGATCCTCGATGGACGTCAGGAACTTCTGACTCGGCCGCTCCTCGTAGGGGAGGTTGCACTTGTTCGTGGCCGAGTCCCAGAGGTTGCGGTCGATCTTGTCCTCCGCGTAGGCGGGCGCGCCGCCCTTCGCGGCGTCCGACGTACTCGAAGACGGGGTCGGCGACTTGCCGCTCCCCGCCGTGGACTCGTCACCGCCCTTGTCCTTCTCCGGGATGAGGACGAAGGCCGCCCCGATCCCCACCACGAGGCCCACCGCCACCGCGACCATCCAGGGCCGGGTACGCCGACGCGTCGGCTGGGAGAGCTGGGTGGGCGTGTACCCATGGACACCTGGCGCCGAGGCCGTCGGCAGTTCGTGCGGCCCCAGGGGCGGGGCGGCCGGAGCGGGCGGAACGCGCTGAGGGGGCGTCTGCGGCACGGCCTCCCCCAGCCCCACGAGCCCTCCGTAGAACGTGTCCTCGACCAGCGCCGCCCGTACCCCGCACCGCGCGATGACTTCGGCGAGGCCGGGTCGCGCTGCCGGGTCCTTGGCGACGCAGGCCTCGACGAGCTGCGCCAACCGCGGTTCCACGCCCGCGAGATCGATCGGCTCGTGAACGGCCCGGTAGCTCACCCCGGCGGGCTCGCCCATGCCGAACGGGGGCCGGCCGGTAGCCGCGTACGCGAGTGTCGCGCCGAGCGCGAACACGTCCGCCGCCGGCCCGACCTCATTGCGCATCAGCACCTCGGGAGCGGTGAAGCCGGGCGTGCCGGGCGCGTACCCCGCCTCGGTGAGCGCCGTCTGCCCGGCGCCCCGCGCGATGCCGAAGTCGATGAGCTGCGGCCCCTGGGCCGCGAGGATGACGTTCTGCGGCTTGAGATCCCGGTGTGTGACGCCGTGCTCGTGCACCGCCGCGAGGCCTTCCGCCAGCGAGGCGAACAGCCCCCGGCAGGTCTCCGGCGGCAGCGGCCCCCGCTCGGCGACGGCCCCGCTGAGCGTCGGCCCCGACACGTACTCGGTGGCGAGCCAGTACGGCGCGACGTCCAGCGACGCGTCGATGAGATTCGCCGTGTACGCACTCCGCACCGCCCGCGCGGTGTCCACCTCGCGGCGGAACCGTGCCAGCGCCTCCGGGTGATCGGTGATCTCGTCCCGGATCACCTTCAGCGCCACGAGCCGCCCACCGGGCGACCGGCCGAGGTACACCTGCCCCATGCCGCCCGCGCCGAGCCGTGCGAGCAGCGTGTACGAGCCGATCTGCGCGGGATCCCGGTCCTTGAGTGCGTCCACCGAACCGACCTTGCCACAAAGGTCACTTCCCCATCGAGGCCGCCTCCCGATACAGCGCGGAGGCTCCGCTTCCGAAGACGACGCTGTACGAGATGTCCGCGGTCGCCCCGCCCTGCTCGTATCCGCCCAGCACTCCCACGACCTCTCCGTCCTTGTTGACCCATGGGCTGCCGCTGGTGCCGCTCGTGAAATCGGGGCATGCGATGCGCTGTTGCGTACGGCTGTGAGCAACGGGCCTGTTCCTGCAGCTGATGGGCGTCTCGCGGGAGCTCGGATACCCGGTGACGGTCACGACGGCGGCCCCGGTCGCCGACCCGGTCGCCAAACGATTCGCCCCGACGACATCCTCGACGCCCTTCCCGTCGCGGTCGGCCACCACGGCGAACGCGACGTCGCTGTCCTCGTCCTGACTCCCCTTCCACCCATCACCGACGTACATCTTCGTCACGGCCCACTCCCCGTACGGCGCCCTGCCGTCCCGATAGCCGGGCACGAACACGATCTCCCCGCCCCCGCCCAGGCAATGAGCGGCCGTGGCGATGAGATCCCTCCCCTCGCTGTGCACGACGGAGGCGGTACAGAAGTGCGCACCGTCGCTGCTGAGCACTCCGATGCGGGCGTCGGCGGCGTTTGCGGCGGCCGGTGTGGTGACTCCGAGGGGTTCGGCGGGTGTACGGGAGGAGTGAGCGGTCGCCGTGGAGACGGAGCCGGTGGCCAGCAGGGCGACGGCGGCGAGGAAGGCGTACCGCCGGATACCGGGGGGACGGGTGGGGCGCTGCATCGGGAAGAGTCTTGCCACACGAGGTGAGAGAAACGCCTGGACCTGCCTGAGAATCCTGCGTGAAGGGTCGCCCAACTCCTACGAGCGTGTACCTCGCCCGGCACGCGGCGAATCGCCGTACAAGGGGAAGCGGTCCGTGGCGACCTCGAAGCCGAGGGGCGGGGGCAGCGGCACGGGTTCCCCGAACTTGCCGGGCAGCACGTCGCGGTAGGCGCCGTTGTCCGGGTGGGTGTGCAGGGCCCAGGTGCCCTTGCGGGGATCGACGACCAGGAGGACGGCCACGCCCGCGACGGCGTACCAGTCGGCCTTGTCCCTGATCTCCCTGGACTTCTCGGACTGGGAGATGACCTCCACCGCGAGCGCGGCGTCTTCAGGAGCGGCCAGCCAGTCGTCGTCATCCTCCCACTCCATGGGCAGGACGATGAGATCCGGCGTGACGTAGTCGTCCGGATCCTCCGGCAGCGCGATCGAGGACACCTCGTACGCTCCCAGCCCTTCGGGCAGATCCGTGCCAATCTGCTGACGCAGTTGCGACACCACCCCCACGTGCTTCCCACAAGGAGTCGGGGACATGACGAGCTTTCCGCCCACGATCTCCACCCGCAGCCCTGTCGCGCCCTCGACCCTCTCGGCGATCTCGCGCAGATTCCCCGGGCTGGGTCGCGGATGCGTACGGGAGCCCCATGGCATGGCCATCACCGTAGGCTGCCCCACTGACAATCCGGCTCGCTCCCGCACTCGGCCCACAGCAGCTTGCCGCCGCGGGCGGCGCTCAGGGTGTATGCGCCCCACGCGTCGGCGCATGCCCGTACGAGGTGCAGACCGCGGCCGTGTTCGGCGTCCGGCTCGGCCGGCGCGGGTACGGCGTCGAAGACCGGCGGGACGGTGGGATCGGAGTCCCACACGCCGATGCGGAGGCGCCCGGAGTCGGCGGCGCACAGACGCAGGGCGTACGGGCCCCTCGTGTGCAGGTGGGCGTTGGTGAGCAACTCGGAGGCCAACAGCTCCGCTGTGGGGCTGAGTTGGGTGAGGTCGTGTGCGGCGAGGACGGTACGGAGGGTTGCGCGGGCGACACCCGGTGCGCGGGGATCGTGCGGGAGTTGAAGGGTGTAGGCCCAGGACGGGGATACGGTTGCCAGCGGAAGTCCCCGATCACGGAGGGGAGTTGGACGGTTGCCCAGTGACCGCGGCCGCTCCGTCGAGCGGGGTGCTTCTGGGCGGGGCGCCTGGCAATAAGATAGCGGCAGCCGTATAACGCATTACACAGTTCCCCTTAAAACCGTGAGATGCCACCCGTGTGGGTGACTGGCCGCAGCAAGGAGGCGGACAAGCCCGTGAGAACCAACCCGACGGGTCGTCAACTCCGCTTGGGCATTGAACTGCGCAAACTAAGAGAGCGCGCAGGCTTGAACGCCACCGAGGCGGGTCAACTGCTCGGTGTGAAGCAGAACCAGATCAGCAACATGGAGGCAGGACGCGCGGGTGTGAGCCCTGAGCGGGTACGCACCATGGCCTGCCACTACGACTGCTCGGACACGGCGCTCGTCGAGGCCATCGCCGGGATGACGGGGGACCGCAAGCGCGGCTGGTGGGAGGAGTACCGCGAGATCCTGCCCAGCGCGCTACTCGACCTCGCCGAAGTCGAACACCACGCCGCGCGTCTCTGCACGGCCATCACGGTGCACATGCCTGGTCTGCTCCAGACCACGGACCACGCCCGGGAGACGTTCCGCCAGGTCGTGCCGGACCTCTCGCCGCCCAACATCGAGCATCGGGTCTCGTTCCGCATCAAGCGCCAGGCCGTTATCTTCCGAGACCCACCAACCCCGTACGTGGCTCTTGTCCACGAGGCCGCTCTGCGCATGCAGTTCGGCGGCTTCGCCGTGGCCAAGGCTCAGTTGCGGCACCTGCTGGACATGAGCGAACGCGAGCACATCATCATCAAGGTGCTCCCGTTCGCGGCCGGAGGCTTCCCGGGATCAGGACAGTCGATCTTCTACTCGAGCGGCCCGGTGCCTCAGCTCGACACCGTCCACCTCGACCAGTCCCACGGCCCGGTGTTCCTGGACGCCGAGGCCCAGCTCAGCAAGTACCGCCTGCTCCTGGAACGTATGGAGGCCAAAGCCCTGGCCCCAAAGGAGTCACGCGAGTTCATCCACAGCATCGCCCAAGACCTGTGAAGGGAACCGATATGCCCATACACACCTGGCAGAAGTCGTCCTACTGCGGCGAGGGCGACTCCTGCGTGAACGTCGCCGCCGCCCCCACCGGCACAATCCATCTCACCGAAAGCAGCGACCCGGCCCGAGCCGTACTCGGGACCACCCCGCACGCCTTCTCCGCTCTCCTCCGCACCCTCAAGGAGGAAACCTCCCGTGGCTGAAGTCCCCCCGAACCTCACCTGGGAACGCGCTGCCCCGCCGGAGGCGACCGGACCCGGTCCCTGGATCGAGATCGCCTTCGGCGAGGGGGACGACGGGGACGCTCCCGTCTACATCCGCGAGACGAGTGCCCCGGACAACGTCGTGACGACCAACCGCCGCAAGTGGGACGCCTTCGTACTCGGCGTTCAGGCAGGCGAGTTCGACCACTTCGTGGAGGGCATCGAGGAAGCGGAGGACGCCGCATCGCCCCCTCTTCATTCCTCATAGCCGGTCGAGCGACTGGAGGCGAACGGGGGCGGGTCTCTCCGCTGTGCTCGTCACGCGCACTCTTCGGTCGTCGGCAGCGGAAGTGAGAACGGATTCCAGGATGTCCAGTACGTGATACCCGAGGGCGCCCCCGGCTCTCGGTTCCTCACCGGGTGGTGTCAACGCAAGGTCCGCGACTCCGTACCCCCTGCCGGCGTCGCGGTACCCCGCGGACACGGGAAGGGTCTCCCATGCGTCGCCGTGGAGGCGGCGCAGCTGCACCTCTCCGGCGAAGTGGTTCGGGTCCGGGACCGCGAGGCTGCCGGTTTCGCCGTGGATCTCGATGTTCGCCGACTTCGTGGCGACGGCGTCGAAGCTCATGACGAGGGTGGACAGCGCCCCGGACGCGTGCGTGAGGACGCCGGTGACGTGGGTGTCGGTGCTGACCGGTATCACTTCCCCGCTGCGCGGGCCGGTCGCGATGACCCTGGTGGGCCGGGTGCGGCTGGCGGTCCCGAGCACCGAGGTGACCGGGCCGAGCAGCGTGACCAGGGCGGACACGTAGTACGGGCCCATGTCCAGCAGGGGGCCTCCCCCGGGCCCGTAGTAGAAGTCCGGGTTCGGGTGCCACCGTTCGTGGCCGGGGACGACCATGGTGGCTGTCGCTGCCACGGGTGCGCCGATCAGCCCTCCGTCGATCGCCGCACGGGCGGTCTGGATGCCGGTCCCCAGGACCGTGTCGGGAGCGCAGCCGACGACGACGCCCGCCTTCGCCGCCGCTTCGAGAACGGCTCGCGCCTGGGCGGCGGTTGCGGCGAGCGGCTTCTCCCCGTAGACGCTCTTCCCGGCCGTGATCGCCTGAAGGGCTATCTCCGCGTGTGCGTCGGGGACGGTCAGATTGACCACGAGTTCCACGTCGGCGGCGGACAGCAGCTCTGTGACCGTGGACGCTCTCACCCCGGCACGGCCCTCTGAGGCTGCCGCGGCGCGATCGGGGGCGAGGTCGGCGACAGCGACCAGGTCGACCGTCACCAGCCTGTCGAAACTCGCGAGGTACTGGCCGCTGATGACGCCACAGCCGATGATTCCGATGTTCAGCGGCTTGCCCACAGCAGTCCTCTCTCGATGATGGTCCTCACATTGCGGTCCTCCAGAACCGGCATGTGGTGACCAGGAGTGGCGACGAAGACCCGGCCCTGTCCCCACTGCCTGGTCCAGATCGCCGGGGACACGACGGGCCTCTTCCACGGGTCCCAGTCCCGTACCTTCTGCGTGGTCGTGGCCAGCACATCGATGTAGTCGTCGCAGAGCACCCAGTACTGCTCGGTGACGAGTTCGAAATCGTCGATGCCGCGGGTGATGGGGTGGTCGGCGGCCGCGGGCAGCATGTTGACCGTGTAAGGGACGTAGTTGTCGGACTGCTCGCCCGTGCGTTCCGCGGGATGCACCCCGGGGTGGCAGGCGAACTGTCCGCCGATCAGGTGCAGGTAGTCGGAGCTGTTGCGGTAGGAGTCGGCTATGCCGCCGTGCCATCCGGCAAGGCCGGTGCCCGCCTCGACCGCGGCGCGCAGGCCCCGCACCTCCCCTTCCTCGATGGTCGACATGGTCACGCACTGCACGACCAGGTCGACGTCGGCCATGAAGGAGGCGTCCGCGTAGACCTGAGGGGACTCCTCGACGCGTACCTCGTACCCGTGGTTCTTCAGATGGGGAAGGAACAACTCGGTCGCCTGGACCGGTTGATGGCCCTCCCAGCCGCCACGCACGACGAGGGCTTGTCTGCGGCGCATGGTCAGACGCTCTCCTTCGCCTACCGGGATTCGAAATAATTTCGGATGAACTCGAAATCCGGGGTGACCCTAAGGAGCAGGTCAGGCAGCGTCAAGGACGCCGGATCTCAGCACTCGCCCCAATACGTCGCGAGATCTGAGGCGTTATCCGATGACCGAGTCATTCTTTTCGCAGATCAGGGACGCTGCTTGACTCGGCACCCGAGGGCCGCCACGCTGAGCCGGTCCGAAATTATTTCGTTCCGTGGGGCGGCGATCCATGCGTGATGCGGTGCGGAAGGCACCCAAGCCGACCCTCGCGGCCGTGGCCGGTCGAGCAGGCGTGTCGGCGCCGACGGTGTCGAAGGTGCTCAACGGCCGGACCGACGTCTCCGCGGAGACCAGAGCCCGGGTGGTCAGGGCGCTCGAGGAAGCGGGATACGAGTCTCCCCGGCAACGACGCGCCGCGAGAACCGTCGCCGTCGGCCCCCCGGTCGTCGAGATTCTGATCGGCTCGCTCGGCTCCGGCTACATGACCGAGATCCTTGACGGGCTGCTCGACTACGCCGTCGAGCTCGGCATCGAAACGGTCGTGAGCAAGACGGTCGCGAGCGGGACGAGTGGGCCGTCCGCCCAGCGTCCGACACCGGAAACCCGGGCTCGGCGCATGGTCGAGGAGGGACGCCGGGGGCTCCTGGTGGTCACCCCCGCCGTAAGGGACTCACAGCTCAACGCCTTCCTCCGCCGGAAGATCCCCGTGGTGGTCATCGACCCGCACAACACACCGTCGGACGTCGTGAGCGTAGGGGCCACCGACTGGTCCGGCGGCAAGTCGGCGACCGAGCACCTCATCGAACTCGGCCACCGCCGCATCGCGTTCGTCGGCGGTGCCGTGACCGTCGACTGCAACCTCGCCCGCCTGCACGGTTACCTGGCCGCTCTCATGGCCGCGGGCATCCCCGTCGACGAGCAGTACATCGTCAACGGCCAGTTCCACGCCGAACACGGAGTCCGCGGCCTCACCGCACTGCTCTCCCTCGGCACTCCCCCCACAGCGATCTTCGCTGCCAACGACCTCATCGCCTCCGGCATTCTCGCCGGGGCACGCCGCAGCGGCATCGCCATCCCCCGGGACCTCAGTGTGGTCGGGTTCGACGGGTCCTACCTGGCCGAGGAGTCCGTCCCCCGGCTGACGACCGTGAACCAGCCGCTGAACGCGATAGCCCGAGCCGCGCTGGACTCCCTGCTCCGGCAGATCAAGGGCGAACCCTTCGCCGCCAAGCGCACCGAGCTCGCCACGAAGCTCGTCGTCAGAGATTCGACCGCACCGCCCGCGACCACAACCACGTGCCGCGCCACCGGCAACGGGCGCCACGGTCACGACCACTGACGCCACCGCGCCCCTCACCTCGGCGGGCCTGCCGTACACCGAGGCACACCCGCGCCACCGTGCCGCTGCAGGTCACGTTCGCGCATGAAGGTCAGTGCTCAACGTGCCGCCGATACGGCCCAGTTCGACTGTCCGTTCCGGGAATCGGTTACTCAGCCGATCAGCGCCTCGGTGATCTGGCGGGTGGTCTGCGCGGCGACCCGGGGGTTGACGGCGGCGTAGGAGGTGTAGGCGTTCAGGCCAGTGGCCAACGCCCAGCCGCGGCCCCGGGTCCAGGTGGCGTCGTCCACGCCGAGCGCGGCCCGGAAGGCGGCCCGGCTCCCGGCCGACATCAGCGTGAAGGCGATGGTCAGGTCGCAGGCCGGGTCGCCGATGCCGAGCCCACCGAAGTCGATGACCGCGCTGAGGCGGCCGTCGACGGTCAGCAGATTGCCGGTGTGGAAGTCGCCGTGGAACCAGACCGGAGGGCGATCCCATCCCGGGGCGCTCAACGCCGCGTCCCACAGCTCGGTCATGGCCGCGGTGTCGAACGCGCCGTCGACCTCCGCGATGGCGGCTCGCGTCGCGCGGTCCCGGTCGGCCAGCGGCCGGACGGCGAGGTCCCCGCACGCGTCCTCGGCCTGGATGTCCTCGGGCACGAACTGCTGAAGGGCGGTCAGGAACTCCGCCAGTTCCACGGCAGCCGCGGATGAGCCGGCCAATGCCTCAACGGTCGCCACCTCACCCTCCAGCCAGCGGGACACCGCCCAGGGCCACGGGTAATCGAAGTCGGGCTCACCCACCCCCACCGGTACCGGGACGGCCAGTGGCAGGTGCGGGGCGAGCCGGGGAAGCCACTCGGACTCCTTCCTGGCCTGGCCGATGGCCCCGGCGTGGCGGGGCAGCCGGACGGACAGCTCCTCGCCCAGCCGGTAGATCACATGGTCCGAGCCTGCCGGGTCGAGCAGCTTGAGAGGCAGGTCGGCCCACTGCGGGAACTGCGTATCGACCAGGCGCCTGGCCAGTACGGCATCGATCGCGGGGCGAGTGTCCGCGGTTCTCCGGTTGCCAAGAGCAGCTCCTGCGGGTTGCGTGGCCGGCGGACGAGGCGTCCCCCAGCCGAGCCTGTCGAAAGCCGTGAACACTTTGCGCCGAAGTGTCATCCTCTCGCGAGACAGCCTCCCGCCGACACCGGCCCGAGTTCGCCGCTGGTCAGGACTCCGGCGAAGCGCCGGTGTAGGCGGCGGTCGTGGCGTCGGCCGCCGTCCGCGCGACCGTCACGTCCTCGCCGGCGGCGACGTTCGCATCACACCAGCCCTGGCTGCTGAGCGTCATGAACCGCTTGCCCTCCTCGGACCCGAGCCACGCCCCCACCTCCTGGGGATCATTGACACGTCGTCCGGAGGACAGATGCATGGCCAGGCCCATGACCGCCAGATCCCACCCCACACCGACGGCTCCGGGGCCGAACTCCGCCCACTTCGGGTCGTCGTCGACGTGGGCGAGATGCGCGAGTTCGAACCGCGTGCCGCCCTCGGCATCCGGCGTGAGCCGGAGCTCGATCCAGCTCACGTGCCCGTCGTACTCCCATGTGGCGGCGAAGCCCTTGGGGGGATCGCACCGCTCGATCGTCCCGCTCGCGTTGCCCTCCAGCTGGTAGCGGCCGCCCGGAGTCAGGTCGCCCGAGACGGGCAGGAACCAGCGCGGGATGCGCTCGGCGTTGGTACAGGCGTCCCAGACGTCCTCGACGTCCGAGTCGTACGTCTGACTCACCGTGACGACGCGTGCCTCGCCGGCCTTGAACATGCGCTTGCCGACCTGGCGCCGTACGGCATTGATCTGATGGGTGACGTCGATCATGGCTTGCTCCTCGGGGGACGTGCTTGGTTCTCCGCTCGGTCTCCTGCGGTCTTGTCCCGGCCGGCTTCTCGGCGGCGGCGCTCGCGCTTTCCCCGTGCCAGCTCTGTGGCCAGGGCGTCCAGGTGCGGCGTCCAGAACCGCCGGAACTGGCCCAGCCAAGCGTCGATGTCCCGCAACGGCTCCGAGTTCACCGCGTACAACCGCCGGGTCCCCTCCGGCCGTACCGTGGCGAACCCGTTCTCCCGCAGGACCTTGAGGTGCTGCGAGACGCCGGGCTGCGATATCCCGAACTCATCTCCGATGACCTCGCTCACCGCCCCCGAGCTCATCTCCCCGTCGGCGAGAAGCTCGAGAATCCTGCGGCGCACGGGGTCTCCGAGAACATCGAACGCGTGCATGGCCAATGTATAGCTTCTTGCTTATATAAGCGTCAAGTGATGGATGGGCCCGGCAGGGACATCGGCATTGACCGCACCTGAGGACCAGCACGAAGCTCGGCGCATGACCACGCACCCGTACACGCGGTACGTCGCCATCGGCGACAGTCAGACGGAAGGCATCGGCGACGGGGACGAGGTGCACGGCCACCGGGGCTGGGCGGACCGGCTCGCCGAGATCCTGGCGGAGGGGCACCCGGAGTTCACGTACGCCAATCTCGCCGTACGCGGGAAGGTGACGGCGCAGATCAGGGCGGAGCAGCTCGAACCGGCCCTCGCGCTGAAGCCGGACCTGGTGACCGTCGTGGCGGGCATGAACGACCTGGTGCGCCCCGGCTTCGACGCCGAGCGGATCGTGGGAGACATCGAGGAGATGCTCGCGCGGCTCGCCGAGTCGGGTGCACGGGTGGCCACAGTGACGTACCCCGACCTGGGGAAGGTCTCACCGTTCGCCCGCCGCGCGCTGCCGCGCGTCCTCGACCTCAACGCCCGCCTGCGCGCCGCCGCGGAACGCCACGGCGTCGCCGTCCTGGACGTCTTCCCGCATCCGGTCACGTCCGACCCGCGACTGTGGAGCCCGGACCGGATCCACGCGGGGCCGCTGGGCCACGCCCGGCTCGCCTCGGGCATGGCACACACCCTCGGCCTGCCGGGTCACGCCGACTGGTCCGACCCGCTGCCTCCCCTGCCGCCGCCCACCCCGGTCTCCGCCCTGCGCACCACGAGCGCCGATGTGCGCTGGGCCGTGGGATTCCTGGGCCCCTGGGCCTGGCGACGGCTGCGGGGCCGCTCCTCGGGCGACGGGCGCACCGCCAAGCGGCCCGAACTGACGCCATGGGTGACGGACAAGAAGCTGACCTGAGCCGGGATCACATCGCGGGTTCGGCCCCGCCGCCTCCCGGCAGCAGGGCCAGAAGCTGTTTCGTGTGGCCGGGCAGCTCCACTTGTGCGAGGCCCGTGATGAGGTCTCTCAGCGGCACAGGCTGATCGACCAGGACTGTGCCGTGGGACAGGAGCAGGGTGGGCACCGGTGTGTCGAGTTCGGCCTCGCTCAGCATCGGTCCGCCGAGTCCGCAGAGGGCGTCTCCTTGGAGGCGAACGCGGTCCCGAAGCCCGGCCTTGCCGCCGGCGCGCGCGATGACGCGGCCGATGGTCCAGGTGTCGAGCGCCATGCGGTTGTCGTACGTCGTGTTCGCCCCCGAAGAGACAGAGGAGACGGCGGCGATCGTGGCGGCACTGACGATGGCTACGTGCGCCAGGATCTGGTCGGCGTTCCACTCGCCGGCCGGCGGGGCGGGGATCGCGTCGCCCGAGTCGGCCACTGTGGCAGCGGCGTCCAGCAGCGCGCGGTAGGCGTCCCGAAGCGGGACGGTGTCCACCATGGTCTTCCTCCTTCTGCAGTCGTGCGGGAAGTGACTTCGGGAAGCGCCGTGGCGACTTGAGGGTTCGCCGCCACGGCCGGCCGAACATGCCCTGGCTAGCGGGAATCCCGCTCCGCCGCCTCAGCCGCCTCCGCGATGCGCTTGATGTTCGCCAACCGCCGGTCCCAGTCGGCCGCCAGCGAGGCCATCCACCGCGCCGTCGCGTTCAGCGCGGCCGGCCGCACCGCGTACCGCACCTCGCGCCCGACCTTGCTGCGGGACACCAGCCCCGCGGCGTCCAGGGCGGCGAGGTGCTTGACCACCGCCTGCCGCGAGACAGGGAGGTGTTCGGCCAGCGTCGTCGCGGTGACCTCGCCCCGCGCGGCCAGCAGATCGAGCAGCTGACGTCGCGTCGGGTCGGCCAGCGCGACGAGGACACTGTCGACGGCCTCGGCGGCGCCGGGACCTTCTTCCGTCATGCGGAGGGCTGTTCGGCGCGCTCCTTGAGCGCTCCGAGCTCCAGGGGCCAGCCCTGGGTGTGGTCCTTCAGGTTCTGGCTGCGCAGTTCCTCGGAACCGGCCAGCGCCGCGAACCCGCTCTCGACGACGCGCAGCCGCGTCTGGTCGCCTTCCTGGGTCAGCGTGAACTCCACGAGGGTGCTGTTGTCCTCGCGCAGTTCCTCTCCGGGGAACGCGCTGGTCCAGCGATACGCCAAGTACGTGGGCGACTCGACCTTCTCCACACGCACCGGGAAATCGCCGTGCTCCGGGTGCTTCGCCACCATCGACTCACCTTCCCTGGCCACGGTGCCGGGCAGGCTCGCCTTGTCGGCGACCCAGAACCCGGGCTGGGCCACCAGCGACCAGACCCGCTCCAGGGGTGCCGCGATCAGCGTCTCGCGTTCGATGCGGTCCTCACTCATGAGGGACTCCTTCATGCCGCACTGCACCATCAGATGCAACTCCAGAGTTGCACATCGGCCCACCACGCGCAACCCAAGGGTTGCACTTCAGATCCATCCGCCACCGGATCACACGTCCGGCACAAAGTCCCGCACGAGCCCAGCACAGGCCCTGACACCCCGACAGCTCCCCGCACCCCGCCCCGAGATAGCCTTCGCGAAGGCGGAACGGGCAGAACGGGCGGGCGTCTACTCACCAGGAGACGGGCGACCCGGACACCATCGGCACGACGGACCGGCGCACACGGGACGCGGGCGGGCTCGATGGGCGGGGCGGAGTGGGCGGCCGCCACGCAGAAGGGGTTTAACGACGGAACCACACCACAGGTTCCGGTTCGACTTCATTGCCCGGCGTGACCTGCCGTGATACACAGAGTGACCATGCACCTTCCTGCCCACCGGCCCACACCCCGCAAGGGCCACGTCCGGGCTGGTGGCAAAGGACACGTACGAAACCCGCCAACCAATGACGCCAAGTCGACATGCGACAGCGACATTGTCAGCGACAATGATGCCTGACCTCTGCGCAGTGGCAGGGGGTGCGGAACTACCCACCAGGGGCGGTGACTTACATGTTTGTAGCAGCCGAAAAGGGCGATATCACCACGATCATCGGCGGGATCGCCCCGGACTGGGGCCCCTTCGGCAACCTGGGCAACGAGGCGCGGGTCATGATCGAAGTCGTGATGGCGGTAGCCATCCTGCTCTGCCTCGGCATCGCGATCTGGGGCGCGGCGAAGCAGCGTATCGGCGCCACCGCCCTGCGCGACACCTTCAGTGCCGAACAAGGCAAGGGCCTCATCATCGCGGGCCTCACCGGGGTCTTCATCATCGGCTCACTGGGCACACTCTTCACCATCGTGTACGGCATGGCCGTGTAGACGGTCGTCGGCCCGGCGCCCCCTCAGATCCGGCCGGGCGCGCCCGTTTTCCCTCCAACACACCCGTCCGACGTGCCCACCGGCTGAGGTTGCGTTTCCCTGATGTCGAGTCACACACCGCGCCCGCGCGAGTATCCGCGCGGCTACCGTCGTACCACGCGGTCCAGCACGAGATTGAGGGGGCGTACGCGACATGAGTCTCGGTGACGAGCACGGTTCGCGCGGCGACGAGGGCGGGTACGGCGGCACCGGCCAGACCCGTACGCGGCTCCCCGACGGTTCCGGCGACGTCTACGGCGGCGCGCGCCGCACCGGCCGTTCGTCGTCTCGCAGCCTCATCACGGTGGTGGGTGTGGTGGTGCTCCTGATCGCCGCCATCGCCTTCGCGAACCGTGGGGGCGGTGATTCCGGCTCGGGAGACGACAGCGGCGAGAGAACGGACACGTCCCCGACGGCCGCCTCCGGCCAGCGTCCGGTCGAGGCGAAGACCGGAGGAATCCCCTCCGGCTTCGCCCATGACCGCCAGGGGGCGGAGTCGGCTGCGGCGAACTATGCGGTGGCGCTGGGGTCCGATGGCATGTTCAACACTTCCAAGCGGCACGAGATCGTGAAGACCGTCGCCGATCCCAGCGCCCTGGACCGGCTCCAGTCCGGGTTCGACGCCGACTATTCGGCGGCCCTCCTCAAGAGGATCGGTCTCAACGAGGACGGCAGTGCACCCACCGGGACCACATTCGTGAACCGCACGCTGCCCGCGGGCACCAAGGTCACGTCCTCGAGCTCCGACGCGGCCACCGTCCAGGTCTGGTGCAACGGCCTGTTCGGACTCACCGGGGAGAGTTCCAACAATCCCGTGTCCAGCAGCTGGTTCACCGTGACTGTGAAGCTGAACTGGAGCGGGGACGACTGGAAGGTCCTGGAAACCAGTCAGAAGACCGGCCCTACCCCCGTCAACGGCGACAACCCCGTCTCCGGGACCGATGAGATCGGCAAGGCAGTCGAGGAGTTCGGAGGGTTCACGTATGCCCGGTAGCCCACACCGCGCACTCAAGCTCACCGGAGTCGTAGCTGCCGTACAGACCGCAGGCATGCTGCTGGCTTCACACGCCCACGCGGCGCCGACCCCGAAGCCCTCTGACGATCCCTGCTCACTGATCGCCGGCCCCGCCCAGGAGTACTGCGAAGAAGACGGCGGCTCCGGAGGCGGAGGCGGTGGCACCCTCAAAGACCCCACCTCCACGCTCGACCCCCTCTCCTCCCTGGCAAAGGGCTGCGCCAACGCCGCCTCCTGGACCATCGACAAGCTCAGCGAGGCCGTGAAGGAGACGGCGAACGTCGACTTCACGAACCCGAAGTTCCTGCAGCAGTACGCCGTCGTGTTCGCGGCGTCGACGATCCTCACCCTCCTGCTGTGGCTGCTGGCGGTGGCCAAGCGGGCCGTACGAGGCGTACCCCTCACCACGGCCATCTCGGAGGCGATCGGGTTCCTCTGGCTGACGGTCCTCGCGTCCGCGTTCACGCCGCTGATCCTCTATACCGTCGTCTCGGCGACCGACGGCGTCGCGGAGGTCCTGGCCAAGACGACCGGCAACCAGACGGATCAGTTCTTCGGCAACTTCTCCGGCGCCCTGGACAAGGGCGAGGACATCGGCGGCGGGCCCATCATGCTCATCGTCGTGTCCCTGGTCTCCATCCTCGCGGCCGGAGTCCTCTGGCTCGAGCTCGTCATCCGCGCCGCCCTCCTCTACGTCGGCGCGCTGCTCGGCACCGTCGTGTACGCGGGTCTCGTCGACAAGAACCTGTGGGGCCACGTACGCCGCTGGGCCGGCATCATGATCGCGGTGATTCTGGTGAAGCCGGTCATCGTGATCGTGCTGGGCCTGGCCGGCGCGCTGGCCGGCGAGGACGGACCGGACGCCTTCTCGGCCGTCGTCTCCGGGCTCGCCATCATCCTGCTGGCCATCTTCGCGAGCGCGATGATCTACCGCTTCGTACCCGGCTTCGGCGACGAGATCGCGCACTCCCGGCACAACCGCATCATGCAGGGCGCCGAGGGCAAGGCCGCGGCCGTCATCAGCTCCCCCGCGACCCTCGTCGCCCAGGGCATCAAGACGCACAGCACCCGGGCCGACAACAACAGCGGCGGCGGCGACCAGGGCGGAGGCGGCCCCCGCCCCACCAACCCCGCCTCCGGCGGCGTGGCCGCCCACAGCACCCGCCCGTCCTCCAACGGCGGCGGCGGAGGATCCGCCCCCGCCCCCGCCGCCACCGCGCCCCCGCAGCGCAGCAGCCCGGCGAACACCCCCCACGCCAGCAACACCCGCAACAGCAGTGCCAACCGCTCGGGAGGTGAAGGGCGTTGACGACCGAGTCCCATGTGTCCCATCCGGTCACGCCCCGCCGTACATATCTGATCGGCCGCGCCCGGCCGAACGCGATCGTCGGCAAGAACCGCGAATCCGGCGAGATCGCGCTGATCATCGTGGGCGCGTTCCTCGGCATGATGTGCGGCCTGCTCGTCCCCGTGCTCTCCCTGCGCATCGTCCTGCTGGTGGGCTTCCCGATGCTGGCGCTCGCGGCGGTGTACGTGCCGTACAAGCGCCGCACCTTCTACAGGTGGTTCGAGATCAACCGCAGCTTCAAGAGAACACTCCGCCAGGGCACGACGTACCGGAGCAACGTCATGGAGGCCGGCACCCGCACCGACGGCCGTGAGGTCGAGGTCGGCCCGCCGCCGGGCATCGGACGCATCACCTGGCTGGCGGCGCCCTTCGGACCGGACGAGATCGCGGTCCTCCTACACGCCGACCGGCGCACCGTCACGGCCGCGATCGAGATCGAGGGGCCGGGCGTCGGCCTGCGCGACTCCGAGGACCAGGAGGCCCTCGTCGACCGGTTCGGGACGCTGCTCAAGCACGTCGCGAACGGCGACGGCTTCGTCACCCGCCTCCAGATGCTGGCCCGCACCCTCCCCGCCGACCCGGACGCCCACGCCAAGGACGTCGCCGTCCGAGGAGACGAGCGCTCCCCCGGCTGGCTGCGGCAGTCGTACGACCAGCTCCAGTCCATGGTGTCCACCAGCAGCGAGCAGCACCGCGCGTACCTGGTCGCCTGCATGCACTACTCGCGCGAACTCGCCGCCGAGGGCCAGGCGATGGCACGGGCCGCGCGCCCCCAGGGCGGCAAGAAGCTGGACAAGGACGCGGGCCTCGCCGTCGTCATGGCGCGTGAACTGACCGACATCTGCTCGCGGTTGCAGGAAGCCGACATCCGCGTGCGCCAGCCGCTGGGCCAGGGGCGCCTCGCGTCCCTCGTCCATTCCATGTACGACCCGGACCACCCGATCGACCACATCCAGGCGATGACGAAACGCAACGCCTGGCCGGCCGAGCTGGACGCCATGGAGCCGACGTACCTCCAGGCCAAGACCCGCGAGTCCTCCACCCGCGCGCCCTGGTGCCACGCCACGGCGTGGGTGAAGGAGTGGCCGATGACACCGGTCGGCGTCAACTTCCTCGCGCCCCTGCTGGTCCACACGCCGGACGTCATCCGCACCGTCGCCGTCACCATGGACCTCGAACCCACCGAGGTCGCCATCGAGCGGATGCTGACCGAGAAGACGAACGACGAGGCGGAGGCCAGCCGCCAGGCCAAGATGAACCGCACCGTCGACCCGCGCGACATCGCCTCGCACAACCGTCTGGACCAGCGGGGCGAGGACCTCGCGAGCGGCGCGGCCGGCGTCAATCTCGTCGGCTACATCACCGTCTCGTCCCGCAACCCCGAGGCACTCGCCCGCGACAAGCGGACGATCCGCGCCTCGGCCGGCAAGTCGTATCTGAAACTCGAGTGGTGCGATCGCGAGCACCACCGAGCCTTCGTCAACACACTCCCGTTCGCGACCGGCATCCGGAGGTAGGACTTCATGCGGGATCCGCTGACCGTCCTCACGGAAGCCTTCACGTCGTTCCTCTTCGGCAAGGTGGAGACGACCCGGCTGCCGGTGCGTACGTCCACCGGACAGGCCCAGGCCGTCTACCTGCCGACGGCCGCGCCCGGCCTCGGCGACTCCGGCGTCATCATCGGCCGCGAGGTGTACTCCGGCAAGGGCTACATCTACGACCCCTTCCAGCTGTACGGGCAGCAGCTCCCGGCACCGCACTGGCTGGTGCTCGGCGAGTCCGGCAACGGCAAGTCGGCCCTGGAAAAGACGTACGTCCTCCGGCAGTTGAGGTTCCGCGACCGGCAGGTCGTCGTACTCGACGCACAGGGTGAGGACGGCGTCGGCGAGTGGAACCTCATCGCCGAGGAGCTGGGGATCACTCCCATCCGGCTCGACCCGACGGCGGCCCTCGACATGGGGATCCGGCTCAATCCGCTCGACCCGGCGATCACCACGACCGGGCAGCTCGCGCTGCTCCGGACGATCATCGAGGTCGCGATGGGGCACGGGCTCGACGAGCGCTCGGGCTTCGCGCTGAAGGTCGCGCACGCGTACGTCAACGAGACGATCGTGGACCGTCAGCCCGTCCTGATGGACATCGTGGAGCAACTGCGCCATCCCGAGCCGGAGTCGGCGGAAGCGATGAACGTCGCCATAGACGACGTACGGGCCTGGGGCCTGGACGTGGCCCTGGTGCTCGACCGTCTGGTGGACGGTGACCTGCGGGGCATGTTCGACGGCCCCACGACGGTCGGCATCGACCTGGACGCGCCGCTGATCGTGTTCGACCTGTCCCACATCGACCGCAACTCGATCGCCATGCCGATCCTGATGGCGATCGTCGGAGTGTGGCTGGAGCACACGTGGATCCGCCCCGACCGGAAGAAGCGCATCTTCCTGGTCGAGGAGGCGTGGCACATCATCAACAGCCCGTTCGTCGCCCAGCTCTTCCAGCGCCTGCTGAAGTTCGGCCGTCGGCTGGGTCTGTCGTTCGTGGCGGTCGTCCACCACTTGTCGGACGTGGTCGACGGGGCCGCGGCGAAGGAGGCCGCGGCGATCCTGAAGATGGCCTCGACCCGGACGATCTATGCCCAGAAGGCGGACGAGGCGAGGGCGACGGGCCGGGTACTGGGCCTGCCCAGATGGGCGGTGGAGATCATCCCGTCGTTGACCCCCGGTATCGCCGTGTGGGACGTCAACGGCAACGTCCAGGTGGTCAAACACCTGATCACCGAGACGGAACGCCCTCTCGTCTTCACCGACCGCGCCATGACCGAGTCGTCCGCCGACATGTCGGACGACGCGCTGCGAGCCGCCGAGTTGGAGGCGGAGGAGCGCGCGGCGGCGTTCGTGGAGCAGCACCTGAGCGACCTCGACGACTCCTCCGAGTCCACGGTGGCTTGAGAACGCGGCATGAGAACGGCGGCATGAGAACGGCGGCATGAGATGAGACCGGACGAGCGGCGCCGCGAGGGCGAACGGGATGAAGGGGGCATTCCCGACGGGCTGTTGGTCGGAGTGCTCGCGTTTCTGCTGGGCATGACCCTGCTGGTGTGGTCGGCAACAGGCCTCGCGGGCCTCTTCGACCACGGCTCCTGGCCCTCGAAGGTCACCTTCGCCCGTACGCCGCTCGCGATGCGCCACCTCATCCAGCAGCCGCACGACGTCCCCGGCGCATGGCCGGACACTCCGGAGGGCCAGCTCTCGGGGTACGGGCTCTTCTGGGGCCTGTTCATCGGCCAGTTGATGGTGCTGCTGGTCCTCACCGTGTTCGTGATGGGCACGGTGGCCAGGTGGCGAGCGGGGAGGGCCGGAAGGGCGGCCCGACGAAAGGCGGCGGCGTTCGGCCCGGAGGGGCGGCTCGGGGGCGCGGTGGACACGTCCGGTTCGGGCGCGTCCGGTTCGGGCGCGGTGCCGCGGGACGCTGCCGGCTCAGGACTTCCGCCTGGGGCGAGCGCGGGCTCAGCCGTTCCCCCCGCGGGCGCGGCCGACTCGGGGCTTCCCCCGGCGGCCCACACCGACCCGGCCGCATCGTCGGCGGCCGTCGCCTCGTCGGTGGCCCCCCACCCGGGAACGCCCGGCCCCACCACCCCCCTCAC
>NZ_VCHX02000314.1 GCF_005768555.2 Streptomyces sporangiiformans
CGGTCGCTGCCCTCCCCGCGACCGGGGGCGGCTTCATGTCCATTGACCCCCTCAGTCGCGGGCGCATACCGTAGAGACCGGTTGCTATGTCTACGTCACCCGATCCGGAGGCCAGTTCCTTGCCCGAGCATTCCCCGGGGGGCTCCTCACCCCGAAGTACGCGCCCCATCGCGCTGTTCGCCATGAGCGCCGAGAACGTGCCGCACATTTTCCCGCCGGAAGTGCTGGCCCGTCTGCGCGAGGTGGTAGAAATCGATCCCACTCTGGTGGCCGAGGACTTCACCGACCCCCGCGTACGCGAGAGCCTCTCCCAGGCCGAGATCCTGATCACGGGCTGGGGCTGCCCCCGGATCGACGAGAGCGTGCTGGACGCGGCGCCGAAGCTGCGTGCCGTGCTGCACGCGGCGGGCTCGGTCAAGAGCTTCACCACCCCCGCGATCTGGGAGCGCGGCCTCGTCGTCTCCTCGGCGGCCGGTGCGAACGCCCTGCCCGTCGCCGAGTACACGCTCGCGATGATCCTGCTCGCCGGCAAGGACCTCTTCGCGCACCGCGACCGCCTCCGCGCCGAGCGAGCCTTCCCCTACGGGGAGATCGTGCAGGGCATCGGCAACTTCGGCCGCCGGATCGGCATCGTCGGAGCGTCCCGCATCGGCCGCCGGCTCATCGAGCTGCTGCGCCCCTTCGACCTGAAGGTGAGCCTGGCCGACCCGTACGTCGACGAGGCCGAGGCCGCCCTGCTCGGCGTACCCCTGCTGCCCCTCGACGAGCTGATGCGCACCAGTGACATCGTGAGCATCCACGCCCCGGAAACCCCCGAGACCCGGCATCTGATCGGCTCCCACGAGCTCGCCCTGATGCCCGCCGGCTCGGTCCTCATCAACACGGCGCGCGGCTCGCTGCTCGACCACGACGCGCTGGTCGGCGAACTCCGCGCCGGACGGATCAGCGCGATCCTGGACGTCACGGACCCGGAACCGCTGCCCGTCGACTCGCCGCTGTTCGATCTTCCGAACGCGTTCATCACGCCCCATCTCGCGGGCTCGCAGGGCAACGAGGTGGCGCGCCTCGGTCTCACCACCGCCGAAGAGGCGGAGCGACTGCTCTCGGGACGCGCGCTCGCCCACCGCATCGACCATACGGAGCTGGAGCGCGCGGCATGACCGCGCCGCTCTCCTCGCCGGACCGATGAAGTGGTTGCCGGGACGACGACACCGTCCGTTGCGCGCCCCCGAGACGGGGCTGAGGGCGGCCATCGGCACCCTCCGCTTCGTACGCCCACAGCGGTGGTCGGCCCGCCTGTCGCGTCTCATAGAGTGAAGGTGCGCAGACGGGCGCCGACCAGGGAGGAGGGCCCACCCGTGCCGAAGAAGTCGACCCGGAGGGCGGGCGCACCCATGGCCAAGCGCACCCCGACCGTCAAGCAGCACAGTGCCCCGTCCGCCGACACCTCCCCGGCCAAGGACGCCTCCACGGTCCGGGACGTGGCCGCGCGGGCAGGGGTGTCCGCGTCGACCGTGTCCCGGGTGCTCGGCGGGACCTACCCCGTCGCCGCGAGTACCCGCGCCCGGGTACTCAAGGCGATGCGCGAGCTCGACTACGTGGTCAACGCGCATGCGCGGGCCCTCGGCGGTGCCACCAACAAGACCGTCGCGTTCGTCGTGGACGACGTGACCGGACCCTTCTACGCGCACATCGCCCGGGGTGTCGAGGAGCAGGCGTCGGCCGAGGGGAGGCTGTGCATGCTGTGCACCACGCACGGTGACCCGCAGCGCGTGCTCGCCGTCGTGGAGACGATGCGCGAGCAGCGGGCCGACGCCGTGATCGTGGTCGGCGGCGCCTGGGAGGACAAGGCCTACCAGGACCGGATGACGCACTTCGCGCATGCCCTGGACCGGGTGGGCTCGCGGCTCGTGCTGGTCGGCAGGCCGCCGCTCGGCCCGGGCGTGCCCGCCACGGTCGTCGACTACGACAACGAGGGCGGCGCGTTCGCGATGACCAGCCACCTCATCGCCTCCGGGCACCAGCGCATCGCGTATCTGGGCCGGGTGCCGGGCCTGTCCACCAGCAGCCAGCGCATCAGCGGCTTCACACGCGCCCATGAACTGCTCGGCCTGACCCCCGACCCGAAGCTGATCCTGGACGGCGTGTACTCGCGTTCCTACGGCTACCAGGGCACGCGCGAACTGCTCGCGTCGGGCGCCGAGTTCACCGCGATCTTCGCCGGTACCGACATGGTCGCGGCGGGCACGCTGCAGGCGCTGCGCGAGGCGGGCGTACGCGTGCCGGACGACGTGGCCGTGGTCGGCTACGACGACATACCCGTGGCGATGGACGTCTTCCCCTCCCTCACCACCGTGAACATCCCGCACGAGGAGCTGGGCCGCACGGCCGTCCGGCTCGCCCTGCACCGCGACGAACTCCCTGACAGTCAGCACGTGGTGCTCGGCACGCACATCGTCGTGCGGGGCTCCACGCGCCGCCCCGGCCGCTGACGCATCCCCGAGTCGACCCCTCTTCGGCAACCGGTCTCTACGAGGTCGGCCACCTCGCCATGGGCTACTGGTTCGTAATCCTGTACATCTGCGGTGAAGGCGAGCAGCAGGGCACTTTTTCGTGCGCGATCTCTTGCCTCTTCGCGTGGCGCCGTCCTAGCTTCTAGCTTCCATAGATACCGATTTCTACAGCGCCCTCGGACACGTCCCGAGCGGTGGCCGCCCCCTGCGCCCTCGTCGTTGGTACGTCCCCCTTTGTGAGGAATCCGCATGCCCGTCAGCAGAAGATCCGTCCTGGCCGGTGCGGCCGCCGGGACCGGTGCGCTCGCTCTGAGCGGCTGGTCCACCGCCGTAGCCGCCCAGGCCCACGCAGTCGAGGCTGCGGACGCCGGGGGCGGCGCCCGCAGCCTCGACGTGATCGACTTCGGTGACTCGGACTCCGAGGCCGCGCACGACTTCGCCGCCCCCGAATCGGCGATCGTCGACGGCAACGCGGGAGACCGGGCGCGCGTCGCCAAGCCCTTGGCCACCGCCGACATCAAGGGCGGTGACCTTCGCTTCACCATGAAGGTCGACCCGGTCCACCAGAACTACCTCACCGTGAAGTTCTGGGGCGGCGACACCTCGACGTTCAAGACGATCGCGTACATCAACGGCGAGCAGATCGGCTACCGCCGCTCCGGCGACTACGAGGCCCTCAACACCGGCACCAGCCGCCCGCTGCCCGGCCGCTTCTTCTACGCCACGACGATGCTGCCCCTGGAGCACACGCGGGGCCAGGAGACGGCGGAGATCACGCTGCGGACATACGACCCCGTATTCGCCGGCAAGGTCACCGCCGACTCCCGCGGCTACTACCGGGCCTACACCCACACCGGCGCCTGTCTCGACGTGAGCGACGAACCGCAGGCCGACCACACCCCGTCCACGGACACGGTCGCGGACCTGTCGGAGGCGGAGAAGCAGGCCCTGGTCGACGGCTATGTGGCGAGCCAGGTGAAGCTCTTCAACGACTACTCGGCGAAACTCGACGCCTCGGCCACGGCCCGCCTCAGCATCGTCCGCTACCAGGACGAACTCCGCTTCTACGCCACCGCGTTGACCCAGGCCGGCTGGTGCCCGGCGCAGTCGGCGGCCGAACGGAAGGCGGCACTGCTGCGCGTCTTCAAGTGCGTCGACAACCACACCAGGGACTACTACGGCAACACCAAACTGCTGGCCTGGGGCGGCCACCAGGGTGACTGGGGCGGCTACTACGGGGCGCTGGGCGAGGCGCTGTACGTCGTCGAGAACGTCATCGCCGACATCGATGTCTACGGGCGCGACGCCTTCGAGGCCTTCCTCGACGAGCCCTTCACCACCGGTACGAGCGAGGGCGCGACCTCCCTCGAGGACGTCGACTTCGACGGTTCCCCGCTGACCCGCCGCGCCGCCTGGGGCCGCGTCCTCAAGGCCAACTTCGACTACGCGCGCTCCCGCCTCTCGTACATCTTCAACCAGGTGATGTACACGTACGAGGGCGCCTGGGAAGCACACGAAGGGCTCCGTGTCATCGGCTCGAAGTTCTACGAGGGCAAGGAGCGCAGCCACCGCATCGCGGGCGAGGCGCTCGGCTGGCTGCCCTTCCTCGGTGAAGAGGTGCTCGTCGGGCCGGACGGCCAGGACCTGGACCTCTTCCACTCGCTCTTCCACCACGACACCACGGCCCGCTGGACCGACGACTACATCAAGTACGTCATCAAGGGACTCGCCAGGTCCAAGCTCGACAAGGACGGCAACGTCGTACGCCGCCTTCCGCTCGGCACGCACTTCACCGCCGTCACCGAGGCCGGCCACACCCGCGAGAACGGTTACGTCGCCAACTACGGTGAGGCCACGAACTACCTCCCCGAGTGGTTCCACCGCACCTGGGGGCACGAGGGCGACGAGGAGCTGAACGACCGCATCCTGGAGATCGCGCTGCGCAATCTGCACGCCCGCTCCCACGCCCGGATGACGGACCTCGACGACAACCTCAAGCGCTCCATGCGCATGGAAATGGTGATCGACGAGCGCAACACCAACTACCCGGGATTCCCCGGCTATGTGCTCCGTATCTCCGAGGGCAAGATCCTCAACTATGTCTCCCTGGCCCACCACATCGCCCGGCACCCCGACCGGTACGCGGGCGACGCATGGCGGCAGGTCCGTGCCCACGCCCGCGAGGCCGTCGGCTTCGCCCAGCAACAGCTCGCCGACCACCAGTACTTCAACACCTTCGCCTCGGTCCGGGCCAAGAACAAGTACGACCTCAAGCTCGCCGAGACCTACGCCTTCCTCAAGGCGCACGAGCCGACCGGCATCGTCCACCCCCACACCGATTTCACCTGCTACACCGCCACGGAGATCGACGCACTCGCGGTCGACAAGAGCGACTACGAGCGCTACGCCTGGGTCGACGTGGACTGCATGTTCGTGTCACTGCGCGACGGCGACCTGCACCTGTGGGGCCATCTGAACGAGCGGCAGCGCGGCTTCGCCCGCAACGGCCGCATGCACGTCCGGTACGCGAACCGCGACCACCTCGTGCAGCTCAACACCGACGGGATCTTCCCGTACGAGGACTACTGGGCCCGCATGGACAACATCGACGTCGACTTCATGGAGGACCAGCAGACCGGCGACGGGACCGCCCCGCAGGCCCTCGCGGGGGAGATCGCCCCGATCACGTACCAGCCCGGCGTCGGCACGGTGCGCCGCGAGAACTTCGAGGCCGACCACGCCTACTCCGGCTACCCGGACCTGCTCACCGCCCGCTACGGCCGCTACTTCTTCGTCTTCAACACCACGCGGAAGGTGTACGGCAACGAGCGCACTTATGAGGTGCGGATCCCGGCGGGGCACTCGGGCACCACCGTTCTCGACCTGGTCAGCGGCAAGGAGCTGACCATACGGGACGGCAAAGTGGCCGTGCCCGCGAAGACCGGCCTCGTCCTGAAGCTGTCGTCGGCCGACATCCCCGAACTCCCGCCCGCTCACGTCGACTTCGTGCACACCCTGCCCGGCGACGGAGCGGTCACCGTCACCTGGCAGACCACCGCCGGCGCCACCCACTACGAGATCCGGCGCGCCACGCGCCGCCCCGGACCGTACGAGATCATCGCCGCGAAGGCGACGGGCCGGCACTTCACCGACACCACCGCGCACTCCGACGAGACGTACTACTACACGGTCACGGCCATCAACTCCGTTGCTTCCGGGGCGACTTCGCACACCATCCGCACCCAGCTCCGCGCCTGTGTCTCGCCGGGCCTGGCCAAGTCGGGCTGGCGCGACGACGCCCTGGGCACCGTCCGCTCGGGCAGCGCTGCCGTACGCGGGTCGACCATCGGCGTGCTGGGTGCGAAGGGCGACGGGCTCGGCGAGGGCGACGACTACAAGGTGCTCGCCCGCGACATCGAGGACGAACTGCACTTCGTCAGCCGCCCGGTGCCCGGCAGCTTCACCCTCACCGCACGCGTCGACACCGCTCGCGGCCCGCTCACCGGCCTGATGCTCCGCGACAAACTGGACCCGAACACCCGCCACGTCTCCTTCGGCGCCGACGCGGACGGCAACCTCGTCTTCCACAACCGCACCCGCGACAGCCGCCACGACTGGCAGGACGATCCGCGCTCACCGATCACCCGGCAGCCCGACGGACAGAGCCTCGCCGCCACCCCTTGGCTCCGGCTGGTGCGGGACTTCGCGACGCACCGCGTGCTCGCGCAGGTCTCGTCCGACGGCTCGGTGTGGACCACGGTGGGCACCCTGTTCACGCCGTTCCCGTACGCCGTCCATGCGGGCCTCGCGGCCACCGGCGACGCCACATTCGCGAAGGTCGCACTCGACACGCTCGCATCCGACGCCCTCCTCGTCTCGGTCGAGCGCGACGCCGACACCGCCACCGTCCGCTGGAACAAGCCCGAGGACGCCCTGACCTTCACGCTCGCCCGCTCCACCGACGGCGAGCAGTGGGAGACGGTGAAGGAGAACACCCGCACCTACGCCCACCAGGACGAGGGACTGCGCCACGGCAGCCGCTCCTACAGGGTGACGGCCTCCCTGGTGAGTGGCGGGACCCGGACCTGCGAGGAGCCGGCGGTCGCCGTGGCCGAGTCGTTCGCCTCCGTCCTCGCCCGGGCCCGTAAGACCAGCACGGCGGACTGGACGAAGAAGTCGTACGCGGCCTTCACCGCCGAACTCGACCGCGTCGAGCAGGCCACGGGCCAGGACGAGGACACCCGCATCGACGCGGTGTACGCGGCCTACGACCTCCTGGTCTCCATCGACACGTTGCTGCGCAAGGTCGAGGTCACGCCGTCGATGGTGCGGGCGTCCACCATCGAGTGGCCTGGTACCGGCACCACCGCGTCCAACGGCTGGCGCGCCTTCGACGGCGACATCAGCACGTACACCGACACCCTGGCCGCCGAGAGCTGGATCGACATCGACGCGGGGGCCTCCGGCGCGATCACCGTCGACCGTATTCGCGTGTACCCCCGCGTCGGTCAGCTGAGCCGCGCCAATGGGACGGTCTTCCGCGGCTCGAACGACGGCGGTGCGACGTGGACCGACTTCCGCACCGTCAGCGGGGTCGACACGGCCCGGTGGTACGAGTTCAAGCTCGCCGAGCGCGTCTCGTACCAGCGGATCCGTGTCTACGACGGGCACAACGGCCGCTGCAATCTGGCGGAGGTGGAGTTCTGGTACCAGCTGCCCGACGAGCTGTAGGCCGACGGGCTCAGGGCCTGTCCGGCGGATCAGCGTCGGACAGGCCCTGACCGAGGGCCGCGGACCACTCCTGCACGAGGGCCACCAGGTCCCGGGGACGCTCCTCGTGCAGGAAGTGGCCGCACCCGTCGAAGACCTCCACACGTGACGCCGGATGCGTCAGGGTGCCGCGCTCGAAGTCGGCGGCTCCCTGCGTCGAGTACACAGCCAGCACCGGGCAGTCACGTCGCGCCAGATACGCGCGTGCGGCGGGGCGGGATCCGAACGCGTCCGGCGCCAGATACATCCCGACCCGGCACCGCAGCAGCACATCCAGGTCCATCGCGGCCATCAGCCGCTGCTGCCGCTCCCTGAGTTCGTCGTGCGCTCCCGGCCGGAAGGCGCCCGCCACGAAGCGGACCGCCCAGGCGGTCCCCTCCCGCCGGAGCTGCTCCTGCGCGGCGGGGACCCCCGCGATCTGCTTCTCATCGGCGCCGTACGCCGGGTCGACGACCACCAACGCCCTGACGAGGTCCGGATGCTCGACGGCCAGTGCGGTCACGGCCTGCCCGCCCATCGAGTGGCCGACGGCGATCACCGGACCGGTGTCGAGTCGCCGCAGCAGCTCCGCCAGATCGGTGGCGAAGTCGCGCGGACCGTAGCCCTTGGCCGGCCGCGGGGAGCGGCCGTGACCGCGCAGGTCCGGCACGATCACCCGATGCCGCCAGTACGGCAGCGTGGGCGTCCAGTCGTCGCCGTCGCCGCCCCAGCCGTGCACGAGAAGGACGGCGGGGGCCGGACCGGGGTGGTCCGTGTGGTGCAGGGGCGCCGGCGAGCTGATCACGGGCCGACTCTAGACGCCCGCGCACGACAGGGCCTGGCGGACCCGGGCCCGCAGCCCCGCAGGCAGGGGCATACCGTGAGGAGTCGAGCACACCAGCCTGGAGTGAGGAGAACGGGATGGGCAGCCGTACCGCACTGGTCGAGGATCTGATGGAGAGGTTCCCGCATGTGCCACGGGAGGCCGTCTTCAAGGAGGACCTGCTCCGGGGAGGCGTGGCCTTCGACGACTCGGCGCTCTCCGACAACGAGGACGGAGACGTCAAGCCGAAGTCGTACTTCATCTTCTCCTTCGACCACGGCACCCTGCCCGAGCTGGGCGAGGCAGCGCTGCGTCGCCCGCCGGAGGAGATCATCCTCACCGGGGGCCCGTACGACCTGCGGCGGACGGTCGTGTCCGTACGCGTCAATCCGTCCTCGCCGTACCGGGTGGCCGCCGGCGACGACGGCATGCTCGGGCTCTACCTCGACGGGAAGCGGATCTCGGACGTCGGGGTCCCGCCGATGCCGGAGTACTACCGGCACACGCTCGCCAGTGGAAAGTCCGTGATGGAGGTGGCCCCGACCATTCAGTGGGGCTACCTGATCTACCTCACGGTCTTCCGGGTCTGCCAGTACTTCGGTGCCAAGGAGGAGTGCCAGTACTGCGACATCAACCACAACTGGCGCCAGCACAAGGCCGCCGGGCGTCCGTACACCGGAGTGAAGGACGTCGAGGAGGTCCTCGAAGCGCTGGAGATCATCGACCGGTACGACACCGCGAAGGCGTCCACCGCGTACACGCTGACCGGCGGGGCGATCACCTCAAAGGTCGCCGGGCGCGACGAGGCCGACTTCTACGGGCACTACGCCAAGGCCATCGAGGAACGGTTCCCGGGGCGGTGGATCGGCAAGGTGGTCGCGCAGGCCTTGCCGCGCGACGACGTCCAGCGCTTCAAGGACTACGGCGTGCAGATCTACCACCCCAACTACGAGGTGTGGGACCGCCGCCTCTTCGAGCTGTACTGCCCCGGCAAGGAGCGCTACGTCGGCCGCGACGAGTGGCACAAGCGCATCCTCGACTCGGCGGAGATCTTCGGCGCGCGCAATGTCATCCCCAACTTCGTCGCGGGTGTCGAGATGGCGGAGCCCTTCGGCTTCACGACGGTCGACGAGGCCATCGCCTCGACCACGGAGGGCCTGCGCTTCTTCATGTCGCACGGCATCACGCCCCGGTTCACCACATGGTGCCCCGAGCCGACGACTCCGCTGGGCAAGGCCAATCCGCAGGGTGCGCCGCTGGAGTACCACATCCGGCTGCTCGACGCGTACCGCTCGACCATGGAGGACTTCGGGCTGTCCTCGCCGCCCGGATACGGCCCGCCCGGGCCGGGGCAGGCGGTCTTCTCGGTGAGCTCGTTCATGGACAGCCTCCCGGCGAACGAGGAGGCGCACGCGGGCTGACGGGGTGACAGGAGGGCCTTCGCCTCGGTGGGGAGCGTGTCCGGGCTGATGGGGGCGCGCGGGGCCGGAGTGAACGCATGTGCTGGTGGCGCTTGTCAGTTGTGCGGGTACCGTGAAAAACTCTGGTCCCCCTTGAGACGTCCCCGCTCAACTTCCGTATGCCCTGAGGTGAGTTGACTCCCTCCTTCCGGATCCAGGTGAAGACCCCGCTCATGCCTGACCTGCCGACCCCCCAGGATGCCGCCGAGGCGACGCTGTTCTCGGAGTGCTGGGACGCGGTGCTGTCCTATGCCGATCTGTGCACCGCCGGTTCCGCCACCGCACGACAACTCGCCTCCGAGGCGTTCTCCCACGGCATACGTGAAGTGCGTGCCGCCGAGGGCGACGGCAAGAATGCCGGGCGCCGGAGCCGGGCGCCCAGACTGCCCCGTATCCCGCTGCTGCTGACCGCCGTACGCAAGACGGCCGACATCTGGGAGTCGCGCGGCCTCGGCCAGCGCCTCGACCCGGATCTGCGGCTGTGGCTCAACTCCGAGAAGGCGGGCCGCTATACGGGACCGCCGCTGCACCGGCCGCTCGCGCTGCGTGGACTGCGGGACATGCAGGAACCGGACGCGGCGCTGCTGTGGCTGGCCGAGGTCGAGGCGATGCCGCTGCCCGCCGTGGCCCGCAGACTCGGCCTCGACCCCGAGAGCGTCGCCGAGGAACTCGCCCAGGTGCGCACCGTGTTCCGCGACCGCTGCCACCGCAACCACCTCGACACCCCGCTCGACGCGGAGTGCCGCAGATACGCGCGGCTCCTCGACGCCGTCACCCGCTCGCCCGGCGCCGACACGCCCGAGGACCTCTCCAAGCATCTCGCGACATGCGTCGAGTGCGCGGAGGCCGCCGCCTGTCTGCGGCTGGGCGGCACCGGGCTGCCCGGTGCCCTCGCGAGCGGCGTGATCGGCTGGGGCGGACTCGCCTATCTGGAGCGGCGGCGCAGAGCCGTGGAGTCCGGACTCAGCCGGTCCGTCGCGGACTTGGACGAGGGAGTGCCCGTACCGGAGGAGGGCAAGGTCCGGATCGGGCGCGCCGGGCTTCTCGTCGGGGCCGGCATCGTGTCGTTACTCGCGCTCGTCGTCTCACTGGGGGCCTTCGACTCCGACGGCGGCACCATACGGGACGAGTCGGCGGGGCGGGAGCCGGTGGGGGACCAGGTGCCTCCGGCCGAGGCCCTGCCGTCCGCCACCTCCTTGCCTCCGAAGCCGACGGACCCGGACTCGGGCCCGTCGGACTCCGGGTCGGGCTCGCACTCCGGATCCCGCTCGGACGGGGACGGGCAGTCGGACAAACAGCCGGGCAAGGAGCCCCAGGGCGAGTCGTCGTCCTCGCACACGACCGATCCCACCCCCACGAAGTCCCCCTACTGCAAGGCCAGTTACGACCTGGTCAACCAGTGGCCGGACGGCTTCCAGGGCACCGTCACGGTCACGTCCACCAAGGCCCTCGACACCTGGCGCGTCGGCTGGAAGTTCCGTAACGGCCAGCGGGTCACCCAGATGTGGGACGGCAGCTTCGACCAGGACGGCTCCCATGTGACGGCCACCGCCGCCGACTACAACAGGTCCGTGCCCGCGGGCGGCAAGTTCGGTGTCGGCTTCCTCGCGTCCTGGCAGGGCTACAACTCGGCGCCGTACGACTTCACGTTGAACGGGCAGAGCTGTACGGATGTGAGTTGAGCGGGGTGTGAGCTGAGCGGGCTGTGAGCCGAGCCGCTCGGCCGACGGTCGGCGGAACAGCTTGGCCGTGGAGCCGCGGGTCCGACGTCGGCAGCGCGACGCGGACGCGCACGACCGCTTCTGTCAACCCGTGGCGACGGCGCTCGCCTCGGCTTCGGCGGCGATGTTCCGGGCCATGCCACCGAACACCACGGCGTGCCAGGGAGCGATGCCCCACCAGTACAGATGCCCGGCCAAGCCGTGCGGGTGGAACAGGGCTTGCTGCCGGTACACCGTCCCTCCCGCCGGGTCCCGGTCGATCCTCAGCTCCAGCCAGGCAAGCCCCGGCAGCCGCATCTCGGCCCTGAGCCGCAGCAGCCGGCCGGGCTCGATCTCCTCCACCTGCCAGAAGTCGACGTGGTCCCCGACGCTCAGCCTCGCCGCGTCCCGGCGGCCCCGGCGCAGGCCGACCCCGCCCGCCAGTCGGTCGAGCCAACCCCGCAGTGCCCAGGCCGACGGGGAGGAGTACCAGCCGTTCTCGCCGCCGATGCCCTCCACCACTCGCCACAGTGTCTCCGGCGACGCGTCGACGGCGCGCTCGCGGTGATCGGAATAGAGGCTCCCGCCCGCCCAGTCGGGATCCGTCGGCAGTGGATCGCTCGGCGCGGCGGGCGCGGAGGCGGAGGGGCTGGGGATCCCCTCGGACGGGGACCGGGGGAGGGTGGCCACATCGGTGTCGCGAATACGCTTCAGCGCCAGCCGGAGCGCCTCGTCCAGGCCGAGCAGACCGTCCGGTGGGTCCGGCACGTAACGCGCGATGTCGTGTTCGGCGCAGACGACCTCGTGCCGCAGCGACTCGACCAGTGGACGTGCGACGGCTCCCGGCACGGGCGTGACCAGGCCGACCCAGAGGCTGGACAACCGTGGCGAGAGCACCGGCACCGGAACGATGAGGCGCTGCGGCAGACCCCCGACAGCGGCGTACCGTCGCATCATGTCCTGGTACGTGACGATGTCCGGCCCGCCGATGTCGAACGTGCGGTTCACGTCGTCCGGCAGCCGCGCGCACCCCACGAGCAGGCGGAGCACGTCGCGGACGGCAATAGGCTGTGTCCGCGTGCTCACCCAGCTCGGCGTCACCATCGCCGGCAGTCGATCGGTCAGATAGCGCAGCATCTCGAACGACGCCGAGCCCGAACCGATGATCACGGCAGCCCGCAGCGCGGCCGTCGGCACGCCCGAGGCCAGGAGGATGTGGCCCACCTCGGCCCGAGACCGCAGATGCGGTGACAGCTCACGCTCGGGCACACCAGCCGGGGTCAGACCGCCGAGATAGACGATCCGGCGGATTCCGGCAGCGCGAGCCCTCTCGCCGAACAGCCGGGCCGCGCGGCGGTCGGTCTCCTCGAAGCCGGACCCGCTGCCCAGCGAATGCACGAGGTAATACGCGACGTCGATGTCCTCCATCGCCGCGCTGACGGAGTCCGCGTCCGTCACGTCCCCGCGCACGGCCTCCACTTGTCCGGCCCAGGGGTGATCGCGCAGCTTGCCGGTCGAGCGGGCCAGACAGCGCACGGAGTATCCCGTCGCCAGCAGCTCGGGCACCAGCCTGCTCCCGATATAGCCGGTCGCCCCGGTCACCAGGCAGCGCGGCGTGCGCCTCTCCGTAGCCATGCCGGTCAGACGCTCGCGCCGCGGACGACGGGTGCGATCGTGGCGGCCGTCTGTGGCCGCCGCTCCCCAGCCCTCGCCCGAAGGTGATCGACGGGCGGCATTGCCGTGTGAAGCCTCATGGCTGCCTCCAGAAGGCGGAGCCGCTTCCCCTCAGCCATCCTTGAGCGTGCCGTCGGCTCACGCAACCGCAGCTCCACCGGGCCCGAACGCTCCGACGGCCCACGGCTCGGTCCCTGCCCCTGCGTGCGCCGGCGAGGCCGGTGGCCGGGCGCCCTTGTCGCTGAGCGGGCCGTCTGCTTGACTCCGCCCGGCAGAACGCCCATTCGACGGCGGAGGAAGCCATGGAGATCACCCGCAGACGCCTGTTGTCCGTCCTGTCGGCCGCCGGTCTTGTGACGGTGATCCCCTCGCATCCGGCGAGCGCCGCCGAGATCGCCGCGGGCCGAGCACGTCTCCTGGCCAACACCGTGGCGGTGTTCGCCGGGACCGCCGAGTCCAACGCCCGGCCGGAGACGGCCGCCAAGCTCGCCGCCATCGACCAGGCCGCGCGGACGAATCTGAAGTCGATGGACGCCGCCGGCGCGGGCGAACTGTTCGCCGATCTGATGCTCGGTACCGACGAGGCCAACCTCAACACTGCCTTCCGGCGGCTGTACGAGACAGCCCTCGCCACCCGCACCCCAGGCGGCGCCTCTTCGGATCTGTACCAGAACACCACCGTGCAGCGCCGGGTGATCGACGGTCTCGTCTGGCTGCACGAGCGCTACTACGGCGACCAGTCCAAGGGCTACTACGGCAACTGGTTCCACTGGGAGATCGGTCTTTCCCAGCACATCGGCAAGACCCTGGCGTTACTCTCCGACGAGGTGGAGGCGTACCGCCCCGGCCTCGTGCGCACCTACGTCGCCTCGATGGACGCCTACCTCCGCAACGGCATCGACGGGGACGTGAACCTCGACTCGCGTTTCCACACCGGCGCCAACCTCGCCGACATCACCACCAACCGGATCCTCCAGGGCGCGCTCCTCGGCGACGACGCACGCATCCGCAAGGCCCTCACCGATCAGCTCACGGTCTTCGCCACCATCGACCCGTACCACCTCAACCACGGTGTCACGGACGGCTATTACGCCGACGGCTCCTTCATCCAGCACGCCTCCGTCGCCTACACCGGCTCCTACGGCAAGGGCCTGCTGACCCGTGTCGTCCAGACCCTCAAGATCCTGGACGGTACGGGATTCGCGCACGGCGAGGAACTGGTGCCGACCGTGCGGGGCTGGGTGAAGAACGGCTTCGCGCCGCTGATCTTCGAGGGCTGGATGATGGAGATCGTCAAGGGGAGGGCGGTCGCGCGGACGGACACCGGCTACACCGATGTCGGGGTGGTCGTCGAGGCCGTCGTCGACCTCTCCTCGCTCGCGAGCGGCGCCGACGCCATCGCCCTGAAGAGCTACGTCAAGCACATCCGGTCGACCTCGCGCACCGCCCTCGATCCGGCCGGCTTCGTCTCCCCGGTCAGCATCGTGCGCTACGCCGACATCATCGGCGACGCCACCATCCCGGCCGCGGACCTCAACCCCGGCTCACGCAGCGTCGCCTTCAACGCCATGGACAAGACCGTGCACCGCAGACCGGGGTACGCGTTCGCGCTCGCCCGCAGCTCCGACCGGATCAGCAAGTACGAGTACATGAACGGCGAGAACCTCATGCCGTGGTTCCAGGGCGATGGCGCGTATTACCTCTACCTCTCCGGGCAGGATCAGACCCAGGCGTACGGCGTGGACCACTTCACCACGGTTTCGCCGTACGGCCTCGCCGGTGTCACCGCGCCGGTCGAGCGGCGGCACACCATCCCGGAGCTGTACGGGAAGCCGTACTACGACAACCCCGGCCACCCGCTGAACTTCACCTCGTCGTCCGCGTCGCAGAACACGTACGTCTACTTCCCGCGCGGCACCAACCGGCACTCCGGCGGCGCCGTCCTCGGCGCGTACGGCGCGGCCGGGATGGTGCAGTCCGACGACGTCTCCTACCGCGACAAGGGTGCGGGCCTGCTGCCGGACGACTTCGTCGTGTACCGCAACGCGACGGCGACGAAGTCGTGGTTCCTCCTCGACGAGGAGATCGTGGTGCTCGCGGCGGGGGTCGGCGACAGCGCGGGACGGGCCGTGACCACGACGGTCGACGCCCGTACCGCCGCACCGGACGACCAGGTCTCCGTCACCGGGATGCTGCGCGACGGCCGTCCCTGGACCGGCTCAGGCATCGGTGACCTGCACTGGCTGCGCTACGCCAACGCCACGCAGCGGACCGCCGTCGGCTATGTCTTCCTCGACACCCCGCAGGTGAGGGTCGCCCTGGACAAGGTCACCCGCAGCCGCCGGGCCGTCCGCACCTCGAACCCGGACATCGCCGTGACCCGCACCGTCCTCGGTGTGACGGTCGACCAGGCCCCCGGAGCGGAACCCATCCGCCTGGCCTACGTGTTGGTGCCGAACGCGGGCGAGGCCGGGCTGCGTTCGTACCTGCGCGGACCACTGAAGGTCCTGGCGAACACCTCGCGCCTGCAGGCCGTCACCCACACCGGCCTCGGCCTGACGGCGGCCAACAGCTTCACGCGCGGCCGCCACGAGACCGCCGGGATGCGCATCGAGGGGCCTGCCTCGGTGATCGTCCAGCGCGCAGGCCGCAGCCTGACCACCGTAGCCGTGGCCGATCCGACCATGCACCGGGACACGGTCAGTGTCCTGCTCCGCGGCGCGTCGCTGCGGGAGGTCTCGTCGGACGACGGGGTGCGCGTGAGCCCGGTCCACGGTGGAACCCGGCTGGACTTCGACACCCACCACGCGTACGGCCGGAGCTTCACGGTCACACTGCGTGGCTAGGGCCCTTGGTCGTGCCCGGCGTTCCGGTCGACGGCGGTGACCTGCGCTCGTACTGCCCGCTCGGCGTGAGGAACCGCTGCGCTCCTCGGCAAAAAAGGGTTGGCGTCCTGCTGGAGCCTGAAGCTAGGGTCCGGTTGTTCGCTTGGCGGCCGGTTGGCCGCTGTCGTCGGCTGAGCAGGACCGGGAGGTGTGACCGATGGCTGTCGTTGAGATGGGCGCTGCCCGCATCCGGAAGTTCATACAGTCCACCTCCGTGGCCTCCGGCTGACCTCTCTCCTTCTCCCGCGCCAGTGAGCGCGGTGCCGGGGCCACCCTTGTGAAGGGTCACCCCTTGTCTTTCTCTTCTCTTCAGGCGTCTTCGCACCCTCTCGCCCCGTATGGCTGGGACGAGGGTTGGCGTGCGGAGTTCGCCCCGTACCTCGAGCGGGGTCTGGTGCCCGGGCGCGTCGTGCGGGTCGACCGTGGGCAGTGCGATGTGGTCACCGCCGACGGGCTGGTACGCGTCGACACCGAGTTCGTCACGCCGAACGATCCGCTGCGGGTCATCTGCACCGGGGACTGGGCCGCCGTCGATGCCGGCGGTGACCCCCGATACGTCCAGGAGTATCTGCCGCGCCGCACCGCCTTCGTGCGCTCGACCTCGTCGAAGCGGTCGGAAGGGCAGATCCTGGCCGCCAACGTCGACTTCGCGGTGGTCGCCGTGTCGCTGGCGATGGAGCTCGATCTCGGGCGGATCGAGCGGTTTCTGGCGCTGGCCTGGGAATCGGGGGCACAGCCGTTGGTCGTCCTGACCAAGGCGGATCTCGTACCCGACGCCGCGACACTGTCGCATCTGGTGCAGGACGTGGAGACGAGCGCGCCGGGAGTGCGGGTGCTGGCGGTCAGCTCGGCGGTGGGGGACGGGATCGATGTCCTCGCCGCGGTGGTCTCCGGTGGTACGTCCGTGCTGCTCGGGCAGTCGGGTGCGGGCAAGTCGACCCTCGCGAACGCCCTGCTGGGCGAGGACGTGATGTCGGTGCAGCAGACGCGGGACGTGGACGGGAAGGGGCGGCACACCACGACGACCCGTAACCTGCTCGTCCTGCCTGGCGGTGGCGTTCTGATCGATACGCCCGGGCTGCGGGGTGTGGGGCTCTTCGACGCCGAGGGAGGGGTCGGGCAGGTGTTCTCGGAGATCGAGGGACTCGCCGCAGAGTGCCGCTTCCACGACTGCGCGCATGGGGCGGAGCCGGGCTGCGCCGTCCTCGCCGCCGTCGACTCGGGTGTCCTTCCGGAGCGCCGGCTCGACAGCTACCGCAAGCTGCTCCGCGAGAACCAGCGGATCGTCGCCAAGACCGATGCCCGCGCCCGGTCCGAACTTCGCCGCGAGTGGAAGCGGCGGGGGGCTGAGGGGCGGGCCGCGAGGCGCTGGCGCTGAGCCTTGGCGGGGGCGCCTTGGGGTCGGTGGGTGGGTCGGGGTCGTGTGCCGGTGCGTCCGCCCGTCGCCGCGGGGGCATACGGCCCGGGGTGGGTAAGTCAGTGCGGGTTCCCTGAGACAAGCCCTACGCGACGGGCGATGACGCACCGGCACACGACCCCTCCCGTGCGTTGGGCGGCTGCGGGTGAGTGGGGGTGCGCCGCTGCAGGGATCGCTGGGTGACTGAGGGGGAGCGGGACGCGCCCTTCAGGGGCGCGGGGAACTGCGCGACCAGCCACAACCGACCCGCAGCCGAGGTACGAAACCCACCCACCCCTTCCCGCGCGTGGGCGACTGCGGGGCCCTTTAGGGGCGCAGCCCCGTGCTGACGATCCACGGCGGTGTGAACCGGCGGGAAACCGCCCTCAACGTCGTGTCCGATTTCCGCCAGCCCGGCCGTCCATCAGGGCGCAGACTGGGGGTGTGACGAAGGAAGAGACCAGGTACGAGGCCGTGCGGAGCAGGGACGCCCGGTTTGACGGGGTGTTCTTCTTCGCCGTGGAGACGACCGGGATCTACTGCCGGCCGAGCTGCCCGGCGGTGACGCCGAAGCGACGCAACGTGCGGTACTACGCGACGGCCGCGGCGGCGCAGAGTTCCGGCTTCCGCGCCTGCCGCAGGTGCCGGCCGGACGCCGTCCCCGGTTCCGCCGAGTGGAACGTCCGCGCGGACGTCGTGGGACGGGCGATGCGGATGATCGGAGACGGCGTCGTGGACCGCGAGGGCGTCGCCGGACTCGCGATACGGCTCGGCTACAGCGCTCGTCAGGTCCAGCGGCAGCTCACCGCCGAGCTGGGCGCGGGCCCGGTCGCGCTGGCACGCGCCCAGCGCGCGCACACCGCCCGGGTACTGCTCCAGACCACGGCGCTGCCGATCACGGAGATCGCCTTCGCCGCGGGCTTCGCCAGCGTGCGGCAGTTCAACGACACGATGCGCGCGGTGTACGCGTCGACGCCCAGCGAGCTGCGCGCCGCCGCACCCGGCCGCCGGGGAGCCGGCACGCGCCATGCGGACGGCACCCCGTCCGCCGGTATCCCGCTGCGCCTCGCCCACCGCGGCCCGTACCAGGCCGGCCCCGTCTTCGACCTCCTCGCCGCCGAGGCCGTACCCGGCATCGAGGAGGTGGCCGGCGCCCCGGGTTCCCGTACGTATCGCCGCACCCTGCGTCTGCCGTACGGCACCGGCATCGTCGCCGTCGACGAACGGCCTTCGGGGCCACGGGCACAGACCTCGAACCACCCCAGCGGCTGGCTCGACGCCCGGCTTCACCTCACCGACCTCCGCGACCTCACCACCGCCGTGCAGCGGTTGCGCCGGCTGTTCGATCTCGATGCCGATCCGTACGCCGTGGACGAGCGGCTGGCCGCCGATCCACTCCTGGCACCGCTGGTGGCCGCCAGGCCGGGGCTGCGCTCGCCGGGTGCCGCCGATCCGGAGGAGCTGGCGGTGCGGGCGGTGGTGGGACGGGACGAGGCCGAGCGGCTGGTACGGGCGTACGGCAAGACGCTCGACGCGCCCTGCGGCACGCTCACGCATGTCTTCCCCGAGCCGGCCGTCCTCGCGGAGGCCGAACCTGAGGGAACCCTCGGCGCCCTGGCCGCGGCCCTCGCCGACGGGCGTCTGCGTCTGGACGCGGGTGCCGACCGCGATGACGCGGAGAGTGCCCTGCTCGCACTGCCCGGCATGGATCCCCACACGGTGGCCGTCATCCGTGCGCGTGCTCTCGGCGACCCGGACGTCGCCGTCGGCCCGCCCGGGGAACACGTCCCCGACAGCTGGCGGCCCTGGCGTTCCTATGCCCTGCGGCACCTGAAGGCCGCCGGGCATCAAGTCCCCGTAAGTACGAGTGAGTTGGAAGTCGACGAATGAGCATCATGACGCCGCCCCCGCACTACACGACGCTCGACAGCCCCGTCGGCCGGCTCCTCCTCACCGCGGACGAGTCCGGCGCGCTGACCTCCCTCTCCGTGCCCGGCCAGAAGGGCGGCCGCACCGTACAGCCCGGCTGGCGGCACTCCCCGGAACTCTTCCGGGCCGCCGAGGAACAGCTCGCCGCGTACTTCGGGGGCGAACTGAAGGAGTTCCAGTTGGAGTTGAGGACGGAAGGGACCGAATTCCGGGAGAAGGTCTGGGCCGCCCTCGACTCCGTGCCGTACGGCGCGACCACCACCTACGGCGCGATCGCCGCGTGGATCGGTGCGCCGCGCGTCGCCGTCCGCGCGATCGGCGGCGCGATCGGCGCCAATCCGCTGCTGATCGTCCGCCCCTGCCACCGGGTGATCGGCGCGGACGGCTCCCTCACCGGTTACGCGGGCGGGCTGGACCGCAAGCTGAGTCTCCTCACCCTGGAGGGCCGAAAAGAGGGGTGAGGGGGAATGAGATTCACGGCGTGGGCAGGCCCCAGCGTGGTGCCTCCTCGTTCGGCTCTACCGGTGTGATCCGCAGGTCCGGACGGTCGCCCTTGGCGGTGATGAGCGCGGACTCCCCTTTCGGTAGCCGGACCTGGATCGCGCCGTCGTCCACGGACTCGTACCGCAGCGGGCGTCCCAGGCTGTCCCGTACCTCGATCGGGCCCGCGATGCCGTGCTGTACGACGCAGGGGGCACCCGCCTCGCTGAGCAGCCGGACCCAGCGGGTCACCCCGGCCTTTCGTACGGCGCTGAGCAGAAACGCGCCCTGGGTACGGAAGTTGTGCACCGTCAGGTCCCCCCAGGCGGCGGGCAGCGCGGGGAAGACGCGGATGACTCCGCCCCAGGACTGGCAGATCATGTCGTGCAGCGACTGGGCGGCGGAGAGCGGGGTCTCGATGACCGGGCCCGTCTCCTTGTACATGGTGTTGGGCTGGATGAAGCGGGTCATCAGCTGGCCGAGGTAGGTGAGCGCGTCCTCGCCCTTGCCCAGCAGCGCGGACATCGAGGCCGCCCCGGTGAACGTGTAGCCCTGGAGGGCGCCCTCGAAGCCGACCCAGTGGGCCAACGACTTCTCGATCAGGGCCTTTTCGTCGGCTGTGCGGCCCGTCAGCTCGTACAGCGGGTACACCGCCAGGAGATGCGAGTAGTGGCGGTGCGACTTCGCGAAGGGGATGTCCGCGCCGATCATGAAGCCGTTCTCGTCGGTCGGATAGGCGACCCGCCTGGCCAGGACCTCCCGCCAGCGCGGCGCCAACTCGTCGTCGATGCCGAGGAGTTCCGCGGAGTCGAGCAGGGTGCGGCATCCCCATGTCAGCAGCATCAGGTCGTAGTTGCAGTCCCGTGAGTTGCCGCCGTATTCAGGCGAGAAGGTGGCCGGCAGGTGCAGCTTGCCGTCCGTGCCGGGCTCCAGGAAGTGCAAGTAGTAGTTGATCGCCTTGCGGAGGAGGGGGAAGAGGACGTCGCGGAGGATCGACTCGTCCATCGTGTGGCGGTAGCTGAGCCAGACGTTGTGCAGGGCCCAGGCGAGGTTGCCCACCTCGGGAGTCGGCGGGTCCTGGCCCGGTATGCCGACGCCGTAGCCCAGTACGGGAATGGTCGCGCCCCCGTTGACCAGCGAGGCGTCGGTGGTGCGCGGGATGCCCAGCGAGTCGGCGCGGTACGCGGGCGCCATCTCGGCCCTGAGGTTGTCGCGGAATTCGCTCAACGCCCTGGTCACGGCGTCCAGTTCCAGGTGATTGGATCCGTGGATCAGCCAGTACTCCAACTGCACGTTCAGATTCCACCAGGTCGCCGGCCACGGCGTGGACTCCAGCCAGGGGCCGCTGGTGGCCATCACGGGTGCGTCGCGCCGGGCCGCGGAGGCCGTCTTGTAGAGCTGGATCCAGTAGAAGCGCTGGATGCGCGCGTCGGGCAGGGAGAGGAAACTCTTCCGGTAGAAGGCGCGCCACCAGGCGCGATGCGCGACCGTCAGCAGGTCGTACGAGAGCTTCGAGGCGTCCCGGACAGTTGCCAGCGCCCGCCCGAGCGCCGTCGACTTCGGATACGAGTGCGCGACGTGCGCGTACAGCGTCCGCGTACCGCCCCAGGTGCGCTCCCGCCATGCGGTGACGTGCTGCCCGCCGGACAGCAGCGGTTGTACGGCGGCGGAGATGCCGTCGTGGTCACCGGTCTCGGCGGGCGGGTTGGCGGCGTACCCCTCCGGCAGCGGCCGGAAGCCGGCGCGCGGGCTGATCGCCTTCGCCGGATGGAACACCCAGGTGAAGTCGCGCTCGCCCTCGCTCGGCGTCACCTCGACGGCCAGCACGGAGCGGGAGGTGTGCACCAGGGCGCGGATGGTGAGGGTGCCCCGGTCGGTGGTGAGCGTTCCGGTCAGCTCGGCGTCGCGCAGCCCGAGCCGCCAGTCCAGGCTGGTGATCGTGCCCACCGGCTCCAGTGTGAAGTGGCCGATCGGCAGCCGGGCGAGCCCGAAGAGCGAGCCGAACTGTGGGCGGTGGTCCTGGACTTCGGAGTGCTGCACGTTGAAGCGGACCGCCTGGAAGGTCTCGGCCCCGGTGTCCCCATCGGTATCGCCCTCAGGAGCCGGCTCGGCGTAGATCCCGGAACCGAGGAAGCCGTTTCCCAGATAGGGGCCTTCGTACCAGGTCTTCGGCATCCGCTGCCACACCAGGTCCGCGTCGTCCAGAACGGTGCGCCAGGGGTCGGAACCGGCCTCGGCGGCGGTCGCCGCCGAGGCCTGGGCGGGCAGCCCGCCCGCGAGCAGCGTTCCGCCGAGCGCGGATCCGGTGGCGAGAACGGTACGTCTGGACGGACGGCTGGAACGACGGCTGGACGGGCTGGGCATCGCGCCTCCTGGCGGCTTGTACGGCACAGCTATTCATCGGAGCTATCCCTGTGCGCAAGGTAGAGAGGGTGCGAGACGTCGTCAATAATGCGGAAGAGATCCGATGAAAGGTGGGCTCAAGGTCCCCAGGCTCAAGGTCCCCAGAAGACCGCACCCAGCCAGGCCCCCGTGATCAGCAGACACGCGAACAGCTCCACCAGCACGCTGGTCCCGCCCGAACGCATCACCAGGCGGACCGACGCCACAGCCTCCCTGTGCCCGCCGAGCCGCAGCCGCTCGCAGAGATAGATCCCGGCCAGGAATCCGGGGACCGTGCCGAGCACCGGCGGCACGAAAAAGCCGAGCAGCGCCCCGACGCCGGCGTACACCGCCATTCGGCGGGTGGCGCCGCTCTCGACCAGCCGGCGTGGCGGCAGCTGCCAGCGGATCACCTGGGAGAGGAACTGGACGCAGGTGGCACCCACGAGGACCGCCCAGGAGAGCCCTTCCGGGTCCTCGAACGCCCACCACAGGATCGCGGCCCACACGAGCCACGATCCCGGCGCGCCGGGCACCAGCACCCCGCACAGGCCGAGCAGTATCACTACGCCGACCAGCAGGAGTTCCCACGCTCCCATCTGCCCAGGGTGCCGGAGTACGGGCGAGCCCGCAGGTCAGCCGCGCCGCACCCGGGCCCGGCGGCTTCGTATCACCGTTCGGCACGCACCCCCCGGGGCCGCTTTTTCCTGATGCACCGTTTTCATCCGGCCCGTGCGGTGGACAATTGGGGGCATGAGCCAGCAGGGGGAGAAGCCCACCGGTCATGACGACGACTGGTGGGGGCAGTTGTACGACGACTCCACCGAGGACACGGGACCCGCGCCCGTGTCCGATTCCCTCGACGACCGGTTCGCCTCGGCGGCGGGGACGGTCGGGGCCACCTCGCAGCAAGGTCCGCCCGGCGGGGAAACGGCCGGGTCGACCCCGCCCTCCGGGCCGCCGGACACCGACGCGCTGCACCGCAGCGGGCTCCGGCGGGAGCGGGCCCCTTGGGAGGCCCCGCCCTCCGAGCCTCCGGCACCCGCGTCCTTTCCCCCCGGCCCCAAGCCGCCGGGCTTCCGCGCGGAGGCCCCCCTGGTCGATACGTCCGTTGATGCGTCCGTTGATGCGTCCATCGATACGTCCATCGACACGTCGATGGGCATGTCCACGGAGGCACCCGCGGCGGCGGTGCCGGCCTCGCGCGCACCGGCCGACGGTCCGGCCGGCGAACCGGCTCCCGGTCTCACCGGCCGTCCGGCTGAGGGCCCGCCCGCCACACTGCCGGACGGCCCTTCGGACGCGCGTCCGGGCACATCAGCCGGTACGTCACCGGACGCGCCGTCCGGCCCTCTCCCCGACGCCCCTGCCGCCCCCGCACCCGCCACCGCGCCCGCACCCGCCCGCATCACCGTCGACTACGTAGGCTCCGGTCCGCCCACCTACGACCCCGAACCCACCGCCCTGCCGCCCGCGGATCCGGACGATCTGGATGATCTCGTGGCCGACACCGTGCTGGACGGGGCGCACTACGGGACCTGCACGCTGCGGGCCGCCTCCGTGCGCGGGGACTCGGCACGGTACCGGGGCGAGCCACGGCGGGACTCGCTGCTGACCGCCCGGTTCGGGACGGGGGAGCAGGCGCTGGTGCTCGTCGCCATGGCGACCGGAGCGCGGGCGACGCCCGGCGCGCACCGGGCCGCCGCCGAGGCGTGCCAGTGGATCGGCAGGGCCGTGGGCCGCAGCCACGCGCGGCTGGCCGAGGACATCAAGGCGGCGCGGCGCGGTGACCTCAAGTCGGGTCTGCACCGCCTCACCGACCGCAGCCTCGGCAAGCTCCGGGCCACCGCCGCCGAGCAGGGCATCGACCCCGAGGAGTACACGGCGAGCCTGCGCTGTCTGCTGCTCCCCGCGGACACGGAGTGCCGTACCCGCGTCTTCTTCGGCATCGGTGCGGGCGGCCTGTTCCGGCTGCGCGACGGCGAGTGGCAGGACATAGAACCGCATGTCGCCGAGGCCACCGGCGAGGCCGTGGTCGGCTTCGGCTCGCCGCCCTCCGAAACCCCCGAGGGCGACCGGCTCACCATGGACCTGGGCATCACCACACCCCCGAGCCCGTACGAGCCCGCCCCCGAACCGCCCCGCGAACCCTTCCGCTTCCGTGCCTCCGTCGCCCGCCCCGGCGACACGCTGTTGCTGTGCACCGGCGGCCTCGCCGAACCTCTGCGCGGCGAACCCGACCTCGCCCGGCAGCTGACGGCCCGGTGGGCGGACGCCGATCCGCCCGGCCTCGCCGCCTTCCTCGCGGACGTCCAGGTGAGGGTCAAGGGATACGCCGACGACCGTACGGCCGCGGCCGTTTGGGAAACGTAGCGGCGTCCGCCGATTCGTGGCCCCATCGCGACAGCGGACGCAGTGGTTCATCTCCTCTCATGCGGGGCACCCGTGGCTGTATCAGAGGTGTTGACGAATCGACATGACTGCCACGTTCCGGGCGGGGGCATGCATCTCGTGAACCTGTTCGAGCAGGAGGGGAACGACATCGGCGTGCGGGCGGGGGTCATGAAGAGGCAGGCACGAGGAGGTGGTCCCGTCGTATCCGGGGCCTTCTCGGCGAAGGCAGCGAAGATGGCGAAGACGGCGGAGAAATCGGCGGACAGCGCGACGGACCAGTACGGCTTTCCGCAGCTCAGGCGCAGGTTGGGGCGGGCAGACCTCCGGGCGGTGCCCGAAGTTCGTAAAGCGCTGCGGGACCTGCTCGCCCAGTGGGGCAGGCCCGGCAGATCCGATATAGCGGAGCTGCTGACCAGCGAACTCGTCACCAACGCCCTCGTCCACACCGACTATGACGCGGTGTTCACGGCCACCGTCGGCCCACGTGGACTCCGGGTGGAGGTAAGGGACTTCGTGGGGCGCAGGCCGACACTGCGGGCGCCGAAGGCCGACGACGGTACGCACGGCAGGGGCCTGTTCCTGGTGCAGTCGCTCTCGGACGCGTGGGGCGTACGGCAGCACGGGGTGGGCAAGACGGTGTGGTTCGAACTGTTTTAGCAGGGCTCGGCTCGCCGCGCTGCATTTTTTGGCTCGGTTCGCCTCCGGGGCGCAAAAGCCGGTGTCGAGACGGCGATCGTGCTCGGCCCTCCTTCGTCGGGCCTCC
>NZ_VCHX02000315.1 GCF_005768555.2 Streptomyces sporangiiformans
ACATCGACGGATACACACCACGCGTGTAGGGATACGAACCCGGCTCCCCCAGCTTCTCCGCCGCGTCCCAGCCCTCCAGGGCCTCCGGACCGTACACAGGCTCGATGGGAAGTCCGGACTCCGACTCGCGCGCCATGGTTGTGCCTCCGCGTTGCTCGCATACTCGCCAGTACAGACGACCTCGCCACGGACTGTAGCGGCGGCCGTGCGGCGTGTGGAAGGCCCAGCCTGGGAGCTTGCTCACAGCCCGAACGAGACCCCGCTCACAACCATGCCCCCTAGTTCGCGACCAGGCACCCGCGGGAAACATCTCAAGGGAAACATCTCAAAGGGGCACCAGGACGCATCGCGGTTCGGTGAGCAACGGGGGGTTCGCATGCGTACTCCAGTCATGTGGAGATCAGTCACGGCCGCCGTCGCGGTGCTCGCCGCGGTGAGCGGCTGCACCGTACAGACGGTCGGCTCGTCCGCCGACCAGGCGGCCCCGATCAGCATCTCGCCGGCGCCGGCCCGGCCCCCGGACGACGCCAAGCCCTCGACGCCTTCGACACCCTCGACGCCCTCGAAGTCTTCGGAGCCCTTGAAGTCCTCGCCGTCCTCGCAACCCGCCGAGCCGCCGGCTCCCGTGGTCCTCTGGTCACGCGGCGACCAGGGCAGGGACGTACGAGAGCTGCAGGCCCGGCTGCGTCAGATCGCCTGGCTCTTCGAGGGCCCGACAGGGACGTACGACGCCGCGACGGTCAGCGCGGTCAAGGGCTTCCAGGGCAAGCGGGGGCTGCCGAAGACCGGGACGACGGACTCCGTGACGTGGCAGCGGCTGCTGAACATGACGCGCGAGCCGGGCAAATGGGAGCTGTACGCGTCGGGCGGCCAGCCGGCCGCGAAGCCGGATCCGCGCTGTATGACGGGCCGTGTGCTGTGCGTCAGCAAGACCAGCCGCACACTGCGCTGGATGATCGACGGCAGGACCGTCTCGACGATGGACGTGCGCTTCGGCTCGCAGTACACGCCCACCCGGGAGGGCGTCTTCAGCGTCTCTTTCAAGTCGCGCCACCATGTGTCGACGATCTACGACTCTCCGATGCCGTACGCGATGTTCTTCAGCGGCGGCCAGGCGGTCCACTACTCGTCGGACTTCGCGGCCACGGGCTACAACGGCGCCTCGCACGGCTGTGTGAACGTGCGGGACGAGGGGAAGATCGCGGCGCTGTTCGCGCAGGTGAGAAGCGGCGACAAGGTCGTCGTCCACTGGTGAGGCGGTCGCCGTCCACCGGCGAGGGAGAGAGGTAGCGGGCGCGGGCGGGACCGGGGGAACGTGTCCCGCCCGCGCCGGTGTGCACTGAGCCGTGGGTACGGGGGGAACCCCGGCTCGTGCGACAGCCGATGACCAGTCGGCTCACCTAGTACTGCGTGAGGACGGCTGAAAATGTCACACCCTGCTGGAGGGACCTTGGCCGCGGGGAGAAACCGCAGGTCGGGAGGGTGACCTGGGCGGGGTCAGCGGCAACGCGGTGGCGTCCGGGGCCGGCGTCGCGTCGGGAGGGGCGGGGGTGAAGACGGAGGCGGGGGGCGCGGACGTCGGGAGCACGCGGGCGCGATCGTGGCCGGTGGCGCCGCCCGAGGTTATGTGGCCGTTGCCGCCCTCGTCGTCGTTGCCCTTGCTGCCCTTGCCGTCCTTGCTGCCCTTGCCCTCGTTGCCGTTGCCATTGCCATGGCCGGCGTTGTTCCCGTTGCCGTTGCCGTTCCCGTTCCCGTTGCCATTGTCATTGCCGTTCTTCTTGGCCCCTGAGCCGGTGCGCCCCTCGGACTGCTTCAGCACGCCCGCGCAGTACTGCCGCACGCGCCCCGCGCCGTGCGCCGCTTCCTCCAGCGCGCGCCGGCGGCCGGAGTCCAGGTTCTTGCCGTCGCGGACGTCGCGGCAGGCCGAGATCACGCCGTTGCGCCACTCCGGGGAGCGCGCCCCGGAGCGGGCGTCGTCCGAGCCGGTCCCCGGCGCCGCGCTCCGGTTGCCGGGCGCCCCGTCGTGCGCCTCGCCCCCATCCTGCGAACCCCGTGAGTCCTTGGAGCGGCCGTCGCCGGGCCGACCGCCACCGCCGCCGTCGGGCCGCGCCGAGTCGGGTCCCCACGTCGGATCAGCCGACGGTGAGACCAGCGGGGTGATGCCCGCGGACACCGAGGTGGCGGGTTCCGGATCGTCGTCGCCGATCGACAGCACTCCGGTTGTGGCGGCGACCGCCACCCCGCCGATCATCCCGGCGGTCAGTGCGGCGGCGAGCCCGAAGCGCACCGGGCGGCCCCAACGGGACGGACCGCGACGGCCCGCCACCGGGCGCCCGAGACGGACAAGGCCACCGTCGGAGGACGTGGCCGAGTGCGTACGGTCGTGATGACCGAGGTCCGTCCGCTCGCCGTCCCCGTCCGCGCGCGCCTTGCGGAAGGCGGCCAACGCATTGGCCTCGCCCGGGAGTTCCGCGCTGGTCAGCGGGGGTTCGGCGGCCAGTGCGCCCAATGCGCCGAGCGTCTCGGCGAGTTGGCCGGCCTGGTCACGGGTGTCGGCGTCGGCGAATTCAAGTGGCTCTCCGCGCAGCAGTCGTTCCGCGGTGTCGCGATCCAACCACTTGTACTGCTCGTCGGCCATCACACATCCTTCTGCGTCCGCGAACGCATATGCGTCACACCTGCGGACGACACCGCGCGGGTGCGCGGTTCTCTTTGTGAGGGGACGGCGCCCAGGGCGCCGGTGGATTCCGGATCCGCGTCGAGCAGCTCCGCGAGCCGCTTCAGACCGCGGTGCGCCGCCGTGCGGACGGCTCCCGGGCGCTTGCCCAGTGTCTCGGCCGCGGTCTTCGCGTCGAGACCGACGACCACGCGCAACACGACGGCCTCCGCCTGGTCCTGCGGGAGTTGGGCGATGAGGGAGAGCGTGTTGCCGGTGGCGAGGGACTCCATGGCCTCACCGGCGGTGTCGGACTCGGCGGGCCTGCTGGTGAGTTCGGTCTCGTCGCCGCCGATCGCGGGTCGGCGGCCGCGCATCCGTATGTGGTCGAGGGCGCGGTTGCGGGCGATACGGGCGGCCCAGCCGCGGAAGCGGTCGGCGTCTCCGCTGAACCGCTCGAGGTCGCGTGCTATCTGCAGCCAGGCCTCGGACGTGACGTCCTCGGCGTCCGGGTCGCCGACCAGCGTCCGTACGTATCCAAGCAGCCGTGGTTGCACGGCTCGGTACACAGTCCGGAACGCGGTCTCGTCTCCGTCCTGTGCGGCAAGCACCGCGGCAGTCAGCTCCGCGTCGTCCCCCAGCACCGCACTCCCTCTGTGCCTCAACCCGCGCCGCTCTCGCGGACGTGGTTGCTCGCCATCGTGGTCGCTCAATCGATGGTTGCGGACCTGCCCCTTATCCGGCGCGAAATGCACGTTACGGCTTGAAACGGGGTTGCGTCCATGTCCGTACAACGTGCAGCCAACTCCGTGGGGTGTGGGGTGTGACAGAAAACGCATCCTCGGCGCTGTAGAGAGTACGGGCCGCCGCGCGGCCCGTGCCGCGCGACGGCCGGGGCCTCTCCTGTGGGGGGTGGCGGCCCCGGCCGTTGCCTCGGCCGCCCTCGTGGGGCTCTCCCGCGCCGGTCGACACGGCACACGGGATACACACGCCCGTCCCCGTCTCCGCGCATCCGGACCTCACGCACGCGGATGCCGCACATCCGGCACATAGGTACATCCGGTCTTCATGGGTCCCACTTCACGCATCCGGCTCGGACACCGGGCATGTCGGCACCGGTTCAGGGAGCCGCGTCCTTGAGATCTCCCTTGCCGGGGACCTTCGACGGTTTGGGCGGGTCGGGCTCGACCGTGGGGGCCGGAGCCTCGTTCTCCGGACGACTGTCCGCGCCGCCCGGGCTCTCGGTCGGCTGACCGGTGGCCGGCTCCCCGGTGGTCGGCTGACCGGTGGCCGGCTGCCCGGTGCGGTCGGCGCAGTACTTCTCGACCTTCTTCTCGCCGCCCGCCGCCTCCACCAGACGCTTCCAGGCGATCGAGTCGAGGGCCTCGCCGTTCTTCCCGACCGCGTCGTACGCCCGGCAGTGGGCCTCCAGGTCCTGGGCGGACGAGGGGCGGACGGAAGGGCCGCCGGTGTCGCCGTCGCGCCGGCCGGGCGCGGAGGAGCCGGGTGCGGTGGAACCGGGTGCGCCGGTGCCGCCGGAGTCGTTCGCGGACTGGTCCGGGGCGGTGCTCGACGGCCGTGGCCCGTCATCGCCGTCGCCCGAGGTGCCGGCCGTGCCGATCGCGGCGATGGCGACCCCACCGAGGGCCACACTCGCCAGCAGCCCGGCCAGCGTCGCCCGCAGCGAACGCCCGCCCCACCGTTCGGCACGCGGCCGCCAGTCGTCCCGCCGCCGCGTCTGCGCCTCGTGCGTCCCCGCGGCCCGCGCCGCGCGGAAGGCGGCCATGGCCTGGTTCTCGGCGTCGGGGTCGAGGGCGTCGGCGCACATGGCGGCGGCGAGGAAGGATTCGAGGGCGGGGACGTCCTGCCGACCGGCTGCCGTGGCAGCGTCGGACTTCGACCAGCCGTTCACGGGCCGCCCGGCCCGGCGGTCGAAGGAGCCGCCGTCGCCGTGTCGTTCACCCATGTCCGAATCCATCCTCGCCCAAGCATCGCTCGCTGTTCATCCCGACTCCCCCAGCGTCCTGGGGCCCTCTTCCGTCACACCTTCGGCACCGAGCTGTTTGGCCAGGCGCTTCAGGCCCCGGTACGCGGCAGTACGTACCGCACCGGGGCGTTTGCCCAGAACACGTGCGGTCGCGGGGCCGTCCAGACCGACCACGACACGCAGCAGCACTGCCTCGGCCTGGTCGCGCGGCAACTGGGCGATCAGGCCGAGGGCGTACTCCGTGGAGATGGAATCCAGGGCCTGGTCATACGTGTTGTGCGCGCCCGGGAGTTCCAGGAGGTCCTGCTCCAGCACCGATGCCCGGGGCCGGACCTTCTGCCGCCGCAGGTAGTCGAGCGCACGGTTCCGGGCGATGGTCGCGGTCCAGCCGCGAAACCCCGCCCCGTCCCCGCGGAACCGCCCCAGGTCGCGGGCTATCTCCAGCCACGCGTCCGATGCCACGTCCTCGGCCTCGTCCCCGACCAGCCCGCGCAGATAGCCGAGGAGTCCGGGCTGCACCAACCGGTACGCGACCGCGAAGGCGGCCTCGTCCCCCTCCTGCGCCCGGGCGACGGCCACCCCCAGTTCCCCGTCGGCCGCGTGTCCGCGGCGGGGTTGCCCTGCCTGGCCCAACACTGTCCTCGTTCGCACCGAGTTCGTACCGATTTCGCGCCACCCACCACAGATCACCGTGGCCGCGCGCCCCCATGGTCATCAGCGCCGACCATCATGGATTTGTCACACCTGGTCAGCCACACCTGGCAGAGCGTCCTGCAGGGCCACCCGCGGCCGTGCCCGCCCGTGCAGTTGCAGATAGAAGGTCCTGACGGACTCCCGCTCACCCGACTCGAATCGTTTCACCACCTTCCCCAGCGGATTCCACACCCGCCCGTCCGGCATCCGTACGCCCACGGGCTGGCCGAACAACTCCCGCTGGGCGTCGTCGAATTCAAGCCAGGCAGCGCCGGCCCTCCGCACCAGAACCTCACCGGTGTAGACCCCCAGCCCGAACAGCACCTGCCCCACGTCCGCGCGCCCCCGGCCGCTCTTGCGCAGCCCGTCGATGATGAAGTCGACCACGCGCAGGCTGTCGACGGAGTAGTCCAACGGCAGTCGCCTGCGCGCCGTGGCGCCTCGTACGAACTCCGCCGCCTGCCGTCTCATCCGCAGATCGGTCCGCTCCGCTGCCCTTTCCGTCACTTCTCCCCCTTGTGTGTGATCACACCCGGTCCCGCACATCCAGAACCGGCCCACCACACCAAGCGAAACAAGCACCACAAACGTCACACCGAGTGCGGCGCGCACCAGATCCGAGGGGACAAGCCGCAGGTACCTGACGGGACTTCGGCCGTCCACCGGGTGAACAGAAGGTTCAGAAGTGAGGTACCCCACATCTCTCGCTAGTGATGTTTAGCCCCAGATGTGCGCTGAATAAGGGGCCACCCCTGAAACGGGTGGGTTTTTTATGAGGCTTTCCTAGGGGTGGGGAATTTGAGTCGCCGGACGACCCATGCGTACAAGCCGCTGAGTCTGAAGCGGAGAGCGTGGCTGACCATAGGCGCGGTGGTACTGGGCGGGGCGGGGGCGGTGACGTATGCCATGGCGGACCCGAGTTCGGGTCCGGCCGCGGACGTCGCGCGCGGCAAGCGGCCAGTGAAGGTGCACGACCTCGCGATGAAGAGCGATGGTACGGGCAGGCGGGTGGCCCGGACCGGCACCGACGCGTTCTCGCTGCTCGGCGTCTCGTGGACCGGATCGGCCACACCACTCGACGGCACGGCGCAGGTGCGGACGCGCAGCAGCGAGACCGGGAAGTGGACCGGCTGGCAGAGCCTGGACCTCGAAGCACACCCGGTCGACAAGGCCGAGCCGGACGCGAAGGAGGCGCGCGGCGCGTCCGATCCGCTGTGGGTGGGGCCGAGCAACGGCGTGGAGGCGCGCGTCGTCGCCGCCGACGGCTCCGCGAGTGCCGGTCTGCCCAAGGGGCTCGAGCTCAACCTCGTCGACCCGGGCGTGACCTCGGCCGAGGCGAAGAACAAGGGCCTCGCGACCGGCAGTGGCACCGGCAGCGGTACGGGCATGGAGAACGCCGCCTTCGTCGCCGAGGACCCGACCGGCTCCCCCTCGCCGAGCGAGGACGCGGCGTCCCCCTCGCCGGGCGAAGACGCGGCAGGGTCCCCCTCCCCGTCGCAGTCCGAGAGCACGGAGCCCCCCGCCGACGACACGCTCAGCCCGTCGCCCACCGGGAGCGCGACGGAGTCCGCGTCGGCGTCGCCGGAACCGGACCCGGTTCCCAGCCCGCCCCCGTCCACCGTGACGCAGCCGCCCATCGTCTCCCGTGCCGCGTGGGGCGCCGACGAGTCGACAGTGGACGATCCGCCGGAGTACATCGAGAAGGTCAGCGCGGTCTTCGTGCACCACACGGTCGGCACGAACGACTACAGCTGCGCGGAGTCCCCGTCGCTGGTGCGCGGCATCATGGCGTACCACATCCAGGTCGAGAAGTGGAACGACCTCGGCTACAACTTCCTGGTCGACAAGTGCGGCCGGATCTTCGAGGGCCGTGCCGGCGGCATGGACCTGCCGGTGCGCGGCGCTCACACCTACGGCTTCAACGGCGACTCCACGGGTATCGCCGTCCTCGGTGACTTCGAGGGCGCCGCCGCCACCTCCACCACTCCGGCGAAGCCCGCGGGCAAGCCGACCCGCGCCGCCCTGGAGTCCGTGGCGCGTGTCGCCGCGTGGAAGCTGGGCCAGTACGAGGGCGACCCGAGCGGCCAGGTCACGCTGACCGCCGCCGCCGACACGGGCGTCTGGAAGGCGGGCCAGCAGGCCACGCTCAACACGATCTCCGGTCACCGCGACGGCTTCGCCACCGCGTGCCCCGGCAAGAACCTGTACGCGAAGCTGGGGGAGATCCGCCGGTTCGCCGCCGGCGCCGGCAAGAACGCCGCGATCCTCACGGCCGACTTCAACCGTGACGGCATCAACGACTTCGCCGCCGGCGTGCCACAGGCGTCGAGCAGCGTCGGCAACGTCGTCATCGTGCCGGGCGGCCTGAACGGCCCGGTCTCCGCGAGCAAGCTGAAGCTCACGCAGTCCAGCGCCGGCGTCCCCGGCATCTCCGAGAAGGGCGACAGCTGGGGCGCGGCCACGGCCTGGGGCGACATCAACGGCGACGGCTACGCGGACCTCGCGATCGGCGCGCCCGGCGAGGACGACGCCTCCCATGTGGACCGGGGTGCGGTGACCATCCTGTACGGCCCGAAGTTCGACACCGGCGCGGACACCATGGCGCTCGGCGACGACTACAACATGAACAGCGCGAAGTTCGGCGCGACGGTCGCGGTCGGTGACTTCAACGCCGACGGCAAGGCGGACGTCTTCACCGCGGCCACCGGCACCGGAGGCAACTGGGCGGCCCGCTTCGACGACGGCCACGAGGTCGCGGGCGATCTCACCACCGCCTCCGGCGCCCTCGCGTACGCGGACGCCACCAGCGGCGACTTCAACCGGGACGGCTACGCGGACGTGGCCCTCAACTACCGCGACCAGTCCGGTGCCGGCAAGGTCACCTGGTTCAAGGGCTCCAAGGCGCTGGGCCTGTCGAAGGTGTCCACGCTGTCCGTGAAGGGCGGCCGCTCCATCGCGGCGGGAGACGTGAACGGCAACGGTTACGACGACATCGTCATCGGCCAGCCGTACACGTCGGAGTCCGGTGCCAACGCGGGCGGCCAGGTCACGATGGTCCCCGGCACGTCCACGGGCTTCACGACCACCGGCATGACGACGATCCACCAGGGCACCACCGGTGTGGAGGGCGCGGCCGAGTCCGGCGACGCCCTCGGCACCTCGGTGTCCGTGGGCGACTTCAACGCCGACGGCTACGCGGACGTCCTGACCGGCGCGCCGAACGAGGACATCACGCGCAGCGGCACCAACCGGTCCAACGCGGGCGCGGTGTGGCTCCTCAAGGGCACCTCGTCCGGTCTCACCGGCAGCGGCTCGCTCTCCTACTCCCAGGACACGACAGGCATCCCGGGCTCCACGGAGAAGGACGACAAGCTGGGCTCGGCCGTCTCGCTGACGGACCTCTCGGGCCGGGGCTTCGGCCATCTGCTCCTGGGCACCGAGGGCGAGGACGCGGGCACCGGCACCCTGCTGTACCTGCCGAGCACCGCCTCGGGCGTCGTGCTCTCCAAGGCGGCGTACTACGGAATCACCCAGCTCGGTACGCCGACGGGGGCCCGTCTGGGTCAGGTGCTCACGCCGTAGGTGTGACACCTGGACACCCCGCTACGCTGAAGAGGGCGTGGGCACTTTTCGGCCATGGCCGAATGAGCCCGCCCCCCTGGGACTCTCCCGCCGCGCCGCTCCGACTCCCCCCCTGGACCGGCGCGGCGGGGGAGACAAGACGACCGATCCCGCTAAGCGCAGGCGTCCCTGCACAGCAGCCGCAGCGAGCCGTCGCCCGCATAGCAGCGGCGGGCCTCGTCGATCGGATCCCACAACCGCCCGTCAGGCGTGCGGATCCAGTGGTCGCCGCCGCTCGCCCACCACTCGGCGCCCGTCTCACGGGCGATCACCTCGCCGGCGTACGCGCCGAGGCCACGCAGTACGGATTCCACGGCGTCGTACGGCGTTTGCTCCCGGCGTATCCCCTCGATCATCCGGTCGACGCGCCACAGACTCGGCGCCGAGTAGTCAAGCCGCAGCCGCGCTCCTTCCCGCATGGTCACGACAGCGTCCGCTGCCCATCGAAGGGGCTTCGCCGAAGCTGGGGGCCTGGTTGCCTGCTGTGCACTCACATTCGAAAGAGCGTCACCCGAACGTGATTCGTCACGCGAAAACGGAGGGTGCGCAGGACCGGTACGGGACCGACGCGCAGCCCCCGCCGGGTGCGCGCAGGATGGTCACAAGAGCAAGAGAGCCCGGTCCTCAGACCCGCCCGCGGGCCCGCCGCGACACCACCGCGCGCAGCACCCGCCGCCCCTCCGTCGAGAGCACCAGGGCCTGGCGCAGGGTGCCCGAGCCGCGGCCCGACAGCACCTCCAATATGGCGATCTGGCGGCGCAGTTCGGCGGAGACGAGGGGTGACATGCCCTGTGTACGGCCTTCCCGGCGGACCGTGACCGAGGACTCGCCGTCGTCCGTGGCATCGAGCAGCCGGTGGATCTGCAGCGCGGCGACCGAGCAGGCGTCGGCCCACTCCCGCAGGTTCGAGGCGGAACGCTCCACGGGCACGGCGCCCAGCATGCGGTGTGCGAGCGCGGCGGCCTCTCCCTCGGCGGACCCGTCGCCCTCCGGAGCCTGTGGGGCTCCGAGCTTCATCCGCGCCTGCTCCACGCAGGTGCCCCAGTCGGAGACCTCCGCGCCCTCCGCGAGGCTCGCCCACAACGGCCGCAGGATCTCGTCGTCGTCACCGCCCAGCAAGGGCACGCACCGGTCCAGGCATGCCAGACCGCTGGCCGCCAGACCGCGTTCGTCGGCCTGAGCGATCAGTTCCACCAGGCTCATCACGCCTCCCTACGGCGGGGCGCCTCTGGTTACGGAGCCCGCACTTCCCCTTACTGCGTGCACCGTGGCCGGAATGTCACAGCGTGAAATGGCCGCATCTCACATGGGCACGACGCCGAGCCGGTCCAGGAACCGGAAGAAGAGCATCTCGGCGGAAGGGTCCGCGTCCGCGGTGAACACGTCGAGCAGCGGTTCCTCGGGGACGGTACGGCCCGACTCGGCGGCCCAGGCGACCGCCCGCTCGGTGGCGTCGCCCGGCTCCAGGAAGTAGTCGTCGACGGTCAGCCCGTCCTCGTTCCCGCCGAGATATCCGGCCATCGCGTCCCGCGCCAGGCAGGTCGTCCACGCCCCGCTCTCCGGCGCGGCCGCCTCGACGACCACACAGTCACTGTCCATGACGTACCCGAAGAGCGCGGGCGCGCCCGTCTCCTCGGCCAGGCGGTTCATGTTCCCGACGTCACCACCGCCGTCCTCGCTCGGGTACTCCCACACCTGCCAGCCGTCGGCCGCCCGCTCGCACAGCGTCATGCCCTTCACCTGCGACAGCGCGTCCAGCTCCATGAGCGGCACGTCGCTCCTGCCGACGACGTAATACCCCCAATAGCCCATTCCGTTCCCCCCGGGTGTCTCGGTGCCACTCAGGCCGAATACACCACAGTCGCACGGCAGTTCGCCACCGAAATGGTCAACCGGTGCCGACCGGTCCGGAACGGACGCGGGCCCGGCCCGCGGTCAGCCGAGCTTGCCCGCCAGCTCCTGGAACTGCTGCCACGACAGCACCGGCTCGCGCGAGTCCCACAGCTTCTGGGTCAGGGCCCGCAGCGGCATGCGGATCCCGGCCGCCACCTGGTCCTGCGTCTGGGATCCCGCGAGATCGCACCAGACGGCGAAGGAGCCGCCGAGGATCTGGCCGTCGTACTTCGCGGGCACCGGTGTCGTGCCGCGGACGACGAGGGGGGTCCACTGTTCGTAGATGCGCTGCCCGGTCGGGTAGACGAACTGGTTGGGCTGGCCGAGGACGTAGTAGAGGTACTCGTCGTTGTAGTTGATCAGCTTGCGCCCCGACTGGAGGTACTCCACCGGCTGGCGGGCCCCGATCTCCTTGCCCGTCCAGTACGCGACCTGGAGGTCGGCGGCGGCCTGGACGGCACCCCCGCGGAAGAACCCGTCGTTCCAGGCCCTCATCGTGCGGTCGTGCCGGCGCATCACGTCGGCGCGGTTGTTGAGCCAGCCCGTCGCCAGGTCGGCGACCGTGGCACCGGGCCCGTACGCGTCCTGCGCGGCGGCGGCCAGCTGCGGGTACGACGCCTCGGGATTCGACACCACCAGCGCCTGGTACTCGTCGGCGCCGAGATGCCAGTAACGGCCCGGGAAGAGGGCCGCGTACTCGTTCAGCAGGTCGTCCACGATGTCCGCGGCCGCGGGCTTGGAGATGTCGACCGCCCCGCGCGTGGCGGCACCGTTCACGTTGCGCAGCTGGAGGTCCGGGTGCGCGGCGATCACCGCGCCGAGGTGGCCGGGTGAGTCGATCTCGGGCACGACACTGATGTGGCGGCTCGCGGCGAGGTCGACGATGCGGCGCACCTCCGCCTTCGTCAGGTGCTGCTGCGACACGACCTCGGGGTGCGAGTCCGACTCGATGCGGAAGCCCTGGTCGTCGGAGAAGTGCAGACCGAGCTGGTTGTACTTGAGATCCCCCAGCTCACGGATCCGGTCCTCGATCCATCCGGCCGTGAAGTGCTTGCGCGCGATGTCCAGCATGAACCCGCGCTGCGGCTTCGCGGGCCGGTCGCGTACGACGCCCTCGGGCGCCGTGCCGTCCGCGCGCACCGTCTGCTTCAGGGTGCGCGTTCCGTAGAAGACACCCGCCTCGGCCGGGCCGCTGATCCGCACCCGCCCGTCCCGCACCGCCATCGTGTACGACTCGGCGCCGGAGCCCCCGTCGGCGAGGGCCAGCTGTACGTCCCCGGCGCGCGCGCCGCCCGCCCCGGCGTAGGTCAGCCCCAGCTCCCCGGCGAGCAGCCGCCCCTCGTCCGCGAGATCCTTGTCGTTCACGACCACCCGGCCGCCGTCCGCAGGCTTCCAGCCGGGACCGCGAGCGGCGGTGTGCTCGCGCACGGCCGGGATCGCACGAGGCGCCTTCGACAGGGGGTACGTACGACTGGGCGTCGGTGTGGGCGAGGTCGCGGACGTCCCGTCCGCGGGCCGCTCGGGGGCTGCCGCACCTGTCCCTCCGGTGTTCGGCCAGAGGGCCACCGTCACGGCGACGGCACCCGCCGCGGTCACCGCAGACCCGATCAGCAGAGGCCTCCGGCTCGTCGTAGCCCAGCGCCTACGCCCGTTCACCACAGATCACCCATCCATACGCGCCGTTCCTGATTCCAGTAAGAACCCGTCCCAGCGAACCTAAGCCCCTCCGTCACCGCCCCCGTCCACCGGGCAGTGCCGAAACACTCCCGCGTGGGTGAAATTCGGGCATCCGTCAGACAGGTTTCGTCAAGCCTCGATAGCGTGAACGTCACATCTCGCACTTGTCCCACTTGATCACCTGCCGAATCAGCGTTGCCTCCGCAGGGGGCGGCACCGAACCGTCTAGGAACCCACGCTGCCTGCGTACCGTCCTTCTCGCATCTCCGGCCCGGCCGTCGACCACGTCGTCGGCCCGGCCGTCGGCCACGTCGTCGGCCCGGCCGTCGGCCAGGTCGTCGCCCTGCCGGAGCAGACCCGCCCCACGCCGTCTCCCACAGGCCTGGAGCGGTTGAACGCCGTGCCCGCCGACGAGGCCCAGCGGGCCCTGCTCGCCTGCTGCGGCAGCTCGCGATGGGCCCGCCGCGTCGCCGACCACCGGCCCTATCCGGACCTGGACGCGCTGCTCGCCGCGGCCGACGAGGCGGCGTACGACCTGGCGCCCGGCGACCTCGCCGAGGCGCTGTCCCGCGAGTCGCTCACCCCGCTCCCCGACGGCGCGTACTCCGTGGCGCACACCGCGCTGAGCGCCGCGCACGCCGCGTACGAGAGCCGCTTCGGACATGTCTTCGTGATCTGCCTGGACGACTTCACTCCGGAGGAGGCACTCGACCAGGTGCTCGCCGGCATCCGCTCCCGGCTGGCCAACGACCGCGAGGAGGAACGTCTCCTCTCGGCCGAGGAACTCAGGCGCCTCACACGTGGCCGGATCTCCCGCCTCGTACGGGCGTACTCCGAGGTCGAAAAGTGGGGGGAATGCCAGGAATCCATGCACAATTCGGATTCAGGCCCCCCGGATAGTCCGTACGCGTCTGTTTGATTGCCTGTTTGATCACACCGAAGGGGCCGCTGTAAGCGTTCCGACAAGTCGTCGCTACGATGGCCAGGGCCGGTGGACCGTACCCGGCCGGGCCCGACCGACACAGAAGCCGGCGCGGCCCCAATCCCCGCTCCCGGAGGGTTCTTCCGTGCCGGCTGGAACGCTGTACCGCGGCCGGGAAGGAATGTGGTCCTGGGTGGCTCACCGAGTCACCGGCGTCCTCATCTTCTTCTTCCTGTTCGTACACGTGCTGGACACTGCTCTTGTCCGTGTCTCACCCGAGGACTACGACAGGGTCGTAGCCACCTACAAGACGCCGATCGTCGCGCTGCTGGAGTACGGCCTCGTCGCCGCCATCCTCTTCCACGCGCTCAACGGCCTGCGTGTGATCGCCGTCGACTTCTGGTCGAAGGGCCCGCGCTACCAGAAGCAGATGCTCTGGACGGTCGTCGGCATCTGGGTCGTGCTGATGGCAGGGGCCCTGTACCCGGTCCTCGGCCACGCCGTTCGTGAAGTCTTCGGAGGCTGAGGCAGATGTCCACCACTGAGAAGACCGCCGACTCCGGTATCGGTCCCGTCGAGGGCGCGGGGGCACTGTCGTACAGCGTCGACAACCCGGCGCCCGTCATCGATCCCCCGCGCAAGCGCACCAAGAAGACGCCGAAGTCGACCCGCGGCAATTTCGAGATGGCCGCATGGCTCTTCATGCGCCTGTCCGGCATCGTCCTGGTCGTCCTGGTCATCGGCCACCTGCTCATTCAGCTCGTCCTCGACGGCGGCGTCTCCAAGATCGGCTTCGCGTTCGTCGCGGGCCGCTGGGCCTCGCCGTTCTGGCAGACCTGGGACCTGCTGATGCTGTGGCTGGCGATGCTGCACGGCGCCAACGGCCTGCGTACGGTCATCAACGACTACGCGGAGCGGCCGAACACACGGCTGTGGCTCAAGGGCCTGCTCTACACCGCCACGGTGTTCACCGTCCTGCTGGGCACGCTGGTGATCTTCACCTTCGACCCGAACATCCGCTAGATCCGGGGCCACGAGAATCATGAAGATCCACAAGTACGACACAGTCATCGTCGGCGCGGGCGGCGCCGGCATGCGTGCCGCCATCGAGGCGACGAAGCGCAGCCGTACCGCCGTACTGACGAAGCTCTACCCGACCCGCTCCCACACGGGCGCCGCGCAGGGCGGTATGGCCGCCGCGCTGGCCAACGTGGAGGAGGACAACTGGGAGTGGCACACCTTCGACACGGTCAAGGGCGGTGACTACCTGGTCGACCAGGACGCCGCCGAGATCCTGGCGAAGGAGGCCATCGACTCGGTCCTCGACCTGGAGAAGATGGGCCTGCCGTTCAACCGGACGCCGAACGGGACGATCGACCAGCGCCGCTTCGGCGGCCACAGCCGCAACCACGGCGAGGCCCCGGTCCGCCGGTCCTGCTACGCGGCCGACCGCACCGGCCACATGATCCTCCAGACGCTGTACCAGAACTGCGTCAAGGAGGGCGTGGAGTTCTTCAACGAGTTCTACGTCCTCGACCAGCTGATCACCGAGGTCGACGGCGTCAAGCACTCGGCCGGCGTGGTCGCGTACGAGCTGGCGACGGGCGAGATCCACGTCTTCCAGGCGAAGGCCGTGATCTACGCGTCCGGCGGCTGCGGCAAGTTCTTCAAGGTGACGTCCAACGCGCACACGCTGACGGGCGACGGCCAGGCGGCCGTCTACCGCCGGGGGCTGCCACTGGAGGACATGGAGTTCTTCCAGTTCCACCCGACCGGCATCTGGCGCATGGGCATCCTGCTGACGGAGGGCGCCCGCGGTGAGGGCGGCATCCTCCGCAACAAGGACGGCGAGCGCTTCATGGAGAAGTACGCGCCGGTGATGAAGGACCTCGCGTCGCGTGACGTCGTATCGCGGTCCATCTACACCGAGATCCGTGAAGGCCGGGGTTGTGGGCCGGAGGGCGACCACGTCTTCCTGGACCTGACCCACCTCCCGCCGGAGCAGCTGGACGCCAAGCTGCCGGACATCACCGAGTTCGCCCGCACGTACCTCGGTATCGAGCCGTACACGGACCCGATCCCGATCCAGCCCACCGCGCACTACGCCATGGGCGGCATCCCGACGAACGTCGAGGGTGAGGTGCTGCTGGACAACACGACGGTGGTGCCGGGCCTGTACGCGGCCGGCGAGGTCGCGTGCGTGTCCGTGCACGGCGCGAACCGGCTGGGCACCAACTCGCTGCTCGACATCAACGTCTTCGGCCGTCGCGCGGGTATCGCGGCGGCGGAGTACTCCGCGAAGAAGGCCACGCACGTCGAGCTGCCCGAGAACCCGGCCTCGCTGGTCGTCGAGCAGATCGAGCGGATGCGGGACTCGACGGGCACCGAGTCGGTCTCCGTGCTGCGCAGGGAGCTCCAGGAGACCATGGACGCGAACGTCATGGTGTTCCGTACGGAGCAGACGATCAAGACGGCGGTCGAGAAGATCGCCGAGCTGCGCGAGCGCTACAAGAACGTCTCGGTCCAGGACAAGGGCAAGCGGTTCAACACCGACCTGCTGGAGGCCGTCGAGCTGGGCAACCTGCTCGACCTCGCCGAGGTCATGGCCGTCTCCGCGCTGGCCCGCAAGGAGTCGCGCGGCGGTCACTACCGCGAGGACTATCCGAACCGCGACGACGTCAACTTCATGCGCCACACCATGGCGTACCGCGAGGTCGGCGACGACGGCACCGAGTCCATCCGTCTCGACTACAAGCCGGTCGTCCAGACCCGCTACCAGCCGATGGAGCGTAAGTACTGATGGCAACCCCGACGTTGGACAAGGTCGAGGACGCGAAGCCCGCCGAGGCCCCCTCGCCGTACATCATGGTCACCTTCCGGATCCGCCGGTTCAACCCGGAGGTCTCGGCGGAGGCGAGCTGGGAAGACTTCCCGGTGGAGATCGACCCGAAGGAGCGTGTCCTCGACGCTCTGCACAAGATCAAGTGGGACGTGGACGGAACCCTGACGTTCCGCCGCTCCTGCGCGCACGGCATCTGCGGCTCGGACGCCATGCGGATCAACGGCAGGAACCGCCTCGCCTGCAAGACGCTGATCAAGGACATCAACCCTGAGAAGCCCATCACGGTCGAGCCCATAAAGGGCCTCACGGTCCTGAAGGACCTGGTCGTGGACATGGAGCCGTTCTTCCAGGCGTACCGCGACGTGATGCCCTTCCTCATCACGAAGGACACCAACGAGCCGACGCGCGAGCGTCTGCAGACCGCCGAGGACCGCGAGCGCTTCGACGACACGACGAAGTGCATCCTCTGCGCCGCCTGCACGTCCTCGTGCCCGGTGTTCTGGAACGACGGCCAGTACTTCGGTCCGGCCGCGATCGTGAACGCCCACCGCTTCATCTTCGACAGCCGTGACGAGGCGGGCGAACAGCGCCTGGAGATCCTCAACGACAAGGACGGCGTGTGGCGCTGCCGCACCACGTTCAACTGCACGGACGCCTGCCCGCGCGGTATCGAGGTCACCAAGGCGATCCAGGAAGTGAAGAGGGCGCTGATCACGCGCCGCTACTGACGACAGCTCCCCGCGCCCCTTTCAGGGGCGCGGGGCTGTGACCGCGGCGGAGCCGCAGCCCAAGCCCAGCGCGGCGCGTGCGACTCAATCGCGCGGGAGGAGCGGACCAAGCGGCCCCAGGTCGATGTTCAGGTCGTCCTCGGTGAGGCCGAAGTGCTCGCGCAGTTCGGCCATGTTCTCCTCCAGCGCCATCAGGGTCCGTCCGACCTCCTCGATCTGCTCGTCGCTGACGTCGCCCTGGTCGATCCGGCGCAGGGCCTGCCGCTCCATCAGCTGGCGGAGCAGTTCGACGATGGTCAGCACCAAGCCGGCCAGACTCCGCCGCGCCGATTCCTTGTCCAGCTCCAGCCGCCGGGGGAGATGGCTTCCGTCGTCGCGGCGATCGCGGTCGTCAGGTGATCGGCCGGTCGTCATCCTCGCTGCCCTCCACACGTACCGAAGCGATCAGTGCCCGCAGTGAGATGCGCACCAGGTCGAGGTCCGCGATGGACAGGGTGATCTCCCCGGTGATCACGACACCCCCGGCCAGCACCCGGTCGAGCAGGTCGACCAGAGCCACCTCCCGCGGCTCGACCGCGCGTGTCACCGCACCTCGCTCCCCGGACTCCCGGGGCTCCCCGGGCTCCCCGGGCTCCCCGGCTCGTGCTCCGACTCCGGCAGCGCGGTGAAGGAGTACGGGGGCCACGGCCCGCTGAGTTCGACGCTGGTCCCGGTGAGGCGCCGCTTGAGGTCGGAGACCCGTGCGAGGAAGTCCGCCGTGCGATCGTCGGCCACGAGGTAGGAGTTGTTGAGGATCATCCAGCCCTCGTACGCGGCCAGCCCGGCGTCCTGCGGTGGGTGCTCGGCGCTCTCCACGGCGAGCTCCGACAGGGCGGCGTGGATCTCCTCGGCCTGCCGGGTGACCCGCAGATGAGCGGTCTCCTTCTCCTTCCGCCGGGCGCGGCGACGCAGGAGGTACGCGGTGCCGGGCTTGTCACCGTCGCCCTCGGCCGGCTCCTCGGACGGGTCCGGCAGGAAGGCCTTCGGGTCGGCGAACGCCTTGACGCCCCACTCCGTCCGCCCCGCCACCCGCTCCAGCGCCGCGGCGAGATCCGCCTTCCGGTCCGCGAGCATGCCGAGCACGCCGTCGTCGTCGTGGAAGAGGGTACCGAAGCGCAGCGGAATGACCGTGCCGTGGCGGGACGCCTCACCGATGACCTGGTGGTGGGACCGGGCCGAACGTTCCAGCCAGCGCAGGTCCTGCAGATGCTCGTGCATCGCGTCGTCGTCGAAGTCCTTCAGCGGTACGGAGCCGACGACGGCGGCGAGGCCCTCGCCTGCGCCGCCCGTGCCGCCCGTGCCCTCGATGACGCGTACCGGCTCGCCCGCGACGCCCGTACCGCCCTCCAGCGGACCGGTGCCCCCTGCGGTCGCGGCGGAGGCCACCGCGTACAGCCAGGTGACGAGCTGCTCCGTCACGTCTCCTCCTCTTCCGGCTCCTCTTCCGGCTCCTCTTCCGGCTCCTCTTCCGGCTCCTCCTCCGGCTCCTCCTCGGACTCCGCCACCCACTCCTCGTCCGGCTCTTCGCCGCGCCGCCATGCTTCGTCCCGGTCGCGCTCCAGCTCGGCGATCTGCCGCCGCAGGCGTTCGTTCTCGTCCAGGGCGCCCTTGGCGTCCCCGGCCCTGGACGAGAGGGTCGGGTCGTGCTCCCACCAGTCGATGCCCATCTCACGAGCCCGGTCCACGGAAGCGACCAGCAGCCGGATCTTGATCGTCAGCAGTTCGATGTCCAGCAGATTGATCTGGATGTCACCGACGATGACGATGCCCTTGTCGAGAATGCGGTCCAGGATGTCGGCCAGGCTCGAGGGTGCGGTGCCGACGGCGGGCTCGCGCCCGCCGCTCTCGCGGCGGCTCGGGACAGTCCGGTCGGAGCTCTGGCTCATTCGCCCTCCTCGGCCCGGCCTCGGGAGTAGCGCTGGGACCGGCGGTATGAGACGAGGTCGCCCTGGTCGTCGAGCTGGACGCGGTACTCGGCGAGGATGTCGGTGGATTCCGGGATCCGGTGCGTCTCCACCACCTCGATACCGACCAGCCATCCGTCCTCGCGGCGCTCCAGCGAGGTCACGACCTCCGGATCCTTACCGGTGAGCAGTTGCACATGGTGCGCGGCACTCCTGGCGACCTCGCGGGCGTCGGCCTTGGGGCTGCGCGCCGGACGGCGGCGCGGCTCCTCACGCTTCTCGTGGTCCTTGCGGTGTTCGCGGGAGTGCTCCGCGCGGCGGGGTTCACGGGAGCGCTCCTCATGGTCTTCGCGCGAGCGCTCCTCACGGCCCTCACGGGACTTCTTCTCACGCACTTCAGGCGAGCGCTCGGCGCGGGAACGCTGCCGGCGGTGGTCGCGCTCCTCCCGTTCCTCGCGGGGCACGCCTCACACCTCCACGCCCCCGGCGGTCTGCCCGCCGGCGAGCAGTCGACTGACCAGTTGGCTCTCCCGCTGGTCCGCCTCCTCCTCGCTGATTTCTCCGGACTCCCGCGCCGACGCGACCTCATCCAGGCGCTGCTGGATCACCGCGGGGTCCGCCAGCTCCCGCATCGCCTGCTTCTCGATCTGCTCGGCGATCCACATGATGCCCCGGACAGGCGCCAGGGGCAGGGTTACCACCCCGGTGAACAGCCCCATGGCTAGCCGCCTCCCTCGCCGGCAGTCGCTGCGGCCTCCTTGTCGGCGCTCAGCGCGTCGCTCACGAAGTCGTACGGGGCCATCGGTCCGAGCAGACGCAGCTCGACCCGTTCCCGCCACTGCTCGGCGAGCTCCTCAACGGCTTCCTCGAACGCCTCCAGCTGCCCGTGCTCCAGCAGGAAGGAGGCGGTGACCAGCCCCTCGGCGGCTGCCGGCTCCGCCGAGATCATGGCGTGCGCCAACGGTTCCAGCCGCTGTTCCACCTCCTGGAAGTCCGTCTGCCGCTTGGCCTCGATGGCGTTCACGATCAGCTCTCCCAACCGGACCCGCTGCTCGTATCCGGCCGGTTCCGGAACGTCGGCCAGCTCCTCACGCAGCCGCCGGACCTCCTCGTGCTCCTCCAGCACCTCGCGCAGCACCGCGTCCTGCACGTACTGCGCCCTGAGCGTGAACTGCGCCTTGTTCTCGAGCCGTTCGAGAGCCAGGGAGAAGTCCTCACGGCCCTCGGTCAGCAACTCCTCGACCACCGAGTCGGTGTCCCGCAGCACCGTTCCGAAGCGGAACGGCAGCACGGGGGACTCCGCGGCAGCCATGGCGTCCAGCACCTGGGCGTGTGAGCGAAGATCCTCGGGGGTGCCGATCGCCTTGCCGGTGGGCACCTCGCTCACCAGGGCGGCAAGACCGCCGTGGCGTACGAAGCCCACCCGGGCCTCCGGGTTGCCAACGGGGCGCAGGTCTTCGATCACCGCGTCGTCCGTACGGTCGTCCGGCACGACTCCGTACACGTAGCAGGCGGTCACGTCCTCGGCCGTCATCAGTCGCGCTCCCTACTCTTCTTCCTGCGCCGGGGCGCCTCTTCCTCCTCCTCTGCCGCCTCCTCCTCGTACTCGTCCTCTTCCCCGCCCTGCAACAGGTCGCTGACCGTGTCCTTGACGCCTTCCAGAGCGCCGCGGGTCTTCCTGCGTCCGCCGCCTTCCTGCATCTGGTTCATCAGGTCGGGCAGCCCCTTGGTCTCGGTGCCGGACCGGGCGATGTCGAGGCGGTTCGCGGCTTCGGCGAAGCGCAGATACGTGTCCACACTGGCGATGACGACTCGGGCGTCGACCGTCAGCAGTTCGATCCCGACGAGGGACACGCGAACGTAGGCGTCGACCACCAGGCCCTTGTCCAGGATCACACCGACCACGTCGGCGAGACTGCTGGCGTTGGGCCGGCTCAGGGCACCACCGCCCTGCTGGCTTGCTACGGTCACGGCACGTCATCCCTTCTCGGACGGAAGGTCGTCAGCGACGGGCACGCCGCTTCGGCCTCTCCTTCTCATCGGGCTCCTCTTCGTGCTCGGCCTCTGCCTCGTCGTCCTCGTACTCCTCCTCCGGCTCTTCGTCCTCTTCGTCCTCTTCGTCTTCCTCTTCTTCCTCTTCCTCCTCTTCAGCGCGTGCCTCTTCCTCTTCCTCGTCCTCAGCCCGCGGCTCCTCTTCCTCTTCGCCCTCGGCCCGCGGTTCTTCTTCCTCTTCCTCCTCGCTGACGACCTCGCCCTCGTGGATCGTGCCGCGCCAGCCTTCGATCTCCTCTTCCGGGTGCGGGCTCAGCAGTACCTCGGACATGACGTGGCGGCGGTAGTGCTTCAGCTCGAGCCGCGCCCGGCGGCCCTGGGCCCGCCAGAGGTTTCCGGTGTGCTCGAAGAAACCCTGCGGGTGGTACTGGAGGACCAGCAGAATCCTGGTGAGGTCGGGCGTCACCTCATGGAAGGTGACCGCGCCGTCCACATGGCCCTTCTCCGCCTCCGACCGCCAGACGATCCGCTTGTCGGGCACCTGTTCGATGATCTCGGAGTGCCATTTTCGGCTGGAGAAGAAGATCTTCGCCGTCCACTCCAGTTCCGTGTCGGTCTCCTGCTCGACGCCCTCGACCCTCTTCATGAAGTCGGGGAAGTCCTCGAACCGGGTCCACTGGTCGTAAGCGAGGGAGAGAGGGACGCCCACGTCGATCTGCTCGACGATGTTGGTGACCTTGAGCTTGCTCTTGGTGCCGCCCTTGCCACCTCCGAGGCCGGGAACGGCGTCCTTCAGCTTTTCCTTCACCTGTTCCTTCACCGTGCCCTTGGCCTTCTCAGTGACCCGTTGCAGACCCGCCTTGACCACGGGCTTCACCGGCAACTTGAGCCCGAGTCCGCCGCCCTGCCCGCCGGAGGCCACCGACTTCAGAGCCCTCTCCCCCAGCGCGAGGAGGACGTCCTGCATGTCCTTGACCAGCCGTTCGGTGGGCAGCTCCTTGGTGAGCGTGCCGATCCCGCCCTTACCCTGGCCGTTCGTTTCCTCTGCCATGCCCCATCACCCTCGGCTCCGCCGCGCAGACCCTCCGGCAGCCGCCTTCTTCCTCGCCGCGGCCGGACGGTCACTCGACTTCTTCTGCGGGGCGGTGCGCGAGCGCGCCGACTGCCGGGCCTCCGCCCGGGTCTTCTTCGCGCGGCCCTCGCCCTCCTCGTCCCGCGCCTTGTCCCCCTGCGCCTTCTCCCCCTGCGCCTTGTCACGCTCCGCCTTGCCCTCCTCCGGGGCCGCCTTCCGGCTCGCCTTCTCGTCCGACTCTTCATCGGCCTTCTGCTCGCCCGGTACCGCGCGCAGCGACGTGGCTCGGGCCTCCAGCCGGTCGCTCAGCGCATCGATACGCTGGCTGGCCGCTGATACGGCCGCCGTTCGCCCCGCGGACACCAGCTGACTGCGGACTTCATGGGTGATCTTGCCGAGCTCAGGGGTCTTTACCTGCCCGAGCCCTGCCGGAGTGTGCCCCGACACAAGCCGCTTTCCTGCCGCCACACCAGCGAGGGTCAACGCCAACCGCATCCTGTGGTTGCGCCCCATGAGGTACCCGCTGGCGAAGGCCAGTCCCACCTGGCCATTCATGGTCACTCCTCCTCCCGAACGAGAGTGAGTACTTTATCCGGTTATGCCACCAATTATCCGTGTTTCCCTCATGGCGCCTGCTCACACGCGCGAACCTCCACGAACCCGCTCCGCGGAGGCCAAGGGCGCGCTGGCACCACGATCGGGTCAACCAGCCGGTACGGGACTCCCGGGACGCACCCGGCCTACGATGATGCTCTCGACACCAGCCCACAGGAGGCACGTGATGTCCGCAGCAGCTGTTGAGCGGGCCACCGGCAACCGGCCGCTGACGACCCTGGCCGACGAGATCATGGAGAGTCGTCCGGGCTACCGCGTCGAGATCATCGGAGACCAGATCCTCGTGACCCCGTCCCCGGACGGCGCTCATGCCTGCGCCCTGACCAAGCTCATGCGCCCATTCATGTTGGCGGGCCTGGACGACGGCGAAACGCGAGTCGTCCAAAACTTCAGCATCTGGCTCCCCGACGGCCCCGAGGACTACGCGACCCCCGACCTGTCCGTAATCGACGCCGACTACGACGAACACCACGTCGAGAAAAACTGCTATGACCCCCTGGTTTTCCGGCTGGTCCTGGAAGTCACCTCCAGCAACTGGAAGACGGATCTGCAGACCAAGGTCGCCGCATACGCCGACGCCGACGTCCCGGTGTACGTGATCATCGACCGCAGGCACCAGCGCGTCCACGTCCTCACGAGCCCGACGCAGGATGAGTACGCCAATCACAGAGTTCACGCCCCCGGCGAACTCGTCACCCTCCCCGACTCCATCGGCGCCAAGGTCACCCTCGACGTGGAGCAGATTCTCAAAGAGGGGCAGTCGAAACGGGACTGAGCCGAACTCCGAATTCCCCTACACCGAGGCACAGTTGGCGGAGAACTCCTGAAACTGACGGGGCCGTTGTTACAAACTGACCCCCATGGCACTCCTGAGAAAAGCCGCCGCCACACTGTCTGCCGCAACGGCAGCGGCGGCGCTGCTCGCGACACCCCCCACGGCCACGGCGAACCCCGCTCCCGCCTCCGCCTCCCTGCCGCACACCACGCTCGTACGGGAGAACTTCAACCGCCTGCCCCTCGGCCCGGTCACCGAAGGCCGCGGCTGGACCACCGACACATCCAACGGCACGTTGTCCGTCGCCCCCAGCGCCACCGGTCACGGCCGCGAACTCCGCATCCGCACCGAAGGCAACGGCCGCGCCTTCCTCGAATTCCCCGACCTCGCCCCGCCCGGCAACAGCTTCTGGGCCCGCCTGCGTCTGCGCGTGGCCGACTTCCCCACCGCGCCCGACTGGGCACACTGGACCCTCGCTGAGGCGTCCGGCTCCGACTCCCCCACACTGGTCCGTCCCCTGGGCGGCCAGTACGCCCCCACCGACAACGGCAACTTCTGGGGCGTCGGCTCCGACCTGGGCCCCACCGGCGACTGGACCTCCTGGCAGACGTCCGCGCCGGCCACCGGCGGAAAATGGCAGTGCGTCGAGTTCCACCTGGACGCCACCGACAACCGCGTCACCGTCTACCTGGACGGCGTCGAGCAGCCCGACCTGACGGTCTCCACCAAGCACCACGGCGGCACGGCGGACGACTTCGTCTTCCCCACCTTCGACGAACTCAAGCTGGGCTGGCAGCTGTACCAGTCCGACCCGGCCCCTTCGTCGTACGACATCCGCATGGACGACATCGCCCTGAGCACCCGCCGCGTGGGCGGCTGTTCGTCATAGCCGAGGCGGCGTTCAGCTACCGGCCCGGGCGGCGATCGACAGCCGTCAGGTCGATCTCGATGTCGAAGGGCGTCGCGACCTTGAGGCGGTCGTGGAAGATGCCGGTGAGGCCGTACGACTTCGTGGCGGGGTCGAGTTCGTAGACGTAGACCACGGGGAGCCCCTTGCCCTCGTCCTCCTCGACGCGTCAGAAGTGCGGGACGCCCGCCGCCGCGTACTTGCGGAGCTTGACCTCGCGGTCGCGCTCGCGGGAGTCGGCGGAGACGACCTCGACGGCGAGGACGAGATCCTCCGGCTTGTACCAGGTCTGCCCGGGTCCGGTGTTCGCTTCCAGCGGGAAGACGAGAACGTCCGGCTCCGGCCGGTTCTTCGCGTCCAGTTCGACGGTCATTTCCCGCATGACGTCGAGATGCTCCGGGACCTGCTCAAGAAGGGTGTACTCCAGCAGACGCATACAGCGCGCGTGGAAAGCGGTCTGCGGACTCATGAAGACGAGGCTCCCGTCGATCAACTCCGTGTGCGGCGGGAGGCCCGGAATCCGGTCGAGGTCGTCCGCGGTCCAGCCCTCGGGGGGCGGTATCGGCCAGCGGTACGCCGGCTCGTCGTCGAGCCCGTTCTCGGATGCGGCGCTCATGGTTGCTCCCATGGGACGGAGTCTCGCCTGTGGGTTCAGCGTACCCAGCGCGGATGGCAGAGACCTCACCTCAAGGAGTGATCAGGCTTACTTGAACATGTTCAAAAACAGGGCTACATTCTCTCTCGGCAGCGTTTTTGAACGCGTTCAAGAGAGGGTGGGGACATGGACCTCACGGTCGTCGCGTACGTCATCTATCTGGTCGTCAGCATCGCTCTGACCATCTGGGTGGCCCGTACGCTCAGCCACAACGGGCGGATCTTTCTCGCCGATGTGCTGCACGGGAACGAGAAGCTGGCGGATGCCGTCAACCACCTGCTGGTGGTGGGCTTCTACCTGGTCAACCTCGGCTTCATCGCGCTCTATCTGAGCGGGGACGACGAGATCGCCAACGCCCGCGGGGTGTTCGAGGCCCTGTCGACGAAGCTCGGCGTCGTGCTGCTGGTGCTGGGCGTGCTGCACCTGGGCAACGTGTACGTGCTCAACAAGATCCGGCGGCGGGGCGTCATGGAGCGCGAGCAGCGGCCGCCCGTGCCGCCGCAGGACTGGGTCGCCCCCGCGGCCGGGGCGTGACCTCGATGGCCACGGCAGCCGCCGCGGACCGGGACGCCGCGCGCGTCCCGGTC
>NZ_VCHX02000316.1 GCF_005768555.2 Streptomyces sporangiiformans
CCGGAGGGGCCGGGACGGCGTGCGCGTTATCGGGAGAGCTGTTCAGCGGTTCTGGAGCGGTTCTGGAGCGGTTCAGCGGTTCTTCAGGGCGTCCTCGATCGTCTTCATCACCTCGTCGAGCGGCGCGTCGGTCCTGGCCACGGTCACCAGCACCTCACCCTGCGACGCGACGGAGGCCGGTGCCGGGCGGGGCGCCGACGCGGAGTCGCGCCCCGCTCCGATCCCCGTCCCGAAGGTCTGCCGGACGATGGCGAAGGCGTGATCCAGCTGAGCCTCGACGTCCCCCTGCCCGTCGGCCCGCAGCCACCGCCGCAGCACGTGGTTGTGGGCCGTGACCACCGCCGACGCGGCGACCTCCGCGAGCAGCGGATCGTCGTTGCCGTCGTGGTGGGCGTGCTCGTCGAAGTGTCCCAGCAGATAGCGCGTGAAGAGCCGCTCGTACCGCGCCACGGACGCGATCTCCGCCTCCCGCAGGGTGGGCACCTCACGGGTGAGTTTGTAGCGCGACACCGAGATCTCCGGGCGGGCCGCGTACATCTTCATGACTTCCTTGATGCCGCGGCACACGGTGTCGAGCGGATGCTCGTGCGCCGGCGCGGCATTCAGCACCGCCTCGGCCCGGATCAACGTGTCGTCGTGATCGGGGAAGATCGCCTCTTCCTTGGAGCGGAAGTGCCGGAAGAAGGTACGCCGGGCGACTCCTGCCGCGGCGGCGATCTCGTCGACGGTCGTCGCCTCGTAGCCCTTGGTCGAGAACAGTTCCATCGCCGCGGCCGCCAGCTCTCGGCGCATCTTGAGGCGTTGGGCGGCGGCGCGACTGCCCGCGGCGCTTTCGGGAGCGTCGGACGTAGCTGCTGTACGGGAGGACTTGGCGGGCTGGGACATGCCCCGAACGTACTGCATCTGCGCAGGGGAATGCTCATGACCGCCGGGTCTCCCCTCGCTCGGGGCGGGGGGAGGGGCATCGGACGGATCGAGCAGCCCGCCCCAGTCCGCGCGGTCCGTGGAGCGGTGGCCGGGCCGCTCAGTGCCGCGCATATTCGCGGAAGCCGCGGCCGGTCTTGCGGCCGAGGCAGCCCGCGGCCACCAGGTGCTCCAGCAGTGGCGCCGGGGCCAGTCCCGGGTCGCGGAACTCGCGGTGCAGGACCTTCTCGATGGCCAGCGAGACGTCGAGTCCGACCACGTCCAGGAGCTCGAACGGGCCCATCGGGTAGCCGCCGCCGAGCTTCATCGCGGCGTCTATGTCGTCGAGCGAGGCGTAGTGCTCCTGGACCATCTTGACCGCGTTGTTCAGGTACGGAAACAGCAGCGCGTTGACGATGAAGCCCGCTCGGTCGCCGCAGTCCACCGGGTGCTTCTTGATCTTCGCGCAGACCTCGCGGGCCGTGGCGTGCACGTCGTCCGCCGTCAGGACGGTCCGGACGACCTCGACCAGCTTCATCGCCGGGGCGGGGTTGAAGAAGTGCATGCCGATCACGTCCTGGGGCCGCGAGGTGGCGCGGGCACAGGCGACGACGGGGAGCGAGGAGGTGGTCGTGGCCAGGATCGCGCCGGGCTTGCAGACCTTGTCGAACACCGCGAACAGCTGCTGCTTGATCTCCAGGTCCTCAGCGACGGCCTCCAGAGCCAGATCGACGTCGGCGAAGGCGTCGTACGAACCCGACGGTGTGATCCGCTCCAGGGTCTGGGCGGCGGCCTCGGCGCTGAGCCTGCCCTTGTCGACGGAGCGCGAAAGCGACTTTCCGATACGGGCCTTCGCGGCCTGTGCCTTCTCCTCGCTGCGCGCGGCGAGGACGACCTCGTACCCGGCCTTCGCGAAGACCTCGGCGATTCCTGACGCCATGGTGCCGGAGCCTGCGACGCCGACCGAGCGGACCGTGCGGCCGGGGGTGAGCGCGGCGCCCTCCAGCGGCGTCAGCGCGTCCCGCACGACGGTCGCACTGCCCGGGGCGTCGTACGTGTAGAAGCCGCGGCCCGACTTGCGGCCGGTCAGGCCCGCCTCGCTGAGCTGCTTGAGGAGGGGCGCGGGCGCGTGCAGCCGGTCGTGCGAGGCGGCGTACATGGCCTCCAGGACCGTGCGCGCCGTGTCGATGCCGACGAGGTCGAGCAGTTCGAGCGGGCCCATGGGCAGGCCGCAGCCCAGCTTCATGGCGGCGTCGATGTCCTCGCGGCTGGCGTACTTCGCCTCGTACATCGCCGCCGCCTGGTTGAGGTAGCTGAAGAGCAGCCCGTCGGCGACGAAGCCGGGGCGGTCGCCGACGGCGACGGGCTCCTTGCCGAGTTCCAGGGCGAGTTCGGTGACTGCGGTGACGGCGCCCGGCGCGGTCAGCACGGACGAGACGACCTCGACCAGCTTCATCGCCGGGGCCGGGTTGAAGAAGTGCAGGCCGAGGACGCGCTCCGGGCGCGCCGAGTCGGCGGCGAGCCGCGTCACGGACAGGGCGTTGGTGCCGGTCGCCAGGATCGTCTCCGGGCGCACGATGCCGTCGAGTGCGCGGAAGATCTGCTGCTTGATCTCGTACGACTCCGGGGCCACCTCGATCACCAGGTCGGCGTCGGCGGCGTCCCGCAGATCGGTGGAGGTGCGCAGGCGGGCCAGGACCTCGTCGCGCTCCCGCTCGGTGAGACGCTCGCGCCGCACGGCACGGGCTGTCGCGGCTTCGAGCGCGGTGACGGCTTGGGCGGCGGCGGCCTCGCTGACGTCGATGCCGATGACCTCGCGGCCGGCCCGGGTCAGGATCTCGGCGATGCCGGTGCCCATCGTGCCGAGGCCGACCACGGCGACGGTCTTGAGCGGAGACAGAGGGGTGTCGGACAGGGGAGTGGCCATCGCGGGACTCCTGAATGAGTGACGACTGAGGGACGCATCCGACGCGACTGACACATCCGGATACGCCGACAGGCGTACACGGGGCGGGAGTTGCGACGATGCGGGATCTGCGGGTGTTCCGGGCTACTGGTCCGGGCTGCGAAGCGCACACGCCCGGCGCGCCAGTCCGTGGGCGAACGTGCGGGCCCACGAGGCGATGAAGAAGACCGACCGGCCCTGTCCCGGAGCCGTGTCGTAACGCGGTACACGAAGTACCGAACCGACCGACACTCACGGTGGCTGCGTCACCAGGCCACCGCAAGCAGGTGCACGAGTGGGTAACTCGCTCGATTGAGCTTAACTCGCGGGTAACGAGCGCGCCAGTCCGCGTGCAAGGCGGAGTTCTGTGACGTACGTCGCCGATAGGCTCGGGTCATGGACGAAGAGTTGCGATCGCTCACCCAACGCTTACGGAAAGAGGCGGGCGCGGCTGCGTCTTCCTCGTACGAACGACTTGTCTCGACCGGGAACCTCGACGAGCTGGCCGCCGTGCTCACCGCCCCCGAACAGCCGCTGTGGGCGCGGGAACTGGTCGCCTTCCGGCTCGGTCTCGCCGGGGACCGGCGGGCCTTCGAGGCGCTCGTCCTGCTGCTCAACCACCGCGATCCGCAGCGCTGTGCGTCGGCCGCGTACGCGCTGGCCCGGCTCGGTGATCCGCGTACCGCCCGCGCGGCGGCCGCGCTCGCCACCAATGAGCTCCGGGTCGCCTACGCCCTCCATCCAGTACGGCTCCTCGTCGAGCTGCGTGCTCCCGAGGCCGTGCCCGCGCTGATCACGACGCTGGCCCGCCGCTTCCGGCCGCACGACCCGTACCGCAGGGTGGCGATCGCCTGTGTGGAGGGGCTCGGCGCCCTGGGCGACGAACGCGCGCGACCCGTTCTCAACGAGGCCCTCGCGCATCCGTCGCTCGCCCAGGTGGCGGCCGGGGCGTTGAAGCGGCTGCCTGCGCCTCGCTCGCCGCGGTAGCGCTGCGCTTCGCTGTTCGTGGGTTACTTTCCCCGACCCCGCCCCTTCCCGAAACTGAGGGCTGCGCCCCCAGGCCCCGCGACGCAGGTCGCAGTTCGGCTGCGGGCCCGGTTGTGGCTGGTCGCGCAGTTCCCCGCGCCCCTAACGGGGCGCGTCCAGTGCACGGACGTAGCGCACCTCGGGTATCGCCACGCCGTCCACGTCGAAGGGTTCCTCGGTGCCGTCCGGGGTGAAGCCGGCGTGTTCGTAGAAGCGGCGGGCGCGTTTGTTCTCCTTGAGGACCCACAGCAGCATCCGGGGGTGGCCGGCGGCGGCGCAGCGGAGTGTGGACTCGCGCAGCAGGGCGCCGCCCACGCCGCGGGCGATCCGGTCGGGGTGCACGTAGATCGCGTACAACTCGGCGTCCTCCGTGCGGACTTCACCGTCCCGGTACGGTCCGTGACACGCCCAGCCCACGACCTCGCCGTCCCACTCCGCTACCAGGTTGACCATGCCCTTCGTGGGCTGCTCGAAGCGAGCCCGGTGGCGTGGGGCCTCCTCCGTCGCGTCGAGCCCGTCGAGGTACGACTGCGGGATCATCCCCGCATAGGCGCTCTGCCAGCCGCGCACCCGGATCTCCGCCACCCGGTCGCAGTCGGCCAGGGTCATCTCACGGAGGTGGAGGGGGGAGCCCATGGCGGAACCCTAGGGCAGCACCGCGTACGCCTCGATCTCCATGAGGAACTCCGGGCGGACCAGGGCGGCGACCTGCACGGCCGAGGCGGCCGGGAGGCGGTCGGCGGATATGTGGGCGTCGCGGGCCGCGCGGACGGCCGGCATGTACGCCATGTCCGTGACGAAGAACGTCAGTTTGACCACGTCGTCGAACGTGGCCCCGGCCGCGGTCAGGCACCGGCGCAGGTTCTCGAAGATCTGGCGGGCCTGGGCCTCGGGGTCGTCCTCACCGACGAGCTTGCCGTCCTCGTCCAGCGCGAGCTGTCCCGAGATCGCCACGAAACGGCCCGTGCCCATGACGACATGCGTGTACGCGGCAGCGGGGGCGACGCCTTCCGGGGCGGAGATGCGAGTCAGTTCGGTCATGGCTCCATCGTGGACCATGGCACTGACAACGCCGCCTGGCCGGCGGCGCACGGCGGCCGCCCGGCTTCCGAGGTCCGGCCTCGGGAGCCGAGCGGCCGATTCAGGGGTTCAGCGGCGGACCGGGTCAGCCGCGGTACCCGAGCAGCCCGTGCAGCGTCGCGCCGCGTGAGGCCGAGGGCTTCGCGCTCTGCGGCTCCGGGTCGGGCAGCGCCTCGCACACCGCGTCGGCCTCGCCACCGCCGCGCGGGACCTTGCCGGTGGTCAGATACGTCGCCAGGTGCTTGTCCAGGCAGGTGTTCCCGCCCAGCGTGATGCCGTGGTTCCCACCGCCCTGCTCGACCACCAGGCTGGAGCCGCGCAGCAGGTGATGGACAGTGACACCGCCCTCGTACGGAGTGGCCGCGTCGTCGGTCGCCTGGAACAGCAGCGCCGGTGGCACCGAGTCGTTGGAGACGTCCACGGGTTCGAGCGTGTCCACCGGCCAGAACGCACACGGCGCGTTGTACCAGGCGTTGTTCCAGGTCATGAACGGCGCCTTCGCGTGCACCGCCCAGTTGTCGACGCGCCACTGGTTCCAGCTGCGCGGCCACGCCGCGTCACGGCACTGCACCGAGGTGTAGATGCTGTAGCCGTTGTCGCCCGCGGCGTCGACCGCGGCGAAGTTCTCGTACGCCTGGACCAGCGGGTCGTCGTTCTTGTCGTTCACGTAGGCCGCGAACGCCTCGGCGAGATACGGCCAGTAGCCGTTGTAGTAGCCGCCGGGAAGGAACGTGTCCTCCAGCTCGGAGGCGCCCACCGTCTTGTCCGCGGGGTTCTTGGCCAGTGCCGCCCGCATCGCGTACCACTTGGCCTCGATCTTGTCCGGATCGGTGCCGAGCTTGTAGGTCGTGTTGTGCTTGGCGACCCATGCCATGAAGGCCTGGTGGCGGGAGTTGAAGGCGTAGTCCTGCGCGAGGTTGTCGTCGTACCAGACACCCGTGGGGTCGACGATGGAGTCGAGCACCAGACGCCGCACGCGCTCCGGGTAGAGCTTGGCGTACACGGCGCCCAGGTAGGTGCCGTACGAGTACCCGAAGTAGTTGAGCTTCGTCGCGCCGAGCGCCCGCCGGATCGCGTCCATGTCCTGGACCGCGCTCACCGTGTCGATGTACGGCAGCAGGCCCGCGTACTTCGTACTGCATGCCCGGGCGAAGCCTCGTGCCCGGTTGAGATTGGCCTGCTCGATCGCCCCGGTGGTGGGTACGGAGTCGGGGCGGACCGGCGAGAAGTGCCCCGGCTTGCAGTCGAGGGCGGGTTCGCTCGCGCCGACGCCGCGCGGGTCGAAGCCGATGACGTCGTACTGCGCCGCCACCTCCTTGGGCAGGGAGGAGGCGACGAACCCGGCGAGCGTGAGACCGCTGCCGCCGGGACCGCCCGGGTTCACCAGCAGCGGTCCCTGGTACGTCTTCGAGGTGTGGGGAACGCGCGACAGCGCGAGCGTGATGCTCTTGCCCCGCGGGTTCGAGTGGTCGAGCGGCACTTTCAGGGACGCGCACTGGAGCGTCGGATAGTCCTCGGTGCCGCACTTCTTCCAGGTGAGCCTCGCCGTGTCGGCGGACTGGGTGGTGCGCTGTGCGGTGGCGGAGCCCGCGCTCGCTTCGGCGGGCACAGCGATGATCATCCCGGCCACCACGGCGGTGACACCGCACAGAGCGGCTGCTCTCTTCTTCATCAGGCCTCCCAGGACGGAGGAGTTCGAGCCGTGCACACCACGGCCTCGCCGCATCGTCCCGGAAAGGGCGCCCCGGAGGGGCTGGTTCTGACAAGAGTTGACCGGATCGGGCAGCGCGATGCCCCCAGATGCGGGCAAACAACCTGGTCGGAGCAGAGAGGGGGAGGCAGGGAGAAGGAGGCAGGGGGGAAGGAGGCAGAGGGAAGTAGGCAAGGGGAAGTAGGCAGGCAGGAAGGGTTGGTGAGGAAGGGTCAGGGACTGAATGTCAGGGAGTGAACGTCAGGACGTCAAGGAGTGAGGGCCCAGGTGGGGGAGGGGCCAGGGGGGAAGGGGGCACGCAAGACGGTGCCCAGGAGCAAGGCGCGGGTTCATTCACAGCAGCGTGAGTTGGGTCGGCCCCGGGACCGCCGGCTCGGGAGCGGGGATCCTGCGCGGCATCCCCGCGCGCGTGGGACCGATGCCGAACTCCTCGGCCAGCTCGTGCACCTGACGGGTGATCCGGCGCTGATACCACTTCGGGGCGTACGCGCCCTCCGCGTACAGCCGCTCGTAACGGCGCACCAGATGCGGGTGATGGTGCGCGAGCCAGCTCATGAACCACTCACGCGCGCCCGGTCGCAGATGCAGCACGAGCGGGGTCACCGAGGTCGCGCCGGAGGCCGCGATCGCCCGTACGGTGGCGCGCAGTTGGGGCGCCTGGTCGCTCAGGAAGGGAATCACCGGGGCCATCAGGACCCCGCAGTCGATGCCGTGCTCGCTCAGGGTGCGCACGACGTCCAGGCGGCGCTCGGGGGCGGGTGTGCCCGGTTCGACGGTCCGCCAGAGCTCTTGGTCCGTGAAGCCCACGGAGACGGATATCCCGATCTCGGTGACGGCCGCGGCCTGCTTCAGGAGGTCGAGGTCGCGCAGGATCAGGGTGCCCTTCGTCAGGATCGAGAAGGGGTTCGCATGGTCGCGCAGGGCGGAGATGATGCCGGGCATGAGCTGGTACCGGCCTTCCGCCCGCTGGTAACAGTCGACATTGGTGCCCATCGCGATGTGCTCGCCGTGCCAGCGCCGCGAGCCCAGCTGGCGGCGCAGCAGCTCCGGCGCGTTCACCTTCACCACGATCTGGCTGTCGAAGCCGAGGCCCGTGTCGAGGTCCAGATAGCTGTGGGTCTTGCGGGCGAAACAGTAGACACACGCGTGCGAGCAACCTCGATAGGGGTTGACCGTCCACTCGAAGGGCATGCGCGAGGCGCCCGGCACCCGGTTCACGATCGACCGGGCCCGGATCTCGTGGAACGTGATCCCGCGGAACTCCGGGGTGTCGAAGGTTCGGGTGGTGACCGCGTCCGCGCCGAACAGCGCTGCGTTCTCCGGCGGGTTTTCGCCGGCCACCACTGTGAGGTTCTCCCAGCGCATGACGCCTCCTCGATAGCACTGGGCACAGAATAGAACACATGTTCCCTTGATCGTGCATGGCGTGAGTCAAACTTTCCGGCAGGGGGTTGCGTTGAGGGGGCAGGAAGGGCGCCCGGGTGAGCAGACAGCACAAGCTGCGGCACTGAGCCCACAAACCAATGGCGTGGTCGAGCGGTTCTTCGGCACGCTGAAGTACGAACATCACTCTGCGACCCCGCCAGGCCCTCGACGACCGCACGCCACGCGCGGCTCACCTCGCCGTCGGGCACTGCGATGAGCGTGTGGCCTTTGGGGACCCGCTACTTGACTGGGAGGTCCTGACATGGCCAGTAAGTTCACCGAGCTTGCGATCGACTGTGCCGATCCCGAAGGTCTCGCCCGGTTCTGGTGCTCGGTCCTTGACTACGAGGTGCAAGACGAAGACGACGGAATTGTCACCATTGGCTCCCCTGTGGTGCCTGAAGGCAAGGACCGCCTTGGCCCAGTGCCACCGACGTTGACATTCGCGCACGTGCCCGAGGGCAAGACCGTCAAGAACAGGCTCCACATCGACGTCAACCCGACCGACAGGGAGCAGGACGAAGAGGTCCGTCGCCTGCTCGACCTGGGTGCTCGACACGCCGACGTCGGCCAAACGGGCGATGAAAGCTGGGTCACGCTTGCCGACCCGGAGGGGAACGAGTTCTGCGTCCTTGCGAGCCGCCGCCCCTGATCGGAGGCCAACTTCTTGACTCGTGACATGCGGCCGTCACCCGACCGTCCTCTCCGGCCCCGGAGGGGACCCCGATTTGGGTGGCTCGGCCGCGTGGTGGTTGGCTGACGGTGAAACCCTGAGAGTCCAAGTGCTGGAGGAACGCAATGGCGCAGGTCGAGGCCACCACGGAGCGAGTCGTAGCCGCTCAGCCGGACGACGTTTTCGATGCTCTGGCCGACTACAGCGGCACGCGCGCGAAGCTTCTGCCCGAGCACTTCAGCGAGTACGAGGTGCGCGAGGGCGGCGATGGCGAGGGCACCCTCGTCCACTGGAAGCTCCAGGCCACCAGCAAGCGCGTCCGTGACTGTCTGCTCGAGGTGAGCGAGCCCACCGACGGCGAGCTCGTCGAGAAGGACCGCAACTCCTCGATGGTCACCACCTGGCGGGTCACCCCGGCCGGCGAGGGCAAGGCCCGCGTCGTCGTCACCACCGTGTGGAACGGCGCCGGCGGCATCGGCGGCTTCTTCGAGAAGACCTTCGCCCCCAAGGGGCTCGCCCGGATCTACGACGCGGTGCTCGCGAAGCTCGCCACCGAGGTGGAGAAGTAGCCCTCCTCGCAGGCCGACAGGTCGCTCGCCGGGTCCGCTTGCGGGTGGCCCGGCGAGTGATCCCCCCGCTCACCATTTCGAGTGGATTCCGGTACGGCTCAGCCGTACGGGCGTAAGGCTCCCAGCGGTCACAGATCCGCGCTCCGGGACGGGGCGTGCGCCGGAGGCAATTCCCGCATTTGGCACACACGGCGACCCTACGCACCCGTACCGTGGTGGTGGCGCAGATCTTGCGGACCTGTGGGGAGAGAGGGCCTCGGCCATGGACCATGGCACCGAGCTGGGCGCGGCTGGTCGCATCCCGCTGGCCGTGATCGTCGTCGATCGTGATGGCCTGGTCTCGCACTGGAGCCAGGGCGCCCGGCGGCTGTTCGGGGCCGCGAAGGAGGAGGCCGTCGGCCGCGTCGCCGTCGATCTGCTTCCGGTGTCCGGCGCCCTGCACGAAGAGGACGAGACCCAGCCGTACGCGGCGTACGCCGCCTACGACGGACTCGGCCCCGATCTCGAGTCGTCCCTCGACGGACGGCTCTCCTACCCGGCGGCCGGCCGCGCGCGGCTGTCGGCACCGCACCGCGACCGGCTCGATGTCCTGTGGTGGGCGTATCCGCTGGTGGGCCCCGGACGGGAGCGGCTGCTGGTGCTGGCCGCCGACGCGGGCGGACTGCGCCGCGCCGACGCCGACACCGACGGGAGCGTGCCCGCCGAGCGCGTCGCACCCGGCTTCGCTCTGCACACCGACTTCCCCGGCGCCGAGGAACTCGCCCGCAGACTGCCCGAGATCATGCCCGGCATGAGTGTCGACGACAGCGCCCGCATAGTGGCGCAGGTCCTCGAACTGGGCTATCCCGTACTCGAGTTCAGTCAGAACGACCGGGTGCCGGTCACGCCCGACTGGGGGGTGCCCCGCCGGGCCGAGCGCAAGGCGCGCAGGGAGCGCGCGGCCGGCGCCGCGGCGTCCGGCGAGCCCCTGCCCGAGGACTTCGGGGACTTCGAGGACTTCGACGATCTCAAGGACGACGGCGAGGACCTCGAGTACGCCGCGGTACGCGAGCGGCTGGAGTTCCTCAACGAGGTCAGCGGGCGCATCGGCAGCTCGCTCGACCTGTCCCGCACCATCATCGAGGTCAGCAAGGCCGTGGTGCCGCGCTTCACCGATGTCGCCGGGACCTATCTGCGCGAACAGGTCGTCGCCGGCGAGGGCTTCCCCGAAGGCGTGCCCGACACGACCACCATGTGGCACCGCGTCGCCGTGGAGCACACGGACGAGCCGGGCCGCTGGGACGACGTCGTGCCCGTCGGCGAGGCCATGCCGTTCCCGGCGCACACACCGTTCTTCCAGTGCATGACCACCGGCGAACCGGTCCTCGTGCCGCGCATCAGCGAGCAGATGGGACACGCCATCGCCGCGCAGTTCGAGAAGCGCGACATCCGGCCCCTCATCACCCACCGCTCCATGCTCGTCGTGCCCCTGAAGGCCCGCGACGTGGTGCTCGGCTTCATGATCCTGCTGCGCCACCCCGAGCGCGTCGAGTTCAACGACATGGACCGTGTCACGGGCGCCGAACTCGCCGCCCGCGCCGGGCTCGTGCTCGACAACGCACGCATGTACACGTACCAGGAGAGCGTCGCCGAGACCCTCCAGGACAGCATGCTCCCGCACATCGCGCCCCGCATGCCGGGCGGCGACATCGCGACCCGCTATCTGCCGGGTACGTTGCTGGGGCGGGTCGGCGGCGACTGGTTCGACTCCGTGAAGCTGCCCGGCTCGCGCACGGCGCTGGTCGTCGGCGACGTGATGGGCCATGGCCTCAACTCGGCCGCGATGATGGGCCAGTTACGCACCGCCGTACAGACCATGGCGGCCCTGGACCTGCCGCCCGCTCAACTCCTGCGCAACCTCGACGACTTGGCGCAGCGCCTCGGCGAGCACTATCTCGCGACCTGCCTGTACGCGGTGTACGACCCCATTGCGAGTGAGCTGCACATCGCCAACGCGGGCCACATACCACCGGTGCTGGTCCGGGCCGAGGACGGGCGCAGTGATCTGCTCGACCTGCCGACGGGCGCGCCCATCGGGGTCGGCGGGGTCCCGTTCGAGTCCGTACTGGTGCGGGTTTCGCCCGGCGACCGGCTGGTGATGTGCACCGACGGCCTGGTCGAGGTGCGCGGCGAGGACATCGGCGTCGGGCTCGCCACGCTCTGCGAATCCGCCGCCCACCCGGCCGCCTCCATGGACGACGCCTGCGACACCATCATCCGCGCCCTCAACACACGCGGCGGCCGCAAGGACGACGTGGCGCTCCTGATGGCGCGGCTCAGCGGCATCGCACCCGAGGACGTCGCCACCTGGCGGATCGCCCTCGAACCCATCGAGGTCGCCAGAGCCCGCGCCTTGGTCCGCGAGCAGCTCGATGAGTGGGGCCTCGACTCCCTTGCCGACCCGGCCGAGTCGATGGTCAGCGAGCTCGTCACCAATGCCGTGCGCCACTCCCGCAGCCGGCAGGTGGAGCTGCGCCTGGTCCGCGGCGACACGCTGCTGTGCGAGGTGGACGACGACGACCACACCCTGCCGACGCTCCTCAGCGCGGGTCCGACCGATGAGTTCGGGCGCGGCCTGCGCGTGGTCAGCCGGCTGGCCCGCGAGTGGGGGACCAGCCGTACTGCCTCCGGCAAGACCGTGTGGTTCGAGTTGACCTTGTCCTAGTGCTCCGCCTCAGCGCTCCGCCGGAAATGCGGTGCGAAGGCTGCGGGCCGTCCGTGGCCGGCCGCGCCCACGCGGCGCAGGCGCATATGTCACCGCCCCGCGCCCCTACGGGGCGCGGTCGCGCCCGTGTGCTTGTCGCCTCACTCCGGGCGCGGTAGACCGAACGGGGCCGCCGCTTTCGGCGGGCGACCGTTCCAACCTGGGGAGCTGGCATGAGCGTGACGACTCGGTACAGGGAGGCCTGGGAGGGGTTCTGGCGGGAGGCCTCCGACGAGCCGGGGGCGGTCATCTGGGACGCTGAGCCCGCCCTCACCGTCGGCGTCCATCTCGGGCTGCTGGAACCGTACTTGAGAGCTCCTGGCCTGCCCTTCGTGGACCTCGGCTGCGGCAACGGCACCCAGACCCGCTTCCTGGCCGACCGCTACCCGCAGGTCGTCGGCGCCGACCTGTCGGCCGCCGCCCTCGACCACGCCCGTCGCGCCGACCGGGCGGGCCAGGCCGCCTACCGCCTCATCGACGCGGCCGAGAAGAACGAGGCCGAGACGCTGCACGCCGAACTGGGTGACACGAATGTCTATGTGCGGGGCGTGCTCCACCAGTGCGAGCCCGACGACCGGCAGCCGCTCGTCGACGGCGTCGCCGCCCTGGTGGGCGAGCGCGGCCGCGCGTTCCTCGTCGACCTCGCCGAGGCCGCCGGGTCCTTGCTGCGTGGCCTCGCCCAGGGGCCCGAGGGCCCGCCCGCCAAACTCGCGCCCGTGTTCCGGCACGGCCTCGCGCCTGCCGCGGTGGCCGACGAGGCGGTACCGGAGTATGTGCGCGCCGCCGGTCTCACCGTCCTCGCGAGCGGCGAACTGCCCCTCGTCACCACGGAGTACCTGGCCGACGGTACCCGGATCGAGCTGCCGTCGAAGTGGCTGGTGGTTGGGCGGACCTGAGGCCACTCGGGCCGGGCGTTCCGGGTGCATCGGGTCCACCCGGTGCACCGGGCGCACCGGGTGGACCCGCGTCCCGCCGACCGCTTCGCCGGGTACGGGAAGCCCTTGGCACCTACAGAAATATGTGACATGGTACTGACGTGACCAAGGGACTGACCTGCGATGTCGTGGTCGTCGGAGCCGGAATGGTGGGGGCGGCCAGTGCCCTGTACGCGGCCCGGGCGGGCCTGGATGTCGTCCTCGTGGACCGTGGCCCGGTGGCCGGCGGTACGACCGGTGCCGGTGAGGGCAATGTGCTGGTGTCCGACAAAGAGCCGGGGCCCGAGCTCGAACTCGCCCTGCTGTCCGGGCGACTGTGGGCCGACGTCGCCGCCGAGCCCGGGGTGGCGAAGGCGATCGAGTACGAGGTCAAGGGCGGCGTTGTCGTCGCCTCCGGGGCAGCGGGACTCTCGGCTCTGGAGGGGCTCGCCGGTCGTCAGCGCACGGCCGGAGTGGAGACCGTGCCGGTCGGGCCCGACGAACTCCACGATGTGGAGCCTCACTTGGCGAAGGGACTCGCGGGCGGTGTGCTCTACCCGCAGGACGCCCAGGTGATGCCGACCCTGGCCGCAGCCCATCTCGTACGTCTCGCGCGTGGGGCGGGCACCACGCTGCGGACGGGCCGGCCTGTCACGGAGGTGCTGCGCACGACGGACGGGGCGGTGCGCGGAGTGCGTACGCCGCAGGGCGACATCCACGCCCCGGCGGTCGTGAACGCGGCCGGCACCTGGGGCGGAGAGCTGGCCGCGCTCGCCGGGACGTCCCTGCCGGTGCTGCCACGGCGCGGCTTCGTCCTCGTCACCGAACCGCTGCCGCCGCGCACGGTGCGCCACAAGGTGTACGCCGCGGACTATGTGGCCGACGTGGCCAGCGACTCGGCGGCGCTGCAGACCTCGCCGGTGGTGGAGGGGACGGCCGCCGGGCCGGTGCTGATCGGGGCCAGCCGGGAGCGGGTCGGCTTCGACCGCTCCTTCTCGCTGCCGGTCGCGCGGGCGCTGGCGGCGGGGGCGACCCGCTTGTTCCCCTTCCTCTCGAAGGTCCGGGCGATGCGCGGTTACCTCGGCTTCCGCCCCTACATGCCCGACCATCTGCCCGCGATCGGGCCCGACGCGCGGGTGCCCGGCCTCTTCCACGCGTGCGGGCACGAGGGAGCCGGGATCGGACTCGCGACGGGCACCGGGCACCTGATCGCCCAGGCGCTGACGGAGAAGACCCCCGATCTCGACCTCACCCTGTTCCGTCCCGACCGTTTCTCCGAGGAGGGCGTGTGACATCCCGAAGGTCGCCCCTGTCCCCCCTGACCCCGCAGTCGCCCCAGTCGCCCCAGTCGCCACTGGAACTGGTCCGGGCCCGGCCGAACCCCGCCTTCACCGTCACCTTCGACGACCGCGAGATCACCGCCCTCCCCGGTCAGACGATCGCCGCCGCCCTCTGGTCCGCGGGCATCACCTCCTGGCGTACGACCCGGGAGAGAGGCGAGCCGCGCGGCGTCTTCTGCGGCATCGGCGTCTGCTTCGACTGCCTGGTGACCGTCAACGGACAGGCGAATCAACGGGCTTGTCTGGTGCGGGCGGAGGCCGGCGACGTGATCCGCACGCAGGAAGGGAACGGTCACCATGAATGAGCGACCGCACCTCGCGGTGGTCGGCGCGGGCCCTGCCGGGCTCGCGGCCGCGCTTGCCGCCGCCGGGCGCGGTGTGCGCGTGACCCTGATCGACTCCGCGGCGGAGGCGGGCGGTCAGTTCTACCGCCAGACCGCCGCGGCGCTCGGTGCCCGCCGCCCGCAAGCCCTGCACCACCAGTGGCGTACCTGGGAACGGCTCCGGGACGGCCTCGCGGTACACATCGAGGCAGGGCGCATCACCCATCTGACGGATCACCATGTCTGGTTCGTGGAACGGCATGACGCGCCCCGGGGCGCGGACGGTGCCGACGGCCCCGGACGGGTCGCGGACGGGGCCGGCGGATTCACCGCGCACGCTCTTCTCGGCCCGGAGCAGGAACAGCCCGTGGCCGTCCGTGCCGATGCCGTGCTCCTGGCCACCGGTGGGTACGAGAAGGTCCTGCCGTTCCCGGGCTGGACCCTCCCCGGAGTGGTCACCGCGGGCGGGGCGCAGGCCATGCTGAAAGGCGGGCTCGTGCTGCCGGGGCGTACCGCCGTGGTGGCCGGGACCGGGCCGCTGCTGATGCCGGTGGCCGCCGGGCTCGCGGCGGCCGGGGCGAAGGTCGCCGCGCTCGTCGAGTCCGCCGACCCCAGAGCCTTCGTACGGCACGCCAGGACGCTCGCCGCCCAGCCCGCCACGAGCGCCGCCAAGCTCGCGGAAGGCGCCCAGTACGCCGCCGAGTTGGCGCGGCACCGGGTGCGTACTCTCGTCCACCACACCGTCGTGGCCGCGCACGGAAGCGGCCGGCTCGAAGCCGTGACCGTCGCCGCTCTCGACGGCGACGGGCGGATCCGGCCCGGCACCGAGCGGCGCATCCCCTGTGACAGTCTCGCCGTCGGCCACGGCATGCTGCCGCACACCGACCTCGCACAGGCCCTCGGCTGCCGTCTCGACGGACTGAACGTCGCCGTCGACGACGAACAGCGCACCGATGTGCCCGGCGTCTGGGCGGCCGGGGAGACCACCGGGATCGGAGGCGCAGTGCTGTCGATGGCCGAGGGCAGGATCGCGGGCCTCTCGATCGCGGCCCGGCTCGACTCCCGTACGCCCGACGTGCGTTCGTACCAGGCGGCGGCCAAGGCCCGTACGGGACTGCGGGAGTTCTTCGCCGCCCTCGAAGCCGTCTACGCTCCGCCCGCCCACTGGACCGAGCAGATCACCGACGACACCGTCGTGTGCCGCTGCGAGGAAGTCCCGGCCTCCGCGATCCGGGAGGCCGTCGACGAGCTCGGCGCGGGTGACGTACGCACCGTGAAGCTGCTGACCCGGGCCGGGATGGGCTGGTGCCAGGGCCGGATGTGCGGTCCGGCGGTGGCCGGACTCGCGGGGTGCGCACCGGAGCCGTCGCGACGGCCGTTCGCCCGACCCGTGCCGCTCGGTGTGCTGGCACGGGCCGGAGAGACCGACGACCAGGGAAATGTCACCGCCTACTGATCGGATGGGACCGCTCATGACCGCTACCGAGAACCGCCCCTGGCGCGGCGTCCTCGTCGCCACCGCCCTGCCTCTCGACGACGATCTCTGCGTCGACTACGACGGGTTCGCCGAGCACTGCGCCTGGCTCGTCGAGAACGGCTGCGACGGCGTCGTACCGAACGGCTCGCTCGGCGAGTACCAGGTGCTCACCCCCGAGGAGCGGGCCAAGGTCGTCGAGACCGCGGTCGCCACGATCGGCGGGCAGCGCGTCATGCCCGGCGTCGCCGCGTACGGCTCCGCCGAGGCCCGCCGCTGGGCCGAGCAGGCACGCGACGCGGGCTGCGCGTCCGTCATGCTGCTGCCGCCGAACGCGTACCGCGCCGACGAGCGCTCGGTCCTCGCTCACTACGCGGAGGTCGCGAAGGCGGGTGTACCGGTCGTGGCGTACAACAACCCGATCGACACGAAGGTCGACCTGGTGCCGGAGCTGCTCGCGAAGCTGCACGGCGAGGGGTACATCCACGCGGTCAAGGAGTTCTCCGGCGATGTGCGCCGTGCCTATCGCATCGCCGAACTCGCCCCGGAACTCGACCTGTTGATCGGCGCAGACGATGTGCTGCTCGAACTCGCCCTCGCGGGCGCCAAGGGCTGGGTCGCCGGTTACCCGAACGCGCTGCCCGCCGCGACCGTCGAGCTGTACCACGCGGCCACGCGAGGCGACCTCGCCACCGCCCAGCAGCTCTACCGGCAGCTGCACCCGCTGCTGCGCTGGGACTCCCAGGTCGAGTTCGTGCAGGCCATCAAACTGTCGATGGACATCGTCGGCCGCCACGGCGGGCGATGCCGTCCGCCACGGGTCCCGCTGCTGCCCGAGCAGGAGGCCGTGATCCGTGCCGCCACCGAGAAGGCCGTCGCGGCGGGACTCGCATAAGGAGGCTGGTCATGCGCAGCAAACTCGTCCTGCACGCCGTCGACTCGCACACCGAGGGCATGCCGACCCGGGTGATCACCGGTGGCATCGGCACGATCCCGGGCGCCACCATGAACGAGCGCCGCCTCCATTTCCGTGAACACCGCGACGACATCAAGCAGTTGCTGATGAACGAGCCGCGTGGTCACGCGTCGATGAGCGGCGCCATCCTGCAGCCGCCCACCCGCCCCGACTGCGACTACGGGGTCATCTACATCGAGGTCTCCGGCTATCTGCCCATGTGCGGGCACGGCACGATCGGCGTGGCCACCGTGCTCGTCGAGACGGGCATGGTGGAGGTCGTCGAGCCGGTCACCACGATCCGCCTCGACACCCCGGCCGGTCTCGTCGTCGCCGAGGTCGCGGTGGAGGACGGGGCCGCCAAGGCCGTCACCCTCCAGAACGTCCCGTCCTTCTCCGTCGGCCTCGACCGCAAGATCACGCTGCCCGACGGGCGGACGGTGACCTACGACCTGGCGTACGGCGGGAACTTCTACGCGATCCTGCCACTCGACCAGTTCGGGCTGCCCTTCGACCGGGCGCGCAAGGACGAGATCCTCGCCGCCGGGCTGTCGCTGATGGACGCCATCAACGCGGAGCAGGAGCCCGTCCATCCCGAGAACCCCTCCATCCGCGGCTGCCACCACGTGCACCTCGTCGCACCCGGCGCGACGGCCCGGCACTCGCGCCACGCGATGGCGATCCACCCCGGCTGGTTCGACCGCTCACCCTGCGGCACGGGAACCAGCGCCCGTATGGCGCAGCTGCACGCGCGCGGCGAACTGCCCCTGCACACCGAGTTCGTGAACGAGTCCTTCATCGGGACGCGGTTCACCGGGCGGCTCCTGGGAACCACCGAAGTCGCCGGGATCCCGGCCGTGCTGCCCAGTTTCACCGGTAGTGCCTGGGTGACCGGCACCGCCCAGTACCTGCTGGACCCGACCGACCCGTTCCCGGCCGGGTTCGTCCTCTGAGCCCTGTCGTCACAAGGAGCCGCCCCGATGTCCGCCGCGCGCACCACTACCTCCTCCGCCGCACCCGTCCTGCCCACGCTGGGCGGTAAGAAGCCCAACTACCGTGAGCGGGTGGCCGACGCCCTGCGGGCCGCGCTGATCGCGGGCGAGCTGCGTCCGGGCGAGGTCCACTCCGCGCCGGCTCTCGCCGCACGCTTCGGCGTCTCGGCGACGCCGGTGCGCGAGGCGATGCTCGACCTCGTCAAAGAGGGCCTGGTCGACACGGTGCCGAACAAGGGGTTCCGGGTCACCGCCGTCTCCGAGAGGCAACTGGACGAGTACACCCACATCCGCTCGCTCATCGAGATCCCCACGACCGCGGAGCTGGCCGCCACCGCCGACCCCGCCGCCCTGGAGGCGCTGCGTCCGGCGGCAGAGCAGACCGTCACGGCCGCCGCGGCGGGCGACCTCATCGCGCATGTGGAGGCGGACACCCGCTTCCACCTCGGCCTGCTCGCCCTCGCGGGCAACGAGCACCTGGTCGAGGTCGTCGGCGGCCTTCGCAAGCGCTCCCGTCTCTACGGTCTGCACGCGCTGGCGAAGGCGGGCCTTCTGGAGGACTCCGCCAGGGAGCATCTGGAGATCCTCGACGCGCTCATCGCCCGCGACGAGGAGGCGGTACGCGCCGCCATGACCCGGCACCTCGGACACGTACGGGGCCTGTGGGCCGCACGATGAAGGCGCGGCGCGCACAGGCCCCGGCGGGGCCTTTCGGCTGACCACGCGCACTGTGGGTGTCCTCCCGTCTGCGATACAACTGGTGCATGGTAAAGATCCTCATCAGCGCCGACATGGAGGGTGCCACCGGCGTGACCTGGCCGGCCGACGTGCTGCCCGGCACACCTCAGTGGGAGCGCTGCCGGTCGATGTTCACGTCGGACGTGAACGCCGCCGTGCTCGGGTTCCTCGACGGCGGCGCCGACGAGGTCCTCATCAACGAGGCCCACTGGACCATGCGCAATCTGCTTCTGGAGCGGCTGGACGAGCGCGCGCAGATGCTCACCGGGCGGCACAAGGCGCTGTCCATGGTGGAGGGCGTGCAGCACGGGGACGTCGACGGCATCGCGTTCGTCGGGTATCACGCGGGCGCCGGCATGGAGGGCGTACTCGCCCACACCTATCTCGCCAACTCGATCACCGGCGTGTGGATCAACGACGTACGCGCCAGTGAGGGCCTGCTCAACGCGCATGTCGTCGCCGAGTACGGGGTACCCGTCGTCCTTGTCACCGGCGACGACGTGGCCTGCGAGGACGCGCTCGGCTATGCGCCCGAGGCACTGAAGGTCGCCGTCAAGGACCATGTCTCGCGGTACGCGGCGGTGTGCCGCACCCCCGCGCGGACGGCGTCCGACATCCGCGCGGCGGCGAAGGAGGCGACCCGACTGGCCGTACGGCACGAGCCCGTGGAAGGCGGCCCGTTCACCGTGGCTGTCGAGTTCGACGCCGAGCACCTGGCCATGGCGGCCACCGTCGTGCCGGGTGTGGAACGGATAGGGGAGCGGAAGGTGGCGTACACCAGCGCGACCATGTACGAGGGCATCCGCACCTTCAAGGCGGTCACGACGATCGCCTCGGCCGCCGTGGAGGAGCAGTATGGCTGACCGGAGCAAGGCTGACCGAGAGGTGGCTCATCCAGACGTGGCTCATCGAGACGTGGCTGACCCGGACCTGGCTCACCAAGACCTGGCCGACCAAGACCTGGCGGACGCCTGCGACGAGGTCGTCGAGTTCACCTCCGACCTGATCCGTATCGACACGACCAACCGGGGAGGCGGGGACTGCCAGGAGCGGCCCGCCGCCGAGTACGCCGCCGCGCGGCTCGCCGAGGCGGGCCTGGAGCCGACGCTTCTGGAGCGCACGAAGGGGCGTACGAACGTTGTCGCGCGCCTGGAGGGCACCGACCCGTCCGCGGACGCGCTGCTCGTCCACGGTCACCTGGATGTCGTACCCGCGCAGGCCGAGGACTGGAGCGTGCACCCGTTCTCCGGGGAGATCCGCGACGGGGTCGTCTGGGGCCGGGGCGCGGTCGACATGAAGAACATGGACGCGATGATCCTCGCGGTCGTACGCCAATGGGCACGCGACGGCGTACGCCCCCGACGTGACCTCGTCATCGCCTTCACCGCGGACGAGGAGGCGAGCGCCGAGGACGGCTCGGGCTTCCTCGCCGACCACCATCCGGAGCTCTTCGAGGGCTGCACCGAGGGCGTCAGCGAATCCGGGGCGTACACCTTCCACGACGGCGCCGGCCGGCAGCTGTATCCCATCGCGGCCGGTGAGCGCGGCACCGGCTGGCTGAAGCTCACCGCCCGCGGCCGGGCCGGACACGGCTCCAAGGTGAACCGGGACAACGCGGTGACGCGCCTCGCCGCCGCGATCGCGCGGATCGGCGCCCACGAGTGGCCCGTGCGGCTCACCCCGACGGTCCGCGCGGCGCTCACCGAACTCGCCGCGGTGTACGGCGTCGAGCCCGACCTCGAGGACGTGGACGGATTCCTCGGAAAGCTCGGCCCAGCCGCCGCCTTCGTCGAGCCCACCGTGCGCAACAGTGCCAACCCCACCATGCTGAACGCCGGTTACAAGATCAATGTGATTCCGGGAGAGGCCGTCGCCCACGTCGACGGCCGGTATCTGCCCGGCACCGAGGAGGAGTTCCGCGCAACGCTCGACCAGCTCACGGGACCCGACGTGGAGTGGGAGTTCCACCACCGGGAGGTGGCGCTCCAGGCGCCGGTGGATTCGCCGACGTACGCGAAGATGCGCGCCGCCGTCGAGGAGTTCGCGCCCGAGGGGCATGTCGTGCCGTTCTGCATGTCGGGCGGCACGGACGCCAAGCAGTTCTCGCGCCTCGGCATCACCGGATACGGATTCTCTCCGCTGAAGCTCCCCGAGGGCTTCGACTACCAGGCCATGTTCCACGGTGTCGACGAGCGTGTACCGGTCCAGGCGCTGCACTTCGGTGTCCGCGTCCTCGACCGCTTTCTGCGCACGGCCTAGGACATGGGGGACCAATTGGGGGACATCGTGCAGACCCTGGCCTACGGCTCCTGGCCTTCGCCCATCGACGCGTCGCTCGCCGCCGCGCACGACGGGCACCCCGAGTACGTCGGCTTCGTCGGTGACGAGGCCTGGTGGACCGAGCCGCGGCCCACGGAAGGGGGCCGCCGCACCCTGGTACGCCGACGCGTCGACGGTACCGAGGAGCCCGTACTGCCGGCCCCGTGGAACGTACGGAGCCGCGTCATCGAGTACGGCGGACAGCCCTGGGCCGGCGCGATGCTCGACACGGGCCCGCTGGTGGTCTTCGTCAACTTCGCCGACCAGCGACTGTACGCGTACGAACCCGGCGCCCCGGACGCCGAGCCGCGTCCGCTGACGCCCGTGTCGCTCGTGGGCGGCGGACTGCGCTGGGTGGACCCGCAGTTGCACCTGGAGCGGGGTGAGATCTGGTGCGTCCTGGAGGAGTTCACCGGTGACGACCCCACCGACGTACGCAGGGTCGTGGCCGCCGTCCCGCTGGACGGCTCGGCGGAGCAGAACCGCGACGCGGTACGCGAACTCACCGACGGGCCGCACCGGTTCGTCACCGGTCCCCGCGTCTCCCCGGACGGGCGGCGCGCCGCCTGGCTCGCCTGGGACCACCCGCGAATGCCGTGGGACGGCACGGAGCTGATGCTGGCCGACGTCGCCCCCGACGGGACGCTGCGGCACGCTCGCCCGGCCACCGGCGGCCCCGAAGAGTCGATCGCCCAGGCCGACTGGGCTCCGGACGGCTCCCTCCTCTACGTCAGCGACCGCACCGGCTGGTGGAACCTGTACCGGGCCTCCGGCAGCGGGCCGTCCGTGCCGCTGTGCGCCCGTGAGGAGGAGTTCGGCGGACCGCTGTGGAAGATCGGCCAACGCTGGTTCGCGCCCCTGGACGACGGACTGATCGCCGTCGTCCACGGGCGGGGCGCCACCGCGCTCGGCGTCCTCGACCCGGAGACCGGCGAGGTCATCGACACGGCCGGGCCCTGGACCGAGTTCGCGTCGGCCCTCGCGGCGGACGGCAGCCGCGTCATCGGCATCGCGGCCAGCCCGCGCAGCGCGTACGAGGTCGTGGAGCTCGACGCCCACACCGGCCGCGCCCGCGTCATCGGCGCCGCCCACGACGACCCCGTGGACCCGGCGTACTACCCGGAACCGCAGATGCGCACCTTCACCGGCCCCGCCGGCCGCGAGATCCACGCGCACATCTACCCGCCGCACCACCCCGGCCATGTCGCACCGGGCGAGGCACTCCCGCCCTACGTCGTCTGGGCCCACGGCGGCCCCACCAGTCGTGCCCCGCTCGTACTCGACCTGCAGATCGCCTACTTCACCTCCCGCGGCATCGGTGTCGCCGAGGTCAACTACGGCGGGTCCACCGGCCACGGCCGCGCATACCGCAACCGGCTGCGTGAGCAGTGGGGAGTGGTCGACGTCGAGGACTGCGCCGCCGTCGCGCTCGCACTCGCCGACGAGGGCACCGCGGACCGCGACCGGCTCGCCATCCGGGGCGGCAGCGCCGGCGGCTGGACCGCGGCCGCGTCCCTGGCGAGCACCGACGTCTACGCCTGCGGAACCATCCTCTACCCCATCCTCGACCTCGCGGCCTGGGGCGAGGGCGAGACCCACGACTTCGAGTCCCAGTACCTGGAAACACTCGTCGGACCCCTCGCCGAAGTGCCGGCCCGGTACGCGCAGCGCTCACCCACCGAACACGCCGACCGCGTCACGGCGCCGTTCCTGCTCCTCCAGGGCCTCGACGACGTCATCTGCCCGCCAGCCCAGTGCGAACGGTTCCTGGCCCGCATGGAAGGGCAGGGGCGGCGCGTGCCGCACGCGTACATCGCCTTCGAGGGCGAGGGCCACGGATTCCGGCGCGCGGACACGACGGTGCGGGTCCTGGAGTCCGAACTCTCCCTGTACGCCCAGGTCTTCGGGCTGAACCCACCCGGTATCCCGACCCTGGAGCTCGCCAAGTGAAGGAACTCGTCAGACCCCGCCGACTGGGCCCCGGCGCCCGCGTCGCCGTCGTGGCGCCCAGCGGACCGGTGCCCGAGGAGCGGCTCCAGACGGGGCTCGACATCCTGCGCGGCTGGGACCTGGAGCCGGTCGTGGCGCCCCATGTCCTCGACCGGCACCGGACTTTCGACTATCTGGCGGGCGCCGACGCCGACCGCGCCGCCGACTTCCAGGCCGCCTGGTGCGACCCGGCCGTCGACGCCGTGCTGTGCGCCCGCGGCGGCTATGGGGCACAGCGCATGGTCGACCTCCTCGACTGGGACGCGCTACGGGCCGCCGGACCCAAGGTGTTCCTCGGCTTCAGCGACATCACCGCGCTGCACGAGGCGTTCGCGACCCGCATGGGGCTGGTGACGCTGCACGGACCGATGGCCGCGGGCGTCGACTTCCTGAAGAACGCGCGGGCGCAGGAGCATCTGCGGGCGACCCTCTTCGAGCCGGAGTCGGTGCGGACGATTCGCTCGGACGGCCGGGCCCTGGTTCCCGGGCGGGCGAGGGGCATCCTCCTCGGTGGCTGCCTGGCCCTGCTCGCCGCCGACCTCGGCACACCGCACGCCCGCCCGTCGGCGCGCGGCGGCCTGCTCTGTCTGGAGGACACCGGCGAGGAGACGTACCGCCTGGACCGCTATCTCACCCAACTCCTGCGCGCGGGCTGGCTCGACGGGGTCGCCGGGATCCTGCTCGGGTCCTGGGCCGAGTGCGATCCGTACGAGGAGGTGCGGGCTCTCGTCCTCGACCGGCTCGGCGGGCTCGGGGTCCCGATCGTGGAGGAGTTCGGATTCGGGCACGGCGAAGGGGCGTTGACGATTCCCTTCGGGGTGCGCGGCGAACTGGACGCGGAGACGGAGACGGGGACGTTGACGCTGGACGGTCCGGCACTGGTGTAGCGCCTGCGACGCGTGCTGGGGGGCAACGAACGCTCGCAGTTCAGAAGCCGGTCCGGGCGGCCGTCGTCTGTACTTCACCAGGCGACGCCGGCAGGGGGCCGCGTACCGTGGCGGGGTGCACGACAACACCGACAGCTACCTCGCCGAAGGCCCCCGCGTGGGCATACGGCACTACCGCTACGAGGACGGCGCCGAGTTCACCGCCCGCGTGCGCGAGAGCAAGGACCTGCACCACCCCTGGCTGTTCCCGCCCACCGGCCGCGACGCCTACACCGCGTACGCGAGACGTCTCATCGAGGATCCGACGAAGACCGGGTTCCTCGTCTGCGAGAAGGACGGCGGGGACATCGCCGGGTTCGTCAACATCAACAACATCGTCGAGGGCGCCTTCCAGTGCGGGGCTCTGGGCTACGGCGCCTTCGCGCACGCCGCGGGGCGCGGGCTGATGAGCGAGGGGCTGGGGCTGGTTGTGCGGCACGCGTTCGGCAGGCTCGGGTTGCACCGACTGGAGATCAACGTCCAGCCGCACAACGCCGCGTCGATCGCGCTCGCCCGCCGCTGCGGCTTCCGGCTGGAGGGCTTCTCGCCGGACTTCCTCTTCATCGACGGGGCCTGGCGGGACCACGAACGCTGGGCCATCACCGCGGACATGGTGCGCACGCGGGGGTGAGTCCTGGGGGCGGAGCCCCCAGGGAACCCCAGGGAACGAGAGGGGTGGGCTACTCCGCCGCGTTCCGGTCCGCGTACTCGTACACGGTCCCGTCCGGGTGCAACGCGATCAGATTGCGGCCCGCCGGTGTGGCCACCGGGCCGGCGAGGACCTGCGCGCCCGAGTCGGTGAGCACCTGGTGGGCTTCGTCGACGTCCTTCACGGCGATCGTCGCCGAGACCTTCCGGAGGACCTCCAGCTCTGCCGCCGGTCCGCTCATCAGCAGGAAGCAGCCGACAGCGGCGACCGACACGCCGCCGCGCTCGAAGCGGTGCGCTCTGCCACCCGCCAGCTTCTCGTAGAAGGGGACCGTAGCCTCCAGGTCGTCGACGCAGATGCGCAGCGTGGCTCCCAGAATTTCCATGCGTCAGAGCCTAGTTGGCCGCGGGCCGGGAGCGAGATCGTTTCGGCCGGAAACCTGCCCTGTCCCGAGGGGCGGATGGTCCCGTGTGCCCGAGCGGTGGCGTTATGCGCGCGGGGGCGCGGGTACCCGGCCGCCATGGATCGCATCGATCACTTGGATCACCTGGAACATCTGGACAAGAATCTGGTCGACGAGCTGGCGCAGGTGGCCCGCGACGCCGTACGCGACGAACTGCGCGAGCAGACTCGCAAGCAGCGCCGCGCCGCCGCCCTGTACGCCGCGTCCGGCGCCGTCGCCCTCTACGCGGGCGGTGCCCTGGCTGTCACTCTCGGTCTGCTGCTCGCGCTCGGGCTGCCCGACTGGGCGGCCGCGCTGATCACCGCGGCCGTGCTCGCCGTGGCGGCGTACGTGCTGCGCAACGCGGCCCGGCCCGCGACGTCCCGGCCCACGCCGGAACGGGTCGCCGAGGGCCAGGGTGACCGTCTCGCCGCCGGTACGCCGCCCGGGCCGGGCTCGTCCGCGTACCCGCCGGTGCCGCCCGTCGCGCCCGGCGGCATGGGCGGTACGACCGGCGCGCCCGACGCGTCCGGCGAGGCCGCGCCCCCGCCC
>NZ_VCHX02000317.1 GCF_005768555.2 Streptomyces sporangiiformans
TTCCGAACCCGGAAGCTAAGCCTTTCAGCGCCGATGGTACTGCAGGGGGGACCCTGTGGGAGAGTAGGACGCCGCCGAACAATTCTTCAGGAAAACCCCCGGACCGGAATATCGGTCGCGGGGGTTTTTCTTGTGGCACGCCATTGGCATGCTCAGAACATCCGGCTTGCTTCGTCCGGCAGGCATCACCGGCCGGACGGTACCGACCACAGGCAAGCAGGGCCCGTCTAGGGTCAGGGCATGCGCTACGACCTGGTCATCTTCGACAACGACGGCGTCCTCGTGGACAGTGAGCCGATCTCCAACAAGCTCCTCGCCGCTTATCTCACCGAGTTGGGACACCCCACCTCGTACGAGGACTCCCTCCGCGACTACATGGGCGCCGCCATGCATCGCGTCCACGATCTCGTGCTGGAGCGGACCGGGCAGCGGTTGCCCGAGGACTTCGACGACGTCTTCCACCGGCGGGTGTTCGCTGCCTTCGAGCGGGAGTTGGAGCCGGTGGCCGGGGCCGTGGAGGTGCTGGAGAAGCTGGCCGCGGACGGAGTTCCCTACTGCGTGGCGTCTTCCGGGAGTCATGAGCGGATCCGGGTGGGGCATCGGAAGACCGGGCTCGACCGGTGGTTCGACGACGAGCGGATCTTCAGTTCGCAGGACGTGGGGCGGGGAAAGCCGGCGCCGGATCTGTTTCTGCACGCGGCCGCGCGGATGGGCGTCCGGCCGGAGCGGTGTGCCGTCGTCGAGGACAGTCCGCTCGGGGTGCGGGCGGCCGTCGCCGCCGGGATGGACGTGTACGGGTTCACGGCGATGACGCCCGCAGGGCGACTCTCGGGGGCCACCCGGCTTTTCGGGGAGATGCCGGGGCTGCCCGCACTCCTCTGCTGAAGATGAACAACATTCATCTTAAGATTCATCTACCCACGAGTAGCCCGGGGCCTTACGCTGTGCGGCCATGACAGATGTGCTGCGGCGCGGCCGGGCCTCGTTGGCGTTCGGCTTCTTCGCTCAGGGTGTCGCCTTCGCGCTGCTGGTGACGCGCATCCCCGCGATCCAGGACCAGTACGGGATCTCCGACGGGTTGCTGCCCGCTTTCCTCGCCGCCGTGCCGGTCCTTGCCGGGGTCGGCAGCGTCTGCACGGAGCAGTTGGTCAAGCGGGTGCCGCCAAGTCGCGTCCTTCGCTGGTCGCAGCCCGTCGTGCTGCTCGCTTTGCTGGGTGTCGGCGCCGGCGACAGGCTGTGGGAGATAGGGCTGTCGCTCGCCGCGTTCGGGCTGGCGGTCGGCGGGCTCGACGCCTCCATGAACATGCTCGGGGTGAGCCTGCAGCACGCGTACGGGCGCAGCATCATGCTCGGCTTCCACGCGGTGTACAGCCTGGGCGGAATCCTCGGGGCCTCGCTCGCGTGGGTGGGGGCGCACTGGGATCTGCCGCTGTTCGTGTCGTATCTGCCAGTGGTGCTGGTGCTGCTTCCCCTCGCGTTGGTGGGGAGCCGGTGGTACGTCGACGGCGATCGGGTCGGTGCTTCCGACGGACCCGGAAAAGTGGGACAGGGACAGGGACAGGGGCAGAGGGAGGCCGGGGCCGTCGGCTTCAAGCTGCTGCTGCCGCTGTGTCTGGTGATGACCTTCGCGTACATCGGGGACTCGACCGTCTCCAACTGGAGCGCCAAGTATCTGCAGGATGTGCTCGGCAGTTCGGAGCAGCTGGCGACCGTTCCGTACAACGTCTACATGGTCACGACGCTGATCGGGCGGGCCGTCGGGGACTTCGGGGTGCGGCGGTTCGGGGCCGTGGCGGTCGTGCGGCTGGGGGCACTGGTCGCGGCGGCGGGCTTCGCGGTGGTGGCGGGGGCGCCGGGGGCGTGGGTCGGGATGCTCGGCTTCACCTTGCTGGGGCTGGGGCTGTGTGTGCTGGTGCCGCAGACGTTCGCGGCCGCGGGCCGGCTGTTCCCCGGTGCTGCCGATGCGGCCATCGCGCGGCTGAATATCTTCAACTATGTGGGTTTCTTGATCGGTTCTCCTCTTGTGGGGGCTCTGGGCGATGCGTGGACCTATCGGGGGGCGATGCTGGTGCCGATGGTGTTGGTGCTGGTGACCTTGGTGTACGCCAAGTCGTTCGCTCCGGGACCTGACCGATACGGTGACGGACATGAGCGGCCGCGCACAGCTGATGTGGGACGAGGCAGTAACGGGCTATGACTTCGGTCCGGATCACCCGATGGATCCGGTCCGATTGGCGTTGACCCGCCGACTGGTCGAGGCTTTCGGCCTTGATCGTGAGGTGGAGGTGGTCGCGGCGCAGGCGGCCGGGGATTCGACGTTGCGACTCGTGCATCGCGCGGACTACGTCGAGGCGGTCAGAGCCGCCTCCGTGGATCCGGCGGCGGCGGACTCTTCGTACGGGCTGGGGACCATGGACGATCCCGCCTTCGCCGGGATGCACGAGGCCTCCGCTCTGATCGCCGGGCAGTCGGTGGGGGCGGCCGAGGCGGTGTGGCGCGGGGAGGCACTGCACGCGGTGAACTTCGCCGGCGGGCTGCACCATGCGATGCCGGGCGGCGCGTCGGGGTTCTGTATCTACAACGACGCGTCGCTGGCGATCGCCCGGCTGCTGGAGCTCGGGGCGGAGCGGGTCGCGTACATCGATGTGGATGTGCATCACGGGGACGGGGTGCAGGCCGCGTTCTGGGAGGATCCGCGCGTGCTGACGATCTCGTTGCACGAGCACCCCCGGACCTTGTTTCCGCAGACCGGGTGGCCCGAGGAGACCGGGGCCGACAGTGCGGAGGGTTCCGCCGTGAACGTGGCGCTGCCCGCCGGGACGGGGGACGCGGGGTGGTTGCGGGCCTTTCACTCCGTGGTGCCTGAGCTGATCGCCGACTTCCGGCCGCAGGTGCTGGTGACGCAGCACGGGGCCGATACGCACTTCGAGGATCCGCTGGCGCATCTGGCCGTTTCGTTGGACGCGCAGCGGGCGGTGCAGGTCGCCTGTCACGAGCTGGCGCACGAGTACGCCGGCGGACGGTGGGTCGCGCTGGGTGGCGGCGGATATGCGGTGGTGGACGTGGTGCCTCGCTCCTGGACGCATCTGGTCGCGATTGCCGCGGGGCGGGAGATCGCGCCGGACACGGTGATTCCGGAGAGCTGGCGGCAGGAGGTTTTCGCTCGTACGCGGCAGCTGGCGCCGGTGCGGATGACGGACGGGCGGTGGCCTGTGGCCTGGAAGGACTGGGAGTCCGGGTACGATCCGGCCGACCGGCTGGACCAGGCGATCGTCGCGGCTCGGCGGGCGGCCTTTCCGCTGCGGGGCATGCTGGCGTAAGGAGTCTTCCTCCGGGGCCAGCGACTCCAGGGTCCCCTGGCCCCAGCAGCCCCTGGTCTCAGCGGCCCCCTGGCCCCCGTGGCGCCCAGCGGCCCGTAGCGCCCCGTGGCGCCCAGCGGCCCCAGTGGCGCCGGCAACGGCCGGGGCAGGCGCCGTAGCGGGCGTTACGCCGACTGTGGGCTGTTTTCCGGGTTTTGGGCGTGAGGGCCGGGTGGATGCGCCAGCATCGCTGGCGTGTTGAGTGCTGGAGCGTTGCGGGAGCATCTGCTGGCCGCCCGGTTGGCCGGGTCCGTGGCGACCTCGCGTGAAGTGAGCCTGCGCAGTTATCGGCTCTTCGCCGCGCGGGATCCGCGGGTGCTGATCGGACTGGATCCCGAATGGGCCTGGAAACAGTCGGATTTGATCGCTTTGATGGCGGAGAAGTGCGGGGTTTCGGCCGATCCACGGGACACATCAGGGTCCGATGTGATCGATCCCGGGCGGACCCTGGCGGCGCTCGACGCCTTTGCGGAACGGCTCCAGGTGGCTGCCCGGAACCGCTCTCCGGTGCTCCTGGGGACCGGTCACCCGCACCGACTGCTCGGTTTCTACGCCGCCTTGGCGGACGCTCTCTCGGCGGCGGGGTGTGCCGTGCTCACCCCCGCGCAGGGTAGCTGTGTCGACATAACGACCCGGTTCGGTCTACGCACGTACAACCTTGACTACGTACGAGGAGTCGCGCTGGTGCGGGAACCAGGCGCACAGGCCGCCGGTTGTGAGACCGGCGCGCACTCGCATTCTCCGCTCCCGGTTCGTCTCGCCCTTGCCGGCGCGGCAGAGGCCGGCGGGCCCCTCCCGGAGCTGGTGGTGGGGGACCACGGCTGGGTCTGCGGGGCAGGTCAGCTGGGGTTCGAGGCCATCGGCCTGGGTGACACGGACGATCCGGCGCTGTTCGTCGGGGAGGCTGAGGGGCGGGTGTCCGTCGTCGTTCCGCTTGATGACGCTGTGCGGTCTGATTACTACCGACCGCTTACGCGCTATGTACTCAATCGAGCGTGCCTGTCACAGTAGGCGGCTGATGGCATCCCCTCTTCCCCACTCGCATCACCCGCACCTACATTGGGTGGTGAGCACGCAGCGACGAAGAGTCACCGGAAGGGGAAGCCGGTGCCCGTCGAGTGCGGAAGGTTCAGGTGTGTCATGGCTGCTGGCGAGAGGCCTCTGAACGAGGTTCAGTTTCTGACCGTGGCGGAAGTCGCCTCGGTAATGCGAGTGTCGAAGATGACCGTGTACCGACTGGTGCACAGCGGTCATCTGCCCGCGATCCGGGTTGGGAGGTCCTTCCGAGTCCCGGAGCAAGCGGTTCACGAGTACCTTCGCGAGTCCTACGTGGGGGTGGAGACGGCCTGATCGATGAACTCAGGGTGGTCCTGGGGTGGCCCGGACGGCGCCCCCGGATTGCCCCTTGATCCCTCGATTACAACCTCGGCGCTCGGGCGGGGTAGGCTAGCCCCTCGTAGGTCGTGTGGGCCCCAATGCAGCCCCGCACCGAGTGATTGTCCCCGCGAGGCGGGGGTTGTCCGAGAAGTGAGCGAGGGTAGTCGTGGGCTCTGTTATCAAGAAGCGGCGTAAGCGGATGGCCAAGAAGAAGCACCGCAAGCTGCTCAAGCGCACTCGCGTTCAGCGTCGCAACAAGAAGTAGGCACCGGGTCGTTAGGGTCGTGGCCCCGCCTCGGCGGACCCTCGCCCCTCACGGCCGTGTCTACGGCGTTGCGTGACGCTGCGACAGACAGGCGCTCTGTGGCCCCCCACCGGTCGGTGGGGGGCCACAGCCATACTTGTGTAAAGGCCTGTGAGGCAATGAAACGCCTGTGAGGCAAATGGCTTGGTCTGTTCGTACGTACGGGGCTCGTCGTCACTTCATGCATCGGGCAGTCATCACAGCGCAACATCGAGGCGCTAACGTGGGCCGTCACGGGGAACGCGACAGAGTGCGAACAGGCGAGCAGAATGTCGTCGAGGGGCTGGAAGGAAGGCGCTGATCTTGGGAAAGGTCGTGCTCGTGACCGGGGTGGCCCGACAGCTCGGGGGCCGGTTCGTACGGCGGATTCAGCGTGACCCCGAGGTGGACCGGGTGGTCGCCGTGGACGCGGTCACGCCCGAACACCATCTGGGCGGAGCCGACTTCGTTCGGGCCGACATAAGGCAGCCCACCATCGCCCGCCTGCTCGCCGAGCACTCGGTCGACACGGTCGTGCACATGGACGTGACGGGTACTCCGCTGGGCAGCGGCAGCCGCGCCTCGGTCAAGGAGACCAACGTCATCGGCACGATGCAGCTTCTCGGGGCCCTTCAGAAGTCCCCTGCGGTCAAGCGGCTGGTCGTGAAGTCCAGTACGAACGTGTACGGGTCCGCGCCCCGCGATCCGGCCGTGTTCACCGAGACGACCCCGCCCAAGTCGCTCCCCAGCGGCGGCTTCGCCAAGGACACGGTGGAGGTCGAGGGATACGTACGGGGCTTCGCCCGGCGCAGGCCCGATGTCGCCGTGTGCGTGCTGCGGTTCGCGAACATCCTCGGGCCGAACGCGGACTCGCCGCTCGCTTCGTACTTCTCGCTGCCCGTCCTGCCGACCGTGCTCGGCTACGACCCGCGGCTGCAGTTCGTGCACGAGGACGATGTGATCGAGGTGTTGCGGCTGGCTTCGCACGACCCCCGGCGGGGCACGCTGAACAGCGGCACGTTCAACGTCTCCGGTGACGGCGTCCTGCTGCTCTCGCAGTGCGCCCGGCGGCTCGGCCGCCCCACCGTCCCGGTGCTGATGCCCGCGGTGACCTGGCTGGGCTCCGCCTTGCGTACGCTGGGCATGACGGACTTCTCGCCCGAGCAGCTGCGGCTGCTCACGCACGGCCGGGTGGTGGCGACCCACCAGATGCGAGAGACGCTGGGATACCAGCCCAAGTACACGACCTCGGAGACGTTCGCGGACTTCGCGCGCAGCCGTGGTCCCGGACTCCTGCCGCCCGAGGCCCTTGCCGGGGCCGTCGACCGGATCGCCGCGCTGCCCCCACTGCGCGGCGGCAACCTTCCGACGCAGAGCGCCAACTGAGGAGCGCATCAACGATGGCGGACGCCAAGGTCATTCCGTTCGACGACGACCGGTCCCGTGGGGGTGCCGTGCAGCGGCCGCCGCGGCGCCGGAGCGCGGGGAGCCGGCGGGGGAGCGAGCCCGCGGCGGTACGCGAGGTCCAGCCTCTGCCTGGACGAACGATTCTGCAGGATGATGTTGCTGTGAAGCATGAGGAACCGGCGCCCTCGCCGGAGAGGCAGGGCGGCGGCTGGGACCAGCGCATCGCCGGTGGTCTGGCCTTCCTGCGACGGAGGCTGACGGGCGACTACGAGGTCGACGACTTCGGTTACGACCAGGAGCTGACCGACCAGGTCCTGATGTCGCTGCTGCGGCCCGTCTACGAGAAGTACTTCCGTGTCGAGGTGAAGGGCATCGAGAACATCCCGTCCGAGGGCGGGGCGCTGATCGTCGCCAACCACTCCGGGACGCTGCCGCTGGACGGCCTGATGATGCAGGTCGCGGTCCACGACAACCATCCCGACGACCGCCATCTGCGTCTGCTCGCCGCCGACCTGGTCTTCATGCTCCCCGTGGTCAACGAGCTGGCCCGCAAGGCCGGCCACACGCTCGCGTGCGCGCAGGACGCCGAGCGGCTCCTGGAGCGGGGCGAGCTGGTCGGTGTGATGCCGGAGGGCTTCAAGGGCATCGGCAAACCGTTCGGCGAGCGCTACAAGCTGCAGCGCTTCGGCCGCGGCGGCTTCGTCTCCACGGCCCTGCGGCAGGGCGCTCCGATCATCCCCTGCTCGATCGTCGGGGCGGAGGAGATCTACCCGATGATCGGCAACGCGAAGACCCTCGCGCGCCTCTTGGGCTTCCCGTACTTCCCGATCACGCCGACGTTTCCGTGGTTGGGTCCGTTGGGGGCGGTGCCGCTTCCGACGAAGTGGACGATTCAGTTCGGTGAGCCGATCCTCACGGATGGCTATCCGCCGGAGGCGGCTGAGGATCCGATGCTGATGTTCAATCTGACGGACCAGGTCCGGGAGCAGATTCAGCACACGTTGTACAAGTTGCTGGTGCAGCGGCGGTCGGTGTTCTTCTGACGTTTCCGAGCTTCTGACGGCTTCTCGTACGTCCGCTTCTTGTACGTCGGTGGGGGCGCCCCTTGTGAAAAAGGGGCGCCCCCACCGACGCATCGCCTAGTCCGTGTTCTCGCCGTCGATGCCCAGGCCCGGGAGGAGGCCCGGGAACAGGGGCGGGACCGTGGCCTCCGATTCGGGGGGCGAGCTGGTCCTGCTGGACGGTGTGGCGCTGGTGTCGTCCTCGGGCGGGTCCAAGAGGCCGCCCGTGTTGCCGCCCAGCAGGCCCTCGCTCTCCGTGTTCGAGGTGGACGGCTTGGGGTTGCCGCTGCTGTCGCGGCCGTCCGCGGAGGAGCTGCCGGAGGTGCTGGGAGCGGCCGGACTGCCCTCGGTCGAGGAGCCGGTGGCGGCCGGGCCGGAGCCCGGCTGCCGACTCGTGCCCCCTTGCGAGGGTGGTTGCGGCAGCAGTGACCGCAGCGGATCGACCTCCTGGTCTATGGCGTCGAGGACCGAGCTCACCTGTCGGCTGACGTCGCCGAGCTGGACGGGCAGGCGGTCGCGCAGCTCGCCCCACACGTCGCGGTGCGACTGGGAGAAGGCGGAGAGGGACTGGATGGGGCTGAGCGAGCCGTCCCGTTCGTACGCCTCGTGCAGAAGGCGGTGGCCCTCCGCCGCGTCGTGCCGCATGCCGGACAGCGCGCGACGGACCTCGCCCATGGACTCGTGGTCGAGGGGGCCGGAGCGGTCGCGCTCCATCAGCCGACGTGCCTCGCTCAGCCGGGTGGAGGCCTGGTCGAGGTAGAGCCGGCCGCGGTCGCTGTCGCCGTCGGCCATGCCCAGCTTGAGGTCCTCCATGCCACGCTTGAGCCCGTAGAGCGAGTCACCGGGCAGGGCGTCGGAGCTGGCAGCGGCGACTCCGCTGAAGGCTCCCGCGGCCACGCCGACGGTGAGCCCGCCCGCTGCGAGGCCCTTCGACAGGCGGGACCGTGGTCGCAACTTCCGCAGCCCGGTCGACCGGTGGGCTCCCCGCGTCCGGCGCCTTCGCTGCTCGGGCACCGTAGGGCCCACACCCCCGCCCCCCGCGGCCGTGCCCTCCCGCAGCATGGCCTCCATCGCGGCCACCAGCTGGGCCCGCTGAACGACCTTGACCTCGGGATCCAGGGCCGGTTTGGGCAGCTCGCCGAGGCCGGTCGCCAGGGACAGCAGCCGACTGCGCGGGGACTCGTCCGCCGCGGCAGCAGGGGCCGGTCCTTCGGACTGCTCGGCCGCCGGGCCCCGGTCGGACTGTTCCTCCAGGGCCTGGGCGAAGGCGTTCGCCCGCCGGTGCGCCGATACGTTCGCGATCACTGGCGGCACCTCCTCTCGTCATGACGGTCGACTCCCCAGGGGGTCCTGAGGGTTGCACTACCTGATCACATCCACACGATCGAGCGATCGGGGACGGCCAGGTGTGACCACAGGGAGCCTGTATCCCGCACAACGAGCGGCTCGGCACATGGGTTACGGACGACGGATGATCGACCGCAAAGCCAACAGACTTCTACGGAACGTGAGTTGATGGTCGCTGAGGGTGGTGAGACGTGCGGCGGTCTGTTCGGAGGGGGCGTCTCTGTACGGGGTCTACGGGTCTCAGCGGGGCGGGTTCTCAGCGGCTATCGGCGGTTCTCGGCGGTTCTCAGCGGGCGTCGTCGGGAAGGAGCCGGGCCAGGGTGCGTACCGCCCGGTACTGGAGGGTCTTGATCGCGCCCTCGTTCTTGCCCATCACGCGGGCGGTCTCGGCGACCGAGAGGCCCTGGAGGAAGCGCAGGGTCACGCACTCCTGCTGCTGGGGGTTGAGGCGACGTACGGCGTCCAGGAGTGCCGCGTTCGAGAGGGACTCCAGGACGGAGTCCTCGGGGGAGCGCTCGACCTCGTTGGCGTCGAGCATCTCGCCGGTGGTCACTTCGAGGCGGAAGCGGCTCGACTTGAAGTGGTCGGCGACGAGGTTGCGGGCGATCGTGACCAGCCAGGCGCCGAAGTCACGACCCTGCCAGGTGAAGGTGCCGATGCGGCGCAGGGCGCGCAGAAAGGTCTCGCTCGTGAGGTCCTCCGCGGTCGCCCTGCCCCCCACGCGGTAATAGATGTAGCGGTACACGGTGTCGCTGTACTGGTCGTAGAGGCGTCCGAAGGCCTCGGCCTCGCCGGACTGGGCGCGCTCCACGAGATCCATCATCCGGGCGCTGTCACTGTCCGCGGCCGGGCGGCGTGCGGTGGTGGCCGGCGCGCCCGAGCGGCCCCGTCTGCCCACCGCCGCGCTGCCCTCGGCCAGTGCGTAGCACGGGCCGACGGGCGCGGCGGAGACAGCGAGGGCGGGGCCGGCGTACGCGGTGGGGACGAAGCCGCGCAACAGGTCGAGGACCGTTGCGCGCAGCGTAGCCAGGCCCGAGGCGTCAACCCCGACGTGTGGGTACACGGGACTCCCAGAGGCAGAGCTTCCATCACGTGCAGTACGGGACCGTTCACCCGTCGTAGCGACGTGTGGGGTCCGTTGTGCGTCTGAGGAGAATAACGCTTCGTACAGGCAGTGCTACGCCCAGTTGCTCAAATCATCGATTACGTCGCTTCTATTACAGTTCGACGCCTGATCAAGTGCCGGAGAGTGACCGGTTGTTGATCGAATCGGTTCGCGTTCCGCCTGACTGCGGGGCGTGTTGTGCCCGTGTTCCGCGAACGTGACTGGCGGGCGTGATGTGCGGGTAGGACAGCACGATTGCCCGCGTTTTCCTGCGGCCGCCCCCTCGGCGGGGCGTCGGCGGCCGCTCTCGGCGCAGTGCCGGCGGCGGCTCTCGGCGCAGTGTCAGCGGCGCCGGCGGTGCAGGGCGATCGCGGCCGCCGTGCCGCCCGCGACCGCGCCGACGCCCGCCGCCGCGGGGATGCCGACCTTCGCCGCCTTGCGGCCCGTGCGGTAGTCGCGCAGGCGCCATTCGAGGGTGCGCGCGTGCTTGCGGAGCTTGCTGTCCGGGTTGATCGCGTACGGGTGCCCGACGAGCGAGAGCATCGGGATGTCGTTGTGGGAGTCGCTGTACGCGGCGCAGCGTCCGAGGTCCAGGCCCTCCGCCGCCGCCAGGGCGCGAACCGCCTCGGCCTTCGCGGGTCCGTGCAGCGGTTCGCCGACGAGTTTGCCGGTGTAGACGCCGTCGACGGACTCGGCGACCGTGCCCAGCGCGCCGGTCAGGCCCAGACGGCGGGCGATCACGGTGGCGATCTCCACGGGGGCGGCCGTGACGAGCCACACCTTCTGGCCCGCGTCGAGGTGGGCCTGGGCCAGTGCGCGGGTGCCGGGCCAGATGCGCTCGGCCATGTACTCGTCGTAGATCTCCTCGCCGATCGACATCAGCTCGGCGACGCGGTGGCCCTTCACGATGGACAGGGCGGAGTCGCGGGCCTCCTGCATGTGCTCGGGGTCCTCGACGCCCGCCAGCCGGAACCAGGCCTGCTGCCAGGCGAACCGGGCGAGTTCGCGTGTCTCGAAGAACTTGCGTTTGTACAGGCCGCGGCCGAAGTGGAACAGCGCGGCGCCCTGCATCACGGTGTTGTCGAGGTCGAAGAAGGCGGCGGCCTTGATGTCGCCGACGACGGGGAACTCCGGTTCTGCTTCGGATCCGTCGGGCGTGGCTTCGTGAGCGAGTTCCTCCAGTTCCTGGGAGGACTTGCGCGCAGCCTCAGCCGAGGCTTCGCCTGCCAACACGCTCCGAGCGGTGGCGGAGCGCCTACGGGGAGTGAGCCATCCAAGAGCGGCCATGGCGTGAGCATAGCCAGTTTGTTCGGTGGTTCCCGAGTCAGGAGGTTTGCAAGCTGTGAACTCTCCGCGACCGTGTCGTTAAACCGGGCCGCTCCCGCTGGGTGGACGCCGTGTCCCGCCACGCCGGGGGCGCGCGAGAATGGCTGGTATGAGTCCCATCTTTCGGCGCACTGGCCGCCGTACGGAGAAGGGCGTGCCGCGTGAGCGGCTCGTCACACTGATCGGGAAGCCCGGCTGCCATCTGTGTGATGACGCACAGGACGTCATCGAGAAGGTCTGTGCGGATCTCGGCATGCCGTGGGAGAAGAAGGACATCACGCAGGACGAGGAGCTGCACCGCTTGTACTGGGAGCAGATCCCCGTGGTGCTCGTGGACGGTGCGCAGCACACGTTCTGGCGAGTGAACGAGGACCGGCTGCGGCGGGCCCTCGCGGAGTGAGGGGGCGCGTAATCGAACCGTGGCCGGACGGAGCACTCCAAGTGGACTGCAAATTCACTTAGGATCGAGGGCGGTTCGGCCTCGGGGGCGGGGAGCGTAGAGGAGAGTGTGCGGCTTTGCCCCCATCAAGCAGGGAACGAAGGTGCGTGTGCGCCGGTTCCATACCCGTCTGTCAGGGGCACGTGACCCCGGTCACGTTGGGCGGGCAAATCGGACACCATCTTTGTGCACGCGTTCACAAAGACATAGCCTGCATTCGACGGGGCGGTCCAGGTATGGGTGACCGCCGGCCCCGCTCTACCCGCAGGAGCACCGTGGCAACTGGCCGAACTCACCGACCGGCGACCCGCAGCCGAGGGATTCCCGAGGCCACAGTCGCCAGGCTTCCGCTGTACCTCCGTGCCCTGACCGCACTCTCGGAGCGCTCGGTTCCCACGGTCTCCTCCGAGGAGCTCGCGGCCGCAGCGGGGGTCAATTCCGCGAAGCTGCGCAAGGACTTCTCGTACCTGGGGTCCTATGGGACGCGCGGTGTGGGCTACGACGTCGAATACCTCGTGTACCAGATCTCCCGCGAGCTCGGTCTGACCCAGGACTGGCCCGTCGTGATCGTCGGTATCGGTAATCTCGGCGCGGCGCTGGCCAACTACGGCGGGTTCGCCTCACGCGGCTTCCGGGTCGCCGCCCTCATAGACGCCGATCCCGCGATGGCCGGCAAGCCCGTCGCCGGGATCCCGGTGCAGCACACCGATGACCTCGAGAAGATCATCAAGGACAACGGCGTGTCGATCGGCGTGATCGCGACCCCCGCGGGCGCCGCCCAGCAGGTGTGCGAACGGCTCGTCGCCGCGGGGGTGACGTCCATCCTGAACTTCGCGCCGACGGTGCTGTCCGTGCCGGACGGCGTCGACGTACGCAAGGTCGATCTCTCCATCGAGCTGCAGATCCTCGCTTTCCACGAGCAGCGCAAGGCCGGCGAGGAGGCCCTGGCCCTGGCCGAGGCCGAGGCCGTGGTCGAGGTGTCCGAGGAGAGCGGGAAGGGACCGGACGGGGATGTCCCCGCCGTGATGCCGGCATGAGTCTTCTCGTCGTCGGGCTGAGCCACCGCAGCGCTCCGGTCAGCGTCCTGGAGCGGGCCGCGCTGTCCGCGGACACGCAGGTCAAGCTCCTCCAGGACACCATCGCCGCCGAGCCGGCCACCGAGGCCATGGTGCTCGCCACCTGCAACCGGATCGAGCTGTACGCCGACGTGGACAAGTTCCACGCGGGTGTCGCCGAGCTCTCCACGCTGCTCGCGCAGCACAGCGGGGTCGGGCTCGAAGAGCTCACTCCCTATCTGTACGTGCACTACGAGGACCGGGCGGTCCACCACCTCTTCTCGGTGGCCTGCGGCCTCGACTCGATGGTCGTCGGCGAGGGCCAGATCCTCGGCCAGATCAAGGACTCGCTCGCCACCGCGCAGGAACTGCACACGGCGGGCCGGCTCCTCAACGACCTCTTCCAGCAGTCCCTGCGGGTCGGCAAGCGGGCCCACTCCGAAACCGGCATCGACCGGGCCGGGCAGTCCCTCGTGACCTTCGGCCTGGAGCAGCTGACGTCGGGGGCGGCCGTCGAGGCCTGGGCCAAGGGCAAGCGGGCCCTCGTGATCGGCGCGGGCTCCATGTCCTCGCTGGCCGCGGCGACGCTCGCGCGCGCCGGGGTGGCCGAAGTGGTCATCGCCAACCGCACGCTGGACCGCGCGGAGCGTCTCGCGCGGATCCTGCAGGAGGGGCAGGACACGGATGTGTCGGCCCGCGCGATACCGATGGACGCGGTGCCGGGCGAGCTGACACGTGCCGACCTCGCCGTCTCGTGCACCGGAGCGACGGGGCTCGTCCTGACCGCCGAGGCCGTCGCGGCGGCGGTCGAGGGCCGTACGGGCGCACCGGCCGAGGAACGCGCCGCCATGCCCACCGTCGTACGGGAAGACCTGCCGCCCACCAGCGTCGGCACCGACGAGAACTGTCCGCTGGACCTGCCCGCCGTACAGGGCTCCGCCGTCCAGGGAGCCACCGGCTTCTCCGTCATGGGCGAGGCCGCGGTGGCCGGCATGGACGCGGCCACCCTGGAGCAGCACGCCGCCTGGGTGGACAACGGCAGCGTCGACCGCCGCGAGGCGACTCGTCGTACGCACGAAGCCGACGCTCTCACGCTCGAAGCCGACGCCGAGGTCATCACCGCGCTCGCCGCCACCGCGGCCGCCATCGGGCGGGTGCCCGAGCGCCGCAAGCCCGAGCCCGTCGTCGTGGCCCCCCGGCCCGCGCCCGTGCTCTCGTTGCTCGACCTCGCCATGCCCCGTGACATCGACGCCGCCGTGCACCGGCTGCTCGGGGTGCGGCTCGTGGACATCGAATCGCTGGCCGAGGCCTCCGCGGACGCGCCCATGGCGGCGGACGTGGACATGGTGCGGCGGATCGTGTCCGACGAGGTGGCCGCTTTCGGGGCCGCCCAGCGAGCCGCGCACATCACCCCCACCGTCGTCGCCCTGCGCACGATGGCCGCCGATGTCGTCGCGAACGAGATCGCGCGGCTCGACGGACGGCTGCCCGGCCTCGACGAGAAGGAGCGGGGCGAGATCACACAGACGGTGCGGCGCGTGGTGGACAAGCTGTTGCACGCGCCGACCGTACGGGTCAAGCAGCTCGCGGCCGAGCCCGGCGGTGCCGGATACGCGGACGCGCTGCGGACCCTCTTCGACCTGGACCCCGAAACGGTCGCCTCCGTCTCGCGGGCCGAGAACGACGCCGAGAACCGAGGGCGAGCATGAGTGCGGAAATGGGGCCACTGAGGCTGGGGACGAGGCGCAGCAAACTCGCCATGTCCCAGTCCGGGAAAGTGGCCGACGCCGTGAGCCAGGTGACCGGACGGCCTGTCGAGCTCGTCGAGATCACCACGTACGGCGACACGACGCGTGAACACCTCGCGCAGATCGGCGGCACGGGTGTCTTCGTGACCGCCCTGCGCGACGCGCTGCTGCGGGGCGAGGTCGACTTCGCCGTGCACTCGCTCAAGGACCTGCCGACGACGCAGCCGGACGACCTCGTGCTGGCCGCGGTGCCGCGGCGCGAGGACCCGCGTGACGCGCTCGTCGCCCGCGACGGCCTGAGGTTCACCGACCTCCCGGACGGGGCACGCGTGGGCACCGGATCGCCGCGCCGCATGGCGCAGCTGAACGCGTACGCCCGCGGTCACGGGATGCGGATAGAGACGGTCGCCATACGTGGCAACGTCGACACGCGCATCGGATACGTGCGGAAGGGCGAGCTCGACGCCGTCGTTCTCGCCGCCGCCGGACTGAGCCGTATCGGCCGGATCGACGAAGTCACGGACTTCCTTCCGGTCGACACTGTTTTGCCCGCCCCCGGCCAGGGGGCTCTGGCGATCGAGTGCAGGGCGGGACACACCGCCCAAGACACCGCGCTCGTCGCCGCGCTCGCCGGACTCGACGACCCGTTCACCCGGGTCGCCGTGACTGCCGAGCGGTCCCTGCTCGCCTCCCTGGAGGCCGGCTGCAGCGCACCTGTGGGTGCACTGGCCGACCTTCTGGCCGACGGGCAGATTGTCAAGGAAATGCGCCTGCGCGGCGTCGTCGGTACCACCGACGGCTCGACGCTGGTGCAGCTGTCCACCACCGGTCCCGTGCCCGAGACACATGACCAAGCAATGGCGCTCGGCCGTGAACTCGCTGCCGAGATGCTTGCCAAGGGCGCGGCCGGTCTGATGGGGGAGCGAGCACATTGAGCCCCACCACCCTTCCCGCCGGCCTGGAACACGGTCACGTCACCTTCCTCGGTGCCGGACCCGGAGATCCGGGACTGCTCACACTGCGCGCCGTGGAGGCGCTGGCGACTGCGGATGTCCTGGTCGCCGAGCCCGAAGTGCTCGACGTCGTCCGCACGCACGCCAGACAAGGCGTCACCGTGCTGGACGCCGTATCGGGCACGGGCATGGACACGCCTCAGCTCACGGTGGTTGACGGCACGTCAGCCACCGCTGGGGTCCCCGCGTCGAGGGACGCGGCCAATATTGTCATGGAGGCCGCACGGGGCGGCAGGCGGGTCGTGCGTGCGGTCACCGGGGACCCCGGTCTCGACACGTACGCCGCCGAGGAGATGCTGGCCTGCGCCGCCGCGGGTGTGCCCTTCGAGGTCGTGCCCGGTATCGCCACCGCCGTCGGTGTGCCCGCGTACGCGGGTGTGCCGCTGCGGGACGCGCAGGGCGCGGACGTGCGGTTCGTGGACGCGCGGACGGCTTCGGGCCGGTGCTGGACCGAGGTCGGCGCGTCCGACGGGACCGTGGTGGTCTCCACGACCCTGGACTCCGTCGGCGCGGCCGCGAGCGAGCTGGTGGCCGCGGGCCGCAAGCCCGATACGCCGCTGACGGTGACGGTCGCCGGTACGACGACCCGGCAGCGGACCTGGTCCGCGACGCTCGGGACGATCGCACAGACGCTGAAGCAGGCGAAGGTGCTGCCCTCGCCGGAGGGCGGCCGTCCGGTGATAGCCGTGGTCGGTGAGCGTTCCGCCTCCGCCCAGCGTGACCAGTTGTCGTGGTTCGAGTCCAAGCCGCTGTTCGGCTGGAAGGTCCTCGTACCGCGTACGAAGGAGCAGGCGGCGTCGCTCTCCGACCAACTGCGCTCGTACGGCGCCGTGCCGCACGAGGTGCCGACGATCGCCGTCGAGCCGCCGCGTACGCCCCAGCAGATGGAGCGGGCGGTCAAGGGACTTGTGACGGGCCGTTACGAGTGGATCGCCTTCACGTCGGTGAACGCGGTCAAGGCCGTACGGGAGAAGTTCGAGGAGTACGGGCTCGACGCGCGCGCGTTCGCGGGCATCAAGGTGGCCGCCGTGGGCGAGCAGACGGCCAATGCGCTCGTGGCGTTCGGTGTGAAGCCGGATCTGGTGCCGAGCGGGGAGCAGTCCGCGGCCGGACTGCTGGAGGACTGGCCGCCGTACGACCCCGTCTTCGACCCCATCGACCGGGTGTTCCTGCCGCGGGCCGACATCGCGACCGAGACGCTGGTGGCCGGGCTGATCGAGCTGGGCTGGGAGGTCGACGACGTCACGGCGTACCGGACCGTGCGGGCCTCGCCGCCGCCGGCCGAGACGCGGGAGGCCATCAAGGGCGGTGGCTTCGACGCGGTGCTGTTCACGTCGTCGAGCACGGTGCGGAACCTGGTCGGTATCGCCGGCAAGCCGCACAACGTGACCGTGATCGCGTGCATCGGTCCCGCGACGGCCAAGACGGCCGAGGAGCACGGGCTGCGGGTCGACGTCATGGCTCCGGAGCCGTCGGTGCACAAGCTGGCGGAGGCACTCGCGGACTTCGGCTCGCGACGGAGGGCTGCCGCGGTGGAGGCCGGAGGGCCGGTCACGCGGCCCAGCGAGCGGCGGCCCGGTTCGCGGCGGAGGCGCAGTACGACGACCTGACGGTTCTGAAGGTGGGCGCGCGTCCACTGCCGTAGGTGGAGCGGGGGGCGGCCCCTGACCGGAGTGAACGGTCAGGGGCCGTTCTCGTGCGCGTTCTCGTACACCGTGATCACCCGCTGTTCGGCGGTACCCAGCCGTTCAGCTCGGCGACGGATGCGGCGGCATTCTTGATCTCGTCGCGAACTGGTGCGCAGGAATCGCGGAGCGCTTCGAGGAAACTCCTGTCGAGGCGGCTGACATCTTGATCACGAGTCAGGGACCGGACGGATTCGACAAAGGAAGCCTGGGCATTCTGCTCCAACCGCTGAAGTCGCCCAGTCGCCGTCTCTTCGCCGGGCCGTACCACCCTGGCTTTCCTTCCGCCGATCTCGAAGTCGAAACTTCCGAGAATCGTTTCGAGCGTCTGTCCTGACATCTCGGCTCGGGTCGGGTTCGGGTGCATGCAGACCGCGATGGCATTTACTGCGAGCATTGCGGACTGCACAACGGAGAACGTTCTACTGCCCGGATCGCCGAAATCAACCGATCCCGTTCGCGCTTCGAAATCCTCAAGGATGTCGACGAGTTCGTCCTCGTCCACTTCGCCGAGCGGCGCCTTCCAGGCGGTATCGAGGATGTGGAAGAACCGCTCCGCCTCAGTCGGGGTGGCCAGAGCCGCGAACACTCCGCTCCCGCGCTCCGCGCAGGCCAGGCAGAAACCGGTCAGGAAATCAGTGGGGATTTCGCGAAGTGCGGAGTACGTCTCCACGTTGCGGGTCAACTTGGTCTCCTCGGTTCTCCCGGACAGGACGGACAGGACAGGGCAGGGCAGGGGTGGCTGGCGGCCCTGGCGGGCTCGACAGCGCGTCGGCAAAGGGGGGTGTGGGGCAGGCGTAGCGTAGGTGGCATGACGAAGTACGGATCCTTTCCCGGTGCGCGGCCGCGGCGGCTGCGCACCAGCCCCGTGATGCGACGGATGGTCGCCGAGACCCGGCTGCACCCCGCCGACTTCATCCTCCCGGCGTTCGTGCGCGAAGGTGTCAGTGAGCCCGTGCCGATCGCGGCCATGCCCGGGGTCGTGCAGCACACGCGGGACAGTCTGAAGAAGGCCGCCGTGGAGGCGGTGGAGGCCGGGGTTTCCGGGATCATGCTGTTCGGGGTGCCGGAGGAGAGCAAGAAGGACGCCCTCGGCACGCCCGGGACCGACCCGGACGGGATTCTGCAGGTCGCCATCCGCGATGTGCGGGCCGAGGTCGGGGACGAGCTGCTCGTGATGTCCGACCTGTGCCTCGACGAGACCATCGACCACGGACACTGCGGTGTGCTCGACGAGCAGGGTCGCGTCGACAACGACGCGACCCTGGAGCGGTACGCCGAGATGGCCCAGGTACAGGCCGACGCCGGTGCGCATGTGGTCGGGCCCAGCGGCATGATGGACGGCCAGGTCGGGGTCATCCGGGATGCCCTCGACCAGATCGGGCGCGAGGACGTCGCCATCCTCGCCTACACCGCCAAGTATTCGTCCGCCTTCTACGGGCCGTTCCGGGAAGCCGTCGCCTCGTCGCTGAAGGGCGACCGCAAGACCTACCAGCAGGACCCCGCCAACGTACGGGAATCCCTGCGGGAGTTGGCGCTCGACCTGGAAGAGGGCGCCGACATGGTGATGGTGAAGCCCGCCGGGCCCTACCTCGACATCCTCGCCCGGGTCGCGGACGCGGTGGACGTGCCCGTCGCCGCGTATCAGATCTCCGGTGAGTACTCGATGATCGAGGCCGCCGCCGAGAAGGGCTGGGTCGACCGGGAACGGGCGATTCTGGAGACGCTGACCGGGATCAAGCGGGCCGGGGCGCAGAACATCCTCACCTATTGGGCCACTGAGGTCGCGCAGAAGCTGCGTTGAGGCGGCGTTGAGGCGGCGTTGAGTCGGGCCACTGAGAGGGTGGCAGGTAATCGTGTCGCACCGGCGTGCGGCGCACCCGTACCGTCGCTCGTATGAAGCTGCTCTCCGTAAATGTCGGCAAGCCTCGGCCCAACCCGTGGAAGGGGCTCGGCGCGACAGGCATCGACAAGCGGCCCGTTGACGGTCCGGTCGCCGTCAGCGCTCCCGGCCCCAAGGGCACGGGCGCGGTCGGGCTGGCGGGCGACCGCGTCTACGACGTGAAGCACCACGGCGGTTTCGACCAGGCCGTGTACGCCTACGCCCGCGAGGACCTCGACGGCTGGCAGGGGGAGTTGGGCAGGCCGCTGGCCAACGGCGTCTTCGGGGAGAACCTCACGACCCTTGGTCTCGACGTCAACGGCGCGCTGATCGGCGAGCGTTGGCGCATCGGGCCCCAGGTGGTCCTGGAGGTGTCGTGCGCGCGGATCCCGTGCGCGACGTTCCAGGGCTGGCTGGAGCGCGACGGCTGGATCAAGCGGTTCACGCAGGCCGCCGTGCCGGGCGCGTATCTGCGCGTGATCGAGCCCGGAGACATCCGGGCCGGTGACCCGGTCGAGATCGTGGACCGGCCGGGTCACGAGGTGACCGTCGCGCTCGTCTTCCGCGCGTTGACACTCGAACCGGATCTGCTGCCGCGGCTGCCGGCCGCCGACGCGCTGCCGCTGGAGGTCAGGGAACTGGCTCACAGGCGCCAACGATGACGCCAACGATGACGCCCACGATGGCGCCCACGATGAAACGAAAGAGGCCGCGGACCGCCTGATCACGGCAGTCGGCTCCACCTCCTTCTCCGCCGCGGGGACAGCTATGCTCGCCGCGGCGAACGGGAGATCACGACGAGGTTCGTGGTCGCGGGGCGGGGAGGTCTCCATGGGGCCGGAAGCACAGTGGTACGTGCTCGTCGAGGCGAACTCCGACTTCTCCACGGACCCGACGTGGGAGCTGCGGGAGAAGTATCACGTCGAGGGCGACCGGGCGGCGGCTCTGTCCCGGGCGGAGCAGGTCTGCCGCACCTGGGGGCCGTGGGACAAGAAGCCTGAGGAGACCGGGCGGAGCGTCTTTCGGACCTCCGAGACGAGCTGGCTCGTGGAGGTGACCCAGGAACGCTGGAGCGAGCAATGGGAGCGAGCCTTCACCAGCACGTGGTGCGTCCGCGTGACGGTCGCGGAACTCGTCTACACCAAGGAGCCCCCGCCCGCCCATCCGCCCGAGAAGAAGAAGCCCGGGGTGATGCGCCGCGCCTTGGGAAACGGGCGGTAGCGGCCTGAAGGCTGTTGCTCCCAGTGGCATCGAGCCGGGGTCACGGGCAACCGTGGCCCTGGCTTCGTTGTGAGGCCGGCATCTCGGATGCCGAGAGCGCGTATGACGAGATCATGGCTGCCGAGAGGCAACGGAAGTATTCCGTTCGGCCAGTCGGACATTGTTCGAAAAGTCTTGACGCCCCCCTGTACACCGATTGACACTCTCGCAACACGACGTCACACCGACGAAACGGCAGGGCGCCTCTCGGCCGACCGGGCAGGGGTCAGGACCCGCCACGAACCCTTCCTTCGTGCCTTGAGCCTGTCTCGACGAGGAGACTTGAAAATGCCGCACATCGACATCGAACGGCCTCGCAGCCGCGCGAGACGTTGGGCGGGCCATCTCGCCGGGCTGACCGCCGCGTCGCTCTTCCTGGGTCTGGCCAGTCCGCTCGCCCCCGCGCAGGCGGCGGAGATCACCGACGGACTGGCACTCTGGTACAAGCTCGACGCCACCTCCGGCACCACCGTGACCGACGCGTCCGGCAACGGGCGCAACGGCACGCTGAACGGAGCCGCCGGCTGGACCGGCAACGGTGAGGGGCTCGCCTTCAACGGGTCCGACACCTACATCAAGGTGCCGGACAACATCATGAGCGGCATGAACTCGATCTCCGTCTCGATGGACGTGCAGATCGACGCCACCCAGACCACCCCGTACTTCATCTACGGCTTCGGCAACACCAGCAACGGCGCCGGCAACGGCTATCTGTTCACCACCGGCAACTCCTTCCGGACCTCCATCGCGTCCGGGAACTGGTCCACCGAGAAGACCACCACGGGCCCCGCCGCCCTGCAGCGCTCCGTCTGGAAGCACGTCACGTACACCCAGACCGGCACCACGGGCGTCCTCTACGAGGACGGCGTGGAGGTGGCCCGCAACACGGCGGTCACCATCACCCCCGGCTCCATCGGCTCCGGCGCCACGACGGCCAACTACGTCGGCAAGTCCGTCTACACCAGCGACAAGCTCTTCAAGGGCAAGATCCGCGACTTCCGGGTGTACGACAGGGCACTGGCCGGCTCGGAGGTCGAGCAGCTCTCCCTCCCCGTCGCCACCGAGGGCGTCGCCGCCGACAAGGCCGCGCTCAGCCTCGGCGACACCAGCGCCGTCGTCTCCGACCTGACGCTGCCGAAGTCCGGCCCGGCCGGCGGCTCCACGATCAGCTGGAAGAGCGACACCCCTTCCGTGGTGTCCGACACCGGCGCCGTGACCCGCCCGGCCGCCGGCGAACCGGACGGCCACGCCACGCTCACGGCGACCCTGAAGAAGGGACCCGTGACCGACACCAAGACCTTCGACATCACGGTCCCCGCCGCCTTCGACGACGCCACGGCGACCCGGCAGGCCGCCGACGCGCTGTCCGTCCACAACCTCGACGACGTACGCGGCAACCTGACCCTCCCCGCGACCGGCGACTACGGCACGAAGGTCAGCTGGTCGTCCGCCGAGCCGGACGTCGTCTCCGCCGACGGCGTGGTGAAGCGCCCCGCGCACGGCGACGGCGACACCACCGTGGCCCTGACCGCCACCGTCACCAAGGGCGACGCCACAGCCACCCGGGTCTTCACCGCCAAGGTGCCCGAACTCCCCGCCAAGGCCCCGCTCAAGGGCTACATGTTCAGCTACTTCACCGGCGAGGGCACCTCGGACGGCGAACAGCTCTACGCCGCCCTCAGCAAGGGCAACGACCCCCTGAAGTGGCGGGAGATCAACGACGGCAAGCCGGTCCTGACCTCCACGCTCGGCGAGAAGGGCCTGCGCGACCCGTTCATCATCCGCTCCCCGGAGGGCGACAAGTTCTACCAGATCGCCACTGACCTGCGGATCTACGACGGCAACGGCTGGGATGCCTCGCAGCGCACCGGCAGCAAGTCCATCATGGTCTGGGAGTCCACCGACCTGGTGAACTGGACCAACCAGCGTCTGGTCAAGGTCTCGCCCGACGCGGCCGGCAACACCTGGGCGCCGGAGGCCTTCTACGACGCGGAGCGCGGCGAGTACGTCGTCTTCTGGGCGTCGAAGCTGTACGACAACGAGGCGCACTCCGGCGACACGTACAACCGCATGATGTACGCCACCACCCGCGACTTCTACACCTTCAGCGAGCCCAAGGTCTGGATCGACCGCGGCTACTCGGTCATCGACTCCACGGTGATCAAGCACGACGGGACGTACTACCGCCTGTCCAAGGACGAGCGGAACAACACCTCCTCCACCCCGTACAGCAAGTTCATCTTCGAGGAGAAGAGCGACTCGCTCCTCGACCTGTCCTGGGACTTCGTCAAGGAGGGCATCGGCAAGGACGCGATGAGCGCCGCCGAGGGGCCGCTGGTCTTCAAGTCCAACACCGAGGAGAAGTGGTACTCCTTCCTCGACGAGTTCGGCGGCCGCGGCTACATCCCCTTCGAGACGACGGACCTCGCCTCCGGCAACTGGACCCCGTCCACCGGCTATGACCTCCCGTCGAAGCCACGGCACGGCACGGTGCTCCCGGTCACCCAGGCCGAGTACGACCGGCTGCTGCGCGCCTACCAGCCCGACCAGCTCGTGGAGAGCGTCGAGGACATCTCGGTGAAGACGCGCATCGGTGACCCGCCGGTCCTGCCGGCCACCGTCATCGCCGAGTACGCCGACGGAGTCAAGCGCCCCGTCTCCGTCACCTGGGACGACGTCCCGGCCTCGGCGTACGCGCAGGCCGGCACCTTCACGGTGGAGGGCAGCCTGCCGGACGGCGCCGCGCTCAAGGTCAAGGCCGAGGTCACGGTCTCGGAGGAGGGCGCCGAGGTGCCCGCCGACCTCGTCCTGCGCTACGACTTCGACGAGACCGGCGGCAACATCACCCGCGACTCCAGCGGTCACGGCTATCACGGCACCTACGTCCGCACCCCGGACTTCGGTACCGGCGTGGACGGCGGCTCGTTCAAGATGTCCGGCGGTTCCAGCAGCTCCACCACCTCGCCGTACGTCAGGATTCCGAACGGCGTCCTGAAGGGCGCCGACAGTGTCACCGTCTCCACGCACGTCAAGTGGAAGGGCGGGGACAACTTCCAGTGGCTCTTCGGCCTGGGCCCCGACAACAACAAGTACCTCTTCGCCTCACCCTCCAACGGCGGCGGCAAGCTGTTCTCGGCGATCACCAAGGCCACCTGGTCGGGCGAGAAGCAGATGACGGCGGCCTCCCAGCTCACCCCCGGTGAGTGGAAGCACGTCACGGTCACGGTGGACAGCACGGCCCAGACGGCGGTCCTCTACGTGAACGGCATCGAGGCGGCCCGGGCGACCGGCGTCACCATCAAGCCGTCCGAGCTCTACGACGCGTCGAAGGGCTACTCCGGCTACATCGGCAAGTCCCTGTACTCCCCGGACCCGTACTTCGGTGGCGAGGTGGACGACTTCCGGATCTACAACCGGGCCCTGTCGCCCGCCGAGGTCCTGGAGCTCAGCGGAAACACCACGGGCATCGCCACGGCGACCCACCCCGCATTGAAGATCGACGCCATCGTCAACGACGCGGACAGCAAGATCACGCTGCCGCTGACCGAGGGCAGCGATCTCACCGCGCTCGCCCCCGAGTTCACCCTCGCCCACGGCGCGTCCATCAGCCCGGCCTCCGGCACGCTCCACGACTTCACCGAGCCGGTGACGTACGAGGTGACCGGCTCGGACGGGGAGAAGCGCACCTGGACGGTCGAGGCCCTGGAGATGAAGAGCCCGGTGCTACCGGGGCTCAACGCCGACCCGAACATCGTGAGGTTCGGCGACACCTTCTACATCTACCCGACCACCGACGGCTTCGAGGGCTGGAGCGGCACGCAGTTCAAGGCGTACTCCTCCAAGGACCTGGTCCACTGGAAGGACCACGGCGTCATCCTCGACCTCGGTCCTGACATCAGCTGGGCCGACAGCCGGGCCTGGGCGCCGACGATCGCCGAGAAGAACGGGAAGTACTACTTCTACTTCTCGGCCGACACGAACATCGGCGTCGCGGTGTCCGACTCGCCCACCGGACCGTTCAAGGACCCGCTGGGCAAGCCGCTCATCCCCCGTGGCGCCTACACCGGCCAGATGATCGACCCGGCGGTCTTCACCGACGACGACGGCCAGTCGTACCTCTACTGGGGCAACGGCAGGGCGTACGTCGTGCCGCTGAACGACGACATGGTGTCCTTCGACTCCTCGAAGGTCACCAACATGACCCCCAGCGGCTACAACGAGGGCACCTTCGTCATCAAGCGCAAGGGCACCTACTACTTCATGTGGTCGGAGAACGACACGCGGGACGAGAACTACCGCGTCGCCTACGCCACCGGGTCCTCGCCCACCGGTCCCTGGACCAAGCAGGGCGTGATCCTGGAAAAGCGCCTCGCCCTCGGTATCAAGGGGCCGGGCCATCACTCCGTGGTCCACGTCCCGAACACCGACGACTGGTACATCGCCTACCACCGCTTCGCCATCCCCGGCGGTGACGGCATGCACCGTGAAACCACCATCGACAAGCTGGAGTTCGACTCCGACGGCCTGATGAAGAAGGTCGTCCCCACCCTGACCAGCATCGACCCGGTCACCATCGTCCACGCCGGCCCGAACGCGAGCGGCACCGAGGGCGGCGCCGTCTCCCTCACCGGCACCATCTCCGGGGCCGGCGACCCCAAGTGGACCGTCGAGGACGGAGCACCCTGCACCTTCTCCGACGCCAAGGCCATCCTGACCACCATCACCTGCGCCGACGACGGCACCTACAAGGTCACGCTGACCGGCGGCCGCAGCAGCGACACGCTCACGGTCACCGTCGACAACGCGGCCCCGGTGATCACCTCGGCCAAGGGCCCCAGTGACCCGGTGGCGGCGGGCAAGAGCGCGACCGTCACCGCACAGTTCACGGACCTGGGCTCCGGTGACACCCAGACGTGCGAGGTCGACTGGAAGGACGGCACCGAGCCGGCCAAGGGCACGGTGACCGCCACCGGCTGCGAGGCCGCGCACACCTACACCAAGGCGGGCATCCACCGTCCGGAGATCACCGTCACGGACGACGACGGGGGCTCGGACACCACGAAGCTCCCCGAGCTGATCGTGTACGACCGGGCGGCCGGTCCCATCGCGGGCGTCGGCGTCATCGCCTCCCCGGCCGGCGCCTACCCCGCCAAGCCCACCCTGACCGGCCCGGCGGCCTTCACCTTCGGCGCCGCGTACAAGAAGGGCGCCACCGTCCCCAGCGGCGACGCCACCTTCAACTACGCGGCCGGCAAGATGAAGTTCCAGTCCACCTCCTCCGACTGGTTGGTGGTCACCGGCTCGGAAGCCCAGTACCAGGGCTCCGGCACGGTCAACGGCACCAGCGGCTACGGCTTCCGCATCACCGTCACCAACGCCCCCGACACCTACCGCATCAAGATCTGGAAGAAGTCCACCGGCGACGTCCTGTACGACAACCTCACGGGCACCAAGGCCTACGGCATCATCTTCGGTGACGCCTGAGGACAGACAAGGACAGATGAGGTCTGATCCGCACACCATGTGACACCCGCCGAGCGGCGCCCGGGCCCAGCCCC
>NZ_VCHX02000318.1 GCF_005768555.2 Streptomyces sporangiiformans
ACATCTCAGCGTGCGACTCAGCGAGCATGGCCTGAACGAGCTGGAACTCACCGATGGGCCGTCCGCCCTGCCGGGTGACCGAGGCGTGCGCGACGCTTTCGTCCAGGATGCGCCCGGCCAGCCCCACACACATCGCCGCGACGCTCAGACGTCCCCTCGCCAGCGACCGCATGGCGGTGCGGAATCCCTCTTCCTCGCGTTCTCCGACGAGGGCACTCGCCGGAAGGCGTACGTCGTCGAAGAAGACCTCCGCGCTCAAGGCCCCCGACTGGCCCATCTTGTGGTCCCTCGGTCCCACGGTGACGCCGGGGCTGTCCGCGTCGACGGCGAAGACGGAGATCCCCTCGGCGCCCGTGCTCTGCGGCCCGGTGCGGGCGAACACCATGAAGACACCGGCGAGCGGGGCATTGGTGATGAACCGCTTGCTGCCGTTCAGGACGTAGCCGCCCCCGTCGCGTACGGCACGGGTCCTGATACCACTGGGGTCCGAACCCGCCTCCGCCTCCGTCAACGTGAACGCCGCGATCAACTCCCCGGCGGCCATCCGCGGCAGATAGCGCCGCTTCTGCTCCTCGGTGCCGGAACTCGCCAGGAGCTGGCCGGCGACCCCGTTGTTGATGCTGAACATCGAGCGGAACGCGGGCGTGGTGTAGCCGATCTCCAGGGAGAGGCGTACGTCCTCCGTCATGGAGAAGCCCAGCCCGCCGTACTCCTGGGGCAACGCGTAGCCGAACAGGCCCATGGCCGCGGCCTTCTCGCGGAGGTCCGCCGGGATCTCGTCCTTCTCCTCGATCTCGTTCTCGCGCGGGACCACCTTCTCGCGCACGAAGGCCCGCACCGCCGCCAGAACGGCGTCGAACTCGTCTGTTTCCATTGGCTTTCCGCACTCCTCGGTTGTGGGCGCCTTGTCGAGCGGGCCCCAGGGCTCGGGCTGCTTGGGCCGCTTGGCCGCTCCGGCAGCCCCGGCAGCCCCGGCAGCCCCGGCAGCCCCGGCTCAGCGGGGAAGGAGTTCCAGGACGGTGGCGTTCGCCATGCCGCCGCCCTCGCACATCGACTGCAGGCCGTAGCGGACGCCGACGGCTCGCATGTGGTGGAGCAGCGTCGTGGTCAGCCGGGCGCCGGAGGCTCCCAGGGGATGCCCGAGGGCGATGGCGCCGCCGTCGGGGTTGAGCCGGTCCGGATCGGCGCCGGTCTCGGCGAGCCAGGCGCAGGTCACGCTGGCGAACGCCTCGTTGATCTCGAAGGCTCCGATGTCCTCGATGCCCAGACCGGCGCGCTTCAGGACCTTCTCGGTGGCCGGGATGGGGCCGGTCAGCATCGTCACGGGGTCGACTCCGACGACGGCGAAGGAGTGGAAGCGGGCGATCGGGCGCAGACCGAGTTCAGTGGCCTTCTCGCCGCTCATGACCAGCAGCGCCGAGGCACCGTCCGATATCTGCGAGGAGTTGCCGGCCGTGACCACGCCGTCCTCGGTGAAAGCGGGCTTCAGACCCGCCATCGTGGCGGGCGTGCCGCCCCGCCGTACTCCCTCGTCCGTGTCGACGGTGCGTACGGAGCCGTCCTCATCCGTCACGTCCACCGGCACGATCTGGGACTTGAACCGCCCCTCGTCGATCGCGGCCGCCGCGTTGGCGTGCGACCGCAGACTGTACGCGTCGAGTTGCTCCCGGCTCAGCCGCCAGCGCCGCGCGATCTCCTCCGCGCCCAGCCCCTGACTGAACCGCGAGACGCCGTACCGGGCCCGCACGGCAGGCCCGAAGGGCTCGCCGGGGCCCCGCTCGCGGCCGGAGCCCAGCGGTACGCGGCTCATCGACTCCACGCCGCCCGCGACGACGATGTCGTACTGACCGCTCATCACTCCCGCGGCGGCGAACTGCGCCGCCTGCTGCGAGGATCCGCACTGCCGGTCGATGGTGACGCCCGGCACTTCCTCAGGCCATCCGGCGGCCAGGACGGCGAAGCGGCCGACGCAGCCGCCCTGCTCACCGGTCTGCGAGACGCAGCCCCACAGCACGTCCTCGACCAACGCCGGATCCAGGTCGTTGCGTTCGGCGAGGGCGCGCAGCACCACAGCGGACAGGTCTACGGGGTGCACATCGCTGAGCGAGCCGTTCCGCTTGCCCACGGGGGTACGGACGGCGTCCACGATGACCGCGTCACGCATGTCAGACCTGCCTTTCCGCCGTGTCCGGCGCGCCGGTTTCCTGTGTGCCCCAGGGGGGTTCGCCCGGGCCCCGAGTCGTCCGGGCCAGGCGGCGGAGCTCGGTTTTCAGCACCTTTCCGGCCGGGGACAGGGGAAGTTCGTCGACGAAACGGACCTCTCTGATCCGCTTGTACGGGGTCACGCGCTCCGCGACGTACTCCATCAGCTCCTCGGCCATCGCGCGCGGCTCCGCGGTGGGGACCACGAAGGCGACGGGGACCTCACCGACGGCAGGCACCGCCCTCCCGACGACCGACGCCTGGAGCACCGCCGGGTGTCCGCCGAGGATGTCCTCCAGCTCGCGCGGGTACACGTTGTAGCCCTTGTAGATGAGCATGTCCTTCGACCTGCCGGAGACGTACAGGAAGCCGTCCACGTCGAGGTGGCCGGTGTCGCCGGTGCGCAACCAGCCATCGACGAACTGCGCGGCGGTCTCCTCCGGGCGGCCGAGGTAGCCCGAGGCCACCTGAGGGCCCCGCGCCCAGATCTCGCCGCGCTCGCCCCGCGGCACCTTCCGGCCGGGATCCAGCGGATCCCGGATCTCCAGCTCGGTGTCGAACAGGGGAAGTCCCTGGCTGCCCGGCTTGCGCAGCCCGGCCTTCGCGATCGGGCCGCTGGACACGGTTGCTGTCGCCTCCGTCAGGCCGTAACCCTCGATGACGGCGGCGTTGGGGAAGACCTCTGTCAGCTTCTCCAACGAGTACGTGTCTATGGGAGCGCCGCCCGACACCACGGCCTTGACCGAGCTGAGGTCCCGCGTACGGATGCCCGGTGTCGCCAGCAGGGCGTGCCAGAGCGCCGGGGCGCCCGGGATGTATGTGATCCGGTGCCGTTCCACCTGCTCCAGGTACGACTCCGCATCGAAGCGGCCGCTCAGGATGGTGGTCGCGCCGCACAGGAGGAAGAAGTTCAGGCTGATCAGGCCAAGGGCGTGGAACAAGGGCGAGATACACAGCGTGGCGTAGCTGCCCGGTGCCAGGGCGTAGTCCCCGGAGTTCTCCAAGGGGTCCAGCACCACACCGCCTTCGCTGTCGAGCCCGGGGAGCGCCCCGGAGCGCCAGCAGGCGACCTGGATGGTGTTGCCGACGATGTTGCGGTGCAGTATGCGCACTCCCTTGGGTGCTCCGGTGGTTCCGCCGGTGTACCCGTACTGGGCGACGGAGTCGGTGGGTACCAGCACCTCTGGCGGGTGGGTGCTCTGGCCTGCGACAAGGGCCCCCAGGGCGGTGCCCGCCTTCCCGAAGAGCTGTGCGCAGTCATCCGGCCTGTCGGACGGGGCCGATGTGCTGGGCGGCACGATGACGACCAGCCGGACCGGCAGCCCGTCGATCGCCTCGGCCAGCACCGGTGCCGGCTCCGGATGGGTCACCACGGCCGCCGCGGAGCAGTCGGCGAGCTGGGCGCGCAGGGCCCTGGCCGGCTGGGCGGGGTTGGCCGGGCAGGCTGTCGCGCCGGCGAGCGTGATGCCGTAGTAGGCGACGGCGAACCACAGGGTGTTCGGCAGGTGCAGGGCGACCACGTCACCCTGCCGTATGCCGCGCGCCCTGAGGCCGCGTGCGAACGCGGCGGCCTGTTCGTACAGGCCGGTGAAGGTGAGAACCTGGTCGCCGTCGCGCATGGCCGCCCGGTCGCGGTAGCGGCGGGCCGAGCCGGCGAGCACCGCGCCGAGCGGGACATCGGGGTAGTCGAGGCGGCGAGGCAGTCCCGCGGGCCAGTAGTCGGTCATGTGCCGCTCCCTTCACTCGTCGGCCCGCGGCCGGCCATGCAGGGCTTTCGCGCGGTACGGCGGCTCATCGCACGACCTCCGCGTCGAAAAGCTTCTTGATCTGCTCGGGGTTCCGGCCCGTCTCGGCGAGGACCTGCGCCGTGTGCTCGCCCGGAAGGGGGGCCGGCCGGGCGTGCCGGCGAGGGGTGGAGGAGCCGAACCGGGGGGCCGGGGCGGGCTGGAGGACTCCCGTGCCGTCGGTGAGGAAGGTGCCGCGTGCGGCGTTGTGAGGATGGTGCGGCGCCTCCACCAGCGACAGCACGGGGGTGACGCACGCGTCGGCGTCGGCGAACACGGCGGCCCAGTCGTCGCGGGTCCGGGCGGCGAAGACCTCCGCCAGGCGTTGTCGCATGACCGGCCAGCGGGAACGGTCCCACTGTTGGGTGAAGTCGGCATCCGCGGCCAGACCGAGCCGTCCCAGGAGGGTGGCGAAGAAGGGCGCCTCGATCGCGCCGATGGCGACGTACTCGCCGTCGCGGCAGCGGTAGACGCCGTAGAACGGGGCCGTGCCGTCCAGGTAGTTGACGCCCCTGCGGTCGGTCCATCGCCCCTGGTGCAGGCGGCTGTAGATCATGGCCAGCAGCTGAGCCGACCCGTCCACCATGGCGGCGTCCACGACCTGGCCTTTCCCGGTGGCGCGTGCCTGCACGACCGCGCACAGCACGCCGAAGGCGAGCAGTGCGCCACCGCCGCCGAAGTCGCCGAGCAGGTTGAGCGGCAGGACCGGCGGACCGGCGGCCGGTCCGATGGCCCCCAGGGCCCCCGACAGGGCGATGTAGTTGATGTCGTGCCCGGCCCGCGGCGCGAGCGGCCCGTCCTGCCCGAATCCCGTCATCCGTCCGTAGACCAGGCGCGGGTTGCGGTCCAGGCACGGGCCGGGGCCCACGCCGAGCCGTTCGGCCACCCCCGGCCGGAAGCCCTCCAGGAGGACATCGGCATCCGCCACCAGGTCGAGGACGGCGCCGACGCCTTCCGGGTGCTTGAGGTCGATGGCGGCCGAGCGCCGGCCCCGGTGCAGGACGGGATCGGGCCTGCCGGCCACGTCCGACGGGCGCTCGACACGGATCACGTCCGCGCCGGCGTCGGCGAGGAGCATCGCACAGAACGGCCCTGGTCCGATGCCCCCGAGCTCGACGACCCGCAGCCCAGTGAGCGGCACCGGGCCCGCATCGGGTGCGGCGCCGTTCGCACGTTGCTGGTCTTGTTCTTCGTTCACCGGCCGCTCACCGGCCTCGCCAGACGGGAGCGCGCTTCTCGGTGAAGGCCGACGCGCCTTCCCGGGCGTCATCCGAGTTGAACACCAGCTCGGTGATCGGCTTCTGACGGTCGAACAGCTCGTCGCGTGGCCAGCCGGGAGACTCCACGAGGACACGTTTGGTGACCCGTACGGCGAGCGGACCGTTGGCGGCGATGGCGGAGGCCAGCAGCCTCGCCTCCTTCAGCGCGCCGCCGGGCGGGGTGAGCCGGTTGACCAGCCCGTAGTGGTGGGCCCGGTCCGCGGTGAGGACATCGCCGGTGAGAGCGAGTTCCATCGCGATCTGATACGGGATCCGGCCCGGCAGCCGCAGCAGTCCCCCGGCCACCGCCACCAGACCGCGCTTGACCTCGGGCAGCCCGAACTTGGCGTCCTCCGCGGCGACGACCAGATCACTCGCGAGGGCGATCTCGCATCCGCCCGCCACGGCGTAGCCCTCGACGGCGGCGATCAGCGGCTTCACCGGCGGGGTCTCGGTGAGGCCGGCGAAACCGCGCCCCTGCACGTGGGGGCGCTCGCCCCGCAGGAACGCCTTGAGGTCCATGCCCGCGCAGAAGGTGCCGCCCGCGCCGGTGATGATGCCGACCGCGAGGTCGTCACGCTCGTCCAGCTCATCCAGCGCGGATGCGATCGCCTCCGCGACGGCCCGGGTGACCGCGTTGCGGGATTCGGGCCGGTTGATGGTGATGACGGCGATGCCGTCGTCGCCGTACTCGACCAGTACTTCGTCTGCCACGGCAGCTCCTTTACGGTGGCCAAGCGGTGGTCGCGGTTGGGGAATAGCGGTTGAGCGCCGGCCGTCAGCGTGGGGCCAGGCGGATCGCGCCGTCCAGGCGGATGGTCTCTCCGTTGAGCATCGGGTTGTCGATGATGTGCAGGGCGAGTTGTGCGTACTCGTCCGCCGCTCCGAGGCGCGGGGGGTGCGGCACCGCGGCAGCGAGCGCGTCGAGCTTCTCCTTCGGCCTCCTGCCGAGCATCGGTGTGTCGAACAAGCCGGGCGCGATGGTGACGACCCGGATGCTCTTGCTCGCCAGATCCCGGGCCGCACACACAGTGAGGCCGGCCACTCCGGCTTTCGACGCCGCGTACGGGGTCTGTCCGATCTGACCCTCGAACGCCGCGACCGACGCTGTCATGACCACCACTCCGCGATCGCCGTCGAGTGGTTCGTTGCGGGCCATGCGGGCGGCGGCGAGCCGGAGCACGTTGAAGGTGCCGATCAGGTTGACGTCGACCACGGCGCGGAAATGGTCGAGATCACCGGCGGTGCCGTCCTTGTTGACCACGCGGAGCGGACCGCCACGGCCCGCGCAGTGGACGACCGCGCGCAATGCTCCTGTCCGCTCGGCGGTGTCGAGGACGGCGGTCATGTCCTCGGTGCTCGTCACGTCGGCGGGGACGAAGACGGCCTCGGGGCCGAGGTCGCATACGGCGCGGTCGCCGTCCGAGGAGGGCAGGTCCGCGATGGTGACGCGGGCGCCGGCCTTGAGCAGCCGCCGTGCCGTCGCCAGACCGAGCCCCGACGCACCGCCGGTCACCACTGCGGATATTCCGCTGGTCTGCATGGACACTCCAGTCGGTCGAGTCGGTGTCGGATCTGCCGCCGCCGGCGCCGCGAAGGCTCGGCGACTGCCGTCGTACGCCGGGTCACGGGCCCGGCCGTTGCGGTCGGGCCCGCAGCCGATGGAGAGAAAGCACTTGTCGAACGATCGTTAAGTTAGGCCGCTGTCTCCCCCAGTGTCAATGACCGCGACGAAAAGTGCGGGCGACCTACCGGGCCGGCGCCTCGCCGTGCCCGAGCATTGCGAACGCCAGCCGCACGTACCGCTCGCACAGCTCCGTCGTCCCGAGGTCGCCGGACGGGTCGTACCACTGGGCGACGGCGTTACACATGGCCATGACCGCCCGGCGGGCGTCGTCCGGGTGCGGGGTCCGGAAGACTCCGGCGGCCATGCCGTCGTCTATGGCCTTCTGGAAGAGTCCCGATACGGCATGCCGCCTTTCGATGATGGGGTTGCGGTACTCGGGTTCCAGGTAACGGAGTTCCTGGAGGGTCAGCAGACTCTCGACCCGCCGCCGGACCCGGTAGTCGACCGTCACTCTGACCAGGGCGGCCAGCCGCGCGGCGGGGTCGTCACCGGCCTGGGCCAGCTCCTTCTCGCAGTGACGGAAGTAGTCGTCGAGCGAGTCCTCGATCAGGGCGTGGAAGAGCTCCGCCTTGCCGGAGTAGTAGTAATAGAGCGCGGACAGACTCATGTCGGCGCGCTTGGCGATGTCACGAATGGAGGCGCCGAAGTAGCCGCGCTCCGCGAAGACGTCTCGTGCGGCGTCCATGATGGCGTCCCTGCCGTTTCCCCGGGGGCTGGAGGGACCGTTGTCCGCCGCCTTGCCGTTCTTGCCCGCCGCCTTGCCGTTCTTGCCCGCCGCTTTGCCGCTCATCGCATCCATGGCCCCAGCCTCCCAGAACGAACGAACGATCGACAAAGCCGCCCCTGCCATGCGGAGCCGAGGGCCGGCGCACCGCCGCCGGCCCTCCGGGCACAGCCCCCGGTGTCATCCGGCCGACGGAACCTTGTACTCCTTCGCCAGGTCCGATGCGAAGAAGTCACCGAGTGCTTCGACTCCGGCGAAGACACCCTTGTCCACACCCAGCACCTGGGCCTCTCGCGAACTGGGCTCAGCGGGATCGGAGAAGTCCTGAGGCGGGAGCAGGCCCGGTAGCTTGAAGTCGGTGACAGCGCTGCGGGCCTTGAGCACGCCCGGACGGGTGAGGTCCTCGCAACTCTTGCCGAGTATCTCCGCGTACAGCTTGGTCATGGCATAGGCGTGGACGACTCCGCTGCTGGCCTCCGGCGCCTTACCGTACTGACTCCTCCAGGCAGCGGCCAGCTTGCGAGCGGCGGCGTTGTCCGCGCCGAGGGCGCCCAGCCCGGAGAGCCTGGTGTAGTGCTCGGTGAGCGCGGGCGCCGCAGACGTCCTGAGCAGGCTGGTGGCGAAGGTCGACACCCCGCCCATGATCGGCACCTCCATGCCGGCCGCCTGCGCCACTGCCGCCACCGAAGCCGCCTGCTTGGGCGTCGAGTCGACCACGATCGCCTTCACCTTCGCCGACTTGAGCGCGTTGACCTGGCTGGTGAGGTCGGTTGCGGTGGGTTCGATCTGCTGGCCGACGATCTTCAACCCCAGCTTCCCCGCAGCGAACTTGCTGCCCCGCAGGCTGTTCTCGCCGATTTCTCCCTGGAGGTAGATATGCCCGACGGAATCGCCGCTGCGCAGTTCGCCCTTCCTCACGAGCCAGTCCAGGCCATTGATCGTCTGGATGTCGTACGTGGCGCCCAGGACGATCAGGTGCTCGTCCCCGAGCAGGGTCGACGCGAACGTGGTCAGGCCGGCGAGTTCGTCCTTCGCCTCGATCTTGTCCCGCAGCGCTGTGACGACCGGTGAGCCGAGGATGTTCAGATACCCGAGGACCTGCGGATCCATCTCGTCGTACGCGGCGACGGCCTTCTGCGGGTCGTAGCCGTGGTCGCGGGTGACCAGTGCCAGCTTCCGATCGCAGACACCGCCTGCCGCGTTGATCTCCTTCACGGCGACGTTGCTCGCGTCGAGGATCGTCTTGCCGGTGCCCGCGAACGGGCCCGACAGATCCATCAGCACCCCGAGCTTGATGGTGGAGTCGCTGACCCCGGGCGCGGCGGCGGTCCCGGCCGTTTCGGCCTTGGTGGAGCAGCCGGCAACCGCCAGCGTGAAGGCCAGGGCCGCGGCCGCCAGGCCGACTGTGCGCGATTTGTGCATCGGTGTGTCTCCTCGCTGAGAAGCGGATGAGGTGGTTGACAGCACACGTCCGGCAAGGTGGGGGGCGGGTCTGGAGTGTCTGAGGCGGCGGACGGCTGGGGGGCGGGGGTTCAGGGAGTGGCGGCTGCGGCCGGGCGGCGGCTTCGTAGAGGTCGAACGGCGCCGGCCAGCGCCGCCAGACCGCCCGGCTGGACAATCACGGCCACGATGACGACCGCGCCGTACACGAACTGTGCCGCTGTCGACGCGTCCAGTCCCTGACCGCCGGCTCCGGTGACGAACGGCAGGGAATCCGCGTAGCGGGAGAACAGCAGGGGCAGCGTCACGACGAAGACCGCACCGGCGATCGCGCCACCCACGGATCCGAGGCCGCCCAGGATGACCATCACCAGATAGCTGACCGACAGGTGGAGGCTGAAGTAGTCGGGGACGGTGCGCTGGAAGGCCAGTGCCGTGAGCACACCGGCAGCGCCGGCGTACATCGACGACAGTACGAAGACGGCCGCCTTGGTGCGTCGTATGTCGACGCCCATGGCGCTCGCGCCGATCTCGCTGTCTTTCATGAGCCTCAGCGCCCTGCCGGGCCGGCCGCGCAGGACGTTGCGGCCGAGCAGCGCCGCCCCGACGGTGACGACGAGGAACAGATACCACTGGCTCTCTGCGGCACCGAACGGAACGCCCAGGACGGTGACGTCCGCCTGGTCGGAGAAGGAGAACCCGCCCATCGACAGCGGCACGACGGTCCGGCCCTCGAAGCCGCCGGTCACCGGCTTCATGTTCTGCAACAGATGGTGGCCGAGGAACACCAGGCCCAGGGAGGCGATGCCCAGGTAGATGCCGCGCAGGCGGCTGGAGACCGGGCTGAACAGCAGGCCGCAGACGCCCGCCAGCAGGACGGCCAGGACCGCGGCGAGAAGCGAGGGGAGGCCGAGACCGGACACCCCGCCGCCGCTTTCTCCGGCCAGGAAGGCATAGCCGTATGCGCCGACAGCGACGAAGAAGGCATGTCCCAGGGACAACTGTCCCGCCGCGCCGAGCAAGATGGTGAGGCCGATCGCGCCGACCGCCGCCGCCATCGCGAACAAGCCCATGTTCAGCCAGAACGCGGAGACATACAGGGGCAGCGCCAGGAGGACCACCAGGGCGGCGGTCAGCGCGCACAGGGCCGGCACACGCCCTGCCATGGAGAACCGGGACATCTCAGGCACGGCTGACCTCCTTCGCGCCGAACAGGCCCGAGGGCCGCCACAGCAGAATGCAGATCATGATCACGTAGGCCACGACGTCCCCCAGCCCTCGCCCGAGGAAGGAGAGGGCGTCCTGGTACTCGGCGACGGTCACCTCGGCGATGCCGATGACCAGGCCTCCCACGATCGCCCCGCCGAGCGAGTCGAGGCCGCCGATGATCGCGGCGGGGAGCGCCTTGATGGCCGCGGTCCCGGTACTCACGGCCACGCCAGGGCTCGGGAACGACGCGAGACCGATACCGGCCGCGACGGCGAGGATGCCGGCCGTGATCCAGGCACCTGCCGAGACCCGCTTCAGCCGGACACCGGCGAGCGCCGCGCCCTCCCGGTCCTCGATCGACGCGCGCATGGCCAGGCCCCAGCCAGTGTGGCGGAGGACCGCGGCGAGACCGGCGATCAGCAGCGGCACGGTGACGATGATGATGATCACGGACAAGGGCAGTACCACTGAGCCGAAGTGGACCACGTGTCCGTCCCAGGGAGCGCCGAGTGGCAGCACGCTCTCCCCGATGCGCCAGCTCAGTTCCGCGGTGAGCACCACGTTGACCCCGATGGTGAGGATCGCCAGCGCATCATGCTTGCGGCCGTCGACCCGGGACAGCAGCAGTCGCTCCACCGCCAGTCCCAGCGTCCCGGCCGCGACCAGGCCGAGCGCCACGGCGGCCGCGAAGCCGATGTGCGGGCTGGTCTGCGCCACCACCCACACACCGAAGAGCAGAAAGGAGGCGTGCGCGAAGTTCACCGTGCGGGTCGCCTTGAAGACGATGACGAAGCCCAGCGCGATCAGGGCGTACAACAACCCCAAAGACACACCGCTCAGCAGGATTTCGACTCCGCGGGTCATCACGACAACCTCTCCGCCACCTGGTCGTTTCCGGATTCCATGGGCGCTCCCAGATAGGCGCTGATCACTTCCGGATGCTGCCTTACGTGTTCCGGCGTGCCGTCCGTGACGACCTTGCCGAAGTCGAGGACGGTGATGCGGTCGGCGATCGACATGACCACTCCCATGTCGTGCTCGACGAACACCACGGTCAGACCGAGCGCGTCACGTGCCGCGGAGACCAGCCGGGCGAGTTCCGCGCTCTCCGCGGCGTTCATCCCGGCGACCGGTTCGTCGAGGATGAGCAACCGCGGCTCCAGGCACAGCGCCCGCGCGAACTCCAGGCGCTTGAGATCCCCGTAGGCGAGGCTCGCCGCCGGGCGATCCAGAACGCCGGACAAGCCGGCGAACTCTGCGATGTCGCGCACCCGCGCTTCGTGGACACGCTGTTCACCGCGGCCCAGTCCCAGAGCGGTCGCGGCGATGCCGGACCGGGTCAGCCGATGCCGGCCGACCATGAGGTTGTCGAGTGTGGACTCGACCGGTGACACGACGATGTTCTGGAACGTGCGGGCGACTCCCCTCCGTGCCACCCGGTCCGGACGCAGGCCCGTCACCTCCTGACCGTCCACCATGATGCGGCCCGAGGCGACACGGTAGATCCCCGACAGTGCATTGAGCAGCGTTGTCTTCCCGGCACCGTTGGGACCGATGACGGCGTGGATCGTTCCGGGCCGCACGGTGAATGACACACCGTCAAGCGCGCGCAGTCCGCTGAACACCACGCTCACGTCCTCGACACGCAGTTCCGCTGCCGTTTGCGTTTGAGTCGTCGTCATCCGGACCACCTGCTCAGCGTCGGCGTGTTTCCGGTTCCGGGCCCGGGCCGCGGTGCGGACCCGCCGGCGCCCTGGCCGGCGTCCGCGTCCACGTCCGCGCCCAGGTAGAGGCGTCGCACGTCGTCGCTCTGCGCCAGTTCGTCCGTCGGTCCGCTCAGTACGACCCGGCCGAGGTCGAGCACACAGGCCGAGTCGGCGACCGAAAGCGCCATCGCCGCGTTCTGCTCCACCAGCAGGACGGGGACCCCTTCCCGGCTGATCTCGCGGATGGTCTCGCCCACGAGATGCACCAGCCGCGGCGCGAGGCCGAGTGACGGCTCGTCGAGAAGCAGGAGTCTCGGTTGCGCCATCAACGCCCGGGCGATGGCGAGCATTTGCTGCTCGCCGCCGGACAGCGTCCCGCCACGGGCGCGTCGCCGCTCGGCGAGCAGCGGGAAGAGTTCGTACATCCGACGGCGCGTGTGCTCACGCACCGCCGACGACCGCACGGTGAGCGCACCGGCGCTCAGATTTTCCTCCACTGTCAGACCGGCGAAGATGTGCCGTCCTTCCGGTACCTGTACGAGCCCGTGCACCACGGTGCGGGCCGTGTCCGCACCGGTGATCCGTTCGCCACGGAACCGGACGGAGCCTTCGGTGACCCCGCCGCCGTACAGGCCGAGCGTGCCGGAGACGGCGCGCATGAGCGTCGTCTTGCCGGCGCCGTTGCTGCCGAGGAGCGCGACGACGCCGCTGCGGCCGACGTCCAGGGACACCCCCCGCAGAACGGGTGCGCGAGCGCCGTACCGGACGACGAGTCCATCGATTTCGAGCACTTCGGCCTCCCTTGCCGCCCTGAAGCGACGCCATGCGCCACTCATCGATCGTTCGTTAAGGCCAGCGCGAACGTAGGGTGAGCCACGTCACTCGGTCAAGGTCCCTGCACATGATCGCTTGAAACAACGCGGGGTGAAGGGCTGTGAGGTCGCCCGGTTCCGCCTGGACAGGAAGGCCGGTACGGTGTTAAACGATCGTTCGATAAAATGTCAGTCGGTCAGAAGACGAGGGGCCTTCGCATGCGTATCGGTATGACACTGGATTACAGCGGCGACTTCATCGAATCGGTCCGTGCCGTAAGGGATTTCGAGACGGCAGGAGTCGAGATCGCCTTCGTGGCGGAGGCCTACTCGTTCGACGCCGTCAGCCGATTGGGCTACCTCGCGGCTCGTACCGAACGCCTGGAGATCGCCTCCGGGATCCTCCCGGTCTTCACCCGTACGCCGTCGCTCCTGGCGATGACCGCCGCCGGTCTGGACGATCTCTCCGGCGGCCGGTTCACGCTGGGCCTCGGAGCGTCGGGACCGCAGGTGATCGAGGGCTTCCACGGGGTGCCGTACGACGCGCCACTCAGCCGCACCCGCGAGGTGGTGGAGATCTGCCGCCAGGTGTGGCGGGGCGAACCGGTGGTGCACCCGGGGCCGAAGTACCCGCTTCCGCTGCCCGCCGAGCGGGGCACCGGGCTCGGCAAGCCCCTGAAACTCGTCAACAAGCCGGTCCGCTCCCGCATCCCCATCACCCTGGCGGCGATCGGACCGAAGAACGTCGAGCTGACGGCCGAACTCGCCGAGGGCTGGCTGCCCGTGTTCTTCCATCCCGGAAAGGCCGCCGAGGTGTGGGGAGCGGCACTGACCGCGGGGCTGGCCCGGCGCGATGCGGCACTGGGCACGCTCGACATCACGGTGACGGCGCCTCTGGCCGTCGGCGACGACGTGGAACACCTGCTGGACCGAGCTCGGCCACAACTGGCCCTCTACATCGGGGGGATGGGTGCGAGGAACAAGAACTTCTACGCCCGGCTCGCCGGTCGGTACGGCTACGAACGGGAGGCGGCGCGCATCCAGGACCTGTACCTGTCAGGAAAGAAGCAGGAGGCCGAAGCCGCCGTTCCCGAGGGACTGTTGAGGGCCATATCCCTGGTGGGGACGAAGGAACAGATCGCCGGACAGCTCGATGCCTTTGCTGCCGCCGGAGTGACGACCCTGTGCGTGAAGCCGCTGGCCGACACGCACAGGGAACGCCTCCACGCCGTCGAGCGACTGCGCGACATGCTGGACTGACGCCACGCGCGCGGCACGATGCGGGCCGGGCGCCCTCAGCCGTGAAGGTCTCGTGGTTCACCCTCCAGGGTTTCCTCGGCGTCGAGCCGACTTGCGATGCCTGCGCGCTGCAAGAGTTCCGGTAAACCCGACCATCACCGATCACGACTGCTGCGGCCGATGCTCACGCGGCTCGGACTGCCTGAGAGCCGCGCAACGCGATTACGACGGCCCCGGCGGCTTCGCTCACACCTCCTTCGAGGGGCTCCTGCGCGCCCCGGCGTCTGCACCGTCTGCGGCGAACCGCCCGAAGCACACCCGTGGGTGTTCGGCTTCCTCACCGCCAGCGCCGCTAGGACCCGGACGCCCCGTGGGCTCGGTCCGCCGACTGACCCGCGCGGGCGACGTCGCCCCGGCCCCGACAGCTACTCGTCGGTTACTTTTCCCCTGGGGAGGCGTCGGCCTGGATGTCCTCGGTCATCACGACCACCTGCCGAACTGCCAGTTGTGCACCCAGGGGCGGCGTACCAGTCCCGGGGGGTCGGGATGGCGCGTGCCGTGTCCGGGTCCGGCCTCCGGACCAACGCCGCCGTCCCCAGCCGGGTGGCGCCGTTGTCGGACAGCCGCGGCCCGTAGGCGATCAGCTCGTCCCGGTCGAGCGGCACCGCAAGGTCGGCGGCCTGCCCCGTGCCGAGGCCGAGCACCAGGTCAGGTCTGATCCGAGGCGCGCAGGGCCCGCGCCAGCCATTCCAGCTCCTCGGTCGCGTCGGGCGACGAATCCTGCCCGCGCACACGGGCGACGAGCCTGCGGTAGTGCTCCGCCCCTGCCTCGATCCCGGCCTCCAGGCTGCGCAGCACGGCGGTCCGATCGGCGTCACCGAACAGCTCGGACAGCACCTCGGCCGCTGCCGGCCCCTCGGGAGCGACCCCGCCTTTTCTGACCTCCGCGACGGTCTCCACGATCTGCCTGGCCCACCAGATGGACGCCCCGGGAGGACGGCCCTGCCCGGGTACGGGCGTGTTGAGCTCCATCCATGTGCGCAACCGGGCGAGGAAACCGGGGTCCCGCACCAATTCGGCCAGTTCGATCCAGGCGTCGACCTGCTCAGGTGTGGGATCGTCGGGCAAGTCGATGCTGAAGGTGCGCATGCGGTCGCGCAGGCGCGGGTCGTCGAGGCCGCCGAACACCTCCTCCTTGAACTCGTCGATGATCTGCTTGCGCTCGGCGGCGGAAAGCCGCGCCAACCGGTTCATCAGTGCTGTCTCCTCAACGGTCGAACCCCGTTTCGCCACGGTGGACAGGACGGCCCGGCTCACCTTGAGTGAGCGGATCTGCGCGTCGAGCGCGGCCACATGCGCGTCGGCGACCTCGGCGACCGTGGTGCGGCCGCTCAGGACGCGGCACACGTCGTCGAGCCCGAGGCCCAGCTCCCGCAGGGTGCGGACCAGCTCGACGCGGGCCACGGACTCGGCGTCGTACAACCGGTAGCCGCCTGCGGAGCGGGCCACAGGCGGCACCGCCCCCTCGTCCGACCAGAAGCGCAGGGTACGCACCGGAAGTCCGGTGCGGTGCGCGAGCCGGCCAATGGTGAGCACGTCGGGGCGTTCGTCGTCCATGAGTAAGATCCTGAACCCTCCGGCGGCTGGAGACTCAAGCGCCTCAGTGCGACATCCGTGAGTTCTCCAGAGCTCTGCCGAGTTTTCTCACCACCGCCAGCGCCGACAGCATGCGCCTCCTCGCCTTCGACCAGACTGCAGACTGATCAGATCGGACGAGAAAGCTTCAGGAAACCCGAAGTCACGTCACTGACCGGCCGATCACGCGAACGAGCGAGAAGCCCCAGGCCAGGGGCTCAGGGTTCCGGCAATCGACTCGTTCCTGTAGGACGAAGGTGCGGCGGCCGACGCCCGGAAGGGGACCGGCGCAGTCGCGTTACCCGGCCGCAGCGGTGTTTCCCGGTCCTGACGGACGGTGTAGGGCAACCATTCAGCCGACCCAGGAGTCACCTGTGTGAACACAGTCCCAACCCGAGGTGAAGAGGGTCGACGTGCGCAGAAGACATCTGGCAGTCACAGCCGTGGCCGTGCTCGCGGCAGGCGGCCTGGCCCTGCCCCTCACGACTCCCGCCTCCGCCGTTGGCGCGACAGCCGACGACTTCAACGGCGACGGCTACAAGGACCTGGTGGTCGCCACTCCCAAGGCCAAGGTGAACGGCCAGACACAGGCGGGGCAGCTGACCGTCCTGTACGGCTCGGCCTCCGGCGTCTCGACCAGCCGTTCCGCACTGATCAGCCAGAACACCGCAGGAGTTCCGGGCACGGCGGAGGCGTACGACAAGTTCGGCACGTCCTACGTCACGGGCGACCTCGACGGCGACGGCTACACCGACCTGGCTGTCGGCGTGCCGTCGGAGAAGGCCTCGGCCGCTCCCGACTTCGGCATCGTCCAGATCCTGTGGGGTGGCTCCAGGGGGCTCGTCAACGGTGCGCTGACCGTGTACGCGGCGTCGGACTCGTCCTCCCGCTACTTGTACGGCTCCAACCTCGCGGTCGGCGACTTCGACGGCGACGGCCACGATCAGCTCGCCGTCACCGGCCACTCCGGAATCTCGGTGTTCGACGACGGATTCACGCGGACCACGGCTCCCACCCAAACCGACCTGTCGACCGGCCCCTCCGGGGCTACCCGGGGGACCGGATCGATCGTGGCGGGCGACTTCGACGGCAACGGCGCCGACGATCTGGCCGTCTCGGGGGACAACGACTACGAGGACGACGAGCACGGGGAAACGGGCGTGTGGCTCGGCTACTACGCGGGCGGCTCCGACGGCATGACGTTCACTGACAATCCCGCGAGCGTGCCGCTCACCGCCGCGCACGCACGGGCGGCGGGCGACTTCGACAAGGACGGGTACGACGACCTGGTCACCTACGGACAGGGGGCCTCGGGAGCGGGCACCATCGCCGTCCACTACGGCGGCACCGGCGGCATCCCGGGCAGCACGCGCAGTCGGCTGATCGACCAGGACACCGCGGGGGTCCCGGGCGTGAACGAGTCGGGCGACGGCTTCGGCGGCCCCGTCTCGGTCGGCGACGTCAACGGCGACGGCTACGCGGATGCGGCAGTGGGCGCGTCCGCCGAGGCTGTCGGCACCCTCGAGTACGCCGGAGCGGTCTGGCTGCTCAAGGGGTCGGCCTCCGGACTGACCGGCACCGGTGCCCAGTCCTTCACGCAGAACACCACGGGTGTGCCCGGCACCGCCGAGTTCGCGGACCAAATGGGATCGGGCCTCCTGCTTCAGGACCTGAACGGCGACGGCCGCGCGGACCTCACCGCCGCCGCCCGCGGCGAGGACGTCTTCGACGACGACGCCCACTACTCCGACGGTGCCGACTGGATCCTGCGCGGCAGCGCCTCGGGGCTCACGACGTCCGGCGCGATGTCGTTCAGCGAGAAGGCGTTCGGCCTGACCTACCGCAACAAGTCCTTCGGATCGGTGCTCGGAGGCTGACCGGACGGCGGCCGGCCGGCCCCCACCGGCCGACTGCACCGTGCGGACAGGAGAGATGGCAGCCTTCACGATCGCCCCGATGAGGACTTGGACGCTCCCGGGGCGGCTTGACCAGCAAGATCCATTTAACTGGAGAAGGCGGACGGCGCCCTTTGGCGCTGCCGCTAACACCTGGTCAGTGCAGCGACAGTCCGCAATTCATTCCGGTCGTCGACGCATCCGGGTCAGCCGAAGCAGGCCCGCATCTGGGGCCGGTGATCTTGACCTTGTGGCATTCCCTGGCCACTGGCGTGGAGGGGACTGCTGTGGAAGCGGCCGGTGCCGGCCGCGCCCCAGACAGCACGGCTGCGACAGCAAGCGCTGCCACAACGGTAGTGATCACAGTTCGCATGACCAGCCCAACTGTCCAGCGCAGGACCCCGGTCACGGTGCTGCTCTGGTGATCACTCGGTGCAGACGGCTAGGGGCTGTCCCGCAACTGCCGCTCGTCACCGGGTAGTGACGTGTAGTTCCCGGATGTACCAATTGAACCGTGTGCCGTCCTTGCTGTGCGTCTGCTTGCCGGGGGTGAACCCTGCCCGCTGCGCGACTGCGGCGGATGCGGGATTCTCTGGCTCCACCTGGATCACCGCCTCCTCTCCGCCCTCATTCGCCGCGTACTGAGACGCCAAGAGGACCGCGCGGGTAGCCAGACCACGTCCCCTCCAGGACGGATAAGCCGTACGCGACGTTCACTTGACCGGGAGCCAGCCCCTCTCCCGCGAACCGCAAGTCGACCGTCCCCGCCAGCACCTCGTCAGCGCCCACCCGTATGCCGAAAGCGCGGAGCGGCCCGGCCGTCTCCCACTGATCCTGGCAGTGCCGGAAGTACGCTTCGACGCCCTCATGTGTCCCGGGGCCGCCGTTGAGCCAGCGAACGAGCAACGCATCCTCCCCTGTGAGGTGCGCCTCGACATCGTCGAGGCGCAGCGGGGACAGAGTGATGATCCCGTCCGACAGCTTCACTTCATGCATTCGGCGATTCTCGACGGAGGGTGAGTACCCACCGTGCCCGGCAGGCCGAGGACGACGTGCTCGCGCACGAGATCACTGTGCTGCACATCGCCTCCCGCAAGACCTATGGTGTCCCGCGCATCCACGCTGAACTGCGCCGCCTGGGACGGCGGGTGAACCGCAAGCGCGTCGCCCGCGTGATGCGTGAGCGCGACATTCGCGATGTCACCCGGCGCAAGAGGCGTTCGCTGACCCGGCCGGACCAGAAGGCGACGCCGGCCCCGGACCTGATCGGCCGCGATTTCCATGCCGAGCGTCCCGGGATCAAGCTGGTCGGCGACATCACCTACCTGGCCACCGACAAGGGCTGGCTCTCACGTAATTCCCCATACCGAATTCTCCTAATTGTCCATGGGTACGGCGGTGTTCGGGATCGATGGACCTGGTCATCTCGGAGCTGTGGATGGTCCTCGACCTGTGGGTCCCGAAGCCCGATGGGCAGCCCGGATGGCAAGGAGAACGTTCGTCGTGGTCGATATCACCGAGATCTACGTCCACTGGTACGCGGGGCGCTCGAAGAGCTCGCTGGCCGCGTCTTTGGGGGTGGACCGAAAGACGGTCAGGAAGTACCTGGCGCCGGCGGAGGCGTCCGGAATCGCTCCGGGCGGGCCGCCGATGAGCGAGGCCGACTGGGCTCGGCTGATCGAGGGATGGTTCCCCGGGCTCATCGACAAGAGACTTCGGCAGGTGACCTGGCAGGAGATCGACAAACACCGCGACTACATCAAGGAGTTGCTGGGGACGGTGACCGTCTCCACGATCCATCAGCGGCTGCGGGACGAGCACAAGCTGAAGGTGTCGATCTCCTCGTTCCGTCGCTGGGTGCACGCCACGCTGCCCGACGAGGTGAGCCGGTCGCAGGTCACCGTCCTGCGCGACGAGATCGAGCCGGGCGAGGAAGCCCAGATCGACTACGGGTTCCTGGGGCAGTGGATCAACCCCCGCACCGGCAAACGCCACCGGGTCTGGGCGTTCGTGATGGTGCTGCCCTGTTCACGGCACATGTTCGTCCGTCCGGTGCTGCACCTGGACCAGCACGCGTGGACCGAAGCGCACGTCGCGGCCTTCCGCTACTTCGATGGTTATGTGGGTGACCACTCTTCCGCGATCTCGTGTTTCCGGCCAGGATGGTCGCTCCCGTCGAGGAGCTCGGATGGCCTGGCAGCCGCAGTTGGTGCGACGCGTCGATGCCGCGGGGAACCCAGCGGCATCGCTCGGGCACGCCCTGGTAGACGACTACCTGGAGTTCGTGGCCGCCCGCTGCCGGCCAAACACTCTGCTGGCCACCGCCTACCACCTGAAGGTCTTCTTCTGGGTGGTGCCCAAGGAGCCGGTTGACGTCGTCACCGCGGACGTCTTTACGTTCATCACCGCGCAGAAGAAGCCGAGGCGGGGACCGAAGGTTCCGGCTCGAAGACGGTGAAGCAGGACTCTCGGCTCGGACCATCAAGCGCCGACTCGCCAGCATCTCCGGGCTATTCGGCTACCTCATGACCCGCGACGACCTGGCCATTGATCGCAACCCGGTGCCGTCGGGGCTGGCCAACCGCCGCCGCAGCGGCAACCGCGGAGCACGGCTCCTGCGTACGCCCCGAACCCTCCCGCGCGTCCTCGGACCAGCTGAGGTCGAAGCGGTGCTCGGCGCGGTTAACACCGCATGGGATAGGGCCATGGTCCTCGCGATGCTGCTCGGTGGGCTGCGCCGCTGCGAGGTCCTCGGCCTGCGGCTGGGCGACCTCTCACCAGGCGAACGTCGGGTCTTCATCAGCGAGGGCAAGGGCGGCCACCAGCGCTTGATACCCGTCTCCGCGCAGTTCTTCAGCGCAGTCGGGGGACTACCTGGACCGCGAGGCGTCCGCCCGTCGACCACGATCGCCTGTTCGTGGTGCTGCGCGGGCCCACCCGCGGCCGACCGCTCTCCGCCGATGGTCTGGACGAGATTCTCGATGGTGTCCGGAAGCGAACAGGACTACCGAGGCTGACTTGTCATCAGCTCCGCTACACCTGCCTGACCCGGCCGCGGGAGGAGGGCATGGCCCTGGAAGCGGTACAGGCCCAGGCCGGACACCGCTCCATCGAGTCGACCCGGATCTACATCCACCTGGCGAACAGCTGGCTTGTCGAGCAGTATCTCCAGGCGAGTGCCGCCATCGACGCCGACCGGGCGGAGTCCTGATGCGCCGGGCCCGCGCCGCGGCCCTGCCGATCGTGCGCCCGGACCTGGTCGAGTTCTACCTCGCCCACCGGGCCGCACAGGGCATGAACACCGATCACAAGGTCCGCTGGGGAGCCCGCGCTCTGCTCGCCGCGGTGCCCGACCTGGCTGACTTCCGTCGCCTGACGCTGGAACGCCAGCTCGCCTTCAACCACGAGACCCACCGATTCATCAGCTGGCTCTCGGTCACCGGACGTCTGCAACCCGGGGCGGACTACCTGGTCGCCCGACGCCCCCGATTGGGCATCGTGCTCGCTCGCACGGAGCCGGAACTGCACCTGAGGTTCATGGAGACGGCCCGGTCCCTTGGTTTTCGCGACGCGCTGGCCATGACCCAGTACAACCTGCTGGGTCACTTCGTGGCCCTGTTCGGCAAGCAGCCGCACGAGTTGCAGCAGAGCGACTGGGACGAGGGACGCCGCCTGCTGCTGGAGGCAGCCCGCCGCATCCCCAACCGTGGGGTCAGGGCCCTGTCGACCGCCCTATTCAACCTGGAAGCGACGCTCTTCCACTGCGAGTTGACCGGCCAGCTCCCGCGTCGTCGCTCGCCGGACCGGGCCGACATGCGGGCCCGGGAGTGGTCCCGTGTCCCGGCCGGGATGGCGGACACGATGCAGCACTACCTACGGCAGATCGCCGGAACTATGCGGCCGGGAACCGTGAAGAACGCCGAGCTGACGCTGCGGGAGTTCGCCCTCCTGGTCGCAGCCGAAGACACGGACGTCACCTGCGTTGCCGAGCTCCAGCGGCGGCACGTCGAACGCTATCGGCAGTGGCTGCTGGAACGGCCGGCCGCCCGCGGAGGACCGTTGCACCGGCACACCGTCCGCGACCGCCTCAGCAAACTCCGCGGCTTCTTCCGCCGCCTGGATGAGTGGGACGCCGCCGACCGGCCGCCCCGCCAGCTGATCTTCGACAGCGACTTCCCGATCGCGGACGAGCCGCTACCCCGTTTCTTGGACGACGCTGCGGCCGCCAAACTGCTGGCAGCCGCCCGCCAGGATCCCGATCCGTTCGCCCGACTGGCGATCGAGATCCTGGCCCGCACCGGGATGCGCCGCAGTGAGATGCTCGGCCTCACCATCGACGCGGTCGTGCAGATCGGCTCCGCCTACTGGCTCCATGTCCCGGTCGGCAAGATGCACACCGACCGCTACGTTCCCCTGCATCCGCAGCTCAAGACGCTGCTGGACGACTGGCTGCTGCACCGGCCCGAGGGCCTGCGCTCGAACCTGCTGTTCACCGACCACGGCCGTCCGGTCAATGCCTCCCGCATCGAGGCCGCGGTCCGTAAGGCCGCCCAACAAATGGGCGCCCGGAGGGATCGCAAGGCGTCCGCACTGCGGTCCCATCGGGCATGGAGCTATCCACGCTGCATCACTCCACGACGTCAGGCGCTTCGACCGTAAACGTCACAAAATCGACTTCGGCGTCGGAGGGCAGGCCGGGATAGTGGCCCTGGAGGCCCTTCTTGAGCTGGTCGATGCTCGTGAAGCCATCGAGCCGAGCCTGTTCTGCGGTGAGGCGATCGAGCCGGTGGCGTTCCACGCCGGTGACGGTGCCATTCAACGTGCGGTGGGCTTCGTCGTCCTCAAAGAGGAAGATTGCGGGACCTGGCGCGATCGGATCTTCATAGCGGACGGTGGAGGTCTTCCGCGCGGTGGCGATGTCCTCGTAGTAGCGCTTGTTAAACCGAACAATTCGACGCGCATCCGCATCGGGGAAGAAGTAGGTGTCCGGCAGAAGCTTCCGAATCGGGCGCAGTGTCGGCCCGTCGTCGGTAGGTACGGCGACGAAGACGTCGGGATGGAGGTCGAGAAGCGCTTGACGACAGCGGCCGCACGGCGGGATCAGGCCGCGACCCCGATCTCCCGCAGCAGCGATTGTGACGAGCGGGCCGGCTCCCGCTGCTGCGGCTGCACCGAGTACGACGAGTTCGGCGCACGGTCCGCCGGTGAAGTGGTAGACGTTGACCGCCTCATGGATCCTGCCGGCCGTGTCCATCGCCGCTGCGGCTACGGTGTGGTTCGGGTCGCTCCCGAGGGCAGCAGCGAGCAGTTCCGCAGCCTCGATGACGCGACGCTCGGAGTCGAAGAGCTTTATGGAGACCATGCGCCGACCCTAGATCGGCCCAGCCGGACTCCTCGACACAATTGTTTCTCATGAACCTCACCCTCAGCGTGGTCGGCGGCTTGACATCGAGACCCGCATATTAGAGGCGTCCCGACCGGCAAGGTCGCTACAACAACCTCCGCTCCGCGGTCTCCCGGGTGCTGAGCTCGCGCTCCCGCGCGGAGAACGAGCGGTGGACCGCGTTCCGGTCGCACTACGGCATCGATGCCGCGTGTTGCCTGCCCGGCATTGAGGGCGCCCAGGAGAAGGGCGGGGTGGAGGGGCAAATCGGCTGGTTCCGCCGCAACCACCTGGTCCCCGTCCTCGAGGTCGTCTCCCTCGCCGAGCTGAACGCGATGATCGAGCAAAATGGGATGAGGAGGACGAACGGCGCCGGATTGGCTCCCGCCGCGGCCGGTGAGCGAGTACATCGCCGTCGAACGGCCGCTGCTGCAGCCGTTGCCGGACGACCCCTTCGAGACGGGAAGGCTGTTCAGCCTGCGGGTGGACCGCTTCAGCCAGGTCAGTGTCCGAACCAATCGCTAGGCGGTGCCGGTGCGGCGGATCGGGCGGACGGTGAGGGCGATGCTGCACGCCTCCGAGCTGGTGGTCTACGACGGCCGGCAGGAGGTCGCCCGCCATGAACGGCTGATCCCCAAGGGCACGCGGCTGGATCTGGAGCACTACCTGGAAGCCCTGGTCCGCAAGCCCGGCGCGTTTCCCGGGGCCACCACCCTCGAACAGGCGCGTTCCGCAGGAAAGTTCACGCCGGTCCATGATGCCTGGTGGGAGGCGGCGAAGGCTGCCCACGGCGAGCGGGACGGCAACCGGGCCCTGATCGAGGTCCTGCTGATGGGCCGCCACGTCCCCCACGAACACCTGGTCGCCGGGCTTGCCTCCGCGGTCAGGGCCTGCGCACTGACATCAGACGCGGTCGCCCTGGAGGCACGGAAGGCGGCCGAAGCCGACGAGGTCGCCGCTCCTGCTGTCCCTGTTGCGGAGCCGGACCGGGCGAACGTGACCTCGCTGACCGAACGGCGGCTGGCCCAACTGCCGCCCGACACCCGGCCGCTGCCCTCGGTCGCGGCCTACGACCAGCTGCTGCGAGCCCGGCAGCGGGCCGACCGCCCCGCCGTCCAGGGAGAGATGCCGTGACACTGACTTTCGGCGGGTGGACCAGGACGTTCACCGATCCGCGACTCTGCGCGGCCATCGTCGACCGCCTCACTTTCGGCGGGAACATCATCGAGACCGGCACCGAGTCCTACCGGCTCGCCAGCACCAGGGCCGCCCGAGGGCAGGACGTCGCCGCAGGCTGATCACTCCTGGTCCTTCGCCGATGGACGCTGCGAATGATCAACCCTGCGGCTCCTGCGGTTTGACCTCTACCTCGCGCAGACTCTGGTCCTTGAGTTCCGTGCGTGCCTCCGTGCGATGACCACGGGCGATGTAGTCGCGGACGACCAGCTCGACGGCGTCCTGGGGCGATCCAACGCCAGCAAGGACCATCACTTCTACCACCAACTCGGCATCGAGACTGATGTTGATCTTGGCCACGGCTCTCCCCTTCGTCGTGTCGTGCCCGGACTCTAACCGCTCAAGGCGTTGGCGCGTGATCACGATTCGATGGCGCACAACAAGCGGGGAATGGACCAGCCCCTCCAGTGTTGTCGGTTCACATCGACATTTTCGAGCTGTCTGATCGCCAAGTGTTGCCCGAGACCGTCTACAAACGTTGCTCGCTCTCGCTTACGAAACCAGCAGGTGGTGTGAGCGGGTGATATCTCCGGCGAACTGCCCAATAGACCCGGAGCCGTGCTCATCACCCTTCTTGTCCCCGACCGGCTGCCCCGCGAGCCGACCGAGGGCTTGATCAAACCGCGGCTGTCCTGGCCCTAGGTGTGCTGTCCGGCGGATCAGGGACGGACCGGGAAACGGTGGGCCGGGGGCGTGCCGTCCGCGGGCCCGCTGAGGCCAGTGCCGCGTACTCGGCGCGGCAGTGGGCCTCGAACGCTTCCGCCGAGCTGACAGCCGGTGGGGACGGACCAGGGTACGGCCCGGAGTTGCGAGTCGTGCCTGGGCTGGGTCGTGTTGCACCAGAGCCGGGTGTGCGCTGGGTGCAAGGGCTGGCAGCAGAAGCATCGAGAGCGGGGCGTATGCCCGCGTTGCCGCCATGACGGCTACCTGAACACGGATGGGCTGTGCCGTCCCTGCCTGCATGCGATCCGGGCCGAGGACGACGCAGAGTGGGCCCTGGGCATCGAGGGGGCACGACCGCGTGCCCTCCAGCTGACGATCGGGGTCTACCGAGACGGGTCGACTTCGGCACGGCCGCTACGCCGAAGCGTGAACGACGGGCGCTACGTGCTGGCGGATTGGCAGCGCAAGCTCAATCAAGCGCGCGCCTACCTCGACGAACCGGCTGCTCACGTATTGAAGCCGGCGACCCGGGGGCAGATTCCGCTGTTCACCCTGCCTAGGACGCTGACTGAGACGACGGTCAGGGCGATCGCCGACCGACCGATATCCGGCTGGGATCGGGCCCGAGAGGTGCTCCTCGCGATGGCGGACGAGCATCGTTTCAGTCGGGGGTGGTACTACAGGGTCGCCGAGATGGTGCGCCTCGCCTTGGCGATCAGGGAGGCCGAGGGCACAGACCTATTTCCCGAAACGCTGTTGTGGGAACTGCCGGCCAGAAGGGACGCGGTCCGCGTGGTCCTCCTACGCGCCGGACTGCTGGCCGAGGCGCCGGAACCCATGCGGTTCCACCCGGCCGATCAACCCAGCACGCCCTACATCAACGTCCCAGTACCCCGGCCGCCGCTTACGCCGCGCCAGTGTCGGGACTGTTATGCGTGGATCCCTGGAGGCTGGCGAGGGTTCCGCTGCAACCCATGCAAGCACTGGCGCGAGAAGTACGCCCAAGGCTGGTGCCTGCGCTGCCGCCGCGACGGCCTCCCGTTGCGTGGCGGTCACTGCCGCGGGTGCCACCCCTATCGCCTCCTCGATGAGGCAGGGAGTCACGCAGCGCAAGCCACACAACTCCAGATCGACCTGCCCGCCGGCACAACAGCAGGTGGCTAGGTGTGCTGTTCGGACAGGTTGGTGACGCGGCTGGCTGGGGTGTGGCCGCTGATTCCGGTGTGGGGTCGGTGGTAGTTGTACCAG
>NZ_VCHX02000319.1 GCF_005768555.2 Streptomyces sporangiiformans
CGGCCCATGGTCAGCACTTCGAACGGCATCACGCACGTATCCCTTCGCTCCGGAGACTCCGGGGAGTTGTCACGGGAGGACTTGACTGCCGCGCGCTACTAGCGCGCTCTAGTGCGAGTACGATGACCCCTGTCCAAATGTCATGTCAATAGCTTGTTGCTGGGGGATTTCGGGACTGCCCGTTTAAGGTTGGGCGCGTCGAAGGGTGGTTCACAGGTGAATACATCGGGCAGGCAGCGGCCCACGATGGTGGACGTCGCCGCCAAGGCGGGCGTGTCCAGGGCACTGGTCTCGATCATTTTCCGTGACCAGCCGGGGGCGAGTCAGGAGACCCGCGAGCGGGTCCTGCGCGTCGCCGACGAGATCGGCTACCGCCCCGACAATGCGGCCCGACTGCTCGCCCGCGGCCGCAGCCGCACCCTCGGCGTGATGTTCACCGTCCACCAGACCTTCCACTCCGACCTCGTCGAGGGCATCTACCCCGAGGCCGAACGACTCGGCTACGAGGTATTGCTCTCCGCCACCGCCCAGGGGCGCGGCGAGGCCAAGACCGTCGAGGCGTTGCTCAGCCATCGCTGCGAAGCGGTGATCCTGCTCGGTCCGGACGCGGCGGCCGCGGACCTCGACGCCCTCGGACAGCGCACGGTCGCTGTCTCCGTCGGTCGCAGGGTGCCCCACGCCCGCGTCGACAGCGTGCACACCGCGGAGGGCAAGGGCATACGGCAGGCCATGGACCACCTCGTCGAACTGGGGCATCGCCGGATCCTGCACATCGACGGCGGCAAGGGTCCCGGCTCGGCCGAGCGGAGGCGCGCCTACCGGGCCGCGATGCGTCGCCACGGCCTGGAGTCCGAGCTGAGGGTGATTCCCGGCGACCACACCGAGCAGTCGGGCATCGAGACCGGTCGCCTGCTCCTGGCGGAGAGGGACAGCGGGCTACCCCTGCCGACGGCGGTCCTCGCGGGCAACGACCGGTGCGCGATGGGCCTGCTGATGTCCCTGACCCGGGCCGGCGTAGAGGTTCCGCGCGACCTGTCGGTCGTCGGCTACGACGACAGTCACCTCTCCCACCTGATGCCGATCGGCCTGACCACCGTCCGCCAGGACGCGGTCCTCATGGCGGAGTACGCGGTGCGGTTCGCCGTGGAAAGACTGGAGGACGCGGAGTTGCAGCCGCGTGAGGCGGTGCTGGACCCGAAACTGGTGGTGCGGGGAACGAGCGGGCCGGTCCCAGAAGGGCCGGCCTGACGGCTCGTCGAACGGCGGGCGGTTCGGCGGTGAGTGTGGCGACAGCCGCGAACAAGCGGCTGCCGGCCGGATCGGCCCGCGCCTGCAACCCGCCCGGAAAATCAACGGTCAGCCAACGACGTCCGATCGCCACCTGGACCAGTACTGGTCAGTCGTTGCTGAACGCTCGGGGAGCCCAGCTCTGTCGGGCGTCCTTGACGAACACGATCCCGTCAGTGCCGGCCATGTGGGCCGGATCAAGCGGGGAGTAACCGAACCAGGGGGACACTCGTGCAGCGGGCGTCACGTTGGCGAGGGCAGTTGCCAGTCGGCGACGGTCGACGACGTAACGCTCCTCCGGGAGCGCGTACAGCAGCCCCTCGACGGTGTCCGGGGGCGGGGCGTCCACCCCCTGGTGGCGAATCGTGCCGAGGGCCGTGGCCAGGAAGGCGTACCCCTCTCCCAGCTGGGCGCTCACGATCGCGCCGGCGCTCCACCATTCCAGCGGGAGGTCGCCCATCCGCATCGTGCTCTTGTCCCGCTGCAGATGCGCGTTGTGGGCGTACACCAGCGCCGGCCCTCGTTCGGCGATGGCGAGCAGGTTGGCGGCCATCATCGAAGCCCGCAGGTCCAGCAGCCTCGCCATGCGGCTCGGTGATGTGTCGGCCATCCAGAAGTGGTAGCGCAGCAGCCCGGTGGCGGTACGACCGTACAAGCGTGCCCGGTGCCATTCCTCCCGTGAGGACGCCGCGATCAGGTGTGGCGTCTGCGCGTCGAGCAGGGCCACCAGATCATCGGCGAGCAGCCGCAGCTGTTTGGCGTCGGGCGTCTGCCCCACGGACCGGGACGGGTCCATCATCGCGGCGGGATTGGTCCACCGGTCGTCAGCGCCGAGCAGGCGGTCGAGGGTTTCCGCGGTGCAGGGAAGCAGGTCGGCGTCAACCCAGGCGGTGAGGTAACCGTGGAGTGCGGTGAGGGCCTGCCGAGGGCTCGCGGCGCCGGTGATCTCCAGCGGGCCGTCGAAACCGGCGAAGCGGAGCCGCTGTGACGCGGGCCGGCCGTCGTTGTACGCGCGCATCCAGCGCACCAGCTCGCGGTTGGCCGCGGACGCGCCGAACCCGTGGCTGAAGCCACGCTCCATGACGTCGTCGAGGATGCCGGTGCCCGAGCTGACGTAGTCGTCCACGACCAGGCCCATCATGCAGTCGCTCTCGATCGCGATCGTCCGGTAGCCCTCCTGCTCGACGAGTTGCCGGAAGATCTCGTTCCGCACGTCGAGCAGAACGTCCTCGCCGTGGGTGGGCTCGCCCAGGGCGAGTAGCCGCGGCCTGGCCGGGAGCAAGCCCATGACGGCAGCAGGGTCGACGACATGGGCAGCGTCAGTGATTCCAACAGTCATACCCTCAACGGTATCGTTGAACCAACGGTGGAAACTTCTCGTCGATAGTGGCAGGACAGTGAGGCGAAACCTTCAAAGCGGTGACCAACTCAGGCCGGTTGACCTGGCACGCGGACACGGTCTGTCCACGCAGGCGATCCGCAACTATGAGGCGGCCGGGATCCTTCCGGCCGCTGAACGCACCTCGCACGGCTACCGCACCTACACGCCACGGCACGCGCAAGCCCTGCGCGCGTTCCTCGCTCTCGTGCCTGGACACGGCCACCAGACGGCCACGGCGATCATGCAGGCGATCAACCGGGACGCCACCGAGGACGCGCTTCGGCTCATCGACGAAAGTCACGCCCAGCTGCTCGACGACCGCCGCACCCTCCAAGCCGTCGAAGCCGCTGTTGGTGACCTCGAACCCCTGCCGCAGGAACGCGGCGAGATGTTCGTTGGTCCCCTGGCGAAAAGGCTCGGCATCCGCCCGGCCACCCTGCGCAAATGGGAACGCGCCGGTTTGGTCCAGCCGCGCCGCGACCCGCAGACGGGCTACCGGGTCTACAGCGCGGCCGACGTACGCGACGCCCTCCTGGCCCACCAGCTCAGACGCGGTGGCTACCTGCTCGAACAGGTCGCCCCGCTGATCGCCCAGGTTCGTTCCGCCGGAGGCATCGCGCCGCTCGAGTCGACGCTGCACGACTGGCATGCCCGCCTCTCGGCCCGAAGCCGCGCCATGCTCACCGGCGCCGCCGCACTGGACGCCTACCTCACCTACCCACCGGCCCCGCCCACGGCCTAGCCCGGACAGGGGCAGCGCGGCCGCATGCACGTGGTCCAGGTGCGGGGGCTTGCGCGCCACGCCAGGGCGTTCCTGGCCCGGCTGCGGCCTCATCGTCGGCGTCAGGTCGGCGACACGTCGGCGACGACGGCGCCGCTCCTCGGCACGGGGATATGGACCGCCCAGCGCCGGATCCTTCAGCCGGGGGCCTGATCGCCAGGCAGCGGCTGCTCGAACCAGACCACCTTGCCCGTGCTCACCCGTGTCGCCCCCCAGCGCCGTGCCAGCTGGTCCACCAGGAACAGTCCCCGGCCGCCCTCGTCGCTCAGCTGGGCGTGCCGCATCCTCGGCACCAGCGGCGAGTCGTCACCCACCTCGCAGCGCAGTACCTCCGTGCAGAGCAGGCGCAGGGTGATCGGCCGGGAGGCGAAGCGCACGGCGTTCGCCACGACCTCGCTGACCATGAGCTCGGTGGACTCCACCACGGAGTCGAGACCCCAGTCGTGCAGTGTCCTTCGGGTCAGGCGACGGGCCTGTCGCGCGGTCTGCGGACGAGGAGCCAGGTACCAGTACGCGACAGTCCCCGGCAGGATGCCCTCGAACCGGGCGGCGAGCAGCGCGATGTCGTCGTCCCGGCCTCCCGCGCCCAGAGTGCCGAGCGCCTGATCGCACACCTCTTCCAGCGCCGGGGGCGCGGATCCCGAGGCGGCTGCCTGCAATCGTGCGCGCAGCCGATCCACCCCGGTCATCACGTCCGAGTCGCGGGACTCGACCAGGCCGTCGGTGTACAGCAGCAGGGTCGCTCCGGCCGGTGCGTGCGTCTCGGTCGACTCGAATGCACCGCCGCCGACGCCGATCGGCGCTCCTGGCGGGACCGGCAGAACCTCCGTGCTGCCGTCGGGGTGCAGGAGCACCGGAGGCAGGTGGCCGGCGTTGGACACCAGCAACCGGTGCAGGACGGGGTCGTACATGGCGTACAGGCAGGTCGCCGTGTGCTCGCTGCCCAGCCGCTCCGCCTGCTCGTCGAGGTGGTGCAGGATTTCGTCCGGCGGGAGGTCGAGCCCGGCCAGGGTCTGCACGATGGTGCGCAGCTGGCCCATGATCGCGGCCGAGGTCATGGAGTGGCCCATCACGTCTCCGATGACCAGCGCGACGCGGTTGCCGGGCAGCGGGATCGCGTCGTACCAGTCGCCGCCGACCTGCGCGGTCCGCGAGGACGGCAGATAGCGGCTGGCCAGCAGGACTCCGGCCGGGTCGGGCAGCGACGGCGGGAGCATCGTGCGCTGCAGCGCGTCCGCGACGGATGCCTCGCGCGCGTACAGCAGCGCCTTGTGGATCCCGAGAGCGGTGTGGGTGGCGAGCTGGGAGGCGACGAGCAGGTCGTCGGCGGTGAAGTCCGCCCGGTCGGGTCCGCGGATGAGGACGACGCTGCCCATGGCATGGCTGCGGCCGTGCAGCGGAGCGAGGATCAGCCGTCGTCCGGGCGGCACCGCGCCGGGAGCGTTCGCCACCCCCAGCAACTCGGCCACCACGGAACGGATACCCGGAGCGTTCCCGAACACCGGCCGCCCGGCCCGTAGCAGCTTGGTGAGCCGAGCGGTGGCGGCCGGGCGTACGACCTCTGCCGCCTGGACGGTGTCAGCGGCCGGTGGGGGCGGCCCGGACCCGCGGGTGGCAGCCTTCCGTGGTGGTGCGCGGTCCGTGGTGTGCAGCCGCAGGACGCCGGGAGAGGCGGCGATCTCGTCACCGACCGGAAGTGGAGCGTACAAATGAACGAACGCCGTATCGGCGAATGCCGGGACGGCCGCCCGGCAGAGTTCGTGCAACGTCTCGTCGAGGTTCATGCCGCGGGCGATCTGTCGTGTCGCCGCGTCGAGGTATCGGAGTCTGTCGGTCTGCGGCTCGGCGACGTCCGGTGGGGCGCCCCTCGGCTGTCCGGCGGGAGCTTCCGCGGCCGACAGGCACACCGCCGGGCCGCTGTCCTGGGAACCGGGATCCTCTCCTGACTGCGCGCGCGCCTCCTCGGCGCGGTCGGCGGACCCGGGTGACGGAGCGGGTTGCTGCGGTCGATGCGGGCGGGCGGCAGGCTCATGCGCGCCGGCCGCCTGCCCGCCGGTGCCTCCATCGGCTCCGAGGTGCTTCGTCACGTGTGTCCTTCCGGCCTTGCGGGCCCGCGCCGGGCGGGCGGATCGGGGCGTCAGGCGCGGCGTCTGCAGCGCAGGAAGATCTGCACCTCGGGCGGGACGTCCACGGTCGCCGGAGCGTATGTGTACGAGGACTCCTCGACGATCTCGAAGCCCGCCGCCTCGACGACCTCACGCAGCTCGTCCCTCAGGTAGCCGGACACCCGGATGGTCTTTCCGATGAACGGGATCGAGAAGTCGTCCACATCGGCCTCCACCATCGACAGCGCGAACAGACCGCCCGGAATCAGCAGGTGGTGGATGGTCTGCAGCGCGAGAGGGATCTCGGCGCGCGGCAGCATGAGCAGGGAGAAGAAAGCCGTCACCGCGTCGAAGCGGCCGAGGTCCCGGGGACCTCCGGGCCGCAGGTCCGCGATGTCCGACTGGTGGAACTCCCCGGTGGGCACGTGCTGGTGGGCAAGCGCGACCATCCTGTCCGACAGGTCGACACCGACGACCTGCAAGCCCTCCTCCGCCAACTGGCGGGCGGTCGGGACCCCGGTGCCGCACCCCAGGTCCAGAACACGGGACCCGGCCGTCAGGGACCTGATGAGCCACTCGGCGGACGCGACCTGCCCTTCCTTGTGCGGGAAGGCCTCGTCGTAGCGGTCGCCGATGGCGTCGAAGGCCTCGGCCTGGCCTGTGCGGTCGAGCCGTATGCTCCCGTAGCCGAGCTTGTCGGCAGGGTCACTCACAAGGATTCTCCTTCTGACTTGTGTAATTTTTTCACAGTTATACAGACTTGGGCGCGGCCTGGAGGGCTGATCGCGGCCGACCCTGCTGGGCGCGGTACCCTGCACCTTCACCGGCGGCCGTCGCTCGGTGCGGGCGCAGGTGGGTTCTCAGCCGCAGGAGCCGGTGAACCTCCGCCGGCTCCAGTGCGTAGTTGCGGCGCATGTCGGCGTCGCCGTCGGTGACGAGGGCGCGGCAGGTTCCGCAGACGCCGCCCTTGCACGCGTACGGAAGGTCGGGGCGGGCCTGTTGGGCGCCGTCGAGGATGCTGCGGTGGCATGGCGCGGCGAACGTGGTCGCCCGGCCGTCGAGGACCACGGTGAACTCGCTCGTCGGGCCCCGGCCGGTGGCGTCGTCGCGGTCTGTGGTGGGCGCGGCGGGCCGCCCCGTCAGGCTCGGCGACGCCCCGCCCGCTGCTTGAGTACTTGCTCCAGCAGGTTCAGCGCTTCCACGACCCGGTCGCGGTCGGCGCCGAGGCCGTCGAGCAACTCGGCCTCCACGGCCAGTTGGCGGGGGAACATGTCGTCGATCGCGTCGCACCCCGTCGGCGTGACGGTGACCAGGGCGGCGCGGCGATCCGCAGGGCTCGGGCGACGTTCGACAAAGCCGCGTTTCTCCAGCTTGGCGAGCGTCTTGCCGACGGCCGCGCGGGAGCAGCCCAGGGTTTCGGCGAGCCGGCGGGCGATCACCGGGGCCTCGGCGTGCCGGATCTGCACAAGGACGTCGAGCTCCGGCGCGGTGATCGGGGCGCCCCCGTACAGCGGCTCCAAAGCGGTGGTCACCAGCGCCTCGATGCGCTTGACAGGGCCCACGATGTCCATGGGGGAGGTGTCGAGGTCGGGGCGAGCCGCCGTCCACATCGCGCGGAAGCCGACGGTGGCCGAAGGGGTGGTCATTGTCGCCGCATCCGCGTCGTCGACCCCGAAACCGCCCCGTGTCGCACGGCACGACGGGAGAGGTCGTCGTGCGCGGCCCCAGTGTCGCGTCCGGCTACCTGGGCCTGCCGGAGGAGACGGCGGCGGCCCGCGCCGCCGGTGGCTGGTTCCACGGGGGCGACCGGGGTACCTCGACCCCGAGGGCCGCCTGGTGGTGGTCGGCAAGATCAAGGACACGATCATCACCGGTGGGGAGAACGTCGGTCCGACCGAGGTGGAGGAGGCGCTGGAGGGCGTGTCCCTCCGTGTACGAGGTCGCGGTCGTCGGAACGCTCGATCCCGTCTGGGGAGAGGTCGTCACGGCCATCGTGGTGCCGGCCGACGGCGCGGACTGCTCCCTGGAGGACATCCAGACGTTCCTCTCCGCCTCCCTCACCCGCCACAAGATCCCCCGACGCCTCGAACTCCGGGACCACCTGCCCCGCACCGCCACCGGCAAGTTGCACCGGAACCTGCTGCGGGGCTGAGCCCGGCCAGACCAGACACCATGGAGAGGTACCTCATGTCCCCACAGCCGTCCGGCATCCCCTCCGGCGCCGTCCCGAAGGGCACGGCCCCCGAGCCCATCCGCCGCGTGGGCGTCGTCGGGGCGGGACTCATGGGCAGTGGCATAGCCGAGGTCTGCGCCCGCGCCGGCCTCGACGTCCTCGTCAGCGAAACCGCCCCCGGGGCGGTCGAGGCGGGCCGTGACCGAATCACCAAGTCCCTGCCGCTGCGCGGTGCGCAGCGGCAGACTCGCCCCCGCGGACAGCGGTACGACCCTCCGCCGGATCGGCTTCACTTTCCATCCCCATCATGAAGCTCGGCACGGCGACCGGACGCGCGCAGCAGGTGATCGGCGTGCACTTCTTCAACCCGGTACCGGTACTCGACCTCGTCGAGCTGGTCCCTCCCTGCTGACCAGTGACCAAACCCGCGATCGTGCAGGGGACTTCGTCAGGGCGGCCCTGGGCAAGCAGGTCATCCACGCAAAGGACCGCGCCGGATTCGTCGTCAACTCCCTGCTGGTGCCCTACCTACTGTCCGCCGTCCGCATGCTGGAGTCGGGCCTCGCCGCCGCCGACGACATCGACAACGGCATGGTGCTCGGCTGTGCCCACCTCATCGGCCCACTGCGGCTGGCCGACCTGATCGGCCTGGACACCCTCAAGGCCATCGCGGATTCCATGTACGCCGAGTACAAGGAACCGCTGTACGCCGCGCCGCTCCTCCTGCTGCGCATGGTGGACGCCGGTCTCCTCGGCAGGAAGACGGGCCAGGGCTTCCACAATTACTTCGACTGAAAGAAAGTCAGACGAGCTTGAGGATTGTTGTCGCTGTGCCCCGGCATCCGACGCCGCTTCCAGCAAACGCAGTCGACCCGCATCGAGCTTGCAGCGGGCGCCACCGGGCCCCTTGGAGACCAGGGGCTGCCGCCCGCCCGCAGCCGGCGCCGGCGGTTCGCCGACAGCCTGGTCACGCGGAACCGCCGGGCCGCCTCCCGGTCACTGGCACCGGCCTCGATCGGATCAGCGGCCGCGAACCGGAACCGCTCACGGCGAGCCCGCTCCTCAGCCGTCAGCCCACCACCATCGGGACAGCACGCAAGCCAGGCTCAGCGGTCTGGACACCGCCGCGTTGCTGTTCGTGGTGCCCGGCATGAGGCGACTGCTGCCGAGTGACTGACCGCCAAGGGCTTGAAAGTTCAAATAATTCCGGCCAGACTCTTGTTTGACACTTCAAACATGCCTGAGCTCGTTCTGTAGTCGCCTTCCTGGAGTTGCCATGTCTGTTGCCTCTGACGCAGTCACCGTCCGCCGAGGTCCGCTCGTTGTGGCGGGAGGTGTGCTCGCCGCGATCGTTGTGGCCGCTCTCGCCGACGCTGTGCTTGCCCTCCTCGCCCTGGCCGCGGGCGCGCCCGACGACTTCCAGCCGCTGAAGCCGGCCTCGTACATCTTCCTGACGGCGGTCGGAGTGGTGGCCGGCGCCATCGGCTGGGCCATAGTCCGCAAGGTGTCGAAGGACCCCGAGGCGTTGGTGCGATGGCTGGTGCCGACCGTCGTCGTGGTGTCCTTCGTTCCCGACTTCCTGCTCTTCGGTGACGGTGGAGTGGCCGGCGTTGTGGCGCTGCTCCTGATGCACGTCGTGGTCGCCGTGGTCGCGGTGTTCAGCTACCGCAAGGTCATGCCCCTGTCGTCGGGGCGGTGAGAACAGGAGAACAGGACGGAGAACGTCGGGCGGGGCAGGGATCGTGGCCCCTGCCCCGCCCGACGGCGGTGAGTATGTGCTCCAGTGTCAGGGCTTGGCGGCCGCAGACATTGGACTCCCTGGTGTGGTCAGGCGGTCTTGCTGTCGCGTTCCGCAGGGGTGCGTGAAGCGGCTTCGGTGGTGTTCGCGGGCTGTACCAGCTGTTGCAGGCCGGGGCCGTAGTGGGCGTGTAGCTCGTCGGTGAAGTCGGCGTAGATCTGCTGGACATAGAGATCGTGCCGGATGTACCCCTTGATGGCCGCGGTGAACAAGGGGTCCGTGATGACGGCGGTGCTCCAGGAGTGGCCGTCGGGTGCCAGCGCCCAGAGCGTGTCGTGGTTGTCGGCGACGACGGCGAGGTGCCGGGCCTGGTGGTGTCGGTAGAGGGTGCCCTCCGTGCTGGTGTGCTGCACCGCACGGCCCTTGTGGACCGTCACCGGGACCGGGCCGAAGCACACGACGTCGAAACGCACGCCGCGGTCCTGGGCGTCGGAGATGTCGGCCGTGAACTGGGCGAGTTGGTCGGCGTGCGCCGAGAGATAGACGTGCTGCTCCGCACGCTGGAGGAAGTCGGCAGCGGTGGTGGCGATGGATGGCCAGTCGGGCAGCGCGGGCAGGACGTGGGCCCGCGGCTGCTCCGGTGCCCGGTCCGGCCGCGGACGCCGCCTCTGCCTCGGCGGTCATCGCCGCGAGCTGCTCGGCGAGGGGCTGGACGTCGCTCGCCGTGATCTCCCGGTCGTCGGCCACCCGCAGGTGATGGGGTCGGCTGACGGTGCGTTTGAGGTCGCACGTCCCGGTGCCGAGGGCGGACTGCCCGGTCGCGGTCGGGGTGACCACGAAGGTGCCGACACCGAGTTCGCGACACAGGGCCCAGGCATGCGACGGGCCCTGCCCGCCACCGGCGAACAGCACGAACTCGCGGGGGTCGTGACCCTTCTCGATCGTGACGCTGCGCAGCAGGCCGGCCATCTTGCTGTCCAGAACCTGGCGGATGCCCCAGGCCGCCTCGACGACGCTCAGGCCGAGCGGGTCGGCGATGTGCTCCTTGATCGCTGCGGCGCCGCCTCCCCGTCCAGGCGCATCGTGCCGCCCGCGAAGTCCTCTTCGCCGAGCACACCGAGCACCAAGTCGGCGTCGGTTGCCGTGGGTTCGGTGCCGCCGCGCCCGTAACAGACGGGACCCGGGCGGGCGCCCGCGCTGAACGGACCCACGGTCAGCGCTCCGTCCCGCACCCGGGCGATGCTGCCGCCGCCCGCGCCGATCGTGGCCACGTCGATCGCCGGACGCTGGATGTCGGCGCCGCCGACGGTGAGTTGACCACGCATCAGCGGCTCACCCCGCGCGATGGTGCCCACGTCGAAGCTGGTCCCGCCGATGTCGACGGTGAGCAGGTTCTCGTGGCCGAGCCGCAGGCCGATGCCCTGGCAGGCGATGACGCCCGCGGCCGGTCCCGACATCAGCACCGACACCGGCTGGTCGCTGATCACGTCGGCGGAGACGACTCCGCCCTCGCTGGTCATCACCACCACCGGCACGGCGAGTCCGAGCCCCCGCAGAGCGTCGTCCAGCCGGCGCAGGTACGCGCTCATCACCGGACCGAGTGCCGCGTTGACCGCGGTGGTCGACATTCGCGCGTACTCGCCCACGGACGGCGCCACTTGGTGGGAGAGGCTGACGAACATCTCGGGGAACCGTGCGCGCACGGCGGCGCCGATCCGCCGCTCGTGCTCCGGGTTGGCGACCGACCACAGCGTGGCCACGGCGACGGCGTCGACCCCGGCGGAGGCGACGCGGTCCATCACGCGGTCGAGCCCTGCCTCGTCGAGCGGTACGACGACCTCGCCGGCGGAGTCGATCCGCTCGCCGACCTCGAAGACCAGCTGGCGGGGCACCGCCGCGGGCCACCGTCCCCGGTTGCGGTAGTCGCCGATCTCGAGCTCCGTGAGCCCGGCGAGCTGACGCTTGAGCCTGCCGATCTCCAGGGTGTCCCGGAAGCCCGCGGTGGTGATCAGCGCCGTCCGCGCCGCGGAGGAGGTGAGTAGTGCGTTGAGGCCGGCGGTCGTTCCGTGCCCGAAACGGTCGATCGAGGAGCAGAACTCCCGGGCGGAGAGCCTGAAGTGGTCCGCCGCCAAGTCGACGGCGCGCAGGATTCCGCCGATGATGTCGGCGGTGCTGGGAGCCTTGAGTACGGCCTGCCGCCCGTCGTCGGCGTACACCCACAGGTCGGTGAAGGTGCCACCGACATCGGTGCCCACACGGAACCTCATGTCTGGTCCTCCATGCCTTCGAGCCAGCTCAGCGCGTCCTCGGCCCAGTGGATCTCGGTGCGGACACGGGCGATGTTGCCCTGCATGGCGAGCACCTTGAGGCCGGTGATCATCTCGTGGGAGTTGCGCGGCCGGGTGGCCAGTCGCTTGACGAGCCGGGGGAAGACGCCCCGATGGAGTTCGCGGAGTTGCTGGGTGTAGACGGCCAGCAGATCTTCGTAGTGCTTCTTGTGGTCTTCCAGGTGACGGCGGATCACCTCGACGGGCGCCTGGTCGAGGAAGACCAGCTTGACCCGCTCGACGTCGCGGATCGGCGCGTACTCGGTGGGCTGCTCCAGCCAGGACTGCAGCTCGGTCTCGCCCTGCTCGGTCAGGCGGTAGATCCGTTTCTGTTTGCCCGGGCCGCCGGGCGAGGGGGTGCTGGCCACCAGCCCCTCGGTCTCCAGGCGCCGCAGTTCGGGGTAGATCTGGCTGTGCGAGGAGAACCAGAACCAGCCCACCGACTCGCCGAACTCGCGGGCGAGATCGAAGCCTGACGCCGCTTCGGTGCTGAGGAAGCCGAGCAGTGCGAATTTCAGCGACATCGCTCACCTGGCCTGTGCGGTGGCTGCGGTCACGGTCGCCGGCGGGCGCAGCCCGAGCATCTCGCGGGCCTCGGCCGGGGTGGCCGGCTCCAGGTTCAGTTCGCGCAGGATCCGGACCATGCGCTCCACGAGCTGCACGTTGGTCGCCAGCCGTCCGCGCGCGTAGTAGACGTTGTCCTCCAGGCCGACGCGGGCCTGGCCGCCGAGGATCAGGCTGTGCACCGAGGACGGCAACTGGGCGGGACCGATCCCGCTGACGCAGAACAGGGAGTTCTCCGGCAGGTCCTCGACGAACCGCTGCAGGTCCTTCGGTGTCTACCGGGTGGCGCCGGACATCAGCTTGTGCTTGCCGAGCACGATGTTGATGTAGTGGGGCGGCTCGTCGTAGCCGAGCGCGATCAGGTCCTTGACCCACACCAGGTCGGACAGCGACATCACCTCCCACTCCGGCTTGATGCCGCGGTCCTTCATGGCCTGCGCCAGCTGAAGGCACCGGCTCCAGGAGGTGTCCATGAGCAGTTCGAGGTCGCCGCGGTGCATGCACTGCATCTGCGGGTCGAACGTGCACATTTCGGCCCCGGCGAGGGTGCCCTTGATGCGCTGCTCGAAGGAGATCTCCTGGCGGCCGTCCGGGAGGGTCGCGACCATGTCGCCGCTGATGCCGCCACCGGTGCTGTTGTTGATGATGATGTCGCAGCGGGACCGGATCAGTTCGTTGATCCGGCCGTAGATCTCCGGGTCGCACGTCGCCCCGTCGTCCGGTCGGCGGGCGTGCACCGCGACGATGCTCGCTCCCGCCTCCCAGCAGCGCACGACGTCGTCCGCGATCTCCTTGGGCTGGGTCGGCAGATGCGGCGTGACCGACTTGTCCGCCATTCCGCCGGTCGGGGCGATAACGCGGTTCGGCGCGCGGCCGCGTCCCCAAGAGGGCGGCCGAGTCCGCGGGTTGCGGCCCCGCCCCTCTGCATGGCGGATGGCGCGCTGGGTCATGGCCCGTCGCCGCCCCTCGCCGCCGGGGCGGTCGGGTAGGGAGCGGTGGCGCGGGCATCAATCTGGTGGATGAGCGCTATCCGCGATTTCGATCGTGCGAGGTCTAGGCGCTGATGGGCGGACTGACCCATAGTCGGGGCAGACCCTGACGCCCCGCCTCGGGCACCGGCCCCTTCGGGTGGACCGGTGCCCGCGGCGTGGTACGGCCACCACGGCGGTACCGCTGGGTCCCCCGTCGCCCCGCTCGTGGAGTCCCCGCATGCCCGGATCCGTTTTCCGGCGACCGCAGAACGGCGCCGAAGCGAATCCGGCGCGGCCGACTGCTCGCCCGCCATGCTTCCTCACCCGGCACGGACGGCGGCTGCGTCTGCCGCCCCTCACGACGCCCGGGCGGTCGGCCACGCAGGCTCCAGAGCATTCGTCCCGCAGGCTCGTTGCCCTGTCCGGACAGGTATGTGAAGTGCATGCGGTAATGGCATGAAGAGGGGGAGATCGAAGATGTTGTCCTTCGTCCGTGGCGGCACAGCGCGGTCCATACGCAACGCGCTGAGCTGGCGCACCATCCGCGGGCGCATGACGGTCATCCTCGCCGTACCCACATGCCTCCTGCTGGTGCTGGTCGGCACGGCCGTCGCCAACCAGCTCCAGGCGTACCGGGACGCCCGCGACACCAGGTCGCAGATCGATGTGACCCTGCGCATCCAGGGCCTGGTGCACCGCCTGCAGACGGAGCGCACCTACACCAACGGCCTGGCCGCCGGCGACAAGAGTTACCTCCAGCAAGTCGTCAGCAGCCGCGAGCAGGTCGACGCCTTCCGCAGTGAGCTTCGCGACGAGCCGGTCATGGCCCGGGCGATGAGCCGCTTGGACCGGCTGGCCACGTTCCGTGCGGCCGTGGATGCGGGCTCCGCCGACCGGAAGAAGACCTACGCGTACTACACCGGCGTGATCAGCGCGCTCAACGCCGCGGACCCGACCGAGGACAAGGCCGCGCGCGGCGACCGGCAGTTGCGGGACGACCTTGCCGCCCTGCAGGCCCTCGCCGAGGCGAAGGAGGCCGGCAGCCAGGAAGGCAGCCAGCTCAGCGGCGTTCTCGCCGCGGGTTCGTTCCGGGGAACGAACTACCTCGACTTCGTGGAGGCGCGGGCGACCCGTATATCCGCCATGACGCGCTTCTTCAGGCTCGCCACCCCCTCCCAGCGCGATGCCGTCGTGAAGATGTTCTCCTCGCCGGTGACCAAGCGCCTCGACGTCGTCGAGAACGCGGCCCTCAAGGCCGCCGACGGGTCGGAGATCGACGCCGACGCCACGGGGTTCACCAGCAACATGATTCGCGCCGACCGCACCGTGTACGAAGCGCAGCAGAGGGTCGACGCGGACGCACAGGCCCGCGCCAAGACCCTCAGCGACAACGCTGCTGCCGCCCTTACCGGCTACCTCGCGCTCGGCCTGCTGGTGGTCGCCGCCCTCGTCGTGGCCGCTGTTCTCGCCGGTCGCTCCATCACCAGGCCCCTCGACGCACTCGCCCGCGAAGCCGACGACGTCGCCCAGCGCCGCCTGCCCGACGCTGTGGCCCGTATCCAGGCCGGCGAACTCGTCCCGGCCGAAGGCGGCAGGCGGCCACCCAGCAACGCACAGGAAATCTCCCGTGTCGTCGCCGCCCTGCACAACGTCGAGCGCACCGCCGTCGGCCTGGCCGCCGAACAGGCCGTGCTGCGCCGCAACACCGCCGAGTCCCTGGCCAGCCTCGGCCGCCGCAATCAGGGCCTCGTCCGCCGTCAGTTGGCGCTCATCACGGCCCTCGAACAGCAGGAGCTCGACCCCGAGGCGCTCGCCGAGCTCTTCGAGCTCGACCACCTCGCGACACGTATGCGCCGCAACGCCGAGAGCCTGCTCGTCCTCGTAGACGAACGCAGCCCCCAGATCAGCAGCGTGACCGCCAGCAGCCTCGAACTCGTGCAGTCCGCCCTCGGCGAGGTCGAGCAGTACCGACGCGTTGCGATAGCCGAGATCGAGCCCCGCCGGATCAGCGGCCGCGCCGTGGCCGAGCTCTCGCACCTGCTTGCTGAGCTCGTCGAGAACGCCCTCACCTTCTCCCCGCCGGAGCAGCCCGTGGACGTCCACGGCTGGGGCGACGGCAACGAGTACTGCATCGCCGTCGTCGACCACGGTGTCGGCATGTCCCCCGAGGACCTGGCCCGTGCCAACGCCCGTATCGCCGGGAAGGAGGCGTTCCTCGTCGCTCCCACCCGCTACCTGGGCCACTACGTCGTCGGCCGTCTCGCCCGCCGCCTCGGCGTCGAGGTCCTGCTCTCCGACACACCCGGCGGGGGCGTGTCCGCTCTCGTCACCCTCCCCGCCCGGATCCTTGCCCCCGACGAGGCCTCGCCGCCCGACCGGCGGACGTACGTCTCCTCCATGCTCAACGGCTTCCGGGCGGGCGTCGCGCGCGCCGAAGCCAGATAGGAACCCGAACCCCCGTGACCTCTGCTCACCAGAACTTCGCCTGGCTCATCTCCGACTTCGCCCGCACAGCCGACGGTGTCACCCACGCGGTCGCCGTCTCCTCCGACGGCCTCCTCATCGCGGCCTCCGACGGCCTCAGCCGCGATCTCGCCGACCATCTGTCCGCGGTGGTGTCCGGCATCGTGTCCCTCACCCAGAACGCCGCCGACACATATGGCTTCCGCGGGATGAAGCTCGTCATGATCGAAATGCTCGACGGGTTCATGATGGTCAACCACATGCGCGACGGCTCCTGCCTCGGTGTTCTCGCCGAGGAGGGCTGCGACATCGGTCTCGTCGGCTACGAGATGGCTGTCCTCGCCGACCGCGCCGGCGCACTCCTCACACCACAACTCATCGGTCAACCCCATCCGTCTTCGTTCGCGCGCTGAACGTGTGGGGGCGCGCAGTGCTGCCACTGCGGTCGGGGCGGTGAGAACAGGACGCAGAACGTCGGGCGGGCAGGGACCGTGGTCCCTGCCCGCCCGACGTGTCCATGGTTCATGGCTTCCGGATGAGAGGCGCGTCGGTGCGGGCCGTGATGTCCTCGGCGGTGACACCCGGCCCGCATTCCACGAGAACAAGGCCCTCGGGTGTGACGTCGAGGACGCCGAGGTCGGTGATGATCCGGTGGACGCACCGCTCGCCGGTGAGGGGGAGGGTGCACTCCTTGAGGATCTTCGGGGCGCCGTCCTTGGCGGTGTGTTCCATGAGGACGATGACGCGGCGGGCGCCGTGGACGAGGTCCATGGCACCGCCCATGCCCTTGACCATCTTGCCGGGGATCATCCAGTTGGCCAGGTCTCCGGCAGCGGAGACCTGCATGGCGCCGAGGACGGCGGTGTCGATGTGGCCGCCGCGGATCATGCCGAAGGAGAGCGCGGAGTCGAAGAAGGAGGCGCCGGGCAGAACGGTGACGGTCTCCTTGCCGGCGTTGATCAGGTCGGGGTCGACGTTGTCCTCGGTGGGGTAGGGGCCGGTGCCGAGGATGCCGTTCTCGGAGTGGAGGACGACATGGACGTCGGGTGGGAGGTGGCTGGGGATGAGGGTGGGCAGGCCGATGCCGAGGTTGACGTAGGAGCCGTCGATGAGTTCGGCGGCGGCGCGGGCGGCCATCTGGTCCCGGGTCCAGCCCAGTCGCGTACCGGGGGTGGTGCTCATGCGCGTACGGTCCCTCGTGTCGAAGACGCGGAAATGGAAAGGCGTTCGATCTGCTTGTCGGCTGCCTCGGCGGGGGTGAGGGCCACGATCCGCTGGACGAAGATGCCCGGCAGGTGGATCTCGTCCGGGTTCAGCGCACCGGGCTCGACGAGCTCCTCCACCTCGGCGACGGTGATGCGGCCGGCCATCGCGGCCAGCGGGTTGAAGTTGGCGGCGGACTTGCGGAAGACCAGGTTCCCTTGGCGGTCGCCGCGCCAGGCCCGCACGAGGGCGAAGTCGGTGGTGATGCCGTGCTCAAGGACGTACGTGCGGTCGGCGAAGTCACGGGTCTCCTTGGGCGGGGAGGCCACGGCGACCGTGCCTCCCCCGGCCGCGTAACGCCAGGGCAGTCCGCCGCGGGCAACCTGGGTGCCGACCCCCGCAGGGGTGTAGAAGGCGGGGATGCCCGCTCCTCCGGCGCGCAGCCGTTCGGCCAGCGTGCCCTGCGGTACCAGCTCCACCTCCAGTTCGCCCGAAAGGTACTGACGGGCGAACTCCTTGTTCTCGCCCACGTAACTGCCCGTGACACGGGCGATCCGGCCGTCGGCCAGCAGGACCCCGAGCCCGCGCCCGTCCACACCGCAGTTGTTCGACACGACCTCCAGGCCGGTGGCGCCCTGGGCGTGGAGGGCCTGGATGAGCACGTCGGGGATGCCGCTGAGGCCGAAGCCGCCGACGGCGAGTGACGCGCCGTCGGGGATGTCGACGACCGCCTCCGCGGCGCTCGCGCGGACCTTGTCCATGGAGGGAGGGCCTTTCTGCCGTGTCTGTCGTGTGTTGTTGCTGGTTCAGGCGTCCGGGCGCAGGGCGTCCGAGATCGGCTTGGCACCGCCGTGCGCGGTGAGGCCGCCGTCGACCGGGATCTCGGCTCCGGTGATGAAGGACGCCTCGTCGGAGAGGAGGAAGGTGACGAGTGGGGTGATCTCGTCGACGGTTCCGGTGCGGCCGAGCGGTGTCTCGCGGACGTTCGCCTCGCGGAACGCGGGCGCCGCGGAGGCGGTCATGTCCGTCTCGATGAAGCCGGGGTGGATGATGTTCACGCGGATGCCGCGGGGCCCCAGTTCCATGGCGGCGGTCCTCGACAGGCCGCGCAGCGCCCACTTGCTGGCCGTGTACGCGACCGGGTAGTGGCCCGTGAGCGCGGCGGACGAGCCGACGTTCACGATCGACGAGCCGGGCCGCATCAGCGGGGCCAGGTGCTGGATGCCCAGGAGCGGACCGGTGACGTTGACCGCGTGGACGCGGGCCATGTCCTCGGCGCGTACGTCGTCGATCCGGGCGCGCCAGGTGACGCCCGCGTTGTTGACCAGGCCGTGCACCTGCCCGTACGCCTCGCGCAGTTCGGCGGCGAGCTGAGCCCAGTCCTTCTCGCTGGTGACGTCGAGGCGGCGGCAGCCGGGCGCCTCCGCCACGTCGGTGGCGATCACCCGGGCACCCTCGCGGGTCAGTGCTTCGGCCTCCGCGGCGCCCTGGCCGCGGGCCGCGCCGGTGACCACGACGACCTTGCCGAGGAGCCGCTCGGAGTGGAAGCCGGTCATGGCCGCTCCCTCGGACGGCGCCGGGCGACGGGAACCGGCAGGGGATCAGAGCCGGGAACCACGGTGTTGGAGACGGAGCCGATGCCTTCGACGGTGAGCGTGACCGTGTCGCCGGGCTTCAGCGGCGCCGGGTCCTGCCTGCCTCGTACGCCCCACAGCTCGGCGAGGCAGCCGCCGTTGCCGCAGGTACCGGAGCCGAGGACGTCCCCGGGGCGGACGACGGTGCCGCGTGAGGCGTAGGCGACCATCTCCTCGAAGGTCCAGCTCATGTTGGACAGCAGGTCCTTGCCCACGACCTCCCCGTTGACCTCCGCCGTCAGCGCCAGGCGCAGGAAGCCGTCCGCGTCCCGGTACTTCTCCAGCTCGTCGGCGGTGACCAGGCAGGGACCCAGCGTGGTGGCGGTGTCCTTGCCCTTGCAGGGGCCGAGGCCGACCCTCATCTCGGCGGACTGCAGGTCCCGGGCCGTCCAGTCGTTGAAGATCGTGTAGCCGACGATGTGGTCGCGGGCCTGCTCGGGGGTGAGGTCACGGCCCTCCCTGCCGATCACGGCGGCGACCTCCAGCTCGAAGTCGAACAGGCTCGACCCCGGGGGCACGGGGATGTCGTCGTGCGGGCCGTACACCGCGTAGGGGTTGGTGAAGTAGAACGTCGGCGCCGCGTACCACCGCTCCGGCACCCCGGCGGCGCCGTCCACGGACCGCCGTACGCCCTCGACGTGTTCCTCGAAGGTGACGAAGTCCCGCACGGTGGGCGGCTGGAGCGGCGGCAGCAGACGCACCTCGGAGACGTGGGGACCGGCCGGGGTGTCGAGCGCCCCGGTGCCCGCGTCGAGCAGGTGCGGCAGTCCGCCCCCCTCGGCGAGCAGGCCGGTCAGGGAGTGGACACCGGGCAGGGGACGGAGCGTGCCGTCCTCGGTGACGACGGCCACATGGTGTTGGTCGCGGTGTTCGTACGTGGCGAAACGCATGGGAGGGGTCCAGTCGGCGTGGGGCGGGCGGGACGGAGGAGCCGGGGCGCGGCGGGCAGTCACGGCAGGACAGTGGATCGCCGCGCCCCGGTGGCGGAAGGGCCTTGCCGGCCGGGTGGTCAGACCGGAGGAGCGACGAACACACCGCGGTCGACGTCGTTGAACGACTCCTTGACGATGAGTTCGTTCATCGGGTTCGCGGTGCCCCACTGGTCGGTGACCTCGGCCTCCGAGAAGTCGTAGACGTGGGGGTGCCAGGTGTCCTCGTCCAGTTCCTCCAGCTCGGTGGTGTACTCGACGGTGTTGCCGTGCGGGTCGAGGAAGTACGTGAAGGTGTTGTCGCCCGCCAGGTGCCGGCCGGGGCCCCAGAGCTTGCGGAACCCGGCCCGCATCACGCGGCCGGAGCCGCGCATGTACTCGTCCAGGCCGCGCATCTCGAAGGAGACGTGGTGCAGGGAGGTGTGCGGGCCCTTGGCGATGGCCATCGAGTGGTGCTGGTTGCTGATCCGCATGAAGTGCATGACCTCGCCCATGTGCGGCGAGCCCAGCGTGTCGGAGAGACGGAAGCCGAGGTGGCGCTCGTACCACTCACGGGTCTTGTTCAGATCGGGGGAGTTGAGCACCACGTGCGACAGGCGGACCGGGATCGCCTCCTTCTCCTCGATGCGGCGGTGCTGCCGCGCCTCCACATCGGCGGAGACCTCGATGGTGCGGCCGTCAACGTCGAAGAAGCGGAAGCCGTACCCGCCGCCCGGGGTGTCGATCTTCTCCGGCTGGGAGATCAACTGCACGCCCTGGGAAAGGAGTTGCCGGGCCAGCGTGTCGACGTCGGCCGGGCTGCCCGCCCCGTAGGAGACCAGGTCGAGGCGCTTCTCGTCGGCCTTGCGCAGTCGTACGACGTACTGTTCGGGGCTGCCCTCGGCGGCGAGGAAGGAGATCCCGGAGTCCTCGGCGACCTTGGTCAGGCCCCAGACGCCGGCGTAGAAGTCGAGCTGCTTGTCGTAGTCGGGCACGGCGAGGTCGACGTGCCGCAGGTGGGTGAGCAGACGGTTGCTCATGGGGCCTCCTCAGGCGAGGTTGAGCAGTACGGCGGCGTTTTCGCCGCGGACGGCGTGGAAGTCGGGGTCGGGCAGGTCCGCGGCGCGCAGCGCGCCCAGCGGGTCCTCGATGCCCATGTCGAAGGGGAAGTCGGAGCCGAGCAGGACCTGTTCGGGCCCGGCGGCCCGGACCAGCTCCCGCAGCACGTGAGGGTCGTGGACGAGGGAGTCGAAGTACAGCTGCTTCAGGTAGCTGCTCGGCTCACGGGCACAGCCCCGGGTGTCGGGGCGGGCGCGCCAGGCGTGGTCGGAGCGGCCGATGTGGGTGGGAAGGTAGCCGCCGCCGTGCGCCGCGATCAGCTTCAGGCCCGGATGGCGGTCCAGGACGCCGGAGAAGATCAGGTGGGAGAGGGCGACGGCGTTCTCGGTGGGCTGGCCGACCGTGTTGGACAGGTACCACTGGTCCAGGCGCTCGTCGAGCGTGCAGCCGAACGGGTGGAGGAAGACCAGGGCGCCGGTCTCCTCCGCGCGCGCCCAGAAGGGTGTGAGCCGCGGATCGGAGAGTTCCACCGCTCGAGTCCCGACCGGCCCCGGCGCGTGCGAGGACAGCTCCACGCCCCTCAGGCCCTGGCCCAGTGCGTGGTCGAGCAGGGCGACGGCGAGGTCGGGGTGTTGGAGGGGGACCAGCCCGAGGCCGTAAAGCCGGTCGGGGGCCTTGGCGCAGTGTGCCGCGGTCCCCTCGTTGGCCAGCCCGCACACCCGCTCGGCCAGCCGGGGCTCGGCCCAGTAGTGGTAGTGCGACGGCGAGGGGCTCACCAGCTGCACGTCCACGCCGGCCGCGTCCATGGCCGCGATGCGCACGGTGACGTCCGTCAGCTTCGGCACGCGCGCGCCGACCATGGGACCGTTCACGGCCAGGGCGGCTGACCCGTTGCGGCGGGCGTCGAGGACCCGGGCCTCGGCGAGGCCGGGGTGACCGGCGACGGCCTCATCCACCTCCGGGAGCAGGAGGTGGGCGTGGACGTCGATCGTCGGTGCCGGCAGGTGTTCCGTCACGGGCGTTCCTTCAGCGCGTTCATGGTGCGGCCCACCAGTCCGGGCACGTCCGCGTCGCGCACCCCGTCGAGCAGCCACTGGCCGAGCTGGACGGAGGCGTCGACGACCATGCGTACGCGGGGCAGGCGCCGTGCGTGGTAGTCGGTGAAGAGCCGGTCGTCCCAGTCGCTTCGGGTGGTGAGCAACTCGGCGAGGACGGAGGCGTCCTCCAGCGACATCGCCGCGCCCTGGGCGAAGGTGGGCGGGCAGCAGTGGGCGGCGTCCCCGACCAGCACGACCCGGCCGCGGTGCCACGGGCCCTCCACGAGGTGGCGGTGGAACCAGGTGTAGTTGACCTTGGCCGGGTTGTCGATGTGTTTCGTGATCTCAGGCCAGAAACCGCCGTAGGCCTGGGCGAGCCGACGCATCTCGTCCGCGTACGTGGCCGGGTCGATGGAGGCCCGGTCGCGGCTGGCCTCGACGACGTACGCGTAGATGGTGTTCTCGCTGGTGGGGCAGTAGCCCGCGATGTAGGCCGGGCCGCCGTACGCCAGGTCCGTGCGGTCCATGCCCTCGGGCCGTGGGGCCGCGATGCGCCAGATCGCCATGCCGGTGGGCTCGGGTCTGTCGGTGATGCCGACCGCGGCGCGGGTGGCGGAGTTCAGGCCGTCCGCGGCGATCACCAGGTCGTAGCGGCCCTGGGCGCCGTCGCTGAAACGGACCGAGACGCCGTCGGCGTCTTGCTCCAGGGTGTCGACGGTGGTGCCCAGGCGGACGTCGGCGCCCGAAGCGCGGACCGCGTCGATAAGGATCTGCTGGAGCCGCGGGCGCTGCATGCCGAGGGTTGCCGGCAGGTCGTCGCCGCCGGTCTGGAGGTCCTCGGCCACGAAGAGGATGGTGCCGTCGGGGGCGGCCACGCCCAGCGAGCCGAAGGCGAATCCCGAGGCGCTCACCTGCTCCCACACGCCGAGTTCGCGCAGGACGCGCAGGGCGTTGCCCTGGAGGGTGATGCCCGATCCGGTGGTGGCGTTCCAGTCGGGCTGGGCCTCGATCAGGTCGACGGCGATGCCGGCGCGGCGCAGCAGGATGGTGACGGCGTTGCCGGAGGCGCCCCCGCCGATGACCAGGACGGTGGGGGTGCCCCCAGCCGGAGGCTGGGGGCAGGTGAGGCTGTCAGCCATGTCGGGGATACCTCCCGGGGTTGGGCCGCGCGGCTTCGCGCGGCGAGGTGCGGCTTGTCCGCTGGGAGTGCGGGCCGGGGTGGGGACGGGGTGCGGCTTGTCCGCTGGGAGTGCGGGCCGGGGTGCGCGGCACCCGGCAGAGCGGCTGGAGCGGTGTGGGCCGGATGCGCCCGTTGCTGTCCGGGGAGGAGGCGCATCCGGCGGCTGAGCGGGCTACTCGGTCTACTTGACGGCGATGGGGTTGACCGGGGACCCGACCGCTCCGGTGATGGGCAGCGGTGCGGCGGTCAGCCAGAACTCGTAGACGCCGTCGCGGGCGCAGTCCTCGGCGAGCCCGTCGAGGTCCCACATCTCGCCGATCAGCAGGCCCATGTTGGGGATGACGACCTGGTGCAGCGGCTGGAAGGCGTTCTCGAACTCGTTGGGCCGTACCTCGAAGCCCCAGGTGTCGGTGGCGATCGCGGCGATCTCGCTCGCGTGCAGCCAGCCGGCCGTGGTGAACGACAGACCGGGCGCGGGGCCGCCCGCGTAGTCGCCCCAGCCCTCCCGCCGGGCGCGGGCGAGGCGTCCGGTGCGGACGAGGACGATGTCGCCGCGGCCGACGCTCACGCCATGGGCCTCGGCGGTGGTGGCCAGGTGGTCCGCGGTGATCGCGAAACCGTCGGGCAGCTCCGGCTCACCGTCGTCGCCAACGATGACCCGGGCGACGTCCAGCAGTACGCCGCGACCGGCCACGTACGGGGCCATGTGCTCGATGCCGGTGACCAGGTCGCCGGCGGAGGTGACGACCTTCTCCGCGTCGCGTCCGTTCCAGGCCTTGCCGTGGTCGAAGATGTGCCCGAGCCCGTCCCACTGCGTGGAGCACTGCAGCGGCATCGCGATCACATCGTCGGCGCCACCGATGCCGTGCGGGAAGCCCTGGTTGCCGAGGGCGGCGTCGGTGCCGGTGTCGAGCATGGTGTGCACGGGGTTGGTCCGCCGGCGCCAGCCCTTCTGCGGCCCGTTCATGTCGAACCGCTGTGACAGCGAGAAACTGACGCCCCGGCGCACGAGTGTCGCGCCTTCGCGCCGCTTCGCCTCGTCGAGGAAGTTCAGCGTGCCGAGTACGTCGTCCGCACCCCAGCGCCCCCAGTTGGAGTACGCCTTGGCGGCCTCGGCGATCGCGCCCTCCGGGTCGTGGCGGTCCAGGCTCATGGCGTCTCCTCCACGCAGCGGGTGCGCTGCACACCCAGTCCAGTGATGGAACCCTCCATGACGTCGCCGTCGCGCAGCAGCCGGCCCCAGTGGATGCCGTTGCCGGCCGGGCTGCCGGTCAGTACCAGGTCGCCGGGCAGGAGCCGCGAGGTCTGGGAGATGTACGACACCAGCCGCGCCACGCCGAAGAGCATGTCCTTGGTGGACTCGTCCTGCATGGTCTCGCCGTTCAGCTTCAGCGTGACCCGCAGGTCACCCGGGTCGGCGATGGACTCGGCGGGGACGATCCAGGGCCCGAGCGGGGTGAAACCGGGGGCGTTCTTGCAGCGCAGCCAGTCGGTGCCGATGGCGGGCATGTCCCGGCGGAACACGGTGGCGCGGTCGGTGAGGTCGTTGGCGATGGTGTAGCCGGCGACGTACCCCAGGGCCTCGTCGGCGGAGATCCGGTAGGCCGGTCTGGCGATGACGGCCGCCAGCTCCAGCTCCCAGTCCGGCTTCTTCGCCCAGGAGGGGAGTACGACGTCGTCGTACGGACCCGCGATGGTGCTGGGCAGACCGATGAAGACGTACGGCAGGTCCTCGGCGGCCCGGCGGTCCATGATCGCGGCGATCTCCGCGCGGGCCTCCTCGACGGTGCGCGGGTCGTCGGGGGAGCGGTGGGCGACCTCCAGGTCGATCACGTGCTGGCGGTAGTTGGCGCCGGACTGGAAGATCTGGCGGGGCTCCAGCGGGGCGTGTACGCGCAGTCCGTCCAGCGGCCGCCAGTCGAGGGCGTCGTCGTCCGCCAGGGCGTGCAGGACGGGGAGGGTCTCCTCCCACCGTTCCAGTACGGCTCGCAGCCCGGAGGGCGCCCAGTCCAGGGCTCCGCCCAGGTCGAGTACCCGGTCCCTGGACAGGAGCCCGGGGAACGGCACCCCGTCCGGAGCGGAGAACGTGCCGAGCGCGAACGGGCCGGCAGGTTGCGCGAGCGTTGCCATCAGATTTCCTCCTGCTGGGTTGCGGTCTACTCTGACTCTCGTCGGCGAATCACGGAAATCAATCCTGTGAATGCGCCAAATCCATGCCATGGATGGCTCTCGCTCACATAGGTGGTGCCCGGTGAACCTGTCCCGACTCGACCTCAACCTGGTCGTCGCCCTGCGCGCGCTGCTGGAGGAGCGCAACGTCACCCGGGCCGGCGAGCGCATCGGACTGAGCCAGCCCGCGATGAGCGCGGCGCTGTCCCGGCTGCGCCGCCATTTCGACGACGAACTGCTCGCCCGCACCGGCAACAGCTACGAGCTGACACCGCTCGGTGTGGCCCTGCGGGACCGCAGCGCCACGGCGTGCGACCTGCTCGAGCGCGTCTTCTCCAGCCAGGCCGACTTCGACCCGGCCGCCGAGACCCGCGAGTTCACCCTGCTGGCCGCCGACTACGGCGCGGCCGTGTTCGGCGCCGCGCTCGCCCGCGTCCTGCACCACGAGGCCCCCGGCATCCGGCTCACCTTCCAGCACCCGGCGCCCTCCGTCGTGGAGAACACCGCCGCCGTGCTGAGCACGGTCGACGGACTGCTGATGCCGCACGGTGTCATCGACGGCTTCCCCGCCGTCGACCTCCACCAGGACCGCTGGCTGTGCCTGGTCGCGGACGACCACCCCGAGATCGGCCAGGAACTCACGCTCGACCAGCTGGCCCGTCTGCCCTGGGCCGTGTACCAGCGCCCCTACGACGCCCCGGCCGCCCGCCAGCTGAGCATGCTCGGCATCAGCCCCCACGTGGAGGTGTCCGTCCAGACCTTCCAGTTGCTGCCGCACATGATCGAGGGCACGCGCCGGGTCGCGATGATCCAGGAGCGCCTGGCCCGCAGAGCGGTCCGCTCCGCCGCCGTGCGCGTCCTGCCCTGCCCCTTCGATGCGGTACCGGTGCAGGAGGCGATGTGGTGGCACCCGGTGCACAACCAGGACGCTGCCCACATCTGGCTGCGGCAGAAGGCCACGGAGGTGGGCGCGACGCTGAAGGGCCACGACGGGCCCGACGAGGGCGTGTCCGTCGCACGGGGTGCGGGGCGGGCGCCGGGCCTGCTCTGATCCCGGCCCGGAAACCCGCCAGGTGTTCGGTACGTGTGGGCCTCGCCGTCGTCCGGTACGTCCTGTACGACGGCGACGCCAGCATGCGGTGCGGGACGGGGGCCGGGGCACCGGCGTCGGTGCCCCG
>NZ_VCHX02000323.1 GCF_005768555.2 Streptomyces sporangiiformans
ACGAGGCCGTTCAGGCCGATAGCGGGGGTCTGGGGGCGCAGCCCCCAGGTACGGGATGGGACGGGTAGGGGCGGCGGGGGCGAGGAACCCGGAGCCCCGCCGCCCCGCGTCACCGCACGCGCCCCGCCGCCAGCACCACCTGAGCCAACTCCCGGTGACAGATGTCGCTGTGGGCGCCGGACGGAGGTCCACCCCGCTTCACCACCGAGGCGGCGTCGATGTTCACGAACCCCGACGTGGGCAGCTTCGTGCGCAGGGCCTCGGCGAGTTTGAGTTTCTTCGTGCCGTCTACCGCTTGGATTCCGTTGTGGCCGAGTGCTCCCCACTTCGCGCTGAGGAGGCGGGGCAGTCCGACGCCGGCGGCCGAGGAGTCGTCGCCCGCCATGCGCGAGGCCAGCGGATAGAGCGTCCCGAGCGCGGAGTCGAAGCGCGAGAAACAGCACACCAAGGGGCCGTCGATGCGGCTCTGTTGCCCGTGCAGTGCCCCCTTGCCCCGCGTGTTGTGCGGCAGCCGCGTCGCGAACGCGTAGTGGGAGAAGGCCCCTTGGAGCAGGGTCACGGACTTGACGGTGCGTACGCCCTCGGGCAGCCCACGCAGCGCGAACGAGACGAGTCGGGCGCCGAAACTGTGCCCCGCGAGATGGACGCGCAGGTCGGGCGCCGTATGCGCGAGCTGTCCGAGCGTGCGTCCGAGTCCGCGCTCACCGACCGTGCCGGCGCGCCGCTTCATCGCGTAGTAGGTGGCCTGGCGCAGCAGTTCGTGCGCCCCGTCCCACAACCGGGGCAGCCTGAAGGCGGCCTCGGCCCCACCGGGCCCCGGCGCGGCCGGCGCGCCCTCGCCGTCGTGCGCGGTGTCGGCCAGCGCCCGCGCGAAGGCCCGGCACATCTCCGCCGTGTCCCCGGAGAGCATCTCCGGCTCGGACCGGGGTTTCCCCGCAGTCCCCGCCGTCCCCTCCGGCCCCTCCGTGAAGGTGTCCTCGGCGAACGCGGCCTGCGGCCCCTCAGCAGGCGCCTCGACGAGGAGCCGCACGAGCCGCCCGTACTCCGCCAACGAGGCGTCGTCGTCCGGCTGTTCGTCGAGCAACTCGCTGATCTGGTCGATCACGGTGGCCCGACCGGGAAAGACCTCCACCAGCGCGCGCCGTGTGCCCTTGTCCAGCCTGGGGCGGCCGGGCGCGGCCGGGATCACCGACCGCTCGAAGTCGGGGATCGGCTCGTCCGTGAACCGCATCGACGGCCACATCACCCCCACGTATCCGAGATGGGCCGTCGGCGCGAGTCCCGGGATGGGCTCGAAGAAGCGGCTGTAGAGCCGTGTCGCGATCGACCGGTCGTTGTTCCAGCCGTGCGCGAACACGAGCAGGTCGTGGACGCCCCGCTCCCGCGCCTGCTGGAGCAGCCGGTCGCGCTGCTTGCCGTTCACATCCCCGTCCGCGTCGAAAGTCAACTCCCAGTAAGGAGTCACGCCCACATCCGGTTCCGCCATGACGAGCCCCCTTCGGCCCCGTGTCCGGTGCGATGTGTCCGCATCGTCCCGCCGGGGGCGAAGGTTGGCCATACGCCACGTCAGGTCCGGCATGCCCGAACTGATGTCTCGGTGGAAGGGGGCGCATCAGCGGTGGCACGAGGGGCTCAGCGGTGGCAGAGGCGCTCGGTGGTGACAGAGGGGCTCAGCGGTGGCAGAGCGTCTCAGCCGTACAGGAGGTACTCCCGGCGTACGCGCCGGAACGCGGCCAGCTCGCCCTGCCACGCCGCCACGACCTCGTCGGCGCTCGCCCCCGCGTCGATCATCGTGCGTACCTGGGTGGAGCCGGTGAGCTTGTCGATCCAGTTGTCGGAGCGCCAGGCGAAGCCGCTCCACGCTTTCCTGGCGGTCACCAGGAGCGCGATCCCGGTGCGTACGGGGTCGTACGCCGTCCGGTCGTGGACGTGGACCTGTACGCCCCCGACGGTCTTGCCCTGGAACTTGGAGAAGGTGGGTGCGAAGTACGCCTCCCTGAAGTGCACGCCGGGCAGTCCGAGTCGATTGACCTCGGAGGCCCAGTGCCGGTCGATGCCCTCCGCGCCGAGCAGTTCGAACGGGCGGGTCGTACCGCGCCCCTCCGACAGGTTCGTGCCCTCGAAGAGACAGGTCCCCGCATACACGAGGGCGGTGTCGGGGGTCGGCATGTTGGGGCTCGGCGGCACCCACGGCAGCCCGGAGTCGTCGTAGAACTGTGTGCGCTTCCATCCGCTCATCAGGACCGTCTCGAGCGGCACCGGAGACGTCAGGAACTCACCGTTGAACAGCCGCGCGAGCTCCGCGACCGTCATGCCGTGCGCCTGTGAGATCGGTTGCCGTCCGATGAACGTCGCGAACTCCTTGTGCAGCACGGGCCCATGGGCCGCACGCCCGGTCACCGGGTTCGGCCGGTCGAGCACCACGAAGCGCTTGCCCGCGAGGGCGGCGGCCTCCATGCAGTCGTACAGCGTCCAGATGTACGTGTAGAAGCGCGCGCCCACGTCCTGGATGTCGAAGACGACGGTGTCGACGCCGGAGGCCGTGAAGATGTCGGCGAGGGGCCGGCCGCTCTTCAGGTACGTGTCGTAGACGGGCAGTCCGGTGGCGGGGTCGTCGTAGCGGCCTTCGGAGCCGCCCGCCTGGGCCGTCCCCCGGAAGCCGTGCTCGGGCCCGAACACCGCGATCAGGTTCACCCGGTCGTCGGCGTGCATCACGTCCACGATGTGGCGTACGTCCCTGGTGATGCCCGTCGGGTTGGTGACGATGCCGACCCGCTCGCCGTCGAGCGGCGCGTAGCCGCCCGCGGCCAGGCGCTCGAAGCCGGTACGCAGCCGGCGACCGCCGGCTGCGGCTGTGCCCGAACCCGCTGTCTGCGTGGCCGCGGTGGACGGGCCCGCCGAGAACGCGGCCGCGGCGGTGGCGGCGGCGAGTAATCCCCGTCTGGGCAGGGGGGTGCCCCCTGGTCGTGCGGGGCCGGGAGCGTGGGGGCGCATGGTGTACCTCCATGGTCGCGGAAGCTGGCATGGGCACGCTAGCGTGCGGATCGGCGCCGGGGAACGAAGCGGACAGAACCGGTCGGACACCCCTGTGGTGCAGGCAGCCGCCTCTTCCACAGTCACATACCGACCGGTTAGTCTGGCGCTGGAGCAGAGCCGATTCGCGTCGCGTCGCGTCGAAGGAGACCGATGGTGGAAGCCGTGCAGGATGCCGGAGTGGTCGTCACCGGAGCGGGAGGCGGTATCGGTGCCGCGCTGGCCCGCCGCTTCGCAGCCGAAGGGGCCCGCGTCGTCGTCAACGACCTGGACGCCGCGAAGGCGAAGGCCGTCGCCGACGAGATCGGCGGCATCGCGGTCCCGGGCGACGCCTCCGCGATCGTGACCGAGGCCCGGGACGCGCTCGGCGGCACGGTCGACGTCTACTGCGCCAACGCGGGCCTCGCCTCCGGTGGCACGGAGGCCGCCGACGAGAAGGTCTGGGCGCTGGCCTGGGACGTGAACGTGATGGCCCACGTCCGCGCGGCGCACGAGCTGCTCCCCGCCTGGCTGGAGCGCGGCAGCGGCCGCTTTGTCTCCACGGTCTCGGCGGCGGGCCTGCTCACGATGGTCGGCGCCGCCCCCTACAGCGTCACCAAGCACGGCGCGTACGCCTTCGCCGAGTGGCTCTCGCTCACGTACCGCCACCGCGGCATCAAGGTCCACGCGATCTGCCCCCAGGGCGTACGCACCGACATGCTGGCCGCCACGGGCAGCGCGGGCGACCTCGTGCTCCAGCCGACCGCGATCGAGCCCGAGGACGTCGCGGACGCGCTCTTCGAAGGCATCGAGGCGGACCGCTTCCTGATCCTGCCGCACCCCGAGGTCGCCGGCTATTACCAGGCGCGGGCCACCGACCCCGACCGCTGGCTGACGAACATGAACCACATCCAGCAGAAGTGGGAGGCGGACGGCCGGTGACGACCTCCCTGTACGCGGCGAAGCCATGGCTCGCCCGTCTCAACGACGCCCAGCGCGCACCCGTCAGCCCGGCGCCCTCGCTGGTCCACGCCCTGCGCACAGCCGTCGCCGCAACCCCGGATCACCCCTGCCTCGCCTACTTCGACGGACGGCTGAGCTACGCCGAGGTGGACGCGCTGAGCGACTCCCTGGCGGCGTACTTCGCGGCCCGTGGCGTGCAGGCCGGCGACCGGATCGCGATCCTGCTGCAGAACAGCCCGCACTTCGTGCTCGCCCTCCTCGGCGCCTGGAAGGCGGGCGCGATCGTCGTCCCCGTCAACCCGATGTACAAGACCGGCGAGGTCAGCCACGTCCTGCGGGACGCCGAGGTCACGGCGCTCGTCTGCGCGGACCGTGCCTGGGAGTCGTATCTGCGCGACACGGCCGCCGACTCGCCCGTACGCATCGTCCTCACCGCGTGCGAGCTGGACTTCCAGTCGCGCGACGACGCGCGCGTGCTGAGCTTCGAGCGGCTGCCGCAGGCCGCCGACGCGGACGACCTGGCGACCGTCGCCCGGCTGCGCCACGAGGCTCCCGCGGGCCGTGCCCCCGGGCCGTCCGACATCGCGCTCATCAGCTACACCTCGGGCACGAGCGGCACGCCCAAGGGAGCCACCAACACACACGGCAACATCATGTACAACGCCGAGCGGCAGCGGACGGGCCTCGGCCTGCCCGAGGCGCCCGTCTACTTCGCGATGGCGCCCCTGTTCCACATCACCGGGATGGTCTGCCAGCTCGGTGCCTGCCTCACCAGCGCCGGAACGCTCGTCCTCGCGTACCGCTTCGAGGCGGGCGTCGTCCTCGAAGCGTTCGCCGAACACCGGCCCGTCTACACGGTCGGCCCGTCGACCGCCTTCATGGCACTCGCAGCCCACCCGTCCTGTACGCGCGAGCACTTCGCCTCCTTCCAGATGATCTCCTCGGGCGGTGCGCCGCTGCCGCCCGCGCTGGTCGAGAAGTTCCGCGCGGGATTCGGGCCGTACATCCGAAACGGTTACGGCCTCACCGAGTGCAGCGCGCCGTGCGCCTCCGTACCGCCCGGCCAGGAGGCTCCCGTCGATCCGGTCTCCGGGACGCTGGCCGTCGGTGTGCCGGGCCCCGACACGGTCGTACGCATCGTCGACGACCAGGGCAAGGAGGTGCCGTTCGGGGAGCAGGGCGAGATCCTCGTGCGCGGACCGCAGGTCGTGCCCGGCTACTGGCGGCGCCCCGAGGCCACCGCGGAGACCTTCCCGGACGGCGAACTGCGCACCGGCGACATCGGCTTCATGGACGCGGACGGCTGGCTCTACGTCGTCGACCGCAAGAAGGACATGATCAACGCGTCCGGTTTCAAGGTGTGGCCGCGCGAGGTCGAGGACGTGCTCTACACCCACCCGGCGGTCCGCGAGGCGGCGGTCGTGGGCGTACCGGACAGCTACCGCGGCGAGACGGTCAAGGCGTACATCAGTCTGCGCCCCGGCAGTGACACGGACGGCGACGAACTCGCTACGTATTGCAGGGAGAAACTGGCAGCGTACAAGTCTCCGCGCGTAGTCGAGATCCTGCCTGACTTGCCGAAAACGGCCAGTGGGAAGATCCTCCGGCGGGAGTTGCGAACGCGCACGGACGGTGCGGGCAGCCCCGACAACGGTCGGTGACTTTCGGAAGGCAGGTGGCTGCAAAGTGGCCAGGATGACGGACGGGGACGGCACGCCCGTACCGAGGCGGCTGTTGGCGGCCGCCACCAGACTCTTCGCCGAGCAGGGGTACGACCGCACTTCGGTGCAGGAGATCGTCGAGGCGGCGGGCGTCACCAAAGGCGCGCTGTACCACTACTTCGGTTCGAAGGACGACCTGCTGCACGAGGTGTACGCGCGCGTGCTGCGCGTTCAGCAGGAACGTCTGGACGCCTTCGCGGGCGCGGACGCGCCCGTCGAGGAGCGGCTGCGAGCCGCCGCGGCGGACGTCGTCGTCACGACGATCGACAACCTCGACGACGCGGCGATCTTCTTCCGCTCCATGCACCACCTCAGCCCGGAGAAGAACAAGCAGGTACGCGCCGAACGCCGCCGCTACCACGAACGCTTCCGCGCCCTGATCGAGGAGGGCCAGGCAGCGGGCGTCTTCTCCAAGGCCACGCCCGCCGACCTGGTGGTGGACTACCACTTCGGTTCCGTCCACCATCTGTCGACGTGGTACCGCCCCGACGGTCCGCTGAACCCGCAGCAGGTGGCCGACCACCTCGCCGACCTGCTGCTGCGCGCTCTGCGGCCGTAGGTTGCGGGTGCGGCCGTAGGGCCGGCCGTCACATTCCTGTCCGCGGGGGTCGATGGGAATGTGACGACCGATCCTTGGCGCCGCGCGGCCCTGGCGGCCTAGAGGTACTGCTTGATCTCCCGGCGGGCCAGCGATCGCTGGTGCACCTCGTCCGGGCCGTCCGCGAGCTTCAACGTGCGGGCGCTCGCCCACAGTTCGGCCAGCGGGAAGTCCTGGCTGACGCCGCCCGCGCCGTGCAGCTGGACGGCCTTGTCGAGGATGTCGACGACCGTGCGCGGAGTCGCGATCTTGATCGCCTGGATCTCGGTGTGCGCCCCGCGATTGCCGACGGTGTCCATCATCCAGGCCGTCTTCAGGACGAGGAGCCGCACCTGCTCGACGGCGACCCGCGCGTCCGCGATCCAATTCTGCACCACACCCTGCTCGGCGAGCGGCTTGCCGAAGGCCGTGCGTGACACCGCCCGCCGGCACATCAGCTCGATGGCCCGCTCCGCCATGCCGATCAGCCGCATGCAGTGGTGGATACGGCCCGGCCCGAGCCGAGCCTGGGCGATGGCGAAGCCGCCGCCCTCCTCGCCGACGAGGTTCGCCACCGGCACGCGCGCGTGGTCGAAGACGACCTCGGCGTGCCCGCCGTGGGAGTGGTCCTCGTACCCGTAGACCTGCATCGCGCGGCGCACCTCGACGCCCGGGGTGTCGCGGGGCACGAGCACCATGGACTGCTGGCGGCGGATGTCGGCGCCGTCCGGATCCGTCTTGCCCATCACGATGAAGATCCTGCAATCCGGGTTCATCGCCCCGGAGATGTACCACTTGCGGCCGGTGATGACGTACTCGTCTGTGCCGTCGGAGGCTCGCTCGATGTGCGTGGTGATGTTCGTGGCGTCGGACGAGGCCACCTCGGGTTCCGTCATCGCGAACGCCGAGCGGATCTCACCCGCCAGCAGCGGCTCCAGCCACTGCTTCTTCTGCTGCTCGTCGCCGAACTGGGCCAGCACCTCCATGTTCCCGGTGTCCGGCGCCGCGCAGTTCAGCGCCGTGGGGGCCAAGTGCGGGGAACGGCCGGTGATTTCGGCGAGCGGCGCGTACTGGAGGTTCGTCAGCCCCGCGCCGTACTCGGCGTCCGGCAGGAAGAGGTTCCACAGACCCTGCCGTTTGGCCTCGGCCTTCAACTCCCCGACCACGGCGGGCGTGTCCCACGGCGAGGCGAGCCGGGCGCGCTGCTCCTCGGCGACGGCTTCCGCGGGATAGACGTGCTCGTCCATGAAGGCCAGAAGCCTCGCCCGCAGTTCTTCGGTACGTGCGTCGAAAGCGAAGTCCATGTCCGGTCAGCCTTCCTGGAGAGTGGTCAGGCCGTGCCCGATGAACACGGGCACCAGCTCGCCGATGCGGTCGAAGCCCGCGCCGACCGTCTGGCCGAGCGTGTAGCGGTAGTGGATGCCCTCGAGGATCACGGCGAGCTTGAACCAGGCGAACGCCGTGTACCAGGCGACGGCGGACACGTCGCGCCCCGAGCGCGCGGCGTACCGCTCGACGATCTCGGCCGGTGCGGGATGCCCGGCGGCCGAGGCGGTCGTGGAAACGGGGGAGTCGGGCACCTCCAGCGGCATGCTGTACATCACCAGCAGCCCCAGGTCGGTGAGCGGATCACCGAGCGTGGACATCTCCCAGTCGAGGATCGCCGTGATCCGCCCGCCCTCGCCGATCAGTACGTTGTCGAGCCGGTAGTCACCGTGCACGACCGTGGCCGTGGGGGAGTGCGGCAGCTCGCGCCCGAGCGCGGCGCTGAGTTCGTCGATCCCGGGCAGCTCCCGGTTGCGGGAGGCGTCCAACTGCTTTCCCCAGCGCCGCAGTTGCCGGTCCAGGAAACCCTCAGGCCGGCCGAAGTCCGCGAGCCCCACCTCGGCGGGGTCCACCGCGTGCAGTTCGACCAGCGTGTCGACGAGGCTCAGCACCGCGTCGCGGGTGCGCTCCGCACCGAGCGGGGCGAGCTGTTGGGCGGTCCGGTACGGCGTGCCCTCCACGAAGTCCATGACGTAGAACGGCGCGCCCAGCACCTCCTCGTCCTCACACAGCAGCACCGGCCGCGGCACCGGCACGGCGGTCGGGTGCAGCGCGCTGATCACCCGGTGCTCTCGCCTCATGTCGTGCGCGGTGGCCAGCACATGGCCCAGCGGAGGCCGTCGTACGACCCATCGCGCACTGCCGTCCGTCACGGCGTACGTGAGGTTCGACCGTCCGCCCTCGATCAGCCGGCCGGTCAGCGGGCCGTTGACCAGTCCAGGGCGCTCGGTGTCGAGCAGCCCGCGCAACCGGTCGAGATCGAGACCTGGCGGGTGGTCTGAGCTCATCGTGTTCCTCCGTACGCCGGGTAAGGGGCCCTACTTATGATGCCGACCGGTCGGTATGCCGTCCAGTGCGGGGACGAAACGTGATCCGCGTCTCGACCGACATTAGATCTCTTCCGGATCACTTCAGGAGACGAGCGCCGCCGCGCAGGCGGCCAGGGCCACCGTGCACAGCGCCGCGGCCGTCGCGTGCCTCGGAGTGAGGGCCGCCGGGCGGCCGCCCTCGGCCGTCGCCAGCGTGCGGATGCGGTGATGGGCGACGGCGAGGAAGCCCAGCCAGAGGGCGCAGCACACGGCGCTCAGGACGACCCGTGCGGCCGTCGGCCCGCCCTGGAGGGTCGTCTTCGCGGCGAGCACGGCGACGACGGTGCTCGCGAGGGTCGTACGCCGCCATGCCAGCCGGGTGCGCTCCGGCTGCAGGCCGGGGTCTCGTGCGGCGGGCTGTTGGTGGGGGTCCGGTGCGGCGGGCACGGTCATCCTTCCCAGCCAGCGAGAACGATCACGACCATCGCGACGGCGACGATCGCCACCACGACGCCCAGCAGCGCGGGGAAGCGGGAGACCGGCAGGTCCTCGCCGCGGCGCATCGCGCGCTCACAGCGCACCCAGTGGTTCACCGCGCGCAACGAGCACAGCACCCCGGCCGCCAGCAGTGCGAGCGCGAGCCCGACCCGCCATCCCCATCGCAGGTCAGGCAGGAACTGATCCACGGCGAAGCCTCCGCCGATCAGTGCCAGCGCGGTGCGCAGCCAGGCCAGAAACGTGCGCTCATTGGCGAGCGAGAACCGGTAGTCCGGCGTGCCGCCGTCCTCCCTGACCCGCTCGGGCGCGAACCACACTCGGACGTTCCGCACCAATTCGATCACATGCGCGACCTTACCGACCGCGGAAGGAAAACCGAACCGGTCTCATCACGCCGCCCGGTACTCCCGCAGACGCTCGTACGCCGCCAGCCCGTCCGGCACCCACGGCCACTCGCCGAGCCGCCGCCGGACCTCGTCCTCCGGCAGGAAGCCGTGCCAGGCGACTTCTTCCGCCTGGGGACGCACCGGAACCTCGCAGCGCACCTCGTACACGGCCGACCACCAGGTCTGCCCAGCCCCGTCGTCGTACAGGAACTTGAAGAGACGTACCGGCCGCGGCAGGCCGGCAACGCCCAGTTCCTCCTCGGCCTCGCGCAGCGCGGCGTCGTCGTACGTCTCGCCCGCCCCGACGACCCCGCCGACGAACATGTCGTACAGGGACGGGAAGATCAGCTTGGTCGGCGTGCGGCGGTGGACGAACACGCGCCCCGAGGCATCCCGGGCCTCGATGAACACGCTGCGATGCCGCAACCCGCGGGCATACACCTCACCGCGCGGGGCCTGTCCGACCACCCGGTCGTTCTCGTCGACGACGTCGAGGATCTCCTCGGCGGGGCTCATGCCGCTGTCCTGGGAACTCATGCCTTCTCCTGGGAACTCATGGCGTCATCCAAACAGGGAGGGATGCGCCGTATCCAGGCAGTTGACTCGGTCACTCCGTTGCCCAAAGATCTGACTGACCAGTAACAATGCCGGGAGGGCCTGCTATGGCGTACGACGCTGACGTGATCGTGATCGGGGCGGGCCTCGCCGGGCTCGCGGCGACCGCGGAGCTCGTCGACGCGGGGCGCAAGGTGATCCTCCTCGACCAGGAGCCGGAGCAGTCGATCGGCGGCCAGGCGCACTGGTCCTTCGGCGGACTGTTCTTCGTGAACTCCCCCGAGCAGCGCCGTATGCGGATCAGGGACAGTCACGCGCTGGCCCTCCAGGACTGGATGGGCACCGCCGCCTTCGACCGCCCCGAGGACCACTGGCCGCGCAAGTGGGCCGAGGCGTACGTGGACTTCGCGGCCGGTGAGAAGCGGTCCTGGCTGCACGGCCAGGGGGTGCGGTTCTTCCCGGTGGTGGGCTGGGCCGAGCGCGGCGGCTACGACGCGAACGGGCACGGCAACTCCGTGCCGCGCTTCCACATCACCTGGGGGACCGGCCCCGGACTGGTCGCGCCCTTCGAGCGGCGGGTGCGCGCCGGGGTCGCGCGTGGCCTCGTCCAGCTCAGGTTCCGGCACCGGGTGACCGGTCTGTCGCGCAGTGCGGGCACGGTGGACACGGTCACCGGCGAGATCCTGGAGCCCTCGGACATCCAGCGCGGCCAGGCGAGCGGCCGCACGGTCACCGGGGCCTTCGAGTTCCGGGCGCAGGCGGTGATCGTCACCTCGGGCGGTATCGGCGGCAACCACGATCTCGTACGCGCCAACTGGCCGGAGCGGCTGGGCAGTCCGCCGGAGCGGATGATCTCCGGCGTACCCGCGCACGTCGACGGCAAGATGCTCGCCATCGCCGAGGGCGCGGGCGCGCACCTCATCAACCGCGACCGCATGTGGCACTACACCGAGGGCATCCAGAACTGGAATCCCATCTGGGACAACCACGGCATCCGTATCCTGCCGGGCCCGTCCTCGCTGTGGCTCGACGCCCGCGGCAACCGGCTGCCGGTCCCGCTCTTCCCGGGATTCGACACGCTCGGCACGCTGGAGCACATCATGAAGACCGGGTACGACTACACGTGGTTCGTGCTCGACCAGAAGATCATCGGCAAGGAGTTCGCGCTCTCGGGCTCGGAGCAGAACCCCGATCTCACCGGGAAGTCCGTCAGGGACGTCTTCGTGCGAGCGCGCGCGGACGTGCCCGGTCCGGTCAAGGCGTTCATGGACCACGGCGTCGACTTCGTCGTGGAGAAGGACCTGAGCGCTCTGGTCCGCGGCATGAACGCGCTCACCAAGGAGCCGCTCATCGAGGAGGCCGCCCTGCGCCGCGAGGTCACCGCCCGCGACCGGGAGATCGTGAACCCCTTCACCAAGGACCTCCAGGTGATGGCCCTCCGGGGTGCCCGCAAGTTCCTCGGGGACAAGCTGGTCCGTACGGCCGCCCCGCACCGCATCCTCGACCCCAAGGCCGGCCCGCTGATCGCCGTACGCCTCAACATCCTCACCCGCAAGACCCTCGGCGGCCTGGAGACCGACCTCTCCTCCCGCGTACTGACCGAGGGCGGAGACCCGCTGACCGGCGTGTACGCGGCCGGCGAGGCAGCCGGTTTCGGCGGGGGCGGCGTCCACGGCTACCGCTCCCTCGAGGGCACCTTCCTCGGCGGCTGCCTGTTCTCGGGCCGTACGGCGGGCCGCGCGGCGGCGAGGGCGGTGAGCTGAGCGCCCGGGCCAGCACCGACGGTCCGACTTCTGGCCTGTTCACATGGGTAGGCCGCTGTTCCGCTTGACGTGGAGCGTTGGTTAGAGATTGTCTTTGCGCGATCACTTGCTGACAGAACCGCTGTCCTGTGAGGAAGTCCCGCGGTGCCCCCACCCCCACCTCCACCGCCCCTGGGCCGTGGCCGCAAGCGTGCGGCCCAGACCTTCGACGCCGCGCTCGACGACGCCGAACTCATCGGCGCCCGCGCCGCGTTGGCGCAGGGACGGTGGACCGCCGTACGTGCGCTGCTCGCCGAGACCGGTGACGACTGGGACCGTCGCGGGCATCGCGTCACCGTGCTCGCGCAGGAACCGAACACCCACGCCTGGGCCCGTGACTGGCTGCTCGCCGAACCGGAGTCCGCCGACGCCAATGTTCTGCTCGCCCTGGCCACCGTGCAACGCGCCCTGAACGGCAAGTCGAAGCCGGACCGGGCGCGCGCGGCCTGCGGCGCCGCGGCCGCGCTCGTGCCCGCCGACCCCACGCCCTGGCTCGGTCTGCTGATGCTGGAGCGATTCGTCGGCGCCGAGGAGGACGTGGTCAAGCTCTTCGACGAGGTGCGGCACCGGTATCCCGATCACCACCACGCCCACCATCTGATGACGGCCCGGCTCGCCGAGCGCCGGCCGGACGCGGGCCGGGACCCGCTGCACGAGGTCTACGACTTCGCCGCCTGGTCGGCCGAACACGCGCCCGCCGACTCGCCGCTGGCGATCCTGCCCGTCGTCGCGCACGCCGAGCGCTACCGCGTCCTGGCCGCCGCCGGCGGTGCCACCGATCCCGTGGCCTGCGGGCACTGGGTCGGCCGCCGGGCCCGCCAGGTGATGAAGGCGGCCTTCGACTGGTGGCTGGAGTGGGAGCGCGACGACCACCCGCGCAGCCACATCGACCTCAACTTCCTCGCCCACGCGAAGTTCTGCGAGGGCCGGGGTGCCGAAGCGGCCGCCCTGTTCCACCGCATCGGACCGCACGCCACCCCGGCGCCGTGGTCGTACCCGGACCGCGACCCGTACAAGGCCTTCCGCGCCGCACGCGACAGCGCGCTCGGCACGGCATGAACGACCATCCGAAATCCGAAAGGACAACCCCGCGATGACGACGGGCAGTTCCCGCACCTCGAGCGCATCGAGCGCCTCGGGCACGAGCAGACCGGCGGCCGACGGTGCCGGCATCAGCACCTTCAAGGGGCAGGATCGCGCGCTGCGCGCCGACCGGCTCGGTACGGGGGGCCTGCTGCTCTCCGTCCTCGCGGCGACCGCCCCGCTCATGGTGGTCGCTGGTGTCATGCCCACAACATTCGCGGTGATGGGTGTCGTCGGCCAGCCGCTGCTCTTCGTCATCCTCGGGGTGGTGCTGGTCCTCTTCAGCGTCGGGTACGCCGAGATGAGCCGCCATGTCCACAACGCGGGCGCCTTCTACGCCTATGTCGCGCGCGGCCTCGGCGGCACCGCGGGCGCGGGCGCCGCGCTGGTCGCGCTCGTCGCCTACAACGCGCTCCAGGTCGGCATCTACGGCATCTTCGGCTTCGAGGTGTCCGGACTGTTCGCCACCTATCTCGAGGTCGAAGTCGCCTGGTGGATACCCGCGTTGGCGGCGGCACTCGTCGTCGGCGCGCTCGGCTGGCTGAAGATCGATGTCAACGCGCGCGTCCTCGGCGTCCTGCTGCTCATCGAGGTGGCGCTCGTCGTCATTTTCGACCTCGCGGCCGTCGCCGACCCCGCCAAGGAGGGCCTGTCGCTGCACGCCTTCAACCTGGACACCCTCACCGGGGCGGGACTCGGCACCGCGCTGTGCTTCTGCGTCGCCGGATTCCTCGGTTTCGAACAGGCCCCCGTGTACGCCGAGGAGACCAGCCGTCCGCACATCCTGGTTCCGCGCGTGATGTTCCTGGCGGTCGGATTCGTCGCCGTCTTCTTCGCGATCAGCTCCTGGGCGCTGACCGTCGCCACCGGCCCCTCCGGGATCGTGGCCGCCTCGCAGAAGCAGAGCGCCGGACTGCTGTTCTCCCTCACCGAGTCGCGGCTCGGCGGGACGTTCACGGACGTCCTCCACGTCCTGTTCGTCACCGGCATGTTCGCGGCGATGCTCAGCTTCCACAACGTCGTCGCCCGGTATGCCTTCGCGATGGGCCGCGAAGGGCTGCTGCCCGCCGCGTTCGGCCGGACGACAGGCACGAGCGGCGCCCCCGGCACGGGCTCGCTCCTGCAGAGCGCCGTCGCGGTGGTGGTCGTGGCCGCCTTCGCACTGGCCGACGACAAGCCGGCCGGAGACCCGACCGCGCCCGTGCTGCACCTGTTCACGTGGTTGGGCAACATCGGAGCGCTCGGTGTCATCCTGCTCATGGCGGCGGCCTCGCTCTCGGTCGTCGTCTTCTTCGCCCGCCGGGGCTCCGCCCGTGCGCAGGCGTGGCGGCTGGCCGCCTCCGCGATCGCGGGCGTCGCGCTCCTCGTCATCGCGGGCTACACGGTCAAGGACTTCGACGTCCTCGTGGGCTCGGGCCCCGGGTCGGCGCTCAGCTGGGTGCTGCCGGGCATCATCGCGCTGGCCGCCGTCCTGGGCCTGCTCCACGGCCTGTTCCTGCGCTCCCGCAAGCCCGAGGCCCACGCCCGCATCGGGCTCGGCAACGAGGCGTTCCAGCTGGACAAGGCGGCGGAATCCGTCTCCTGAGGCCGGTGTCCTGTCTCAACGAAGTTGGTCGTTCGCATGCCTCTGACCTGCATGGATTGGATTGGGTGAGACACGTGGACCCGGTCCAGTGATGCTGGGGATCCCGCATGTGACACATGCCACCCGAGGTCGCGACATACGGGAGTGCGCGGAGATTCGTGTGCCTGGTGAAAGTCCACACGACAGAAGGAGAGAACAGTGCGCAACCGTCCTTTCCGACGGCTGTCCGCTGCCCTGGTCGCGGCCGCCGCGCTGGTGACTGTGGGGGCGGCTTCTCCGGCCACGGCTGCGCCGCAGCAGGCGTCCGCGGACTACTGGCGGTTCTGCTGGATGGCTCCGGCCGGATCGTTGAAGGTCACGTTCGCTGACGGGGATACCTCCTGCCTCAGCGGTCAAGGCTTCGTCGGGTTTGACCCGAACGACCCGGCCTGGACCGTCGCCAAGATCGAGACGAACAACAACTGGGGCAGGGCCGTTCACCCCGGCACGGTCGACCCGCCGATGACTGGCTTCGACCGCAACCAGACGCTGTCCATCAACTCGCGACTCAACGGGATCTATTTGAACACCGCTCCCTGACCCCGGAGCCAGATCTCGCGAGGTGCCCGTACGTGCCCTGCGCACGTGCGGGCACTGAGACGGAACAGCCGGTCGGAAGTGACGACGGAACACCAGTGATTACGGAACCCTGACGAGCACCCTTGAGCCCCTGGCCATCCAGGGCCAAGGGTGCTCGAATCGGGGGGTGAACTCGCAACAACCGACGCCATCGGAACCGGAACGGGAGCGGGAGCCCGAGGAGGGCGGCTCCCCCGTAGGGCGGCGGCTCCTGCTCGGCATGCTCGGGCTCGGGGCGCTCGGCGTGGCCGCCGCGCCCACGCTCCAGCGTGGCCTGGAGTCCTTCCTCGGCGGCGCCGCCGACAAGGACCCCACCGGTCTGACCGGCCTTCTTCCCAACGGGGGCGGCTTCCGCTACTACTCGGTCACCTCGTCCGTCCCGCACAAGAACGCCGACGACTACCGCCTCACGATCGACGGGCTCGTCGACCACCCCACCACGTACACACTCTCCGATCTGCGTGCCCTGCCGCAGACCCGGCTGGTCCGCGATGTCCAGTGCGTCACGGGCTGGCGGGTGCCGCACACGCCCTTCGAGGGGGTGCGGCTGTCCCGGTTGCTGGATGCCGCGGGGGTGCGTTCCTCGGCCGGAGCGGTGCGTTTCAAGTGCTTCGACGGCACGTACACGGAGAGCCTGACGCTCTCTCAAGCCCGCCGCGCGGACGTGCTCGTCGCGCTCCGTATGCAGGACAAGGACCTGTCCCACTCCCACGGAGGCCCCGTCCGCCTCTACGTCGCCCCCATGTACTTCTACAAGTCGGCGAAGTGGCTGTCCGGCATCACCGTCACGTCGGACGTCCGCCCCGGCTACTGGGAGGACCGCGGCTACGACGTGGACGCGTGGGTGGGCCGCTCGAACGGACGTGACGATGAGGCCACATGAGACGACGGCGGAGCCGTCGAAGACCGGGGAGCGCGTGAGCTCCTCTCGGGTACGCCGCTTCACCCGCGCCGAGCGCTGGGTGCACCGGGTGACGGCCCTCCTGATGGGGCTGTGCGTACTGACCGCGGCCTGCCTCTACGTCCCCCAGCTGGCGGAACTCGTCGGCCGACGCGCCCTGGTGGTCACGTTGCACGAGTGGTCGGGCCTGCTCCTGCCGCTTCCGGTGCTGCTGGGTCTTGGCTCTCGCGCGTTCCGGGCGGACCTGGGCCGGCTGAACCGCTTCGGCCCGCACGACCGGGTCTGGCTGCGCTCGGCCCTGCGCCGCGACGCCCGGCCGGCCTCGCGGCCGGCCGGGAAGTTCAACGCGGGGCAGAAGACGTACGCGGCCTGGATCGCCGGAGCGACGCTGGTGATGCTGGGGACGGGGCTGGTGATGTGGTTCACCCACCTCACCCCGCTCGTCTGGCGCACCAGCGCGACGTTCGTCCACGACTGGCTCGCCCTGACGATCGGCATCGTCCTCGCCGGCCACATCGGCATGGCCCTGTCCGACCCGGAGTCCCGCCGCGGCCTCCGCACCGGCGCGGTGAGCCGGGAGTGGGCGGAGCGCGAGCATCCCCTGTGGCGCCCGTGAGCCCGCCTGCGGTGGGTGGTTGGGTCGGGGTCGTGTGCCGGTGCGTCCGCCCGTCGCCGCGGGTTTCCTGAGACAAGCCCTACGCGACGGCCGATGACGCACCGGCACACGCCCCCTCCCGCCGGTGGCCAACCGCGGGAGCGTGGGGGTGCGCCCCTTCAGGGGCGCGGGGAACTGCGCGACCAGCCACAACTGGCCCGCGGTGAAGTACGAAACCCACCCACCCCCTAACCTCTCCCGCGCATGGGCGACTGCGGGTGGGGCGTGCCCCCTTAGGGGCGCGGGGAACTGCGCGACCAGCCACAACCGACCCGCAGCCGACAGACGAACCCCGGGGGCTGGGGGCGGAGCCCCTGTTTCGGGAAGGGGTGGGGTTGGGGAAGGAAACCAACCCGCTCGTCCACGGAGTGGCTAGTTTTCGAAGTCCAGCAACACCTTGCAGGAACTGCCCCGATCCGCCGCCAGAGCAAACGCCCGCTCCGCCTCCCGGAGGGACACCGTCGAGCTCACCAGGCCGTCGAAGCGATCCTCCCGCGCGAGCAGCGCAAGCGCGTCGTCGAACTCCGAGTCGAAGCGAAACGCCCCGCGAAGATCGATCTCCCGGCTGACCACAAGGTTCCCGGCGAAGGGACTCCGGCCGGGCGGTAGCATCCCGAGCTGGACGACGACACCGCCGCGCCGTACGAGGCGAAGGCAGGTGTCCAGCCCGGCGGCGACCCCGGACGCCTCGATCGCGGTGTCCACCTCCGCGGGCCACCCCTGAGCGGCAGGCTCATCGGCGCGTACGACGGTGTCGGCGCCCGCCGCCTCCGCGTACTCCAGCGCACGCGGCACCAGATCCGTGACCGTCACGTGCGCGGCACCCGCCGCCTTCGCCGCCGCGACGACGAGACAGCCGATGGGCCCCGCGCCGGTGACGAGAACATGCTGGCCGGCCACATCACCGGCCCGCCGCACCGCGTGTAGCGCGACGGACAACGGCTCGGCCAGCGCGGCCCGGTGCAGCGAAAGCCCTGCCGGCAGCGCCCGCACCTGCTCGACGGGCACGACGACCCGGCCCGCGAACCCGCCCTGCACATGCGGTGTACGCGCCGCGCTGCCGAGGTAGCGGGTGTCCCGGCACACGTTCCGCCGCCCCGACACACACTCCGGACACACGCCGCAGGGCGTCGCCGGATGCACCGCGACGTCCGTACCGGGCGCGGGAAGGTTCAGCGCCCCGGCCGGCGCGGAAGCGTCACCCCCGTCGCCGTACGACACGACCGTCCCCACCACCTCGTGCCCCAGCACCATCGGCTCCCGCAGACGGAAGTCACCGACGCCGCCGTGTCGCCAGTAGTGCAGATCGGAGCCGCAGACGCCGCCGTACCGCACGGCGACGAGCGCCTCACCGGGGCCGGGCGAAGGGACGGGGAGTTCGTCGACCCGCAGGTCTCCCTGGCCGTGGATCACGCAACCGAGCATCGCGAAGGTTCCTTTCACAGAACGCTGGTCATGCCGCCGTCGACGTACAGGATCTGCCCGCTCACGAAGTCGGCGGCGGGCGAGGCGAGGAAGAGCACCCCGCCGACCAGGTCCTCCGTACGCCCCCAGCGCCCGGCGGGCGTACGCCGCCGCACCCACGCGCTGAACTCCGGGTCGTCCACGAGGGGCCCGGTCAGCTCGGTCTCGATGTAACCGGGACCGAGCCCGTTGACCTGCACGCCGTGCGGCCCCCAGTCCGCGCACATGCCCTTGGTGAGCATCTTCAGCGCGCCCTTGGTGGCGGCGTACGGCGCGATCCCGGGCCGTACGACCTCGCTCTGCAACGAGCAGATGTTGACGATCTTGCCGTGACCGCGGTCCGTCATCCGCCGGGCGGCTTCCCGGCCCACCAGGAACGCGCTCGTCAGATTGGTGTTCAGGATGCGGTGCCAGTCGGCGTCCGCGAACTCCAGCAGGGGAGCGCGCAGTTGCATCCCCGCGTTGTTGACGAGGATGTCGAGCGGGCCCACGCGCTCCTCGACCTCCGCGATGCCGGCCGCCACTGACGGGCCGTCGGTGACGTCGAAGGCCGCGGTGTGGACGGTGCCGGTGCCTTCGATTTCCGCCGCCGCCTTCGCGAGCCGCGAGGTGTCCCGCCCGTTGAGTACCACCGTGCAGCCGGCCTCCGCGAGGCCCCGGGCCAGCGCGAGCCCGATGCCCCGGCTGGAGCCGGTGACCAGCGCCGTACGGCCGCTGATGTCGAACAGAGGGTGACTCATGGCCGTACCTCCTCCCTGTTTCCCTGTATCCCTAGATGACGAGTGACAGCAGCAGGACCACGGCTCCGGCGACCACCGAGATGATGGTCTCCATCACCGACCATGTCTTGATCGTCTGACCGACGCCGAGGCCGAAGTACTCCTTGACCAGCCAGAAGCCGGCGTCGTTGACATGGCTGAAGAACAGCGAGCCCGCGCCGATCGCCAGCACCAGCAGGGCCGTGTGGGTGGTCGACATGTCAGCGGCGAGCGGGGCGACGAGACCGGCCGCCGAGATGGTGGCGACGGTCGCGGAACCGGTCGCGAGCCGGATCGCCACGGCGATCAGCCAGGCGAGGAGCAGGGCGGGTATGGACCAGTCCTGGGATATCTCGAGGATCATCTCGCCCACACCGCAGTCGATCAGCGTCTGCTTGAAGCCGCCGCCCGCGCCGACGATCAGCAGGATGCCCGCGATCGGGGCGAGCGACGTCTCGACGGTCGAGGCGATCCGTCCCTGGGTGAACCCGGCTGCCCGGCCCAGCGTGAAGATGCCGACGAGGACCGCCGCGAGCAGCGCGATCAGCGGCGAGCCGATCACGTCGAAGACCCTCTGCACCATGTTCTTGGGGTCGTCCACGACGATGTCCACCAGCGCCTTGGCCAGCATCAGCACGACCGGCAGCAGCACGGTGGCGAGGGTGGCGCCGAAGCCGGGGCGACGCTCCAGGTCGTCGGAGGCGCGCTGGGGGAGCATTTTCTCGGGCGCGGGCACATCCACCCAGCGGGCCGCGTACTTCGAGAAGAGCGGGCCCGCGATGATCACGGTCGGGATGGCGACGAGCACGCCGAGGGCCAGCGTCACACCGAGGTCCGCCTCGACCGCGTCGATCGCGACCAGCGGGCCGGGGTGGGGCGGGATCAGACCGTGCATCACGGACAGACCCGCGAGCGCCGGGATGCCGATCCGCATCAGCGAGTAGTTGCCGCGCTTGGCCACCATCAGGACGACCGGGATCAGCAGCACGATGCCGACCTCGAAGAACAGCGGCAGCCCGATCACCGAGGCGATCAGCACCATCGCCCAGGGCATCGCGCGCCCTGACGCCCTGGCGAGGATCGTGTCGACGATCTGGTCGGCGCCACCGGAGTCCGCGAGCAGCTTGCCGAGGATGGCGCCGAGTGCGATCAGGACGCCCACGCCGGCGACCGTGTCACCAAGGCCGTTGCTGAAGCTGGTGATGGCCGCGTCGAGCGGCGCCCCGGCGATCGCGCCGAGCGCCAGCGACCCGATGGTCAGCGCGAGGAAGGCGTGCAACTTGAACTGGGTGATGAGCAGGACGATGACGGCGATGCCTGCCACGACGGCGATGCCCAACTGCGCATGTCCCGCCGAGGTGATCGGCTCGACGGGGTCCGCTGCCAGCATCTCGACGCTGAGTCCGGTCACGGTGTTTGGTCCTTGGGGTGTGGTCTGTGGGGGGAGTCAAGGGAGTGCGGGGATGCCAGGGGGAGTTACTGGCCGAGGCCGTGCAGCGCGGAGAGGGCTCGTTCGGCGATCTCCTCCGGACTGCCGGAGACGTCCACGGCGACACCCGCCTCGTCCGCCTGGAGCGGCTGGAGGGTGGCGAACTGGGAGTCCAGCAGGGCCGTCGGCATGAAGTGCCCCTGACGGTGCGTCATCCGGGCCTCGATGAGCTTCCGGTCACCGGTGAGTTGGACGAACACGAGGCCGGGAGCGGAGGCCCGCAGCCGGTCGCGGTAACTCCGCTTCAGTGCCGAGCAGCTGACCACGCCGCCGAGTCCGGCCCGTCCGTGCGCCCACTCGCCGATGGCGTCCAGCCACGGCCGGCGGTCCTCGTCCGTCAGTGGCGTCCCGGCCGACATCTTGGCGATGTTGGCCTCGGGGTGGAAGCCGTCGCCCTCGGCGTACGGCACGCCGAGCCGGTCGGCGAGCAGGGGCCCGACGGTGGTCTTGCCCGTGCCCGCCACCCCCATGATCACGACGACATGGGGAGTGCGCGGTTCGTGGGTGCGCGGTGAATTCATCGTGTCTCGCTGTCTTCTTCGACATCGGCCGGCCGACGTCGGGGTACGTCGGGTGCCGCATCCGTTCACGACACTGAAACTCATTAGGTCATACGAGTTCAAGAGGTCGACCCTAAAAAGTCTGACTTTTTATCGGGCGCGTTCGCCTCGTAGGCTGAGCCTCATGAGCACACCGGGCCGGGGGCTGCACGGCCATGTACTGGAGAGCCTCGGGCCCGCGATCACCGCCGGTGAGTACCCGCCGGGCAGTGTGCTGCGCACCGATGAACTGGCGCAGCGCTTCGAAGTGTCGCGCTCGGTGATGCGCGAGGCCGTCCGGGTCCTGGAGTCGATGCACCTGGTGGAGTCCCGCCGCCGGGTGGGCGTGACCGTGCGCCCCACCAGCGAGTGGAACGTCTACGACCCCCAGGTCATCCGGTGGCGCCTCGCGGGTGCCGACCGCCCGCGCCAGCTGCGCTCGCTCACCGTGCTGCGCTCCGCCGTCGAGCCGGTCGCCGCGGGCCTCGCCGCCCAGCACGCCACGGCCGACCAGTGCGCCGAACTCACCCAGTGCGCCCTGAACATGGTCGCCACCTCACGCGGCAACCAGCTGCGGGCGTACCTCGTGCACGACATCGCCTTCCACCGGATCATCCTCAACGCGTCCGGCAACGAGATGTTCGCCCGCCTCGGCGACGTGGTCGCCGAGGTCCTGGCCGGCCGTACCCACCACCAGGTCATGTTCGAGGACCCCGACCCGGACGCCGTCACCCTGCACGTCCAGGTCGCCGAGGCCGTACGCGGAGGCGACGCGTCCCGCGCCGAGGAGCTGACCCGCGAGATCACGGTGGGCGCACTCCAGGAGCTCGACATCCTCGCGCCCTGACCGGGGCGCCGTCGTTACTCGGGGAAGTCCCCGTCCACGTACACCCACGCCCCGTCGACCCGCTCGAACCGGCTCCGCTCATGCAGCAAGCCCCCGGCGTACGAGGCCCGGAAGGTCACCGTCCCGGTGCTGTGGAAGGCCGAGCCCTCGGCCGTGGCGAGAATCTCCAGGCCGGTCCAGCGCACCCTCGGATCGAACTCGACGCGCGCCGGCCGGGTCCGTGGATGCCAGGTTCGCAACAGATACGCCTCGTCGCGCTTCACGAACGCGGCATACCGCGACCGCATCAGCGCCTCGGCGGTCGGCGCCGCGCCCTCACCCCCATGAAACCGGCCACAGCAGGTTACGTAGGTGTCCTGCCGACCGCAGGGGCAGAAAACGGACGGTGCGGGGCAGGTCGGCCCCTGTCGCGCGGGGCGCTTGGTGCGTCGGGACATGGTCCCCATTCTGCGGCATCGCCTCCTGTGCTGGTGCCGTGGATCATCCGCCGCGACACGAGTGCACGACGTGCGAGTGGCGTGGAATTCCCTTCACCGAACCTCCCCCCGTGGTGGCCTGAAGAGGTCTTGTTTCGGCCTTTCCGCACCCCGCAGGGTTTGTTGCAGCACTCACGCATCAGGAGTCACAAGCACATCGCTTGACCTGGACGGCCAACCGCCCGGGGCGCTGACGGGGGAACTTGATGAGGTGCGCCCGTCCCGTCGCGTGTCATACGCGCGGGACGATCTGGCGCGCGCTGTACCGCACCCTCTTCCTCTGCCGTCTCTTGGTGCCTTTCACCCGGTGCCCGAGAACGGATTAGGAGGGGGAATGCCGATGACCGCGGTGAGCACTGCCAAGCCGACGTATCCCGGCGTCTACGTCGAAGAGCTTCCCAGCAGCGCCCGCACCATCTCGACCGTCACCACCTCGGTGACCGCCTTCGTGGGGCACACCCGGCGCGGTCCGCTGAACGAGCCGGTGCGCGTCACCAGCTTCACCGAGTTCGAGCGCCGCTTCGGCGGCCTGAGCTCGCAGAGCGCCGTCGGCTACGCGGTCCACCAGTTCTTCGGCAACGGCGGCACCGTCGCCGTGATCGTCCGCGTCGCCAAGGCGGGCAGCGGCCAGGCCGCCTGCGTCACCCTGGAGTCCACCGAGGGCCACAGCGAAAGCCCGGTCCTCGAAGTGCACGCCAAGGAGCCGGGCGTGTGGGGCAACGGCCTGCGCGTCGCCGTCGACTACGACGCGCCCTGCACCGAAGAAACCTTCAACCTGCGTGTGTACGACGCCAAGGGCGACGCCCGCGAGAGCTTCACCGGTCTGTCCATGGACGCCGCGCACGGCCACTACGCGCCGACCGTGGTCAACGCGGGCTCCCGGCTGATCCGCGTCGAGGCCGTCGGCGAGGGCCGCCCCGACCCGTCCGGCACCGTCTCCAAGCCGTTCGGGCAGGAACTGCCCGACCTGGCCGTCGACCTGACCGTCAAGATCGGCGAGGTCGAGCGCGAGTTCACGCTCTACGACCCCGACACGGACGGCGAGGCCCCGAGCGGCGTCACCGAACTGGCCCTGCTCCTGGAGCGCAAGCTGCGGGCGCTGCCCGACGCGCCCGGCAAGCACGCCTTCGCGGGCGCCGAGGTCACCGCCTTCGGCCGGCGCCTCCAGGTGGTGGCGGGCTCCACCGACCCCGAGGACGTCGTCCGGTTCGTCGGCGAGTGCGCCAACGACCTGGGCCTGGAGGCCTCCGTCAACGCGCCCGTCTTCCCGCTGGAGGGCGGGGAGGACGGCGAGGCGCCGGGACCCCGCGACCTCATCGGCAGCGAGGCCGACAAGACCGGCATCCAGTCGCTGCGCGGTGTCGCGGACGTCAACCTGCTCGTCCTGCCGGAGCTCGCGGCGTACGAGTCGACCGAGGACATGATCACGGTCGTCTCGGCGGCGCAGCGGCTGTGCCAGGAGCGGCGGATCTTCCTCCTCGTCGACGCCCCCGGCAACTGGGTCAGCGTGGACACGGCCCGAGCCGGACTCGCGGCCTTCGACGCCGTGCGCGGCAACCACGCGGGCCTGTACTTCCCGCACATCCAGCTCACCGACCCGCTCACCGGCCGGCTGCGCTCCTTCCCGCCGTCCGGCGCGGTCGCGGGCGTCTTCGCGCGCACCGACTCCGAGCGCGGCGTGTGGAAGGCACCGGCCGGCACCGAAGCACGGCTCGCGGGCGTGCGCTCCCTCACGGTCAACCTCACCGACCGCGAGACCGGGCTGCTCAACCCGCTCGGCGTCAACTGCCTGCGCACCTTCCCGATGGTCGGCCCGCTGGTGTGGGGCGCGCGCACCCTGGAGGGCTCCGACGCGCTCGACGGCGAGTGGAAGTACGTCCCGGTGCGGCGGCTCGCGCTGCACGTGGAGGACAGCCTGCAGCGCGGCCTGCAGTGGGCCGTGTTCGAGCCCAACGACGAGAACCTCTGGCAGCAGATCCGGCTCAATGCCTCCGCGTATCTGCACAACCTCTTCCGTCAGGGCGCCTTCAAGGGCGGGACGCCGCGCGAGGCGTACTTCGTCAAGTGCGACCACGACACCACGACGGACGAGGACATCGCGAACGGCGTCGTGAACGTCCTGGTCGGCATCGCGCCGGTCAGGCCCGCCGAGTTCGTGATCGTCAGGATCCAGCAGACGTCCGGGCAGTTCGAGCTCTAGGCAATCCGGCTCCAGGGAATGGAATCTTGAGGAAATTCGATGGCTGAGTTCACTGTCAACGCGCAGCGTTTCGACCCGTACAAGAACTTCAAGTTCCTCGTCCTGTGGGACGGCCGTACGGTCGCGGGCATCAGCAAGATCAGTCCGCTGAAGCGGACCACCGAGGTCGTCAAGCACCGGCACGGCGGCGACCCCAGCTCCCCGCGCAAGTCGCCCGGGCGTTCCGAGTTCGAGGGCATCACGCTGGAGCGCGGGGTCACGCACGACCCCGAGTTCGACCGCTGGGCCAACAAGGTCTGGCAGGTCGGCGCGGGCCTCGGCTCCGAGGTGTCCCTCGCCGACTTCCGCAAGGACATCGTGATCCAGGTCCTCAACGAGGCCGGTCAGGTGGCCGTCTCGCACAAGCTCTACCGGACCTGGCCGAGCGAGTACCAGGTCCTCGGCGAGATGGACGCCAACGCCAACGCGGTGGCGATCCAGTCGCTGAAGCTCGAGTGCGAGGGCTGGGAGCGGGACTACGAGGTGCCCGAGCCGGAGGAGCCCTCGTTCCTCAACCCCGCCTGAACGATGGCGTGTTGAACGAAAGCGGGGCTGCTGCCGCAGCGGCGGCGGATCGGGTACGAAACGGGGGCGGGCATGGCGATCACTCGGGCGGCTGAACTCCTCGCCACCTGGGAAGCGGGGCTTGCCCAGGCCCCCTGGGGGCGCGCCCAGTTGCTGCACCGTGCCGCACGTCCGGACACCGGCGGCGAGGCGCTGTCCTCGCTGCCGGTGGGCGAGCGAGAGGCGGATCTCTTCGCGCTGCGCCTGGCGCTGTTCGGCGAGCGGATGCAGGTGCGCCTTGCCTGCGGCGCGTGCGGCGAGGACATGGAATTCGACCTGGACGCCCGGGAGTTCGCCCGGTCGCCGGCCGCTCCCGCCGAACCGCGGGTTCGGGTCGTCGAGGGCGGCTGGGAGGTCGAGTTCCGGGTGCCGAGCGTCGCCGACCTGACGGCTGCGGCCCGGCAGCCGGACGCCCGGCGGGCCCTGCTCGCACGGTGCGTCGTCTCGGCGGTGCGCGACGGGGAGACCGTCGCCGCCGACGTACTCTCCGACGCCCTGCCCGAGGCGGTGCAGCGCCGGCTCGCCGAGGCGGCGCAGGCAGCCGACCCGGGCGCCGACGTGACGCTCAACGTCAACTGCCCCGAGTGCGCGGCGGCCACCCGCGCCGAACTCGACATCGCCTCCTACCTGTGGACCGAACTGGACGCCTGGGCACGGGACACGCTCCTCGACGTCCACCTGCTCGCCACCGCGTACGGCTGGAGCGAACCGGAGATCCTGGCGCTCAGTCCGCTGCGGCGCCGCTACTACCTGGAGCTGTGTGCGGATGTCTGACTCCTGGGGAGGGCGCTTTGTCGAGGACCCGTCGTCCCGGGCCCCCGACTTCTTCGACCGGCTGCTCGCCCGGCACACGCCGGCCGCCGCACCACGCTCCGGTGTGGTGCGGGTACGGCCGCGACTCGCCGGTCCTTTCGAGCGCGTCGAAGCCATACGGTCCGGGCAGCCCGAGCCGGACGCGACGGAGCCACTGTGGCCCTCCTCCGCTCCGTCACCGGCGCCGGACGGCGACCTGGCGCGCCCGGCCGTTCCCGAGGTCAGGTTCCGCACGGAGCACGAGCGGACCGTCGTACGGACCGAGTGGGCGCCGTCCGGGGAAACCGAGCCGCGGCCTGCCGCGCGGGCCGTGCCCGACGCACCGCTGCTCCGCCCCGCGGTACCGGTGACCCCGACCCCTCGGCCGGTACCCGACAGCACGCGGCGGACGGCAGCTCGTGGCGACGCGGAGCGTCCCTCCGACCGGAGCGCGACGCCCGTACCCGCCCCCCTGGGTGCGGACGCCGCTTCCCGCGCCGCCGTGTCCGCCGCGCTGCGTCCCAGCGCC
>NZ_VCHX02000321.1 GCF_005768555.2 Streptomyces sporangiiformans
CACCGGCCGACCGTGAAGCCCCGGAACCGGACAACCCGCCCTCAAGCCAACGAGAACCGCCGAACGCTCGCAGAACACCCACTCAGACCCGCTCGCCCGCCAGGTCCCGCAGCGGCCATGTCCCGTCCACCACCGCGGTCGCGTCCCCCTTGCGGCGCAGGAAGCTCTGGAAGTCGGCCGCCCACTGCGCGTACCACTCGATCTGACGGCGGTGCAGCTCGGCCGGGCCGAGGGCCGCGACCTTGGGGTGGCGGCCGGCTATCGCGCGGGCGAGACGGGCCGCGGCCAGGGCGTCCGCCGTGGCATCGTGGGCGGAGTCGAGCGCGACCCCGTACTCCCCGCAGACCGCTTCGAGGTTGCGCTTGCCGCGACGGTAGCGGTCCACCGAGCGATCGATCGTGTACGGGTCGATGACCGGCGCCGGTTCCAGGCCGCCGAGGCGGTCGCGCAGCGACGGCAGACCGTACCGCCGCAGCTCCGCGGAGAGCAGGGTCAGGTCGAAGGCGGCGTTGTAGGCGACGACCGGCACCCCCGTCTGCCAGTACGAGACGAGCACCGAGGCGATCGCGTCGGCCACCTGGTCGGCCGGTCGGCCCTCGGCGGCGGCCCGTTCGTTGGTGATCCCGTGCACCGCCACCGCGTCGGCCGGGATCTCGACTCCCGGATCGGCCAGCCACTCGCGACGCCCGACCGGCTCCCCGTCCCTGACCTCGATCACCGCGCCCGTGACGATGCGCGCCTCACGCGGATCGGTCCCGGTCGTCTCCAGGTCGAAGCCGATCATCAGCTCCCCGTGCCAGCCCATGCCGGTCCCCTTCTTCGTGGTGCGTTCCCCCAGTGATCTCCACGATCCCATGCGCCACTGACAAACAGAGGGCCGCATTCCGCTTTCCCGCCCGGAGCGCCGACGCCAGGAACCGTCAGGACACGGGCCGCGAGTCCGCCCAGGCCAGCTCGAACTCCTCGCGGTACGTCCCGAAAAGACCCTCTTCGCCGTTGTCGTCCGCCCTGACCACGCGTCCGCCGCCGCGCAGCACCAGCACAGGTGCCTCCATCCCGCGCGTCCGGCGCAGATACGACTGCACGACCGCTATGCCGTCCGAGCCGTCCCCGTCGACGAGATACGCGGTGAAGCGGGGCGTCTCGTCGTAGACCTGGATCTCGAAGGCTCCTGGATCCCGCAGTCTGGACCTCACCCGTCGCATGTGCAGGATGTTCATCTCGACGGAGCGGCTCAACTCGCCCCGCTTGATGCCGAGTTCCCGCTCACGTCGCTTCACCGCGCTGGAGGCCGGATTCAGGAACAGCAGCCGCACGCGGCAGCCGGACTCGGCCAGCCGTACCAGCCGCCGCCCGGAGAAGTTCTGCACCAGCAGGTTCAGGCCTATGCCGATGGCGTCGAGGCGGCGGGCGCCGCCGAAGAGGTCCTCGGCGGGGAACTGCCGCAGCAGCCGCACCCGGTCGGAGTGCACGCCCACCACGTCCGCGTACCGGTCTCCGACCAGGCTCTCGACGGCGTCGACGGGCAGCCGCCGCGCGGACGGCACATCACTGCCCGCGCCGAGTATCGCCAGGAGCTTCTCGGAGGCGCGCTCGGCCTGGGACAGGACCGCTTCGGACAGGGCACGGTTGCGGGAGACGACGTTCCGGGTGACTTCCAGTTCGTCGAGGGCGAGCTCGACGTCCCGGCGCTCGTCGAAGTAGGGCTCGAAACACGGCCAGTGCTGCACCATCAGCTCGCGCAGCTGCGGCAGCGTGAGGAAGCTGAGGACGTTGTCGTCGGCGGGATCGAGCAGATAGCCCTTGCGGCGGCTGACCTCGCGCACCGCGACGGCGCGCTGCACCCACTCCTGGCCGGCCGGTCCGGCGGCGGCGACCACCCAGTCGTCCTCACCGTGCATCGGTTCGTAGATGGGACGCAGAACAGCGGCCACGACCGCGCGCAGCCGCTGTTCGACCAGGTTCAGCCAGATGTAGGCCCGCCCCGCCCGCTGGGCACGCGTACGGACCTCGCGCCAGGCCTCGGCGCCCCAGTCCAGTTCCGCTCCGATCTCCATCGGACGCGCCAGAGACACCGCGCCGGGCGGGACATCCGTGGAACTCCCCTCGTGACCGCCGTCACCAGGGGGCAGCTCCCGCCCTCCCGAGCCCACCCACGCACCGCCTTCCGCTCCCCCGAGCACTCCCCCGGCCAACGATCAAGGAAGGGTACTCCGGGAGCGGCGGGCGGTGCAGCCGGATGGACAGGTCGTTTCTCAACTACCGCCTTGGACTTGCCCGTTCTGATCGGCGAGTGCGGGCGGAGTGAGCGGATTCATAGCGGTGACGTCACGCGGGGCGATGGAGAAGCCCTGCCAGTGGACCGGCATGGGCTGCTGGTCCTCGTCCCGGGCGACGTGGTGGAAGCCGACGTTCACCCAGGCCACGGGGTGGGTGAGGGCCTGCCCGTTGACCCACTTGTCGACGGACTTGCCGGCTCCGCTACCACAGTTGCGCAGGTTGTTGCTGGCGAACTGTTCGCACTTCTTGTACTGGGTGAAATAGATGTCGTGCTTGGTGAAGCTGCGGCCGGGGTACTTGGACGAGGCGCCCGGGATGATCTCGTACGAACGGGCGTGCTCGTCCTTGTTCTTGCCCACCGTGCTGACGACCCGCCACCAGCGCATGTTCTTGGCGTTACCGGCGAGCTCCTTGGTGATCGACTTGCGCGTGGTCTTGTTGCGCGGGGCCTCGCCGCCCGCGACGGGCGGGCTGACCACGGAGTCGTACTGCTCGACCTTGTTCTTGGAGCTGCCGTCGAGGCCGAAGTTGAGCCGCCAGAAGACGTTGTGGCTGTGGCTGGTGGCGTACGACTTCGCGCCCTTGCCGATCGGCCAGCCGCGGCCGTCGCCCGCGTCGTAGTCGTCCGGCGAGAGGCTGCCGGTGGCGCCGACGTTCATGTTGACGGTGCCGTCGTCCTGGAAGCGCCACTCGGTGATGTACTCGTACCAGCCGACCTGGTTGACGGTGTAGACGAGCAGATCCTTGCCCTGCCGCTGCCAGACCTTGTTCGCGGTGTCGCCCTGCATGCGGTAGGCGTGGCCGCGGGAGCGGGTCGTGGTGCACAGGCCCTTGACGTTCGGGTTCTCGGGGTCCACGCCGTCCGGGACCTTGACCGTCTTGATGGTGCCGCCGGGGCACTCTCCGGGGGCCATGTTCATCATGCCCTGCCCGAAGCCGGCGCCGGTGAGGTCGTCGTACTCGACCGAGCCGTCGTCGTAGGGGACATGGATCTGGGCGAGCTTCGCACTGGTCAGGACACGTATCGGACGGGGCTCGCCCTTGGGCTGGTACGAGATGTTCTCCAGGACGAGCCCGGCCTCGCTCTCGTAGTGCCAGCACATCGTCCATGTGGTGCCGGTGGCCAGTTTCTGCTCGATCCTGTACGCCGCGCTGCAGTCGGCGGCCGCCGCGGGGGCGGCCTTGGGAGCTGCTGCGGGCTGGGCGAGGGCGGGTCCCGCGGCGGTCGTCGCGCCGACGGCCAGCGCGGCCACCGAGAGGCCCACCGCCGTACGGCCGCGGGCACGGCTGATTCTGTTCACGCGCATGAAGAAATGACTTCCTTACGGAGGCGTCAGGTGAGAAGTGAAGGGATGCCGCTCACGCGGCTCAGACGGCCTTGACGACCTTGCGGGCGCTGAGGTCGATCACCAGGTCACGGCTGTCGATCCAGGGCCCGTTCTTGACCTTCACGAACAGGCGGAGGCACCGGTGCTCACCGCAGTCGGCGAGCGCGGCCGGAGTCCCAGGATTCGACCGGAAGACCATGCTGTTGAGCATCAGCTGGTCGGGAGTGGTCAGTTCCTTGCCGGTGGCGTCCTTGTAGTCCGCCTTCAGGCCGGCGCCGAGCCGGTCGGCGATCAGGAGCCGCGCGGCCTCGACGGTCTCGTCGCGGCTGAGCGGTGGCTGCACTCCGTGCTGGGTGTCCGTCTGCTCGACCTTGCCGGTGTCGAGGTTGACGGTCTTGGTGACGAGCGCGTCGTCCTTGTAGTCGTAGAACGACACCTCGGCGCGACGCGGCGCGTTCGGGTCGTCCAGTTCGCCCGTTTCGGGATCGGCGAGGTCGACGGTGATCCGCTGCGGCCCCTTGTCCCCCTCGACGTTCTCGCCGGAGCGCAGCATCCGCCGGTCCAGCGCGAGCTTCTCGACGCGCTCCGTCTCGTCGTCGGTCAGCGGGTCGCGCCCCTTGCCCGTGTCACCCTCCGCCGGAGCCTGCTCGACGACGCCCGGCTGCGCGGCGGCTCCGCCTTGTCCCTGGTCCTGCCCCTGTCCCTGGTCCTGCCCCTGGCCTGCCTGGGCGCTCTGGCCGGCACCCGTGCCGCCCGCGTCGTCCGCGCCCGCCGAGCCCGGCAGGGTGATACCGACCATCACGGCGGTCCCGGCGACCGCGATGGCCGCACCCGCCACCACCTTGCCCAGATGGCGGTGCACTGTCTTGAACACTTTCCCCCCACTCCCCCCCGTACCACTTGGAGTGCTTTGACTCGCGATGCCTTGGCATATCGCGTATGCACTGGACGATCGGTAAGAGGGGCGTAAGTCATAGGTGGTTCCATCACTTTCGGGGAGACTCGGGCCGGAGTCGCCCCAAGCGGCGTCGCACAACTGGAAGAGTCATATCCATGCAGGTCTGGCCTGGACAGGCGTACCCACTCGGTGCCACGTACGACGGCGCCGGCACCAACTTCGCGGTCTTCTCGGAGGCCGCCGACCGAATCGAGCTGTGTCTGCTCCATGACGACGGTTCGGAGACGGCGATAGAGCTACGGGAGACGGACGCGTTTGTGCGGCACGCGTACCTGCCCGGCATCATGCCGGGCCAGCGGTACGGCTTCCGTGTGCACGGCCCGTACGCACCCGAGCGCGGGCAGCGCTGCAACTCCGCGAAGCTGCTGCTCGATCCATACGCGCGCGCCATCAGCGGCGCCATCGACTGGGGCGAGGAGGTGTACGGCTATCACTTCGGTTCGCCGGACAAACGCAACGACCTGGACTCAGCGCCCCGCACGATGACCTCGGTGGTGGTCAATCCGTACTTCGACTGGGGCGACGACCGGCCCCCGCGCACCGAGTACCACCACACGGTGCTCTACGAGGCCCATGTGAAGGGCCTGACGATGCGCCACCCGGCGCTGCCGGACGAGCTGCGCGGCACATACGCGGCGCTGGCCCATCCGGCAATCATCGAACATCTGACCGAGTTGGGTGTCACGGCTCTGGAACTGATGCCGGTGCACCAATTCGTCAACGACCACCGTCTGGTGGACATGGGCCTGAACAACTACTGGGGCTACAACACGATCGGTTTCTTCGCCCCGCACAACGCGTACGCCTCCTGGGGCGACCGCGGGCAGCAGGTCCTGGAGTTCAAGTCGGCCGTGCGGGCTCTGCACGAGGCCGGCATCGAGGTCATCCTGGACGTGGTCTACAACCACACCGCGGAGGGCAACCATCTGGGGCCGACGCTGTCGTTCAGGGGCCTCGACAACGCCTCGTACTACCGGCTGACGGAGGATCCCCGGTACTACATGGACACCACGGGCACGGGCAACTCACTCCTGATGCGCTCCCCGCACGTGCTCCAGCTGATCATGGACTCGCTGCGCTACTGGGTCACCGAGATGCACGTCGACGGGTTCCGCTTCGACCTCGCGGCCACGCTGGCCCGGCAGTTCCACGAGGTGGACCGGCTGTCGTCGTTCTTCGACCTGGTCCAGCAGGACCCGGTGGTCTCCCAGGTGAAGCTGATCGCCGAGCCGTGGGACGTCGGCGAGGGCGGCTACCAGGTGGGCAACTTCCCGCCGCTGTGGACCGAGTGGAACGGCAAGTACCGCGACACCGTGCGGGACATGTGGCGGGGCGAGCCGCAGACGCTCGCCGAGTTCGCGTCCCGGCTCACCGGCTCGTCCGACCTCTACCAGGACGACGGCCGGCGGCCACTCGCCTCGATCAACTTCGTGACCTGCCACGACGGCTTCACCATGCACGACCTCGTGTCGTACAACGACAAGCACAACGAGGCGAACGGCGAGGACAACCGCGACGGCGAGAGCCACAACCGGTCGTGGAACTGCGGGGCCGAGGGCGAGAGTGACGATCCGGAGATCCTCGAGCTGCGGGCACGCCAGATGCGGAACTTCATCGCCACGCTGATGCTCTCGCAGGGCGTGCCGATGCTCAGCCACGGCGACGAGTTCGCGCGCACGCAGGGCGGCAACAACAACGCCTACTGCCAAGACGGGGAGCTGGCCTGGGTGCCGTGGCCGGAGGACGGCGGCGACCTGCTCGAGTTCACCCGCGCGATGGTCTGGCTGCGCCGTGACCACCCGGTCTTCCGCAGGCGCCGGTTCTTCCACGGGCGGCCCGTGCAGGGGACTCACGACGAGCTCTCCGACATCGCCTGGTTCACCCCGGCGGGCGAGGAGATGACCCAGCACGACTGGAACTCCACGCAGGCGCGGGCGCTGTCCGTGTTCCTCAACGGCAACGCGATCTCCGAGCCGGGTCCGCGCGGCGAGCGCATCAGCGACGACTCGTTCCTGCTGATGTTCAACGCCTCCGCGAAGACCACGGAGTTCGTGGTGCCGGTCAACCACGGCCGGCAGTGGCAGGTGGTCGTCGACACGTCCCGGCCGGAGGGAGTGCCCTCCGGGACGGGCGCGAAGGTCCCGGCGGGCGACCGGCTGACGCTGGTGGACCGGAGCATGGTGGTGTTGCAGCGGCCGGCCTGACGGCTCCGCTGTGCGGCGCACGCGCGCGTGGGGCTCGTTTTCGAGCGCCACGCGCGCGTGCTGCTCGTCGTGGCTCGTTCTCGGGTGCCACGCGCGCGTGCGGCGCGTTTTCCCGCGGTACGCGGCGGCCGCTCGCGTGTCGATGACACGAAAGGCGGCGGGGCGGGTACGTAGGTTCCCATGACACCTGAGCGTCCCGACCCGGTGCAGCCCGCCGCTCCGACCGCCACGTACCGGCTCCAGTTGCAGCCGGAGTTCCCGTTCGCGGCCGCCGCGGCGGCCGTGCCGTATCTGGCCTCGCTCGGCGTCTCCCATCTGCATCTGTCGCCGGTGCTGGAGGCCGTGCCGGGGTCGGCGCACGGGTACGACGTCGTGGACCACGCGCGCGTGCGGGACGAACTCGGCGGCGAGGAGGGCCTGCGCTCCCTCGCGCGCACCGCGCGGGAGCACGGCCTGGGGCTCGTGGTGGACATCGTGCCGAACCACATGGCGATGGCCCCCCGTCACAATCGCCCGTTGTGGGACGTGCTGTCCGAGGGGCCCGGCTCGGCGTACGCGCACTGGTTCGACATCGACTGGCAGGCCCAGGACGGCCAGGTGCTGCTGCCGGTGCTAGGGGGGCGGCTCGGCACGGAGCTCGGCCACCTGGAGGTCGACGGCGACGTGCTGCGTTATTACGATCACGTGTTCCCCTTGCGCGACGGCACGGAGAAACTGCCGCTGCCGCAGCTCCTGGACGCGCAGTGGTACCGCCTGGGCTGGTGGCGTCTGGCCCGTACCGAGCTCAACTACCGCCGTTTCTTCAGCATTTCGGAGCTGATCGGGGTACGGGTCGAGGACCCGGAGGTGTTCGAGGCCACCCACGCGAAGATCCTTCAGTTGCTGCACGACGGGGTGGTCGACGGTCTGCGGATCGACCACCCCGACGGTTTCGCGGACCCGGACACCTACCTGCGGCGTCTCCACGAGGCGACGGGCGGACGCTGGACGGTCGTCGAGAAGATCCTCGCGGAGGGGGAACCGCTGCCCGCCGCGTGGCCGGTCGCGGGCACCACCGGCTATGACGCGCTACGGCACATCGACGGCCTCTTCACGGACCCCGCGGGCGCGGGGGAGCTCCTCGGCCAGTACCGGCGGTTCGCGGCCCCCCAGGCCGACCGTGGCGGCGTCTGGGAGGCGACGGTGCGGCGGGCCGCGTACAAGGTGGTCCATCACGAGCTGGCCACCGAGGTCGACCGCCTCACCCGCGAGGCCGACCGGCTGTGCCGCACCGCCCCGGACCCGGAGCTGCGCGACCACTCCCCCTGGGCCCTGCGCACCGCGTTGCGGGAACTGCTCGTGCGCCTGGAGGTCTACCGGCCGTACGCCTCCTCGGACGCCGCGTCGGTCGTCACCGAGGCGGCCGCGGACGAGGCCCGGCAGGCCTTCACGGTGCCCGAGGAGTCCCATGCGGTGGACGTCGTAAGGGACTTGGTGCTCGGCCTGCTCGGAGACGGCCCCGCGCAGGAGGGGTTCCGGGCCCGGTTCGCACAGACCTCGTCGGCACTGCGGGCCAAGTCCGTGGAGGACACGGCGTTCTACCGGTACGTACCGCTCCTGTCGGCGACGGAGGTGGGCGGCGAGCCGGGCTCACCGGCCGTGTCCACGGAGGTGTTCCACGCCTACTGCGCGCGCGTGCAGCGCGACTGGCCCGGCACCGGCACCGTGCTGTCCACGCACGACACGAAGCGCAGCGCCGATGTGCGGGCGGCGATCTCGGTGCTCACCCAGTGCCCCGCGCGCTGGGCCGACCTGTTGACCGAGGTGACCGGGCTGACGGCGGCCGACGGGGAGGCCGCGCCGGATCCCCAGGTGGCGTGGGCCGCTTGGCAGACGGCGATCGGCCTCGGGCCGGCGGCCGAAGAACGGCTGCAGGGTGCCTTGTTGAAGCATGTCCGGGAGGCCGGTCTGGTCACGGCATGGACCGAACAGGACGCCGCCTACGAGGCCGCTGTGGCCGCGTTCCTGACGGCGGGGCCGTGCGGGGCTCCCGGGCGGCGCGCGGCCGGGTTCAGGCGATCGCTCGAACCGTATGTGCGGACGAACGTCCTCGGGGCGGCCCTCGTCCATCTGACGATGCCGGGCGTGCCGGACGTCTACCAGGGCACGGAGTCCGAGTACCGGGCCCTCGTGGACCCGGACAACCGGCGCCCGGCGCCCTTCCCGCCCCAGGATCCGGGCGGCCTGTCCGCCGAGAAGGCCGCGCTCACCGCGACCGCGCTGCGACTGCGCCGAGAGCGCCCTGCCGTCTTCGGCGAATCGGCGACGTACGCGCCCATCGACGCGGAGGGCCCGGGTGCCGCGCACTGCGTGGCGTTCGTACGCTCCGGGGAGGTGATCACGGCTGTCACGCGGCTGTCGCTGCGTCTTCAGGACGCGGGCGGCTGGCGCGACACCCTCCTGCCGCTGCCGGCCGGGCGGTGGGCCGATCTGCTGTCTCCGGGGCGGGAATTCACGGGGCACACGCGCGTGGAGGAGCTTTTCGAGCGGTTGCCCGTGGTGCTCCTGGAGCGGATCGGCGACGGCCACGGCGACGGCTCGCGGGCGTGAACTCGCACTGCACCACCGTGAACGCGCCTTCGCGCCGTCGGACACCTTCTTGACACTTCATCCAGTCCGTGGACTACTGCGCAGTGCGACGCCAGGCTGACCGATACGGGGGTGAGTCTCCTGCCGGAGCTGCGCTACCCCACTGTGACCGAACTCGTCTCGTCCGCCCGGGCTCTGGCCGCTCACCGGCCCGGCCTGTGCTCCCTCAGACAGGTCGGCGTCTCGCGCGCGGGGCGGCCCCTGCACCTGCTGTCCATGGGCCACGCCGAGCGCTCCGTACTGATCGTCGCGGGCGCCCACGCCAATGAACCCACCGGCGGTTCCACCCTGCTGTCGCTGGCCGAGCGGGCCCTGCGCGACCGGCGGTTGCGGGCCGGCACGTCCTGGCACTTCCTGCTCTGCGCGGACCCGGACGGGGCCAGCCTCCATGAAACGCCGGCGCCGCGCACCCTGCTCGACTACCACCTCGGCTTCTTCCGCCCGGCGGGCCCGGAGCAGCCGGAGTGGTCGCCGTCCGTGCTGCCGCCCGACCGTCTGCCGCCCGAGACGCGTGCCCTCACCCGGGTCATCGACGAGCTCCGCCCCTATCTCCAGGTGACGCTCCACGGCACCGATCTGGGTGGCAGCTGGGTGCAGTTGACGAAGGACATCCCTGGACTGGCGGAACCCTTCGCCAAGTCCGCGGCCGAGCTGCACATCCCGGTGGAGACGGGTGCCACCGACGCGGCGGGCTGGCCGGCCTCGGGCCCCGGGGTGCACGTGATGCCCGCGTCCGGCACGGACGCGGCGTACCCGAGCATGCCGGACGACGCCCGGCACAGCACCTGGTACCACGCCCACCGGTACGGCGGTCTGACGGCGGTCGTGGAGGTGCCGATGTGGGCCAGTGACCTGGTGGACGATCCCGCGCCGCATCCCGCTCCGGCGGCGGCGATGCGGCGCCTGGCGCGACGGCTCGTGCGGGACGCGCTGCAGGTGGAGGTGGTCCTCACCGAGGCGCTGCCCCGCCTCCCCGGGCCCGAGGGGCCGCTGCTGCGGGCCGCCAAGTGGGCTCTGGAGCTGGTGCCGGGGCTGGCCGGCGACTGGGCCCGGACGCCGCCCGCGGACACGACGATGGCGTACGTCGGCAGTGTGGACGCGTTCGGCCGCCGGTTACCCCTTCGGGCCGCCGCGATGCTTCTACGGGTCCTCCATGAGGCCGACGACCGGGCGGCGCCACATCTGGAGCACCTTGTCGCGTCCTGGAGCGAGGCCTTCGCCGAACGCTTCCGCGCCCGCTGGGTGCCCCTGGAGCACCAGGTGGAGCACCAGAGCCGCACGGTGGTGGCGGCGGCACAACACGCGCGCGAGCGCTGAGGCGTGAGGCACGCGCGCGTGCCTCACGCCTCAGCGACGGCTCAGTCCGCCAGCGCGAACACCGAGCCCGTCTCCGCCTTCATCGCACAGGCGTTGGAGAAGGTCTTCGTGTATCCGATCCGGCGGCCGTGCCACGTACCGCGCGCGGACGCGGTCACCGGCGCGTAGACCATCGGGCAGTGGACGCTCCGGGGCTGGATCCGGGAGATGTCACCGTTCACGGCCCGGAGTTCCTGGCAGGCCCGTACCGCGTGGGCCCGTGCCGTTTGGGTGCGCCCCTTGGGCGGATCGCAGAGCAGTAGCGTGCCGCGCGTTTCGCCGGCGCGGGTTTCGCCCTGCGTGACCGTGACATAGAGCCAGCCGTCCCGGACCGGCTTCTGGGGTGCCGCCGCCTGGGCGGCCGGGACCGGCCCCACGGCGAGGAGAGCGCAGGCGGTCAGCAGGCAGGCCCGTACCGCCGTCATCGTTTTCGTCATGGCTCATGCATCGGCATCCGGGGGCCCGGGGCGCAGTCCGACTCACTCGAACGGCGCTTCGGCTCGCGCCGTTGGCGTACCGCCGCGGCGCGCGCCGGAGCGTCCCACGGGCGCGCGCCTGCCTGCCAGTTCGAACGCGTGGAGCACCACCCGCGCCTGGTACTCGACCTGCCGCGCGACCGGGATCCAACGCGCCTGGTGCCCGTCGTGGTAGTCCGCGCACCACGCGTCGATGAGCCGGTCGAGGTCCGGCAGGGCGCCGGAAGGGTCGCGTCCGGCGGCCGTCACCAGCCGGTGCAGCAGACCTGCGGTGCGCAGGGCTATCCGCCGGGCGGAGATGCGCAGTGCCGTCAGGCGGGCCGTGTCGAGCGGCGGCAGCGGATGTGTGCCGTCGTCGGTGTCCGTGTCGGGGTCCCAGGAGTCGGCGAGGCCGGGGCAGACCAGTAAATAGTCGTCGACCGGCGCGAGGAGACGTGCCGTGTCCCCAGTCGTGCCGAGCCCTGGGCGGATCCGGAGCAGCAGCCCCTCCAGAAGCCGTGTGTCGCGGCGCAGCGTGCGGCTCACGGACCGGAGCACCCCGTCGGCGTCCGCGGGCGGTGAGGCGTCTCCCACGGCCCGTACGCCCCACATGGGGGCCTCGACGATCGCGGTCACCGTGCCGTACCGGTGCGGGTGGAACCAGGTGGACTCGACCGCCGCCTCCGTTATGGCGGCGGCCAGATCCGCGTGCCGCGGGGGCGGGATCCGGTAGACGGCGGGGCCCAGGGTGGGCCAGTACAGCGTGTCGTACGGCCCCAGTTCGAGCGGGATGCCCAGGCGGGCCGCGGTGTGGGCGAGGCGCGGCGCGAGGCCGGGCAGTTCGCGGGTGAGCTCGACGAACCCGCCGCCCACGTCGACGCCGTGCAGGGAGCACTGGAAGAAGGGCCGCAGTTCGTCCTGGAGGTCGAGCAGGGCGCGGGTCTCCGGCAGGGTGGCCCCGTCCGCGCCGTCGGGCAGCCATTCGGGTTGCTCGAGGAAGCCGGGTCTGAAGAAGTTCCGGAAGTAGTGGCCGAGGGTGTACGGGCCCGACAGCCAGCCCTCGTTGCGGCGTGCGCCGTCCGGGTCGAGGCACAGGAGCAGGTTCCAGGTCGCGTCGGCGCCGTCGCACAGCCGGGGGTCGGCGAGCGCCCGTTCGGCGAGGCGGAGGGCGGTGGCGCCGCCCACGGGCTCGTTGGCGTGCGGGCCCGCCACGACGAGGACCTGACGGCTGCCGTGTCCGACGGACAGCAGCCACAGGGGAAGCCCGGCTCGTGATGTGCCCACCCGGCGCAGCCGGGTGTCCCGTGGGCGGCGCTCGACGAGCGCGGCCGCCCGGATGCCCAGTTCGTCCACGGACGGGTAGCGGAGGAGTGGCGGCAGGGTCTTACCTCCGCTGAGAGTGGCGTCGGTTCACTTGGTGTGCATGATGTAAGCACAGTGAGTCACGACTTGGGGGTACGTCAACACCCCTGCGGGGTGCGAAGCCCCCGTTCACGGGGCCGGCACCGGAGGCAGTGCTTCCCGGGCCCGTCAGTCCACGGCGAGCCGGAAGGCCATCCGCCCGAAGCTGACCTGGTCGCCGTCCTGGACGACGGCGGTGCCGATCACGCGCCGGCCGTTCACGGACGTGCCGTTGGTCGAGCCGAGGTCGCGCAGCACCCACAGGCCGCCCTGGCGGGTGAGTTCGGCGTGCACGCGGGACACCGTCTCGTGGCTGAGCCTCAGGCCGCTGGCCGGGTCGCGGCCGATCCGCAGCGGGTACGGGCTGTCGGGGCGCGGCAGCAGCAGCTTGGGAAGCCGCTCGACCTGCCAGGCCCTGCGCAGCCGCACGGTGAAGCCGGAGGCCGCCTCCACGGCGCCGAACAGCAGCCGCGACCAGCGGCTCTCGGTGCGCAGGTCGGCGGTGAGCGCGGCGAGTTCGTCGGACGTGCGGGCGGCGAGCGCGAGCTCCATCCGCAGGACGAATGTGTCGTGCGAGAGCCTGCCCAGAGCGACGCCCTCGCGGAGCACCCGCAACGCCCGATCGCGCTCGGCGTCCGACAGCCGCGCCGGGTAGGTCTGGAACTCGAAGGACGACGTCACGCTGGAGATTGTCGGGCAGCGGGGCGGAAGTGTCCAGAAAACGAGGAACTTGTGACACCTCTGGGGCGGTCGGTCGAACAGGAGCCAGGTTCAGTCCTTCGATCAGGGGGATTCAAGGGCCAATTGATCGTGTTTGACGCACCATGGGACCGGCGAGACCACCGTGAGCAGACGAGGGAGAACCGTTCGTGCAGTTCGAGGTGTGGGCACCACAGGCCGACCGCATGACGCTTCACTGCGCGGGCACCACGCGTGCGCTGGAGCGCGATCCGGACCGCGCGGGGTGGTGGACGGGTGAGGCGGAGGCGGCGGACGGGACGCGCTACGGATTCGCGGTGGACGACGGCCCGGTGCTGCCCGACCCGCGCTCGCGGCGACAGCCCGACGGTCCCGACGGGCTGAGCGCGGTGGTCGACCAGGACCGCTACGCGTGGCGCGCCGAGTGGGCCGGCCGGGGGCTGCCGGGCGCGGTGCTGTACGAGCTGCACGTCGGGACGTACACGCGCGAGGGCACCCTGGACGCGGCCGCCGAGCGTCTCGGGCATCTCGCGGAACTGGGCGTCACGCACGTCGAGTTGATGCCGCTGTGCCCGTTCCCCGGGCGGCACGGCTGGGGGTACGAGGGGGTCTCGCTGTGGGCGGTGCACGAGCCGTACGGCGGACCCGAGGCCCTGAAGCGCTTCGTCGACCGGGCGCATGAGCTGGGGCTCGGTGTCGTCCTGGACGTCGTGCACAATCATTTCGGCCCGTCCGGCAACCATCTGCCCGCGTTCGGGCCCTACTTGACGGACGCGCACCACACGCCCTGGGGCGCTGCCGTCAACCTGGACGCGCCCGGCTCGGACGAGGTGCGCGCGTATCTCCGGGGCAGTGCGCTGGCGTGGCTGCGCGACTACCGGCTCGACGGGCTGCGGCTGGACGCCGTGCACGCGCTGCGCGACACGCGCGCGTGCCACTTCCTGGAGGAGCTGTCGGCCGCCGTGGACGCGCTCTCCGATGATCTGGGCCGGCCGCTCTTCCTCGTCGCCGAGTCGGACCTCGGCGACCCACGGCTGATCACGTCCCGCAAGGAGAACGGGCTCGGTCTGCACGCACAGTGGAACGACGACTTCCACCACGCGCTGCACACCGCCCTGACCGGTGAGGCGCAGGGCTACTACGAGGACTTCGCCCGGGCCCCGCTCGCGGCCCTGGCGAAAACGTTGACGGGCGGTTTCTTCCACGACGGCACGTACTCCAGCTTCCGGGGCCGCCGCCATGGCCGTCCCCTGGACCGTACGCGGGTGTCCGCGCACCGTCTCCTCGGCTACGGGCAGACCCACGACCAGGTCGGCAACCGCGCCCAGGGCGACCGGCTCGCGGCCGCCCTCTCCCCCGGTCTGCTGGCCTGCGCGGCCGCGCTGACGCTCACCGGTCCGTTCACGCCGATGCTGTTCATGGGCGAGGAGTGGGCGGCGGGCACGCCCTGGCAGTTCTTCACCGACCACACGGATCCCGAGCTGGCCGAGGCGGTACGCCGGGGCAGGCGGCGGGAGTTCGCGGCGCACGGCTGGGCCGAGGAAGACATCCCGGATCCGCAGGACCCGGCGACCCGCGACCGCTCCTGCCTCGACTGGTCCGAGCCGGAGAGCGGGCCGCACGCGCGCGTGCTCGCCTGGTACCGCGAGCTCATCGCTCTCCGGCACGCCCAGGCCGACCTCACGGACCCCGACCTGGCGGACGTCAAGGTCGCCTACGACGAGGAGGCCCGCTGGCTCGCGTTCCGGCGGGGCGACGTCAAGGTCGCCGTGAACCTCGGCAAGGAGCCGGCGTCGATCCCTCTCGGCACCGGCCGCGCGCGCGTGCTGGCCGCGTGGGAGCCCGTCGACGTGCCGGGGACGGACGGTCTGCTGAGCCTGCCGGGCGAGTCGTGCGTGGTGCTGACGCAGCCGTGATCAGTGGTCTTCCCGCAGCTCCGTGACCCGTTCCAGCAGGATCGGCTCCCAGGAGCGGTCCAGCTGGGCGTGCAGCAGCGGCAGGGGGCCGGTGTCGCGGCCCTGAAGGCGTTCGGCGAGGCGGATCAGGGCGTCACAGCGGGCCAGCCACAGGCCGCGCAGGCAGGGGCGGGCCCCGTACCCGGCGAGGGTCGCCGCGCGGACGGCCGCGGGGGCGCCGACGGCGAGGGCGAGGCCGGCGATGTCCTCGGCGGGGTCGCCGACCACCGCGTCGGTCCAGCCGAGGACGCCGCGTACGCGTCCGTCGGCACTCACCACGAGGTGCTCGCCCTTGAGGTCGTGGTGGACGAGGACGGCGCCCTGGGGCTGCGCGGCCAGCTGGACGGCGGCCGGTGCGGTGAGCTGATGGAGCCGGTCGGGGTCGAACTCGTCGGCCGCTTCGAGCTGTTCGGCGGCGCGCCCGGCGGTGGTCCGCAGCGCCTCCAGGGACCGGGGCGCGGCGCGGGGCACACCGAGCGCCTCGGCCTGGCGTAGGGGCACCTCGCGCAGTCCGGTGAGCAAACCGGCCAGGTCGGCCTCGCCCACGGCGGAGACGTCGTGCCGCTCGCCGGAGTCGCCGGGGATCAGGGTGTCGAGCGTGTAGGTCCGACCGCTCGCCCACTCGCCGTGCGCGATGCTCACCGGGACGGCGACCCCGAGGTGGGGGCGCACCACGTCCCGCAGGCGCAGCTCGCGCCGCTGGCGTACGGATGCGTCGCGGTCCGGGGCGAGCCGCAGCACATGGCGTGTGCCGACGAACCAGGTGAAGTGCTCGCCGCCCTCACCGGCGGGCCGGATGTCGGATCTTCCGCCGTCCGGGAGGAGGGAGCGGACGAGGCGTCGCACGGTGTCCGCGGTGGGTGTCGCTGCCTGGGTCATGTCGCGCCGTTGCCGTTCGGGGTTCTCGGTCTCGTGGAAGGGCGGTCAGTGGACGACGGCCATATCTCGGGAGGTGTTGTTGAGGCGGCGTCCGCCGTCCTCCGTGACCGTCACGATGTCCTCGATGCGTACTCCGAAGCGGCCCCGCAGATAGATGCCGGGCTCTATGGAGAAACACATCCCGGGCACGAGAGGCTGTTTCTCGCCTTCGACCATGTAGGGCGGTTCGTGGGTGGTGACACCGATGCCGTGTCCCGTGCGGTGGATGAATGCGTCGCCGTACCCGGCCTCGGTGATGTATGCCCGGGCCACCCGGTCGATGTCCTGGCAGGCGATGCCGGGCCGCACCGCGCGGAACGCCGCGTCCTGGGCCTCGCGGACGATGTCGTGCACGCGCTGCGCGGTGACGCCCGGCTCGCCGACGTGCACGGTGCGGGAGGTGTCGGAGCCGTAGCCGTGCTTCAGGCCGCCGAAGTCGAGGACGACCATGTCGCCGTGCTCGATGACGCGCTCGCCCGCCTCGTGGTGCGGATCGGCGCCGTTGGGGCCCGAGCCGACGACCGTGAAGTCCACCTGGGAGTGGTCGAACTGCCGCAGCAGTTCGGCGAGATCGCGGGCGACGTCCGTCTCGCGGCGGCCCGCGAAGGGAACGTTCAGGATCTCCTCGTACGCCGCGTCCGCGGCCGCGCCGGCAGCCGCCAGTCGCTCCAGTTCCGCGGCGTCCTTGACGGCGCGCAGCATCGGCAGACCCTCGGTGAGCGAGACGTACGAGGTTCCGGGCAGCTCCCTCTGCAGGCCCAGCAGGTGCATGGCCCAGGTGTTGTCGCTCACCGCGAAGCGGCCGGAGGCGTCGAGGAGCGGGCCCGTCGTCGCGTACGGGTCCGTGCCGTCGGTCCAGTCGCGCAGCGTCAGCGCGTGCGCGCCCGTGGCCTTCGCGGCGTCCGGGGCCTCCAGGGCGGGCACGACGAGCACGGGTTCCGGGTCCTGTCCGGCGGCGAGCACCAGCAGCGTGAGCCGTTCGGTGTCCGCGGGCGGCGCGTAGCCGGTGAGCCATATCAGGTCCGGCCCCGGCGCGACCAGTACCCCGGCGAGTCCCGCGTCGGCGGCCGCCCGCGCGGCGCGCCGCATCCGGGCCCTGTAGTCGTCGGCGGTGAAGGGCACGGGCGTGGCGGTCATCCGGGCCTCCGAAGGTCAGAAAGGGCTACGGTCAGCATCCTGCCCGGACAGCGGGGGCGGCGCGAGCCGGTCAACGCTACTTTCCGCAAGGCGCCGGGTGCTCGCGGGGACGCGCCCGGGGTGGACATCAGCTCTCCATGGCGAGGCGTGCGCCCAGGAGCAGCAGCACGCCTCCGGAGACCTGTTCCAGCCTGCGTCGCAGACCGGACCGGGACAATACCGACTTCAACCGGCCGACGAACCAGACGTACATGCCGTAGTAGCCGACTTCGTAGACCGCCCAGAGCGCGGCGAGCCCCACCATGGTGGGCAGATGCGGCGCCCCCTCGGGCACGAACTGCGGGAGGAAGGACATCGCGAAGATCGCCGCCTTGGGGTTGGCGAGATTGAGCAGCAGCCCGCCCCGGTAGGAGGCCCAGCCGCTCTTCTCGTCGGCTTCCCGTCCGGGGCCGTCCGCGGCGTCCTTGGCGTGCCGCGCCTGCCACAGCGTCTGCACACCGAAGACGACGAGCACTACGGCGCCGACGATGCGCATCACGTCATACGCGATCTCCGAAGCGGCCAGCAGCGCGCTCAGGCCGAAGGCCGCGACGACTCCCCAGACGAAGACACCGGTCTCGTTGCCCAGCACCGTCAGGAATCCGGAGCGTTTGCTGCGCAGCGACTCCTTGATGATCAGGACGGTGCTCGGTCCCGGAGAGGCCGCGATCAGCGTGCAGGCGCCGAGGAAAGCGAGAAGGGTGCTCAGCATGGGCCCATCGTGCCCCGGCGGAGGGAGCACGGCCATCCCTTTTCCCGATGCGGAGGGTCGTCATGTGATGACGCCGGGTGTCGCCGACAGCCGCTGGTGGCGGCCGCTCGTGTGGCGCACCGTGAGGGTGACGGCCACGCCGGGGCGTGTGGCGGCGACCGCTCTCGCCAGGTCGGCGGCCGAGTCGATGCGGGTCCCGCCCCAGGTGAGCAGAATGTCGCCGCGGACCAGGCCCGCGGAGTGCCCCGGCCCGGGGACATGGACGCCCACCAGGAGCGCGCCCGGGCCGGTGGCGTCGACGGCCTCCACGCCCAGGGTCGGCCGGCGCTGGGGCGGAGCGGAGATTCCGGCGCCGGTGGCCGGATTGGAGCGGCTGGGCTCCGGTGACACGGCCGCATGCCGGGGTGCGCCGCCGGGAGCCCCCGCCCGCTGGTGGAGATCGGCCAGTTTGCCCGTTCCGATCACCGTGGCACCGACGGCGCCGAGACCGACCCCCGAGAGCACGAGAACCGTCCCGGCGAACAGGCCGAAGAGCAGGGTCATCAGCCGTCTCCCGCGCCGCCGGGCGGCGTGCGGGCGACGGCCCGCAGCGGGCTTGCGGTCGCCACCGCCGGGTTCCTGACCCGGCATGGGCTTGGGACGCAACACTGTCTGTTCCATGGATCGCCTCCGGCCAGAGCCCTACCCTGTGCACCGGTGAACGACGATTCACGGAAGGGTGATGCGGTTCATACCTGTTCGAGCGGTATGCCCACCGCTTCCCGCTCGAACGGAACGCGGCTCGCTCCCGCACCCCGTCGTGCGGGTGCGGGAGCGATCCACGGTGGGCCGCACCGGAGGGCGCGGCGGCCGGAAGCCGGGACTCAGCCGGTTCGGCCGCCGTGGCCGCCGTGGTCGCCGTGGCCGCCGTGCGACCCCCCGTGGTCGAATTTCAGGGCTTCCTCCGGCACGACGACGAAGGGCCGCATCATGCCCATGTCCTCGTGCTCCAGCAGATGGCAGTGGTACATGAACCGCCCGTACGCCCCGTCGAACCTGCCCATCACGCGCAGTATCTCGCCGCCGGGCACCCGGAACACGTCCTTGTAGCCACGCTCGTTGGGCGCGAGCGGCAGCTCGGTGTCGGGGTCGAACGCGATCGGCGCGCGCGTGCCGCCGATCTCGGGGTCGAAGCCCGACACGTCGTACGCGTCGCGGCCCAGCAGCTGGAAGTCGGCGAGGTGGATGTGCATCGGGTGGACGATCGGGAACAGGTTGAGGAAGCTCCACTGCTCGTGGCTGCCCTCGGCGATGGTGAAGCCGAGCCCGTCGTTGAACGTCCTGGCCGTACGCCGGTACGTCTTGGTCCGACCGTCCTCGCCGGTCAGCTGGATGACGCCCTCGGTGGGGACCTGGATGTCGCCCGGGTCCTCGACCTCGGCCATCTCCCAGATCTCCGGATGACCGCCGCCGCCCTTGGTGGACGGCGGGGTGAGCACGATCAGCCGGTGGCCGTGCTCCATGTCGTGCGTCAGCCGGCGGAAGGATCCGGAGAGCACCTCGGGCAGCTCGAAGCTGTCGTGGGCACCGCACTGGCGCACCCGGAACTCCATGACGGCCGGATACCGCACGTCGTTCACCGGGTCGGGCACGCCGGGCGCCTGACCGCGGCCCTTGTTGACGAGGCGCAGCTTCTTCCCGGCCTGTCCCCGGAAGTCGACGAGAAGATCGAACCGCTCGGCCGGGGCCGCGGTCAGCGTGGGCATCGACTCGTCGAAGTCGATCGGCACGGGGCGTGGCAGCAGCCCGCCGTCACTGCCGATCTGATGCATGACGCCCGGCACCGGGTTGTTGTCCTCGTCGACCAGGACCAGGTCGAATATGCGCGCGTTCGACGCGTTGACCAAGCGGAAGCGGTACCAGGCGTCGTCCACGTCCGCGTAGGGCCAGATACGGCCGTTGACCGTGGTGTACGGGCCCTGGAACGGGATCGAGACCGGCTTGCCCGTCTCCGGGTTCTTGTCCTGGACGATCACGGTCTTGTGCAGCAGGCGTCCGTTGAGCCGGCCGTCCTCGTCCGTGTCCAGGTTCCGGTCGGCGAGCAGCAGCGGGATCTCCCGCTCCCCCGAAGGGAGATGAAGCGCGTCCTCCTCGTCGTCACGGACGAGGTACGTGCCGTACAGGCCCGCGTACACGTTCCAGCGCGTGATGTTCATGGCGTGGTCGTGGTACCACCACTGCACCGCCTGGTGGTCGTTCGGGTACTCGGAGAGCTGGGCGTCCCCGAACCCCACGGCGTTGTCCGCCCAGCCGTCGTTGCCGCCGCCGGTCTGCGCGCCGTGCAGATGGGTCACCGACCAGGCGGGCAGCGCGGCGACGTCCTTGTTGGGCTCCACACCCCCGCGGCCCGGGTCGGTGGTGGCGGGCGGCGTGCCCTGCGGCCGCCTCGGCACCTCGACGGCCGTGACCGGGTACTCGCTCTCCTTGGGAATGCGGTTCGTCCAGGCGATCCGGACCCGCTGCCCCCGGCGGACCTCGATGGTCGGGCCCGGCACTGATCCGCCGTAGCCCCACATCAGGGTCGGCGGCAGCTGCGGGTGCAGCCGCACCCAGGTCGGCCGCAGCGCGATCTCGGTCTCCTGGAGTACGTCACCCGAGTCAGGCCGCAGCACCGGCGGCACCGTCAACGGGCTGACGTACGGATCCAGTTCGCCCGGTGCCTTGGGCTCGCCCCCCTCGGTCGTGAACTCCTTTGCGATCCTCTCAATGATGTCGGTCAAGGTTCGAGCACCCCCGTGTTCCGCGATCTGTTCCCTTACATCAGAGGACTCCCGGCACCTCACCGAAGTTCCCTGAACATCCCATTCCGAACGCGAATTTTTGGAAACCGGATATGGAACGTGCAGGTCCTTTTGAACCGTGGATCAGGAACTGGCCCAACTCCTGGCGACGGACAGGCCGGGGAGCTGCCCCGGTACGAAGCCGTGAGTACGTCGGGCCAGGTCAGCGGCTCCGTAGCGACGGCATTCGCGGTGCCAGTGCAGGATTCCGGCCATCCAGTTCTGCAACTCGGCCACATAACCCCGCATGATTTCGCGGGCGTCGTCCGAGAGTTTGAAATCCTCGTACAGGACAGGGAATTCATGGGCGGCGACATGCTCGAACTGCCGCATGCGCTGGGTCATCAGGTCGTGGATGACGCCGAGCGCGGTCGGATAGTCGCAGCCGAAGAAGTTCTGCACGACCAGGATGGCGTTGTGGATCTCGCCCTCGTACTCGATCTCCTTCTGGTACGAGAAGACGTCGTTGAGGAGCACCGCGAAGTCGACCGCGGCGTTCTCCAACGACCGCACAGGCCCGCTGCGGTAGATCTCGGGCGGCACCGCGGGGCCGTGACCCAGGCGGCACAGGCTCATGGTGAGGTCGGAGCCGAAGGTGGCGCGGCGCATCTCCAAGTAGTCGACCGGGTCGGGGATGCGGTGCTGCGCCTGGTTGGACAGCTCCCACAGCCAACTCTCGGTCATCACCTCCACCGCGGCCCGCAGGGTGCGGCGCGCGTCCGGTGTCATCGCCGCCGTCGTGCGCTCCCACAGGTCGGCGAGAGCTCGCTCCATGGCGTTGGCGGGGAGCGGGATCTCCTCGCCGTCGACGGGCATGCAGGCGGAGAGCCGCTCGGTGCACAGCTTCGCCGCGGCCAGATCACGGCGGTGCCCGAAGACCAAGGGGTAGTAGTCGTCGCCGTACGTCCCCCAGGCGAGCCAGTGTGCGCTGAGGTCCAGGGCCTGTGGGGTGCCGTCCGGATCGAGGCCCGCCGAACACAACGGGAGGTCGTAGGCGGCCAGTTTGTCCTCGTCCCAGACGCCCTCCGCCAGGATGCCCATCCGGTGGGCCCACGGGGTGATGCGCTGCCGGGCCCCGTCCAGACCCGCGTTCAGCCGGACCTGGAACGGCATGCGGATGTCGGGGATCCGGGAGGGCCCCACCTTCTGGAAGGGCACGTGGCTGTACGCGCGCAGGCGCTCCGCGCCGGCGGCGGCGAGGAGTGCCCCGACGTCCGCGGCGGAGGCGCCGGGGCCGGTGAGCCGGCTCAGCGGAGAGGTGTCACGCGCCCCTTCGTTCATGTAGCGGCTCGACCTCGTGTGCCACTCGTGGCCGCCCGACTGCCAGTCCTGCAGGCCCCGGGTGTACGCGGCGATCGACGCGACCTCGTCCGGTGTGAGGCCCTTCTCCAGCGCCAGCGCGGGCACTTCCGTGAGCGCCGTGTGCTCGAACTGGTGCAGCCGCGAGGTGAGGATGTCGTTGACGGTGTCCGCGGCCTGCTGGGTCGTACAGCCGAAGAAGGTCTCCAGGACGAGCACTCCGTTGCTGAGCTCCCCCTCGTCCTCTACCTCCCGCTGGTACGAGAAGAGGTCGTTGCGCAGGTGCACGGCGTCGGAGAAGGTCTCCATCAGCACGCGCAGCGGCCGGGAGCCCGCCACGGACTCGGGGACCTCGGCGGTGGCGTACTCGATGAGTCCCGCGGACCAGGGGGCGCCGCCCACCTTGCGGCGCATCTCGATGTACTCGACGGGGTTGGCGATCCGCCCCTCGTTGATGTTGGACAGCTCCCACATCGACTCGTTGAGCAGATGCTCGGTGGATTCGGCGAACCGCGTGCGCCACCCCTGGGACATCGAGGGGACCGTGCGCGCCCACAGATCGGCGAGCCCCGCCTCGACGGGGTTCTCCGGCTTCGGGACGGGAGCGGAGAGGTCGAGCGGCATGAAGAGCGGCAGGCGCTCCAGGTAGGCCTTGCCGCCCTCACGGTCCTGGCTGCGCTTGAACGTCTCCAGGAAGTGGTCGTCGAAGAAGAACACCCACACATACCAGTCGGTGATGAGCGAGAGCGCGGGCCCGTCGCACTCCGGGTGCGTGTACGCGCACAACAGCCCGTAGTCGTGCGCGTCGAGGTCGGCCCGCTCCCAGATGCCGGAGCCCTCCAGCATCCCCATCCCCCGCGCCCACTCGACGGAGTGGGCGCGTGCCTCGTCGAGATGCGGGTTCAGCCGCGCGGGGTACGGCATGTAGAAGTGTGGCAGTTCGAACGGCTGCGTCATGGCCATGGCCAGGCCCTACCCGTGGTCTCCGGCGGGCACCCGTACAGCGGCACATGATCGCCCCATCGCGTGAACCGGCGTGTGGGGGGCGGGGGTTCAGGGAAAGGCGGCTCGGCGTCGTTGGTGTCCGTACACCGGGGTGTCGGCGGTTCGACAGCCCCGATTCACCGCCCGCTTCACCGTCGGCGGCGAGTCCACGGAACCCTCTTGGAACCTCTTGTGGTAGCCGCGTCTACGCGCAGAGACTACGGGAGTTCACGTGTTTCCCCTCCTCCTCCGGAGCCCTGATGAACCACCCCAGACCGCAACGTCCACCGTTCTCGCGCCGAGGCGCGCTCGCCGGTCTCGCCGGTCTCGCCGGAGCGGCGCTGGCCGGCACGACGGCGTTCAGTGCGACCGCGTACGGAGCCTCCGCGAGCACATCGCGGCGCGCCGTCCGTTTCGCCACCTTCAACGCCTCGCTGAACCGCGGCACCCAGGGCGCGCTCGTGACGGACCTGTCCACGCCGGACAACCAGCAGGCGCGCAACGTCGCCGAGACCATCCAGCGCGTCAGACCGGACGTCCTCCTGATCAACGAGTTCGACTACGACGAGAACGGCGCCGCGGTCCGCCTGTTCCTGCGCAACTACCTCGCCGTCGGCCAGAGCGGGGCGAAGCCGATCCGCTTCCCGTACCACTTCACCGCTCCCGTGAACACGGGCGTGGCCTCCGGAGTGGACCTCGACGGCAGGAACGGCGCCGTCACCACGCCGGGCTCCGACGCATACGGGCAGGACGCGTTCGGGTACGGCTGGTTCCCGGGGCAGTACGGCATGGTCGTCCTCTCCAAGTACCCGATCGACGTCCACGCGGCCCGTACCTTCCAGCACTTCCTGTGGAAGGACATGCCGGGCAACGTCATGCCGGCGGGGTACTACAGCGCGGAGGCCGAGGCGATACTCCGGCTCTCCTCCAAGAGCCACTGGGACCTGCCGGTCCGCCTCGGCCCGGGCCCGTCCTCCACCGTGCACTTCCTCGTCTCGCATCCCACCCCGCCCACCTTCGACGGCCCGGAGGACCGCAACGGCCGGCGCAACCACGACGAGATCCGCCTCTGGGCCGACTACGTCGGCGGCCGTCGCCGCGGTGCGTACCTGTACGACGACAAGGGCGTACGCGGCGGTCTGCGCCCCGGGGCGCGGTTCGTGATCGCGGGCGACCTGAACGCCGACCCGTACGACGGCGACAGCTACGACCACGCCGTACGCCAACTCCTCGACCACCAGGCGGTCAACCTGCCCGCCACGCCCCCGGCCGCCGCCGGCGGTGTCGAGGCGGCCCGCCTCCAGGGCGGCGCCAACGCCTCCCACAGCGGCAACCCCGCCTACGACACCTCCGACTTCAACGACACCGCTCCCGGCAACCTGCGTGTCGACCACGTGATTCCGTCCCGTGGGCTCGTCCCTGTGGCGAACGGGATCTTCTGGCCGACGTCCGATGATCCGCTGTACCGCCTCGTAGGCAACGGCACGACTGTTCCGACGTCGGATCACCGGTTGGTCTGGCAGGACGTGCGCCTGGGCTGAGGCCGGACTGGCTTCGCCCCCTGGACCCCGGCGGGTGTCTCGGCTGCGGATCGGTTGTGGCTGGTCGCGCCCACGCGGCGGAGCCGCATATGTCACAGCCCCGCGCCCCTTACGGGGCGGAGCCCCGCACCGCCCGCCCCACCTCCGCCCGCAACCCCACGAACTCCGGCAGCCCTCGCGTACCGATCTGCTCCCGCTTCCCCGGAAGGACCACCGGCAGATCGAGCACGACCCGCGACCCGGGCCCCGCCGAGAGAACAACGACCCGGTCCCCCACATAAACGCTTTCGTCGATGTCATGGGTCACGAACACGATCGTCGTCCCCTCCGCCCGATGCACCTCGAGCAGCAGATCCTCAAGGTCCTCCCGGGTCTGCGCGTCGAGCGAGCCGAAAGGCTCGTCCATGAGGAGCAGCGAGGGCCGGCACACCAACGCCCGTGCGATGGCGACCCGTTGCTGCATACCCCCTGACAACTGCCAGGGATGACGGCGCCCGGCGCCGTCGAGACCGACCCGTTCCAGCATCCGTTCGGCCTCGTCGCGCCGTTCGGCCCGCCCCATGCCCCGCCGGCGCAACGGCAGCGCGACGTTCTCGCGGACGGACAGCCAGGGAAAGAGCGAGCGCCCGTAGTCCTGGAAGACGACCGCGAGCCGTTCGGGCACCCCGGCGACCGGTTCCCCGTCGATGCTGATCGCACCCTCACGCACGGGCAGCAGGCCCGCGACGGTCCGCAGCAGGGTCGACTTGCCGCACCCGGACGGCCCGACCACGCACAGGAGTTGACCGTCGGGCACGGTGAGGCTGATGTCGTCGAGGACCAGGTGTTCGCCGTAGCGCTGGCCGAGCGAGTCGAGGCGGAGCATGCGGATCGGTCACCTGTCCCGGGAGTGAGGCGCGTCCTCGGTGCCGGTGACGCGGACGTGGAGGAGAAAGGGCCCGTCGCCGTCACCGTGGGCCAGCGCGCGGTCGAGGGCGGCGGGGAGTTCGGCGGGCTGTTCGACATGGGCCGCGGGGCACCCGAAGCCGGCGGCGAGCGCGGCGAAGTCGACGTCCCCGATGTCCGTGCCGGGCACGGGCGCGATGTCGATACGGCGGCCGAGGGCTCGTACGGCGGCGTACCCGCCGTTGTCGAGGAGGACGTACGTGACCGGCACCCGGTGGCGCGCGGCGGTCCACAGGGCCTGTACGGAGTAGAGGGCCGAGCCGTCGCCGACCACGCACACCACCCGCCGCCGGTCGGCGAGCGCGCGTCCTACGGCCAGCGGGAGGCCCCACCCCAGCGCCCCGCTGCCGGTGGTGAGGAAACCGCCCTCCCGATCGATCCGCACGCGTGCGTGGAGCGCCTCGCGATGGCTGGGCGCCTCCTCGACGAGGACGCGGTCGCGGGGCATCCGCTCCTGGAGCAGGTCCAGAACCAGCTCCGGCGTGATGCCGTCGAGAGCGGACGGATGAGTGGGAGTGGGTGGCCGGCGGATGGGCGGCGGTTCGCGGTCCGACTGCTCCACCAGCGCCGCGAGTTTCCCGAGGGCCGGCTTCAGCGTCGTGACGATGCTCGTCCCTGTGGGCAGCCACGCCGCCTGCTGCGGGTCGCAGTCGAGGTGGAAGAGTTCGGTGCGGGCGGGCAGCGGCGGGCTCTGCGTGTGGAAGTGGTACGTGAACAGGGGCGCCCCCAGGGCGACCACCAGGTCGTACGGCTCCAGGCAGGCCATCAGCCGGTCGGCGGCCGGTGGCAGGAAGCCCTGGAAGAGAGGATGGGATTCGGGGAAGCCGGAGCGGCCGGACATCGGGCTGATCCAGACCGCCGCGAGGGTGCGTTCGGCGAGGGTCCGGACCTCGCCGAACGCGTTCTCGTCGTCGACTCCGGGCCCGATGACCAGCGCGGGCCGTTCGCGGGCGTCGAGGCGCGCGGCCAGGGCGGACAGCGCGCCCGCGTCGGCGGTGAACGCGCCGTGCACGGCGCGTGGCTCGACGGGCGGAGCCGGCTGGTCCCAGTCGTCCTCGGGGATCGAGACGAAGACGGGACCGCGCGGGTGGGACATGGCGATGCGGTGCGCCTCGGCGAGCACTGCGGGCACATCTGCCGCACGATCCGGCTGGCGGCTGTACTTCACGTACGGGCGCGGGAATTGAGCCGGTTCGTCGGCCCCGAGGAACGGGCGCAGCTGGATCAGCGAGCGCGACTGCTGGCCGGCCATGACGACGAGGGGCACCCGGTCGCGGTAGGCGTTGAAGACCGCGCCCAGAGCGTGTCCGACGCCGCCCGCCGAGTGGAGGCTGACCAGTGCCGCGCGCTCGGTGCCGAGCGCGTGTCCCGCGGCCATGGCGACCGCGACGGACTCCTGCAGTCCCAGGACGTAGGTGAAGTCGTCGGGCCAGTCGCGGAACATCCGCAGCTCCGTGGAGCCCGGGTTGCCGAAGAGCGTGGTCATGCCGGTGTCGCGGCACAGCTGGATGACCGCGTCCAGAACCGTTCCCGTCGTCATACGGGCCTCCCTCTGCCGAGCAGCCGCTTCTCGACCGCCAGCAGGCCGGTGTTGAGCAGATGTCCGAGCGCGCCGAGCAGGAGCAGGGCCGCCCATACGGTGAGCAGGTCGGAGCGCGTCTGGGCGTCGGTGAGGGTGAAGCCGATGCCGTTGGCCGTGCCCGGCAGCAGCTCCGAGAAGACCATGAGGATGAGGGACAGCGAAAGGCTGAGGCGCAGGCCCGCGAAGACGCGCGGCAGCGCGGACGGCAGGAGCAGCAGCCACAGCCTTTCGGGCGCGGTCAGCCGTAGCACGGCGGCGACTTCGAGCCGCAGTGGATCGGTGTTGCGCGCTCCCTCGGCCGTGTTGATGAGTACGGGCCATACGGCGCTGAAGACGATCGACGCGAGCTGCATCGGCGTACCGAAGTCGAAGACCACGACGAAGACGGGCACAAGAGCCGGGGGCGGGATCGCCCGCGCGAACTGCAGCACCGGGTTGCAGAGCGCGTACGTCCGGCGCGAGCGGCCGAGTGCGATCCCGAGCGCGATGCCGGTGACTGCGGCGATCGCGAATCCGGCGGCCATCCGGGCGAGGCTGGGCAGGATGTTGTCCACGGCGTCGGCGGTGAGGAAGGCGTGCGTGACCGGTCCTGAGAACCACAGGTCGTAGGCGTGTTGGGCGATGTCGGCCGGGGGTGGGAAGTAGACGCTGCCGTGTGCGCGGGCGATGACCTGCCACGCGGCGACAGCGGTCGCGAGCACGGCCCAGCGCAGCAGGGCGCCGCGGGGCGCTGCCTCTGATACGCGGTCGGCCCGGCTCACCGGTTTTCGCCCCCGCCGCCCCTACCCGTCCCATCCCGTTCCTGGGGGCTGCGCCCCCAGACCCCCGCTATCGGCCTTGCGGCC
>NZ_VCHX02000322.1 GCF_005768555.2 Streptomyces sporangiiformans
TTACGGTGGGACAACGAGGGCCTCCTGGCTGCCGGTTGTAGATCTCGCAATCCACACCGAAACCAGGGGCCCTCGCCTCGTTCAAGGACCGCTCAAGGCGTGTCGCCCGTCACCAACGTCCCCGGACAGCACACCTAGACGCGTACGTCCAAGCGGCTGATTCCCCCGGAGCCGCCCGTGTGATGCATGGCCCGGGCGCGGCGTCTCGCGTCGCGGATGCCTCGTGTGGCGGCCGATTCGATCCGATGAGCTTCGGCGCTCGTTCCGAGTCGTCGGCGCTCACGTCGCACCAACACGCCCGCGGCCCAGGCGAGGAGCCCGAACAGAGCCGCCCCGACGAACAGCGTGATCACCACTACGAGCCCCTCCCCCGCACCGGACTCGGCCGAGGCACTCGGCCCCGCCCATCGAGGCTCTCTGAGCCGCGATGGCGCCATCATCCGGGCTCCACCAGTCCTGTTCAAGAGGCGCCATCGGCCACTCCGCATCGCGAACCAGCCAGGAGGTCGGCAGGCGGGGCGCTGCCCTGCTCAGTCGTTCGGGCGCAGGGTCCAGGTCACCGTCATCTCGCCGGTCACGGCGCCGTCCTCCCGCTGGATGGCGACAGCCACGGGGAACTCGGGGCGCTTGCCCTCGTCGAGTTCGGCGACGACGTCGGCGACGGGACGGCCGAGCGTCGCCGTGGCCGTGACGACTCCCCGCGCAAGCTTCTTGAACGCGATCTCGGCGGTGACCGCAAGCGGTACGGCGCGCGAGAGCTGGTCCCCGAAGGCGGCGAGGACGACCGCCCCGCTCGCCGACTCGCCCAGCGTGAACATCACCCCGGCGTGCGGCCCGCCGACGTGGTTGTGGTACTCGCTCTGGTCGGGCAGGGCGAGGACGGCCTTCTCCGGCGTGGTCTCGAGGTATTCGAGTTTCAGGGTCCGGACCATCGGCACCGTGGCGGCGAGCATCTCGCCGATCGACATCTGGTCTGCGCTCATGACCGGAATGTTACCCATGAGTAGCCGATCCTGACCAGAGCCGACGAGGTGATCGCAGTATCGTTGCCGCGCATGTGGCCAGGAGAACAGCCGCCAGGGGGCGCACAGAATCCGCAGCAGCAGCCGAACGCGGGCGGCGGGCAGCAGCAACCGCCCCCGGGGGGCATGCAGCAGCCCAACCCGTACCAGCAGCCCGGGTACCAGCAGCCGAACCCGTATCAGCAGGGCCCGCAGGCCCACGGCCAGTGGAACGCTGCCACGGTCCCGGCGGGCGCGTCCGTGCCGCCGCCCGGCGGCGGGCGCACGAAGCTCATCGCGGTCGTCGCGGCGGCCGTCGTCGTGGTCGCCTCGGGCGTGACCGGATTCGTACTGCTCGGCGGCGACAAGGACGACCAGGCCGATCCGAAGCCCACCAAGTCCCGTGCGCAGCCGACCAGTTCGGGCAACCCGCGCACCTCCGACGGGGAGCAGCCGACCGTCGCGGGCTGGAAGGCCGTGGTGAACCCCAAGGTCGGCGTCGCCTTCGACGTGCCGGCGGACTGGGCACTCGAGTCGCCCGACTGGGTCTCGTACGTCTCCGAGGACGACGATCCCGAGGAGAAGCCCCTGGCCGCCATGGCCGCTCCGGCGTACCTCAAGTCGAAGTGGTGCGGGACGGACGAGGACAAGGACGGCACGGTGGACTACACGCCGCTGGCGGGCGCGGGCACCCGGGGCAACAAGGGCGCCAAGAGCACCGAGGACGTCGCACGCGCCGACTCCAAGTCCTGGGTCTACGGGGCCTACACACAACCTGAGAAGGCGAACATCGACTCCGCCGCGGTGGAGTCGTACACGACGAAGTCCGGCATCACGGGCAGTCTGGGCACCGCGTGGTCCACCGGTGTGAAGAAATCGGGTAAGTGCGACAGCGACGGGAAGGCGACGGTGTTCGGCTTCAAGAACGCCGAAGGAAGGTTCATGTCGTGGGCGTTCCAGGGCGTCAAGGGCGTGTCCGACGAGGTACCGGACGCCACGGTGCGGAAAATCCTCAGCACCGTGCGCCTGTATGAGGACCCGTCGGGGTCCTGATCCGGTACGTCACCGGCAAGGGGCAGTGACAAAACCGTGTCCCTACGCCGCTAGGGTTGGCGCCCATGTGGCCAGGACAGCAGCCGCCCGGGGGCGAGCAGAACCCGCAGGATCCGAATCAGAATCCGTATCAGCAGCCGGGGTACCAGCAGCCGAATCCGTATCAGCAGCCCGGATTTCAGCAACCGAACCCCTATGCGCAGCAGCCCGGTCAGCAGGGCTGGGCTACGCCCGCGGACCCGCTGGGCGCCCCGCAGGTGCCGCAGGGCGGCGGTGACAACAAGAGGACGAAGATCGTCGCGATCGTCGCCGCCTCGGCCGTCGTCGTCGCGGCCGGTGTCACCGGGTTCCTGGTCCTGGGCGGCGACAAGGACGACACGGCCAAGGACCCGGACAAGAAGGGCCCGGCCGCCACGGCCTCCGCGTCCAAGAAGCCGAGCGCGTCCGCGTCCGGCGACGCGGACAACCCGCGCGGCAGCAGCAGCGAGAAGCCGACCGTTCCCGGCTGGAAGGTCGTGGTGAACCCGCGGTTCGGCACCAAGTTCGACGTTCCCGCCGAGTGGGAACTCGACACCGCGGACACCAGCGTCGGCTTCGAATGGGAAGAGAAGGGCAAGACGGACCGGACCACCGTGACGGCTCCCGCCTATCTCAAGTCCAAGTGGTGCACGGACGACGACGACAAGGACGGCCGCGACGAGGACACCGCCCTGGTGACCGCCGGAACGCGTGGCGAGAACGGCGCCAAGAACACGAACGAGGCGGCCGAGACCCGGGTTCCGTGGTGGATCTTCGGCGGCTACACACAGCCGGACAAGAAGAGCGTCAAGTTCTCCAAGCCGAAGGCGTACGCAACGGCTTCGGGCCTGAAGGGCAGCGTCGCCACCTCGTGGTCCGAGAACACGCCGCAGAACGGCAAGTGCGACAGTGAGGGCAAGGCCATCACCTTCGCGTTCAAGAACGGTGCTGGCGATTTCGTGACCTGGAACCTGTTCGGCGCCAAGGGCGTCGACGGCGAGATTCCGGAGGCGACGATCCAGAAGATCCTGGCCACGGTGCGCCTCACCGACACCGCTCCCACGGATTCCTAAGGCCCGGAAACAAGCCGCAACGGCCCCTGGCTACGGCGCAAAGGGGACTGGTGACTCGGGTCGGCGACGACGATAGTTCCCCGGTGACCAGTCCCTCCGCCGTCCCGAGACGCAAGCGCCTCATCCTGGGGGCCGATTGGCACGCGATCGTGGCCGACTGGAACCGCCAGGGCATCACCACATCCAAGGGCAACCCTTGGACATGGATCGGCCTCAGGGACATGATGGGCAACCCGCGCCTGTGCGGATACCGGTCGCACGTAGTGATCGAGTTCGACCCGGAAACGGGCCGCGAGAGCAGGCACATGACCATCGCTCACGACGCCGAGGGCAAGCCCATCATGGGGCAGTGGACTGCCATCTTGGAGGTGTCCGAATGGGAGACCATCAAAGAGATCATCGGTGACGGCGCTATGCGCGGGGGTGGCCACAACTCCCGTGTGTACCTGTCTAGCGGCACCCTCCGTTGCGGCAAGGAGGAGCGCGGTTCCGTACCCCCGCGATGAAGGCCGCACCTAGCCGGGGCAAGCCGGAAGGGTACTTCTACTACGTCTGCCCGGCGAAGACCACGGGCAGGGGGTGCGGTGGGGTCAAGGTCGGCGGACCCGAGACCGACGAGCTGATCGGCAAGCTGGTGATCACGAAGTACGAGGAAGAGGCCAGCGAACGGCAGGCGGTCAAGGCTCCGCAGGAGTGGCCGAAGGAAGCCGAACTGAGGATCGTCCGTGAGGACCTCGCCGATCTCAAGCAGGCTCGCAGGGCGCGCAAGATCAGCGCTGAGCGCTTCTACTCCGATCTTGCCGAGTACGAGGCCGACGAACAGCGCCTGAAGAAGGAACGGAACGCGTGGCAGCGCCAGGCTCTCGCGAGCCAGGGCGAAATCGTGGACATGGCCGAGGAGTGGTACAGGGACGGGATCACCCTCGCTGAACGCCGGTCGTACATCGCGAGGACACTGACGGCTGTGGTCGTACTTCCTGTCGGGAGCGGGCGCCGCGTACCCCTGCGGGACCGGCTGGTTCCGGTGTACGCCGAGGAGTAGCCCTAACCGGTTACGGCGAAGTCAAGTGCTGATCCTTCTCGGCGCCCGAGCCCTCGCCCGAGCCGAACGGCGAGAGATCAACAGCGCACTTTCGCCACATCCACCTAGTCCTTATCGATTTCGAACTGGAATTTAATCAACCCCGCATCGCCGAGGAGGAGACTGATTCCGAAGAGAATCATCCCTCCGACTACGATCACTATGAGTCCTTGGAGGGGGAATGGGATTTTATCCACCCAGTCCTCAACCCTATCCTCCCAGCTACCATTGATTCCTCTCGAGACCTTCACGTCGATGAGGGAACTGGTGAAAGAGATCCGCGGTGTGCCGTCGGCGAGCAGCGTATAAGTGGCGAGCGAATCTCTACCGATCCGGCTAGGCTGTACGCAATACGGCGTTTCGGATGTGCAGCCCGGAGGGTTGCCCATATAGCACCAATCCCGATCAGTACCGTGGCGATGACGGCCACAGTCGCCCAGAAAGTTCCGGACGTCCAGAAGGCGTCCGCAGCTACGACCTGCATGGATGGATTGAAGCAGGAGCCAGGGGGCCGCGCATTGGTTCAGCGCGCTTCGACTCAGCGGATGTGGTGAAGCGCACTGTTGATCTCTCGCCATTCGGCCTGGTCAAGGGCTCGTGCGCCGAGAAGGATCACCACTTGACTTCGCCGTAACCGTTTAGTAAACAGCCACCGGAGGACTACCCCATCCTCGTCATGAGGTCCTTGAGTTGGCGCCAGTGTCGGCCGCGAGGGTGTTCCCAGTATGCCGGAGATCGTCCACATAACGGTGCGAAGCTCAGCCCGACACGTCTCCCCGGCCCATTCCCCCATCACCACACGAAAGAGTCTGGTCCCACCGCTCACAAGGTGGGACCAGACTCAGGACCTTCATGAGGTCGGGGACGATGCCAGGAGCCGTACCCTCAGTCGCAGCTGTTGTAGTCGTAGCCGGCGTTTCGCCGGGTTCCGTTGCCGTCGTAGAAGGAATAGATGCCGCTGCTGTCCCGCCGCGCGCTAAAGCTCCAGTCCCTGCCGCGGTAGGTCAGGTTGAGCACCTCGCCCCGGTCATCGCTGCCGCTGACGTAGCGGAGGTTGTCGTCGGCGCGGCCGAAGGTCAGGGGGCCGACCACACCGTCATGGTCCAGCCTCCACCTGGCTTGCAGCGTCTCGGTCGCATACTGCGTGTTCGCGCCGAAGTGACCGTCAATATCTGCTTGGTCGAAGGTTGAGTGGTCGCTCTCCTCGGCTCCCTCAGCCCAGAGGATCTTCTGCCACAGGCACACGGCGTTGGTGCTGTTGTAGGGGTACCAGTAGACGCCATGGCCGAATTCTCCCTCGTCGCCCCAGTCGCCCACGTAGGTGTCGTAGCCGCGCACGTAACCATCGCTCATTGCGGCGGAGGCCGGCGTGACGCCCACCGCCAAAGTGCCGAGCGCCAGGATGCTGATTGCGGCTGCGGAGAGCCGACCGCCTATCGTCCAGTTCCTCACAGAACTCCCCCTTGATGATGTAGATGCGGGTCCCGCGTAACCGAACTCGTCGGCCGGGTGAAACAGACTTTAGAAAGCGCTGTCGATGGCGGGCAATGCGCACGGTGCGCAGTCGCCGGGTTGTGACTGTTCACGGTGCACGGTCGGCGATGCGGAAGGCGTGGACCAGTTCGTGGGTGCCAGGGCCTGGGGGCAGGAGGCTGCGTTTCAGGAGCTGTTCGGCGGCGCGCAGGTGGGCGCGAACAGTAGTGCGGCTGATGCCGAGGTTCTGGGCCGTTCGCTGGGCATCGGTGCCGGCCTCGATCCAGGCTCGCAGGGTCTGGTGCACGGTGCGGTCCGTGCCGAGCTGCAGGGGTTGGAGGAAGGCGTGCGCCCAGGTGATGGCCGCTTCGGTGGACAGCAGACTGTCCACCGAAGGCGTCGGCAGATGCTCGGTTACGGCGTTGTTGTCGGGTAGCAGGAGGTCGGTGATCGCCAGGGCCAGGGCGAGATCGGCGCGGCTGGCAGGGTCCTGCAGGTTGAGGCCGAGGGCGTCTTGGGCACGCGTCAGATGGGCGGTGACGGTGTTGCGGCTGATGTCGAGCAGCCGCGCCACACCGGAGCGGGGAAAGTTCAGGGCCAGGCTGGTGATGTCGAGGGTGAGCCGGGGAGCCTTTCTGATCGGCTCCAGGAAGGCATGGGCCCAGGCGAGGGCTTGTCGACGAGGGAGCAGTCCGGCCAGCGGTGGCCGGCCGTGGTAGTCGGCGACCCGTTCGGGTGTGTGGCAGGCGACGGCCAGGGCATGGCGGGCTTGATCGTAGGCCTGCGCGGTGGCCGGCAAGGGTACGGGGGCGCTGATGCCCAGCGCGTAGTTCGGGTTGTCTCGCACCAGCGCCCGCAAGGGCGCGGCCAGGCCGCTGTCCAGGCTGTCGCCGTCGTGGTCCATGGGCAGAAGACAGATGAGGTGGTCGTCGTAGACAGGGCAACGCACCATCAAGCCGCGACCGTGATAGCCGGTCGCATCCTGGTAGGCGTCGATGAGCCTGCCGCGGTCTGAGGGCGGGCAGCGCAGCAGGTGGATGCGCAGACGTTCAGCGTCCAGCAGCGGCGGAACGGCACCGGCCGTCATCCGGCGGGCCAGCGTCAGTTCTCCAGCCATCAGGGCCGTGAAGACCGCCAGGCGCAGCCGCGCTGCCGCCTGCTGATAGCGCAGGGCGAGGTCGTCGGCCTGCCGGACACGGCGCAACACCTCGATCATGGCGCCGATATGGGACGCCAGCGCCAGCGCCTCCCGCGTCTGCGGCAGGGGGCTGCCCACCACCAGCACCGGACGCGGCACCTGCCGTCCCAGCGCTTCGCACCGCACATGGAACACGCCCACCTGCGAGGCCGCAGCGGCCAGCTGTCCGCTCGACAACTGGGCCAGCACCGGCTGGAGACTGGCAAGGATGTCCGGCGCAAGCCGGGCAGTGGACACCTCCACCTTGCCCGCGCGGTCGACCAGGGCGATCTCCGCGCCGAGCTGCCGCCCCAACCAGTCAATCAGCGTCTGCGGATCAAGATCAGCATCCTGGCAGACACGAGGCCTCAGCTGACGCAGCAATTCATCGAGTACCTGAGGTGTCGGCACGGCTCTCCCTCGCCAGCTTGTCGGCCGCCTTGTCCGAGTCAGGCAGCACGCCCCCCGAATCCTGAAGTACCGGCGGATCTCCGCGCGGTGCTCCTTGAGCGCCTGGCCGGCCCGCTCATGCAGCGCCCGCTCCTAGGTGAAACCTTCCACTCTCAGGACGACGAAGGCCTCACCCGCAAGTGGGCCACGCCGGTCCGTCCCGATGCTCCCACCGAAGCCCGTCCTAGCCATTCCGGCTCGCCTGCACCGATGTCCTGGAAGACGAGCGCGCGATTACCGCTGCCGCGCTCTGGCACCGGGCCGTCATGTTCTTCGCGGCCCAAGACATCACGCCGATCTGCTCTGTAGAAGCAACGGAAGCCCGTCACCTCGTACGGCGATGGTGGCGGGCTCCGTCGCGTGTCGAGACCTCTACACCCAGAGCAGCGTTCATCCGGCGCCACTGCGCATCAGACCAACGAGGGGACCTGCGCGCGTGCGCCCGTGCCCAAGCCATGTCCTGATCTTCGTCGGCGTCACGCGGACGAGGCACCCGGCTCCCTCCTCCCGGCAATCCGTACTTCCCGAGTGATCTCGCTATTTGTGGCAAGGTCTTTGGCGATATCGGCCGCAATGAGTGCAGCTCCGGGGGTGTGACCGGAGCCGACGTAGCGCCAGTGCGCGTCAGTCACCGTGTCGGGGATGTCGACGCGGCCCACATGGTGGGCACGTTCGGCGCGCAGCGCCGCGTACGTCGTCGAGTAGGCACGGGACTTGGTGAGGATGTGGCCTCGGTATCCGAGCGTGTGAGCCCAGGTGCGCAGGTGCAGTGGTGCGTACTCGGGGAGACCGCCGAGGCGCCAGCAGGTACGCATGAGGGTGCGCACGTGCTTGCTCACGGGTGCCGTGTCGACGTCGTCCCAGGTGGTGACCTTGTGGTCGAGGCCGGCGCCCGTCTCCCCCGCTCCCTTGGTGACGTACTTGGCCACGTACGCGGCCACGGCGTCATCGTCGGGTCCGGTGCCGTTGGCGCGCAGTGGCCGGGCGTCGACCTGGACGCCCCAGCGCAGCGCCAACTCACCCACCGCGGAGCTGTAGGGCGCGCGGACGAGGACGCGCCGGGCGGACGCGCACACGGCGTCTATGAGCCGGTTCGCTGTGCCCCAGGCCGGGGGTTCATCGTTCGGTCCGGCCGGGCCGTCAAGGCGTACGACGGCATGGACGTGGACGGCCGCACGCCGCTGGTATTCGGCGACGCGCGCGAAGGACAAGCGCGCATGGTCGCGGAAGCGGGACTGTGCCAGGCCGATAGCCGTGGCGAGCTGTCGCCGGACGCCGATGACGAAGCGGTCCCAGAGCTCGCCCGCGTGCGCGTGCCAGAGCGCGTGTGCGGCGTAGTCGTAGCAGTCGCGGCAGAGCGGCTGACCTACGAGAGGCTCGGCGGAATCGTGAGCGGCGTGGCAGCTGACGGGCCGACCGTGCTCGCAGGTACCGCCGTCGCGGCGGGGACGGCACAGCTCCCCGGCACCGTGTACGGGCCCGAAGGACAGAGCCGTGAGGGTGACGAAGAGCCGAGGGCGGTCACGCACTGTGGCGGGGACGTTCTTGCCGCCGACCAGGCCCGCGCGGACGAGGTGGAAGGTGTCTCCCGCGTGGAGGCGGGAGCACGGTGCGCAGACAGTTGAGCGCCGGTTGCGGCAGCGGACGAGCAGGCGTTCGCCAGGTTCCTCGCGGGCGTCGTAGTACCGCAGGATCTCGCCGGTAGCCGCGTCCAAGGTAGTCGTCGAGCCAGACAGGTGAACCGGGTGGGTGCAGCCACCCGTGGCCGTGATCTGTTCCAACCAGCGTGTGAACTTGGGATCTTGTGCGATGCGGATGGCGTCGCGGTCTGCTGACAGCATCAAGCAGAGCGCTGCCGCCCAGGACTTTCGTTCGGGAGAGTTCACCGGACCTGTCCCATTCGTGGATGGCTCGGTCCGGTACCGGCACGAACAAGCACCGTGCAGTGCAAGGGTATGCCGGAAACCAGACAGAAAGATTGACATCCGTCGATCAACTCAAAGACACGCCCAACGGAGTGGGCGTGCCGATGCGGCTTCCGCCAGTCTTGAGGCGATCCCTCGCTCTTCTTGCCGGGCCTGCGCTGGTCGGGAGGAGCGCGGCCCCAAGTGCTGCCCTTCGGTTCAGCAAGCCGTTGTCAGCGCTGCCACCCGACGGGGTAGGACACAGCAGACGTAACTCCTCGCTCGGCACCACAAGACCGCGGAAGGTTACATTCCACGAGGTGTTGTGCGTTGCATCAGGAGATCCCCAAGGACAAGCTCTCCCGTGTCTCGGCCTACGACTGGTTCGGCTCCGTCTCGATGGTCCCGCTCGCCACGGCTCTCGCGGGCCCGACGGAGGAGGCCTTCGGACGTACGGCGTCGTTGTGGGGGTGCTCCGCGCTGGTCGTCGTGGTGACGGCGGCCGTGCTGTGCGTGCCCGACGTGCGGCATCTGACGCGTCGTACGAAGGAAGTGACGCAAGGGGTGCCGACGAAGGGTGAGCCGCTGGGCTCGGAGGAGCGGGTCGGCCGTTCCTGAAGGGCCGTCGAGGGCCACGCCCGCCCGGAGCCGACGTACAGGCGGTCGTCGTGACTTCTGAAGATGGGTCAGCCGATGCTGAACGCACCGTCCGGCGGCTCCGGTGACGGGACCGCGTTCTCGTCCCGTACGGGCTCGGCGTCTCCCAGGAAGGCGCGTAGCGCCGCGCCGTGCTCGACCCGGGCCGGGAACGCGTCGGAGGCGGTACGGCGGGCGAGGGTGCCGGTGTCGACGGGGTGGTGGGAGGCGACGAGGATCGCGTTGCCGAAGCGGCGGCCGCGCAGGATGCCCGGCTCGGCGATCAGCGCCAGCTCCTCGAACACCGTGGAGAACGTGGCGAGTTGGGAGCGCAGGAAGGCGAAGGGCGCGGCGTCGGCGAGGTTCGCCAGGTAGACGCCGTCGCCGCGCAGGACCCGTTCGGCCTCGCGGGCGTACGCCACCGACGTCAGGTGTGCCGGGACGCGTGAGCCGCCGAAGACGTCGGCGATCAGGACGTCGACGGAATCGGAGGCGGCGGTTTCGAGCCAGGCCCGGGCATCGGCGCCGTGCAGCGTGATCCCCGCGTCGCCGGGAACGGGCACGTGCTCGGCCACGAGGGCCAGCAGGCCCCGGTCGGCCTCTATGACGTCCTGGCGGGATCCCGGCCGGGTGGCGGCGAGATACCGGGGCAGGGTGAGCGCGCCGCCGCCGAGGTGCAGCACGTCCAGCGGGCGCCCCGGCTCCGTGAGGGTGTCGAGGACGTGCCCGAGCCTGCGCGCGTACTCGAACTCCAGGTGCGTCGGCGCGTCCAGATCGACGTACGACTGCGGCGCCCCGTCGACCGTGAGCAGCCAGGCTCGCCTCCGGTCGACGTCCGGCATCAGCTTGGCGGTCCCGTGATCCACGACCCGCGTCACGGGTATCGGCTCGTCCACGGTTCCATTGTGCCGTTCCGGCCGCGCCAGGAGGGCTGGTCGCCTCCCGTCACCGCCTCGGTGACCTGACATGGCGGACGGTCCGCCTCACACACCTGTCGCTCCGTCGATGCGCTCGCGCAGCAGATCGGCGTGCCCGTTGTGCCGGGCGTACTCCTCGATCATGTGGACGAGCACCCAGCGCAGCGACACCGGCCCGCGCCAGGAATCCTCTCCCACGACATCGAGATCGGGTGCGTCGGCGACGAGGGCTTCGGAGAAGGCCACCTCCGCACGCCAGGCCTCCCAGGCCTCGGCGACGACCGCGGGATCGGCCGCGGCACCGTCGAAGTCACCGTCCGGGCGCACCGGCGAGGAGAAGCGCGCGGGCGCGTCCTGCCCGGCCATGACCTGCCGGAACCAGCGGCGCTCCACATCGGCGAGGTGCCGCACCAGTCCGAGCAGCGAGAGCGTGGAGGGTTCCACGGACCGCCGGGCCAACTCCAACTCCGCTTCCAGACCTGAGCACTTCAGTTCCAGCGTCGCGCGCTGGGCGCCGAGCATGTCGACGAGCATGGTGCGCTCGTCCACGACGGCAGAGGTACGGAAGCGACGGTCCTGCTCGGCGGCGATGAACATTTCGGCTCTTCTGCGCGGCGTGGTCATGCCCGCCATCATCGCCCCCGGCCGGGAGGCGGGGTGTGGGCGGGTTGCCCGCCTCCCGTACCGGACCCCTGTACCGGACGGGAGGCGGGCCCCCGGTCGATGTCGCTCAGCCGACCGAGGTCACGGTGCCCGCGCCGACCGTGCGGCCGCCCTCGCGGATCGCGAAGCCGAGGCCCGACTCGAGCGGGACGTCACGCCCCAGCTCCACCGTCATGGCGACGGTGTCGCCGGGCCGCGCGACCGCCCGCTCGCCGAGGTCGACGTCGCCGACCACGTCCGCGGTGCGGATGTAGAACTGCGGCCGGTAACCGGTGGACACCGGCGTCGTACGGCCGCCCTCGCGCGCCGACAGGACGTACACCTGGGCCGAGAAGCGGCGACTGGGTACGACGCTGCCGGGCGCCGCGACGACATGGCCGCGGCGCACCGTGTCACGTGCGACACCGCGCAGCAGCAGCGCCACGTTGTCCCCCGCCTGCGCCTCCGCCATGGGCTTGCCGAAGGTCTCCAGGCCGGTGACCACCGTGTCGACGCCGGCGCCGAGCACTTCGACCCGGTCTCCGACCTTGATCGTGCCGCGCTCGACCGCACCGGTGACGACGGTGCCGCGTCCTGTGATGGTGAGCACGTTCTCGACGGGCAGCAGGAACGGCGCGTCGAGATAGCGCTCGGGCATCGGGACGTACGTGTCCACGGCGTCCAGCAGCGCGTCGATCGCCCCGGTCCAACGCGGGTCCCCTTCAAGGGCCTTGAGCCCGGAGACCCGTACGACCGGTACGGAGTCACCGCCGTAGCCGTGCGCGGAGAGCAGCTCGCGGACCTCCAGTTCGACGAGGTCGGTGAGCTCCTCGTCAGCGGCGTCGGCCTTGTTGAGAGCCACCACGATGTGGTCGACACCCACCTGCCGGGCGAGCAGCACGTGCTCGGCTGTCTGCGGCATGATCCCGTCGAGCGCGGAGACGACGAGGATCGCCCCGTCGAGTTGCGCGGCCCCGGTGACCATGTTCTTGACGTAGTCGGCGTGGCCCGGCATGTCGATGTGCGCGTAGTGCCGGGTGTCGGTCTCGTACTCGACGTGCGCGATGTTGATGGTGATACCGCGCGCCGCCTCCTCCGGCGCCCGGTCGATGCGGTCGAACGCGACGTACTGGGTGCCGCCGGCGCCGCGCTCGGCGAGGACCTTGGTGATGGCGGCGGTCAGCGTGGTCTTGCCGTGGTCGACATGGCCCATCGTGCCGATGTTCAGATGCGGTTTCGTGCGGACGTAAGCCGTTTTGGACATGGCGGTACCTCGAAGCCTTCCGGTGCTCGGTGATGCTCCCGGCGGTGCGGGACGGGGACCCCAAGGAATGTGCCGACCCTCCCCCTGCGGGGTCCGCCGGACGATCCGGAGAGGGTCAGCTTCGGGCGCCGTCGACGGCGGCCACGGTGATCAGGACGGCAGCCTTCGGGGCATCCGCGACCGCGGATGCTGCGAGGTGGAAGGCGTGCCGGAACATGAGGCGATCATTGCGGACACATCGGCCCACGTCGAATGGTTTTCGGCGGCGAGGCTCCGGGTGTTTCCCCTGGTGCGTCAGGAGCCGATGTTCTTGAGAGCCTCACGCACCGACAGCGGCGAGAGCCGCTCCCGCTCCCGGCTCACGAACTCGCGTACGGCCCGCGGGTCGGTCTTGGCGTACTCGCGCAGGCACCAGCCGATCGCCTTGCGGACGAAGAAGTCGCTGTGCCCGGACTGGCGCAGGCAGTAGCCGAAGAGCCGCTCCGTGTCGGTCGCGTCCTTGTAGCGCAGCTGGTGGAGGAGCGCGGTGCGGGCGACCCACAGATCGTCGTCCTCGATCCACGCGTCCATGTCCGCCCTGAGCGTGGGGTCGGCGGCGACGAGGCCTCCCACCACGTGGCAGGCGAGCAGGTCGACGGTGTCCCACCATGGGACGGTGCTGACGAGGTGCCGGGCGACCGGCAGGAAATCGGAGGAGCAGCGCTTCACATGGCGGCGCAGGTAGTCGACGGCGAAGTAGTGGTACTCACGCTCGGGCAGCCGCCAGCAGCGCAGCGCGACGGCGGCGGCGTCCGCCTGGTCGGGGAGCCCCGTGCCTTCCAGGACGGTCCGGGACAGGGCGCGGCGCTCGGGCGTGGTGAGTCCCAGGAAGGGCGCGACGTCCTTCATGTACGCGCGCAGGGTCACGGCGCGTGCCGGATCTGCCGCGGCGGTGTAGGTGGCGGTGAGCCGCTCCAGCAGGGTGTCCGCGAGGGCACTGCGCGGTACGGCCGGAGAGTCGCGCGCTGTCGCCGGGCGGTCGCGCGGTGCCTCCGGACGACGGCGCGGTCCCCCTCGACGGCCACCCGATGTCGGTGAGCCTGTGACGCCCATGAGACGAACCATACGGCGATCACACATATTTGTCGGTTAGTGTCACCGGATGCCCGATGCCACCACCCGCTCTGGGGGCACCGCAACGGCCACTCCCCCGGCCGTCTCCACAGAGTTCGCCACAGCAGAGTTCGCCGCCGCGCCGACGGGTCTTGCCGCGCGCTGCACGAGAGTCGTGCTCTCGCCGTGGTCCCGGCTGTCCCTGCTCGTGACGCTGCTCGGGGCCGCCGCCGCGACCGTGCTGCTCCTCCAGCCGCAGAAGCTGCTGGCCGACGGCTGGCCACCGGCGCTGAACGGTGCCGCCGCGGCCGTGGTGTTCGCGGTGGCGTACGGGCTGTGCACGGTCGCGTTCGTGCCGCGGCCGCTCCTCAACCTCGCGGCGGGCGCTCTCTTCGGCTCGGAGCTGGGGCTCGGCGCCGCGCTCGTCGGCACGGTGCTCGGTGCCGGGACCGCCTTCGGGCTCGGCCGGATGCTCGGGCAGGACGCGCTGCGGCCACTGCTGCGCGGGCGCTGGCTGAAGGTGGCCGACGGCCAGCTCAGCCGTCACGGGTTCCGCTCGATGATGGCCCTGCGACTGTTCCCCGGGGTGCCGTTCTGGGCCGCGAACTACTGCGCGTCCTTCTCCCGCATGGGCTGGCTTCCCTTCCTCCTCGCCACAGGACTCGGCTCGATCCCGAACACGGCCGCGTACGTGGTGGCCGGCGCCCGCGCCTCGACGCCGACGTCGCCCGCCTTCCTGATCGCCATGGCCTGCATCGCCCTCCCGGCCCTGGCCGGAGCGGCCATCGCCTGGCGCAAGCGCCACCATTTGCGCGACCGCTGAGGAAGAAAGCCGAGCTCGAAGGGCCTACAGCCCCTCCAGCACCATCGCGTTGGCCAAGCCGCCCGCCTCGCACATCGTCTGGAGGGCATAGCGGGCCCCGCGCAGGCGCATCGCGTGGACGAGAGTGGCCGTCAGACGGGTGCCGCTCGCGCCGAGGGGGTGTCCGAGTGCGATCGCGCCGCCGTGGACGTTGACCTTGGCGAGGTCGGCGCCCGTCTCCTGCCGCCAGGCGAGCACGACGCTGGAGAAAGCCTCGTTGACCTCGAAGAGGTCGATGTCGTCCAGGGTCAGCGACGCCTTGCGGAGCACCTTCTCGGTGGCGGGGACGACGCCCGTGAGCATGAGCAGCGGATCGGATCCGGTGACGGCGAAACTGTGCAGCCGGGCCAGCGGGCGCAGACCGAGGCGGGCCGCGGTCTCACTCGACGTGATCAGCACGGCAGACGCCCCGTCGTTGACGGGGCTGGCGTTGCCCGCGGTGACGTTCCACTCGATCTGAGGGAAGCGCTCGGCGAAACCGGGGTCGTAGTAGGCGGGCTTGAGTCCGGCGAGGACCTCGACCGTACTGGCGGGCCGGACGCACTCGTCGCGGCTCACCCCGTCCAGCGGGGCGACCTCCGGGTCGAAGAGCCCGCCGTCCCAGGCCGCGGTCGCCTTCCGGTGCGAGTCCACCGCGAACGCGTCCATCTGCTCGCGCGAGATCGACCACTTGGCCGCGATCAGCTCGGCGCTGATGCCCTGCGGCACCAGCCCCTCCCGGTAGCGCTCGGCGACTCCGGGCCCGAAGGGGTCCTTGCCCGGCGGCACGTTCGACCACATCGGCACGCGGCTCATCGACTCCACTCCGCAGGCCACGACCAGGTCGTACGCTCCCGACATGACGCCCTGCGCCGCGAAGTGCACCGCCTGCTGGGACGAACCGCACTGACGGTCCACCGTCGTCGCGGGCACCGTCTCGGGGAAACCGGCCGAGAGCAGGGCGTAACGGGTGGTGTTCATGGCCTGCTCGCCGACCTGGTCGACCGTGCCGCCGATGACGTCGTCGATCAGCGCCGGGTCGACTCCGGAGCGCTCGACGAGCGAGCGCAGCGTGTGGGCGAGGAGCTCCACGGGATGGACGTGGGCGAGGGAGCCGTTGGACTTGCCCTTGCCGATGGGGGTGCGTACGGCTTCGACGATGACTGCGTCACGCATGTGGGGGCCTCCTTGGCCGCCGGCTGCCGAGGGACTACCGAGTACTAGTGAGTAGGAAATCCAAACTCACCATAGCTTGGCGAGTTGGAAAAACAAACCCTCACCTAGACTGGGCCCCATGGCCGCCCCCAAAGACCCCCGCCCCTGCTCGATCGCCGATGCCCTGGCACTGGTCGGCGAGAAGTACTCCCTGCTCGTCCTGCGCGAGGTGTGCCTCGGCAACGGACGCTTCGATCAACTGGTCCGCAACATCGGCGCCCCGCGCGACGTCCTGGCCACGCGGCTGCGGCGCCTCGTCGACGCCGGCATCCTGGAGAAGTCGGCCTACAGCGAGCGACCGCAGCGCTTCGAGTACCGGCCCACGACCGCGGGCCTCGAACTGGAGCCGGTCCTGCTGACACTCATGGCGTGGGGCGACCGCCATCTCCGGAAAGACGACGATCGCCCCATGGTGATCGAGCACATCTGCGGCCACGAGCTGCTCCCGGCCGTGACCTGCTCCGTCTGCGGCGACACGGTCCAGCACGAGGACCTGACCGCCCACCCGCAGGCCCCGGGCTGGACGGTGGCGGGCCCCGCCGAAGCGAAGCCTTCTCAGACGGTCCCCTCGTAGACATCAAGCCGCCCGCACATCCCGAACTTGCCGTACATGGACGGCTGTTCGGTCCGTACGACGGCGTCGGCCAGGTGTGACACATCGCCCCGTTCGAGCCGCTCGAGCTGATCGTCCGTGGCCGCGGCGGCCGCCTGCGCCCCGCGCTGCCAGCGCTCTCGCCATTCGGCGAGCCGGGGCCGCACCAGCGCGGCCGCGGCCCGGTGGAACGCGGCGAGCGGCTCGGGCCCGTCCGCGTCACGCAGCGCCCGATAACCCTCGAGAGCGAGGTCGCGCCGGGTGCGCGCGATCCGCTCCCGCTCCGCCTCGGGCGCGTCCGCCGGGATGGCGGTGGCGGCCGCGTAGGTCTCCGGGTCAGCCAGGTACTTCGGAGGCAGCGTGAGGACCGCGTCCCCCGCCTCCGGCAGGCCGTTGTTCTGCATGAGGACGGTGATGCGCAGGTCGTCCTCGTTGACGAGCCGGTGGATGGTACCGGGCGTGAACCAGGCGACCGTGCCGGGCGCGAGAGGCGTGACCTCGTATCCGGACGTCGTCAGGGTCTGCACCGCGCCACGCCCGCCGGTGACGACGTACGCCTCCGAACAGGTCAGGTGCAGATGAGGCGTGCCACCGCACACCCCGTCCGCGGCGGGCCAGTCGTAGACCGAGAGGTGCGAGAGGGCGACGGCACCGGGGAGCCCGGTGAAGCCGGGGGCGGCGCTCACCACGGGTGCCCCGCCAGGTACTTGGCGATCTCCTCGCGCTCCCACGCGCCGTCGGCGACGACGACGCGATAGCGACGGGTGAGGGTGTCGCCGGGAGCGAGTTCCAGCTCGTCGAAGAAGGCGAACGACGGGGCGACGGCCGCGAACGGCTCGTTGCGTACGAACCAGTGGGCCGGGTGGGCGCCCCCCTTGCCGGTGTGGTCGTTCTCCGGGGCGTGCGCGAAGACGAGGGTCGCGTACCCGTCGGTGACGTCGTGCTCGCCCGAGTAGGCGAGCCAGGGCGCCTGCTGCCCCATCAGCTCGGGGCCTTCGCCGTCGGGCCCGACGATCCGCCCGTCCCGGAACGCTCGCGGACCGCGCCAGAACAGGCCCGTGTATCCGGCCATCTCCCGGCCGGCCGTCGTCGGACTGCCGAACAGCAGGGGCTCGTCGCGCCGGTTGGTGACGGCCGTCGTCCAGGTCAGCGCCCAGGACCCGGACGCCGGGTCCACGTCGTGCACCTCGATACGGCGCTCCTCCTCGGCCCACAGCGTGCCGTCGTACGGGTGCCAGGTGAGCCGCTCGGCGATGACCGCGCGGCCACTGCCGGTGCCGTCCGCACTGTCCGCGCTCACCTCGTCGAACGTGACATGCGCCATCGACCCGACGCGCTCGGGGAGTTCGAGGTAGCCCTGTCCGTGCACATACGAGTTGCCGCCCCACAGGTTCGCCCCGGACAGATGCGAGGCGGTCATCTGGAGGCCCTTGTGCCAGCGGTGGTCGTTGGGCCGGTAGTCCGTGACAACGTTGCCCGCCAGCGTCCTGAGCGGATGCAGATACGGCTTCGGGGCCTCCCAGGCCGCCTCGGGAGCATAGACGTAGCTCAACAGCTCGACGCCGGTGGTGGGTTCGGTGATCGTGATGCGGTCGCCGTGAGCATGGACGATGCGCAGGCCGTCCGGTGCGGTCATGCCGGTACCTCCTCCTGGTGCGTCGCCGGTGCCCAGCCGGGGGCGCCGCCGTGCAGGGCCGTGTAGTAGGGGTCGCCGGGGCCGATCTCGCCGGCCCGTACGGTCGTGTCGGTGAACGCCGACTTGTACAGCGCGGTGATCAGCTCCAGGCTGGCGCGCCCGTCGGCGCCACTGCTGCGCGGACGTTCGCCCGCGCGCATGCTCGCGACCAGGTCGCGCAGCTGAGCCAGGTGCGAACTCGGCACGTCGGCGCCGAAGTCCTGCCAGGCGGCCACGTCCTCGGCCGGTGCGTCCGGCGTGGGGGTGACGCGCCAGTTGTCGTTGGTGTGGCCGTAGAGGTGGGTGAGTTCGACCGTCGCCCGCTCGCAGTCGATGCGGATCCGGCTGACCTCGTCCGGGCTGAGGACACTGTTCACCACGGTCGCCAGCGCACCGCTCTCGAAGCGTACGAGCGCGGTCGAGACGTCCTCCGTCTGTACGTCGTGCACCAGGCGTCCGGCCATGGCACGTACCTCGGCCCACGGGCCGAGCAGGTCGAGGAGCAGATCCATCTGGTGGATGCCGTGTCCCATGGCGGGCCCGCCGCCCTCGGTGTGCCACTTCCCGCGCCAGGGCACCGCGTAATAGGCGGCGTTGCGGTACCAGGTGGTCTGACAGTGCGCCACGAGAGGGCGCCCCATGGCCTCTTCGGCGATCAGGCGGCGTACGTGTTGCGCGCCCGAGCCGAAGCGGTGCTGGAAGACGATCGAGGCGTACGGACCGCCCGCGAGACCCTCCTCGGCCTCCACGGCGTCGAAGTCGGAGAGCGAGGGCACCGGCGGCTTCTCGCACCACACCCAGGCGCCGGCGCGCAGTGCGGCGACGGTCTGCGCGCGGTGGAGGGTCGGCGGGGTGCAGACGGAGACGAGATCCGGACGCTGTTCGGCCAGCATCCGGTCGAGATCGGTGTAGGCGTGCGGGACGCCGCCTTCCGCGCAGAACCGCTTCGCCGCTTCGGCGTCGATGTCGACCGCCGCGACGATCTCCACCTCGCCCTCGGCGGCGAGCGCGGCGAACGCGGGCAGGTGGCTGCCGCCGGCGATGGCTCCGGTGCCGATGATCGCGACCTTGATGCGGCGGCCGTCGAGCGGAGCCGCGGAGCGGCTCTCGCGCGGGGTCGTCTCACTGGTGGTCACGCTGGTCGTCTTGCTTGTGGTCCTGCTCGTTGGCTCGCTGCTGGGCTCGCTGGCGGTTGCGTCGCGGGGGGTACGCATCTAGGTGATCAGCACTCCATCGGACGTGACATCGGATCTGGCGGGCGCCTGTCGACCCCGGTGGCCACCGGCGCGCAGCAAGCGCTTTCACTCCTCGCGGAAACGTAAGCGGCCAAGTCGGGGCAGGTCAACACCCCGACACCGTTGCCGCGGCGTGCGCCGGAGCGTCCCTGTCCGCGATACGGAGGCCCTCTCGTCGCGCCGCCACCGGGGGACGCTACGCTGCCCCGGGCGCGCCTGATCACCCCATACGACAACACGGCGCGTTCGCCCGCCCCTTCGCTCCACTCCCGCCCTCGGCACTTGGATCACGTACTTTCATGTCTTGGTTTGAATCCCTCGTCCTCGGACTCGTCCAGGGACTGACCGAGTTCCTGCCCATCTCCTCCAGCGCGCATCTGCGGCTGACCGCGGCGTTCGCCGGCTGGGAGGACCCGGGGGCGGCCTTCACGGCGATCACCCAGATCGGTACGGAGACCGCGGTGCTGATCTACTTCCGCAAGGACATCGCGCGGATCATCTCGGCGTGGTTCCGCTCGCTCACGAACAAGGCGATGCGGCAGGACCACGACGCCCAGATGGGCTGGCTCGTGATCATCGGCTCGATTCCGATCGGTGTCCTGGGCGTCACGCTCAAGGATCAGATCGAGGGGCCGTTCCGCGATCTGCGCATCACCGCGACGACGCTGATCGTGATGGGCATCATCCTGGGCGTCGCGGACCGTCTCGCGGCACGCGACGAGACAGGCGGCAAGCACCGGGTGGCGAAGGAGCGCAAGACCCTTCAGGAGCTGAACGTCAGGGACGGTCTGATCTACGGCGTCTGCCAGGCCATGGCCCTCATCCCCGGTGTCTCCCGCTCCGGCGCCACCATCAGCGGCGGTCTGCTCATGGGCTACACCCGCGAGGCGGCCGCCCGCTACTCCTTCCTCCTCGCCATCCCGGCGGTGCTGGCCTCAGGCCTCTTCGAACTGAAGGACGCGAGCGAGGGCGGGCACGTCTCCTGGGGCCCGACGGTCTTCGCGACGATCATCGCTTTTGTAGTGGGTTACGCAGTTATCGCATGGTTCATGAAGTTCATCACCACGAAGTCCTTCATGCCCTTCGTCTACTACCGCGTCGCCCTCGGCGTGCTCATCATCGTGCTGGTCAGCGTGGGTGCGCTGAGTCCTCATGCGGCGGAATCGGCGGGCTGACGGCTGCTCTCGGCCCCGGACACGCCCCCGGACACGACGGAGCCGCCCGCCTGATCCCCCGCGGCGGGCGGCCCGTGCTCGATGTTCAGAACCGAACGAACTGAACGAGAATCACCGTAGTGCGGCGAGGGCTCAGGGGCACCCCAATAAATGGCCCGCGACAGAACTCGGTCCACTTCAGCTCTCGGGAAACGCCCGCGCCCAGGGCTCCCGCTCGATCTCCAGGCCGTTGGCCACGTACGCGATCGTGCGGTACCAGCCCGCCAGGACCAGGAACTCGAGGGCCTCGGGTTCGTCGAGATGTTCACGCAGGTCGGTCCACGCGGCGTCGGACAGACGGGACGTGTCATGGAGTTCGTCGACGGCTTGGAGGAGGGCCGTCTGACGAGGCGTCCAGGCCGGGTCGGTCGGGGCACCGCTCACGGTGAGGCCGACCTGTTGCGGAGTCAGGCCGACGGACTCCGCGTACGTCGCCATGTGGACACCCCATTCGTACGCGCAGCGGCAGTGTGCCGCGACCCGGGCGATGACCAACTCCCGGTCGGGATCGGGCAGCCGGCCGTGGACGAGCAGACCCGCGCCGAGCGTACGGAGGCGGGAGGCGAGGTCGGGGTGGCGTTCGAGGACTTTGAAGAGCATCAGGGGTTCGCGCGCGACGCCCGGTGGCATCCAGCGGCGTAACGCACGTTCGGTTTCGGGTTCGTAGGGCGGTGTGACGCCGTCGATGCGCTGCTTCATGTCTCCCATGGCTCCCGACTGTTGCGCTGCGGAAATCGAAGCGCTAGAGCGAAAACGCGAGGAAACCGCCGGGAGTTGTGGCGCGATGTGAGCATGTGCGGTTCGAGGCCGCCGAGTTGCTCGGGAAACCCACCGAGCGCTTTTCGTGACCAACCACATACTGGATGGGTAGTCGTTCGGTGGCGTGCTGTCAGTCCTTGGCCCTACCCTGGTTGGTATGTCCCCCAACTCCTTGACCCCTGGTTCCGTGCGTTCCGCTGCCGCCGTGAATGAGCAGATTCGTGCGTTGTGGATTCGTTCGGGCGGCATGCTGTCGGCTCAGGAGCGGGCGGAGTACGAGCTGTTGGTCGTGGAGTGGGCAGCGGCCGTACGTGACGAGGTCATCGAGGCTGCCTGAGCGAGGCCGTCAACGCCGCCTGAACTCCGCGGCGGCGGAGGACCCGAGAGTCCCGGAGGCTGGAGAGCCCCGGCTCCCTCACCGCCCTCCGGCCACCCGCAGCACCGCCCCCGTCGCATACGACGCCTCCGGTGACAGCAACCACGCGATGGCCGCGGCGATTTCGTCGGAGGCCCCGGGGCGGCCCAGCGGGATCGAGGGGGCCAACCGGGCCGGGCGGCCCGGGTCGCCCATCTCCGCGTGGATTTCGGTGTCGATGACGCCCGGCGCCACCGCGTTGACGCGGATGCCGTCGGGGCCGAGCTCCTTCGCGAGACCCACCGTCAGCGCGTCGACCGCCGCCTTGGCCGCCGCGTAGTGAACGTACTCTCCAGGACCGCCGAGCGTGGCCGCCGCCGACGACACGTTGACGATCACGCCGGCGCCCCGGGGCACCATGTCCCGTGCGGCCCGGCGTGAACACAGCAGCGTGCCCAGGAGGTTGACCTCCACCACACGCCGCAGATCGGCGCTGTCCGTGTCGGCGAGCCGGCCGAGCGGGCCTGTCACTCCGGCGTTGTTGACCAGTCCCGTCACCGGCCCGAGCCGTTCCGCCGCCGTGTCGAAGAGCCGATCGACGTCGCCCTCGTCGGAGGTGTCGACGCGCACGGTGACACATCGGGCCCCCGCCTCGCGTACGGCGGCCGCGGTCCGCTCGGCAGCCGCGTCGTCGCGTGCGTACCCCACGACCAGGTCATGCCCGTCCGCCGCCAGGCGCCCGCACGTCGCTCGACCAATTCCTCGGCTGCCACCCGTGACGACCGTGACGGGACGAGACATGCGTACTCCTTCGTGATCCATGCGACGGCGGGCTGCCTACCCCGGGATTGTCCTCACTGATCGCTCCCGGATCCCCGCCCAAGGCCTTTGGTATACCATCCAGTCGGCAAGGCCGTGCCCTCAGAACGAGCGGTCACAGCCGTTTCTCTTCTCTCGGAGCATGACGTTGTCGAGTTCTGGTCGGCACGAGACACCGACGTCGAACGAAGCGGCACACCCCACTCCCCCGGCCACACCCGCCCACGGATGGCCGGCGGTTCTGACCGTCGCCTTCTCGGTCTTCACCGTGACCGCCACCGAGACGATGCCCATCGGTCTGCTCCCCGAAATGGCGACCGACCTGAGGGTATCGGAAGGAACGGTCGGACTGACCGTCACCTTGTACGGACTGTTCGCCGGGCTGCTCGCTCCGCTCCTCACCGCGGCCACCCGCCAACTCGACCGCAGGAAGCTGCTGCTGGTCATCCTGACGGTCTTCCTCGCGGGCAACCTCCTCACCGCGACGGCCGTGGACTACGCCTGGCTGATGCTCGTCCGACTGCTGATCGGATTCATCCACGGCGTTCTGTGGGCGATCGTCGCGAGCATCGCCGTACGGCTCGTCCCAGCAGCGCGGTCCGTGCGTGCCACGGCCGTCGTGTTCTCCGGGATATCCCTGGCCACCGTCATCGGCGTCCCTCTGGGCGCCATGGTCGGCCAGTGGCTCAGCTGGCGCGCCGCCTTCTGGGCGCTGACCGTGTGCAGCGCCGTCGCCCTCCTCGCCACCGCGGTGCTGATGCCTTCGATGCCTTCTCGCGACGGCGTCCATCTCTCCGAGCTGCCACGCCTGTTGAAGAGGGGCGATCTGCGCACGACGGTCGCCGTGACGGCCATCGTCGTGATCGGCCACTACGCCGCCTACACGTATGTCACCCCCTTCCTGCTGCGCAACGTGGGCGTGGCCGCGGACACCGTCGGGGTGCTCCTCCTCTGTTTCGGCATCGCGGGCGTCGCGGGCAACTTCGTGGTGGGAGCCGTCATCGGACGGGGACCGACCCTGCGTAAGGTCATCATCGGCCTGATCGTCGGCACCGGTGGATCCATGGCCCTGCTGCTCGCGGCGGGCCCGTGGCAGCCTGGGGCGATCGCGTTCCTGCTCGGCTGGGGGTTCGCCTACTCGGCCCTGCCGGTCGCGCTGCAGACCCTGGTCCTGCGGAGTGTGCCGCACGCGCGAGAAGCGGCGACCTCCCTCTATGTCCTGTCGTTCAACGTCTCGATCTCACTGGGCGCGCTCTTCGGCTCGCTCGCCCTCGACCGCTCGGGACCGTCACTGGTCATGCTCACCGGTGTCGCCTGCTGCGCTGCCGCCCTTCCAGTGGCCGCATTTCTGCATGGCCGGGCGGATTCGACCGAATGGACGCCACGCGGCCAGTGAATATCGCTGCACGCCCCTTGGCGCGGCCCGTCCGGTGGCCAACACTGAGCCGATGACGCAGCGCGTGGAACTCGCGACGGTGATGGACCGGCTTGCGGTCGACGGACTGATCACCGAATACGCGGTGACGGTGGACGACGGTGACTGGGAGGCCTACCGGGAACTGTTCACACCGGACGGGCACGCGGACTACCGGTCGGCGGGCGGGATCGAGGGTGATGCGGCGCAGGTCGCCGAGTGGCTCACGCAGACCATGGAGCGGTTCCCGATGCGGCAGCATCTGATCGTCAACCGCCGGGTGCGGTTCGGGCCGCTGGAGCACGACACCGGCGATACGGCCCAGGTGCGGGCGGACTACGTCAATCCGATGCGGTTCGCGGGACACGACGGCGATTCCTCCGCGCCCGACTTCGTGTGCGGCGGCCGGTACGAGTTCACTCTTCTGCGTACGGACAACGGCTGGCGCCTGCGCGAAGTGGTCGTCCACGAGAAGTGGCGCCAGGCCTCGCGGACACGTCAGGAGCCTGCGGCGACCTGAGCGGAGGCGCACTTACGGAGATCGTCCCGGGCGCGCACACTGGAAGTACGCACTGGCGCGGGAGGTCGAGGGAGCCGCTGCATGAAGCTGTCCGCCACAGATCTTCGACGACGTCTCGGCTCGCGCTGGTGGCGCGGCATCGCGGCCACACTCGCCGGTGCACTGCCCATGCTGAGCTTCCCGGAGCCGTCGCTGTGGTGGTTCGCGTACGTCGCTCTGGTCCCGTGGATCCTGCTGGCGCGCTCGGCGCCCACGGGTAGGCGTGCGGCGTACGACGGCTGGCTGGGCGGGTTCGGCTTCATGCTGGCCGTGCACCACTGGCTGCTGCCGAACCTGCATGTCTTCACGCTGGTGATAGCGGCGCTGCTCGGGGCGCTGTGGGCGCCCTGGGGCTGGTTGACACGCCGGTTCCTGGCCGGAGTGCCCTCACCCGGCAAGATCGTGGCGGCGCTGTTCGTGCTGCCCTCGTGCTGGCTGATGGTCGAACTCGTGCGGTCCTGGGAAGGGCTGGGCGGGCCATGGGGTCTGCTGGGGGCGAGCCAGTGGCAGGTGGAGCCCGCGCTGCGGCTCGCCTCGGTCGGCGGAACGTGGCTGATCAGCTTCTTGGTCGTTGTGGTGAACGTCGCGGTGGCCCTCCTCGTCGCGGTTCGCCCGGCGCGTGTCCCGGCCGTGGCGGGACTGGTGGCTACGGCCGCCGCCACCTCGGCGGCCTGGATGTGGTCGCCGCGCCCGGACACCGACAGCCAGGCGCGGATCGCCGTCGTTCAGCCGGGCCCGATCAGCGGCGGCGATCCGCGGTTCGCCCGCGAGGAGGCGCTCACCCGGCAGCTGGCCGGGCAGGACCTGGACCTCGTCGTGTGGGGCGAGAGCAGCGTCGGCTTCGACCTCGCCGACCGGCCGGACTACGCGGACCGCCTCGCCGCGCTCTCCCGCGACGTGGGCGCCGACATCCTGGTGAACGTGGACGCCCGCCGCTCCGACCGGCCCGGCATCTACAAGAGTTCGGTACTCGTCGGTCCGCAGGGCCCCACCGGCGACCGCTACGACAAGATGCGGCTCGTCCCCTTCGGCGAGTACGTCCCGTTCCGTTCCGTCCTCGGCTGGGCCACCTCCGTCGGCGAGGCCGCGGACGAGGACCGCAGGCGCGGCACCGAGCAGGTGGTGATGAGCGTGGGGAACGGGCTGAGCGTGGGCCCGATGGTCTGCTTCGAGTCGGCGTTCCCCGACATGAGCCGCCATCTGGCGCAGGACGGTGCCGACGTGCTGCTGGCGCAGTCGGCGACCTCGACGTTCCAGCAGAGCTGGGCCCCCGAGCAGCACGCCTCGCTGGCGGCACTGCGGGCCGCCGAGACGGGCCGGCCGATGGTGCACGCGACGCTCACCGGCGTCTCCGCCGTCTACGGCCCGAGCGGTGAGCGGGTCGGCGACTGGCTCAGCACGAGCACGAGCGCGTCGGCGGTGTACGACATTCCGCTGGCACACGGTGTCACCCCGTACGCACGGCTCGGCGACTGGCCGGTGTACGCGGCGCTGCTGGTCCTGACGGCCCTGGGTGCCACGGAGGGCGTACGGACGCTGCGGCTGAGGCGGAACAGGCCGACCGGGACGACCGGGCGGACCAAGCCGACCAAGCCGACCAGGCCGACCAGGCCGACTCTCAGGCGGGCCGCGTCTCCACCGCCTGTACGACCCTCTCGCACAGCTCGTGAGTCGCGAGTGCGTCACGGGCGCTGAGGACCTTGCCCGCGCGCACGGCATCGAGGAAGGCGAGCACGGCCTGTTCGATGCCGCGCTGCCGGGCCACCGGTACCCAGTCGCCTCGGCGCCGCACGGTCGGCTGACCCTTGTGGTCGATGACCTCGGCGAGATTGACGACCTGCCGCTTGGTGTCCTGCCCCGACACCTCGAGGATCTCCTCGTTGGAGCCGCTCAGCCGGTTCATCACGCCGAGCGCCGTGAACCCCTCCCCGGAGAGCTGCAGCACGACGTGGTGCAGCAGCCCGCTCTCGACCCGGGCCCGCACGGTCACGTCGTCGACCGGCCCCGGCGCCAGGAACCGCAGCGTGTCCACGACATGGATGAAGTCGTCGAGGATCATCAGGCGGGGCTGTTCCGGCAGGCCGACGCGGTTCTTCTGCATCAGGATCAGCTCACGCGGGTGGTCGGCGCACTGGGCGTAGCCGGGGGCGTAGCGGCGGTTGAAGCCGACGGCCAGGCTGGTGTTCCGCTCCTCCGCGAGCCGCACCAGCCGTTCGCTGTCGGCGAGTTCATAGCTCATCGGCTTGTCGACATACGTCGCGACGCCCGCCTCGAGGAGCCGCGTCACGATCTCGGGGTGCGCGAGGGTCGGCGCATGCACGAACGCCGCGTCGAGGCCTTGGGCGAGCAGTTCGGAGAGGTCGGTGTGGCGGCGCTCGACGGGGATGTGAAGGCTGTCGGCGACCCTGGTCAGGGTGGCGGGAGTCCGTGTGTGCAGATGCAGCTCGACGCCCGGCTGCGTGGTGAGCACCGGCAGATACGCCTTCAGCGCGATGTCGCCGAGTCCGATGCAGCCGACCTTCACAAGGGTCTCCTCTTCGGGGTGCCGATACGCGTTCACGGGGCGCTTACGGGCGCTGGACTACAGGCCAACGGAGGCCTCGTCCGAAGCATACGGCCGCTGCGGACGCCGCCAGTCGGCTATGCCGTCGAAACTCCGCGGGGTCGCCGAGCGGCGCCAGCGGGCCGCCGTGGATTCCGGGCAGAGGCTCAGGAATGTGGTGGACGTCAGTGAGGCGGAGCGGATGTCCGGCACCGGGGCGACGACCCGCCGGGGCCGTGGAGTGGAGGGGATGCTGCGTCTGCTGAAAATGCTGTGGTGGCGCTCCGTTCGTTCCGCAAGGATGCGGAGATGACCACTGAGCGCACACGACCCTCCATCACCGGTGACGAACGGCCCATGCTGGAGCAGTGGCTCGACTTCCACCGCCAGACTCTGGCGATGAAGTGCGCGGGCCTGGACGACGCCCAGTTGAGGACTGCGTCCGTCGAGCCCTCGGAGCTGACGCTGCTCGGCCTGGTACGCCATATGGCCGACTGCGAGCGAAGCTGGTTCCGCCGGATTCTGGCGGACGACGACCCCGGGCCGATCTACTACAGCGACGAGGACCGGGACGGCGAGTTCCATCTCACCGAGGCCGACACCTGGAAAGAGGCGTACGGCACCTGGCAGGCCGAGATCGAGGTCGCCCGCCGCCACGCCGCACGGTACGACCTGGACGACCTCGGCGTGGGCAAGGACCAGCAGGGCCGTACGTACAACCTGCGCTGGATCTACGTCCACATGATCGAGGAGTACGCGCGCCACAACGGCCACGCCGACCTGATCCGCGAGCGCATCGACGGGGTCACCGGCGACTGAGGCGCCTGGGGCCGTTCACCCATGCGGGGCATACTCCGCTTGTCAGCTCCCCAAATCGAGCCGGACACAGCAAAGTTGCGCGGGTGCATCGAACGACGACCACCGCAACGCTCCTGGTCACCGTGGCTGTCTCGGCCGTCTCCGGCTGTGTGACCATCCAGCGCCCACCCTCCCCCGGCGTGCCGGCCCCGCCCAGCCGGCCGTCGGAGGCACGCCCGGACGGGAGCGTCGAGCCCCAGATCGTGCAGGCTCCCGCCCGTGAGGCGCTGGAACTGATCGGCCCGCCCCGCCGCCCTTCACCTCCGGTGACCCCACCCCGCCCGGCGACGTCCCCGCCCCCGGCCACCCCCCAGCGCCGCACTCCCGCAGCC
>NZ_VCHX02000324.1 GCF_005768555.2 Streptomyces sporangiiformans
CGCCTCCGCGCGTGCGGAGGCGGGCCGTCGGTCTGTCCATCGACCGCCGTGTCAGGCGAAGATGTCGTACTGCTGGTATCCCGTGCCGATCGTCACGCGGGTGGCGAAGAGCTCGCTGGTGGCCTTTCCGGTGCCCGGGTACAGGTAGAGCGTGCCGCCGGGGGTGCGGGCCATGAAGTCCGCCCTGCCGTCGCCGGTCACGTCGCCGGGGGCGTCGAAGGCGTTGTAGCCGCTCCAGGTGCGCACCTTGATGCGGCTGGAGAAGGCTCCGGTGCCCGCCTTGCCGGTGCCCTTGTACAGATAGACGTACGAGGTGCTCTTGCTGCGCGCGATCAGGTCGGCCTTGCCGTCACCGGTGAAGTCGCCGTGTCCGCGCAGGGAGTTGTACTGGTTCCAGCCCGAACCGACCTTGACGCGGGTCGAGAAGGAGCCGTTGCCCTTGCCCGGGTAGATCCACAGGTAGCCGCCGGAGTCGACGGACAGCAGGTCGGGCAGGGCGTCACCGGTGACATCGCCCGGCGCCACGGTGCGCGTGCGGGTCTTCCAGTTGTCGAAGATCTGCTGCGTGGCCCACTGGCCGGTGGCGGTGACGTAGTGCGTCCAGAAGACGGCGCCGTCGGCGCTCCTGCGCACCACGAAGTCCTGGTAGCCGTCCCGGTTGAGGTCGGTCTGCAGGATCAGGTTGACCCCGGCCCAGTTGCCCCAGGAGATGCGCGAGGCGAACGTGGTGCCCTTGGAGTCGAGTTCGAAGCCCGTGTTGTCGGAGTCGCGGCGCAGGAACAGGTCGGCCCTGTGGTCACCGCTCAGGTTGGTGTCGTCGACGCGTGGGTACGCGGCGCCGACGTAGCTGCTGACCTTGGAGTAGACGCCGTACGAGCCCTGCGCCACGCAGTCCAGGACTCCCCAGGAGACGATGCCCACGATGCGGTTGTTCACGACGAGCGGGCCGCCGGAGTCGCCGTTGCACGGCGAGACGGTGGTGTCATCGGTGCCGCCCGCGGGGTTGCCCGCGCAGACCATGTGCCCCTTGATGAAGTCCGTGCCGAACGCGGTGGCGCACGTGGTGTCGGACTGGATCGGCAGCGTGGCCGTCTTCAGCGTCTGGGAGAGGTTCTGGCTGGTGGAGCTGGTGCGACCCCAGCCGTAGACCTTGGCGCTGGTTCCGGCCGCGTACGACGCCGTGTCGTTCGACGTCGTCATCCGGATCGGCTGGGCCGTGATCGGGGCCGGCAGGGTCAGGACGGCGATGTCGTTGTCGACGGTCGTCGTACTGAACGAGGAGTGGTTCCACTGCCGCCAGACGCCGGAGACGGTGCCGCCGTGCAGATCGGTGCTGCCCGCGTCGTCGGTGGTCGGCAGCTGCGAAGTGCCGGTGACGACGGCGCCGTTGGCGTGCCAGTCGTAGCCCTTGACGCAGTGTGCGGCGGTGAGGATCTTCGTCGGCGACACCACGGCGCCGCCGCAGAAGAAGCCGAGGTCGTCGCTCTCGTCCGTGGTGCCCTCGTCGTCGTGGTACCAGAGCTGGGCCATCCACGGGGCCGAGGTGAGCGTGGTCTCCGTGCCGCCGATGATCTTCGCGTCGACGGTGGATCCCGTGGTGTCCGCGGCGAAGCTCGACTTGGACGTCGTCTCGCCCGCGGTGTCGTCACCGGCGAGGGCTCCGGCGATCCGCTGCTCCAACTCGGAGAGCGTGGGAGAGCTGGTTCCCGGTTTGACCGTCGGCGTCGGCAGCGGGGTGGCGGCGTCAGCGGACGACATCAGCAGTGCTCCGGCCACGGCGGCGGCGAGCGCGGCGGCGGAGAGGGGCAGCGCGACACGGATCCTGCGTCTGTGACGGCCGCCCTCGGCCATGGGTGTTTCCACGGAAGTCCCCCTGAGAGACAGAGTTCCGAGCCGAAGAGCTCTTGACGGCTGCGAGCACAGGAATCAAGACGGTTTTCGGCCGAAGAGTGAGGGCGTGATCGTACACCCGTCCCGAACACCCCATTGGGCCACCCTCGTCACTTCTGTCCGTAACTTCTGTCCGTCACCTCGACCGCGGCCCGGAGCCTGCTCGGGACCGGCCCGGAGCCTGCTCGGAACCGCCCTGGGCCGCCTGGCCTCAGCCCACTTGGCCACTGGACGCCCCCTGTCCGTCCGTGATCGCGGCCTGAGGTAGGGTCCCCACGGATTCGTGACTACCGACCGGTAGTGAGCCGGTGCGGGGAGTGTCGGAGGGGGACAAGGCGATGGAATCCCACCTGGGCGACGGCGGGTCCGTGAACCTGGACCACGCCGGGGACGGCGCTGGGGACGACACCGGGCTGGAGGCGATGACTCCGGAGCCGCTGCTGACCCGGGACTACGAGACGCGCCCCTCGCTCGTGTATGAGCGGCTGAGGCAGCGTTACGGCCCGGTGGCACCGGTCGATCTGCTCGGTGTACCCGCCTGGCTGGTGCTGGGCTACCGCGAGGCTCTCCAGGTGCTCCAGGACGACGACGGGTGGCCGAAGGGGCTGGAGAACTGGCGGGCCCGCTCGGAGGGCAGGGTGCCGGCCGACTGGCCGCTCGGGCCGTCCCTGGAGGTCAACCATGTGCTGATCCAGGGCGGTTCCGGATACGGGCCGTTGCGGGCCGCGTGGGATGCGGCCCTCAAACCGTTCCAGGACCCTCGCCACCCTCAGGCGAAGCGGCTGAAGACGGCCGTCACCGCCTACGCCGACGAGCTGATCACCCTGGTGGGACAGGGCGGCGGCACGGGCGTGGCGGACCTGTCCGCCCAGTTCTCCCGGCCGCTGCCGCTGATGGTGGCCAGTCACCTGCTCGGCTTCCCCGGCTCGCAGGGCGACGACGCACTGATGGACATGTGGCGGGTGCTGGACGCGGGTCCGGACGCGGGAGCCGCCCTGGAGCGGTTGCTGGCGACGCTGGCGGAGCTGGCGGCGGTGAAGTCGGCCGATCCGGGGGACGACTTCCCCTCCTACCTGCTGGCGGCGCACCCGGATCTCTCGCTCGACGAGCTGGCCCGCGAGCTGTTCATGCTGCTCGGCATGACGTCCGACCATGTCGGCATCCTCATCTCCAACACCGTGGTCGAGGTCATCTCGGGTGAGGGCGCCGTGCGTGCCAGCCTCTCCGCCGGGATGGTCAGGGAGACCATGAACCGGGTGGTCATGCGCAAGCCGCCCCTGGTGAACTTCGTGCCGCGCTTCGCGGCCCGGGACACTCCGCTCGGGAACTACACGATCCACGCGGGCGACCCGGTGTGGGTGTCCTCCGCCGCCGCACACGCCGACCCGCTCTTCGCCGACCCCGTGGCGCGGAGCACCACGATCAGTACCCGGGCGCACCTGTCCTGGGGTGCGGGCCGCCGCCAGTGCCCGGCACGCGAACTCGCTTCGACGGTCGCGGCGGTGGGCGTGGGCCGGCTGTTCGAGCGGTTCTCCCATCTGGACCTCGCGCTCCCGGCCGACCAACTGCCGTGGCGCTCCTCCCCGTTCATGCGCGGACTGCGCTCGCTGCCCGTGCGGTACGAACTCGCCTCGGCGCCCGAACAGCCGGCGGCCGGCCTCCCTGAGCCACAGTCGGCCGGCATGGTGGTGCCGGATCCCTCCGCCCGGCAGCGCTCATCGCTGTGGCGCTACCTGACGGGCCTGATCCGCGCGGGCCGCTGACCGACGGGAATTCACCGCAGCTCCCTGCTGCATTCCACGAACCCCGGCCACGCCTGCGGGCGGCAACCCCGCCTGCGGGCGACCCGGGCATGGGTCGGTAAGGCTTACCTTATAAGCTGACGCGGTCCTCGTCGCCGTATCCGGTGTGCCGGGGCTCCACTGTTCCCTCCCCGTACGACAGGACCCCCATGCGCACGACCTCCCGCGGTCTCTTCGCGGCGCTCGCTCTCACCCCGCTGCTGGCCGGCTGTTTCGTGTCGGGCGAGGCCGACTCCAAGGATTCAAAGGCGGGGTCGGACGGCCGTTTGCGGATCGCCCTCGCGGTGCCGCCGGTGCAGTCCCTGTCCCCGTACAGCAATGACGCCACCGTGCTGAGCAAGCTCTCCGTGGCCGAGGGCCTCACGGCGCTGAACGAGAAGGGGAACGCCGCGCCCACGCTGGCGAGATCCTGGACGCAGAAGAACCCCACCACCTGGACCTTCGAGCTGCGCAAGGCCACCTTCCAGGACGGCACCCCGGTCACCGCCGAGTCCGTCGTCAACGCGCTCGACCACGCGGGTGCGGCCAAGCCCAAGCCCCGTGTCCTCAGCGACATGACACTTACCGCGAAGGCCGACGACGCTGACACCGTCACCATCACCACCAAGACCGCCGACCCGGTCCTCCCGCTGCGGCTCGCCAGCCCCGCGCTCGGCATCTTCTCCTCCAAGGCGTACGCGAAGGACGGCACCGTCAGTCCGATCGGTACCGGAACCGGTCCCTTCGAGATCACGAAGCTCACCGGGAAGAGCAAGGCCAGGCTCGACCGCTTCGACGACCACTGGGGCGGCAAGGCCAAGGCCTCCGGCGTCGACGCGACCTGGATCGCCGACGGCACCGCCCGCGCCAACGCCCTGCGCGGCGGCGACGTCGACATCGCCGAGTGGATACCCACCGCCCAGGCGAAGCTGCTGGATGCCGACACCCGTCACGACGTGCCCTCCGTACGGACCGACAGCCTCGTCCTCAACACCAGGAGCGGCCTCTTCACCGACGCCGCGCTGCGCGCCGCCGCCCGCGAGGCCGTGGACGGCTCCGCCCTCGTCGACTCGGTCTTCGGCGGGTACGCCGACCCCGCGCAGGGCCTGCTCGGGCCCGCTGTCCCCTGGACGGCCGACAGGCGTGTCGAGGTGACCGGCCGCGCCGCGGCGGCGACCACCGCAGAAGTGAAGTCCAAGTCCAAGGGCAAGACCCTGCGCCTGGCCACCTACACCAACCGCGCCGAACTGCCCGAAGCCGCGACCGTGCTGCAGCAGCAGCTGGAGAAGGCCGGGTTCACGGTGAAACAGGACGTGCGCGAGTACACGCAGATGGAGGCCGACCTCATCGCGGGCAAGTACGACGCTCTCGTCTTCTCCCGGGTGACCCTTCTGGACACCGGCGACGCGGTCGCCTACCTCGCCAGCGACTACACCAGCGACGGGGTCTACAACATCGCGGGCCTGAAGGACTCCAAGGTCGACCAGGCCATCAGGGCAGCCGCCGAGGAAGACGACACCGCGGCACGGCAGCAGAAGATCATGCGGGCCGAGGCGGCGATCCTGCGCACCGACGCCGTTGTGCCGCTCGTCCACGAGAAGGTCGTGCAGGGCATCGCCAGCGATGTCGAGGGCGTACTCCTCGACCCCCGCGAGCGCTCTCTCGTCGACGTCGACACACACCTGAAGTAGCGCCGTATGAGCGTCATGTCGGCGGGAGCCGGAACCCGCCCGTTCCCATGGCGAACCGGGGCCGGCCGCGTCGTCGCAGCGGCCGCGCTCCTGACCGCCGTCGCCATGCTCCCCTGGCTGTCCGGTACCGATCCCGCGCTGACGGTCCTCAGAGCTCGCTCCGCCGATCAGGACCCGACGCCCGCTCAGCTGTCCTCCATACGCGAGCAACTGGGCCTGGACGAAGGTCCCTTCGTTCATCTGGTGCAATGGCTGAGCGGACTGGCGCGAGGAGACGCGGGCACCTCGTGGGTGTCGGGTGAACCGGTCCTGCCGCAGGTGACGACCGCGTTCGCGGTCTCGGTCACGATGATGCTCGGCGCGCTCGTGGTCACCGTCGCGGTGGCGGCGCTGGTGTGCGGCCGCACCCTGTACCTCGGATCCCGGCGGCGGCTGCGGCGAGCGGGGACGGGTATCGGGGCCGCCGTGCCCGCCTCACTGCCGAAGTTCCTGCTTGCCTCCCTGCTCGCGACGGTGTGCGGTGTGTCGCTGGGCTGGTTTCCCTCCAGTGGCTGGGAGGGACCGCGGTCTATGGTGCTCCCCGCACTTGCCCTCGGTGTGCCGTCCGGAGCGATGATCGGCGGCCTGCTCGAACAGTCGTTGCCCGCCGCCTTCGGCGAGCCGTGGGCGCGCACGGCTCAGGCCTTCGGATTCTCGCCCGGCTTCATCTCCCGTACCGCGCTGCGCCGTGCGCTGCCCGGCGTGCTCCCCCAACTCCTGCCGACCGTCGTGAGCCTGGTCGGCGGCGCGGTCGCCGTGGAGAAGATCTTCAACATCCCGGGACTCGGCCGGCTCGCCCTGGACGCCGCCATGGCCCAGGACCTGCCGCCGCTGCAGACCGTGACACTGCTCCTCATTCTGCTCGGCGTCACCGCGGGCCTCCTCGTCCAGGCCCTGTGCCGCGCACTGCTCGGCCCCGCCCTGCGCGACGGCGCCCTGCTCCCTCTGCCCCGGCCGGCCCTCCCGCGAGCACGTTCCCGGCACTGGATCACCGGCTGCTGCGCCGCCTTGCTGCTCACGCTCGTCATCGCGGGGCTGCTGCGTGACCCCTCGCAGGTGGCCCCGGCAGCCCGACTGCTCCCGCCCTCGCCCGGTCACCCCTTGGGCACGGACTCGCTCGGCCGCGACCTGCTGGCCCGTCTCGGCCACGGTGCCCTGCGCACCACCGGCGTGGCCCTCGCGGTGACGGCGGTCAGTACCCTCGCCGGGCTGCTGCTCGGCATGGCCGGTCGGGTGGGCACGGGCCTGACCGAAGTGGTCTCGACTCTCCCGGCCGTGCTCGCCGGGTTGCTGACGACCGCGGTCACCGGCCCATCGGTCTGGGGCGCGGCGTGCGCGGTGTGCGCGGTCGGCTGGACCCCCTACGCCGCCCAGACCGCCGCGCTGGTCGCCCAGGAACGGGCCAGCGGATACATGCTCGCGTCGCTCTCCTTCGGCGCGGGCCCGTCCTATCTGCTGCGCCACCACTACGCGCCGGCCGTCCTGCCCGCCGTGCTGCGCAACGCCCTTCTACGGCTGCCCATCACGGTCCTCGTACTGGCCTCCCTCGGCTTCCTCGGTCTCGGCGAACAACCACCCACTCCGGAGTGGGGCCGCCTGCTGTCGGAGAACCAGCCGTACGTGGAACTGGCCCCATGGACCGTCCTCGGACCCGCCTGCGCCCTCGTGCTGCTCTCCGTTCTCGCCGTGTCCACCACATCACCGGGATCGGGACGACCCCGACGCAAGGCCGGGAAGAACGGTGCCGAGTCACCCAAGAGCTCCGTTCCTGTCCAGCGCCAGGCCGAGGCGGACGGGGCACGGCGCCCCTCCTCGGTCGACAACTCCCTCCGCAGGGCGCGCAGTTGACCTCGGCGCAACCCCCCGAGAGACAGACCGATCCACACCAGGATCGCCGCTATTTAGGTTAGGCTAAGCTAAGAAAAATCTTGGCAGCTTGAACCCAGCGGTGTGTGCGTCATCAGGGGAGGGAAATCACCCATGGGCTTGCCCGCCATCGACGGCTACCCGATGCCGGACCGCTCCGCCCTCCCCCGGTCGCATGTCTCCTGGAGGATCGATCCGGTACGCGCCGCGCTGCTGGTCCACGACATGCAGAACCACTTCGTCGGCGCGTTCCCGGCGGGGCGTTCCCCTGTGGTGGAACTCGTCGACAACATCGCGGCGCTCCGGGAACTCGCGGGGACGCTGGACATGCCAGTCGTGTTCAGTGCGGAGCCGGCCGGACAGCCGCCAGGACAGCGCGGGCTCGTCGCCGACATGTGGGGTCCTGGCATCGGGGACGAGCCGGATGCCGCCGCGATCGTCGCACCCCTCACACCTCGCCCCGGCGAGCATCTACTGGCGAACGTCCGCCACAACGCCTTCCTGCGCAGCCATCTCGGCAGGCTGCTGCGTTCGAAGGGCCGCGACCAGCTGATCATCTGCGGTGTGTACGCGCACCTCGGCGTCCTGCTGACAGCGGCGGACGCCTTCATGAACGACATCCAGCCGTTCGTCGTCGCCGACGCGGTGGCCGACTTCTCCGCCGAGGAGCACACCTTGGCACTTCGGTGGGCCGCACGCAGCGGAGTGGTCTGCATGACGGACGGTCTGCTGCGCGGCCTCCTCCTGCGGAGGGAGCCGAAGAACGCGTGACCACGTCACGGGCGGCATCGGGCCGACACACGGATACGACGAGAGACGGAGAACATGACCGTACGGGCCGCGGTGGCCGGAGCCAGTGGCTGTGCCGGTAGGGAGATCCTCCGCCTGCCGCTGTCGCATCCGGAGGTGGAGATCGGCGCGGTGACCGCGCACAACATCCCGGGGCGGGGGCCGTACAGCTCATGAACGGGGCGGGAGCAGACATGAGACCAATCGTCACCGAGCGCGCGGACGCGGATCCGTCCACCGGGTCACTTCTCTGGCCGGAAGAACTGCGGGGCAGCGCGGTCGTCGTCAAGTACGGCGGCAACGCGATGGTGGACGCGAGCCTGCAGCGCACGTTCGCCCAGGACGTCGTGGAGCTGTGGCACGCGGGCCTGCGTCCGGTCGTCGTACACGGGGGCGGGCCGCAGATCAGCGCGATGCTCGACCGCCTCGGCCTGGAGACCCGCTTCGAGGCGGGCCTGCGGGTGACCACGCCGGAGACCATGGAGGTGGTGCGCATGGTGCTGACCGGCCGGGTCCAGCGGGAGCTGGTCGGCCACATCAACACCCACGGGCCCTTCGCCGTCGGCATGACGGGCGAGGACGCGCACACGATGACCGCCGTGCGGCGGCCGGCCTGGGTGGACGGCCGGCCGGTGGACATCGGTCTCGTCGGCGACATCGTGGACGTGAACCCGGGCATGGTGCGCACGCTCCTGGATCAGGGGCACATCCCGGTGGTCTCCCCCGTGGCACGCGGTGAGGACGGGCGGGTCTACAACGTCAACGCCGATCTCGCGGCGTCGGCCCTGGCCGTGGCCCTCGACGCCGAGCGGCTGGTGATGCTCACCGACGTGGAGGGGCTGTACGCCAACTGGCCGCACAGCACCGAGGTGATCGAGCGCTTGACGGCGGACGCACTGGACGCACTGCTGCCGGGGCTGGCGAGCGGGATGCTGCCGAAGATGGAGGGCTGTCTGCGTGCCGTCCGCGGCGGCGTGCGCAGGGCACATGTGCTCGACGGCCGCGTGCCGCACGCGGTGCTGCGAGGTGTCCTCGGCGAGACCGGCCCCGGCACCACCGTGGTTCCTGACAACAGCCCGGACTACTCCGGCGCACCCCGGCCCTGACGCGGATTCAGGGCGAGGGCAGCACGGTGTGGGACAAGCCGGCGGTCACAGGATCCTCGCGAGAATCCGCGCGTTGCGCCGTGGGTCCAGGGACTCCGCCCAGGACTCAGGCGCCAGGTGCGCGGTCGTGGGCGCGAACCCGTACCGGAGGAACAGGCCGCCACCGCCGGTCGTCGCCGTGAACAGGGCACCGAGCGACCGGGCGCGCGCCCTGGCCAGCACGCCGCGCAGCAGCGAGGCTCCCACTCCGCTTCCCTGCCTGTGCCCGGCCACGCAGAAGTTGTACACCACGCCTGCTGGTCCGCGACCCTCCTCCAGGTCGGCCGAGTGCAGGCGCAGCCCCACGCAGCCTTCGAGGGTGCCGTCGGGGGCCTGAGTCACGAGGAAGTCGGCCGCGTGGGTGGCGTAGAGCGAGGCTGGCCGCTCCCGCAGTGCCCCCGAGCGCACGAAGGGCCGGGACAACTCGGCGAGTGCGGCGGCGTCCTCCCGCCGGGCGGTGCGCACGCAGGGTGTCGGCGCGAGGAGCGCATGCGGCAGCGGAGCAGGGCGCGGCGTAGCCGTGATCAAGGCTTTCCTTCCTCGGTTTCACAGTCGGAGTACGGGTTCACCGGGCCCCTGAGGGCCTTGCGACAACGCGGAGCGTTGGCAACCGACGACAACGCCGCAGATGTGCGTGCCGAGCCCCGCGGCCCAGGCGTGATTCAAACGACAGGCCCTAAGCGCACGGGCGGCCCGGGTAGTCGTCGGTCTCGGGTACGCCCGCCTCGCGCATCCTGCGCAGCACCTCGGGCAGGACCGTCTCGTCGCCGATGTCCACGGGGCAGTTGGCCTGCCTGTCGAAGACCAAGGTCTCCCCGGCCGTGTTCCAGATGACCCAGCGATGCCGGAACACGTCGTCCTGCCAGAGGTGCGCGTGGCTCTCCACCACCGCTGTCTTCCCGCTCACGACGCCGACTTCCCGGTCTCGCGGCCGTCTACGTAGGTCGCCACCACCTCGATGTCTCCGATGCGCGACGTATCGACGCGCCGGGGGTCGTCGCCGAGCACGACCAGATCGGCGAGCTTGCCCGGGGTGAGGCTTCCCAGGCTGTCCTCCCAGTGGCAGGCGAATGCGCCGGCGACGGTGTAGGCACGCAGGGCCTCGTCGACGGTGACGCCCTCGTCCGGGCCGATCACCTGGCCGGATTCGGAGGCGCGCTCGACCATGAACTGGACGGCCCGCAGCGGGGATCCGTCCGTGACGGGACGGTCGGAGCTGCCCACCAGCGTGATGCCGTGGTCCAGGAACGCCCTGCCGCGGTAGAGCCACGGGGCCCGTTCCTCGCCCATGATCGCCGCGTAGTCGTCGCCGAAGTAGCGCAGGAAGTTGGGCTGGACGACCGCGCTGAGGCCGAGTTGCGCGAAGCGCGGGAGCTGGTCGGGGCGGATCAGGCCGGCGTGCTCGATGCGGTGCCGGGCCCCGGGGCGCGGCCGGAGGCGCTGGGCCCGTTCCAGGGCGTCCAGGGCGACGTCGGCCGCGCGGTCGCCGATCGCGTGGACGGCGAGCTGCCACCCGGCGAGGTGGCCGTCCACGATCGTGTCCGCGAGCACCTCCGGGTCTTCCTGCAACTGGCCCATGTGGTCCAGCTGTTCGTACGGGCTGCTGAGCGCGGCGGTCCGGGCCATCATGCCGCCGTCCGTGTAGATCTTCAGTGCGCCCGCGGAGAGCCAGTCGTCGCCGAACCCGGTGCGCAGGCCGAGGTCGAGGGCCCGGGGAATGCCGTCGGCCTCGTGCGCGGCGACCGGGCGCAGCCGGTCCGCGGACACCATGAGCTGCACACGCAGCGGCAACAGGCCTTCCTCGCGGGCGAGTTGATAGGCACCCAACTCGACGGGGCTGTGGCCGAAGAGGGTGCCGCCGATACCCGCCTCGGCGCAGGCGGTGACGCCCTCCGCCAGGCAGGTCCGGGCGGCGCGCCCGATCGCCTCGGCCAGCTCCTGCTGGGAGTACGGCAGACGCAGCGCGCGGGCGGCTCCCATGGCGCCCTCGGCGAGGAAGCCGCTCTCGTGCGGGATGTCTGCGGGAAGCAGGTCGAGAACGGCGGTGTTGACGACGCAGCCGTGCCCGGAGTCGTGCAGCATGAACACCTTGTGCCCGTGGCTGACCTGGTCCAGTTCGGCGGCCGTCAGGTGACGGCCCAGGGCCCGCTGGTCGTAGCCGGCGATGCTCACCCAGGCGCCGGGCGAGCCCTTCCGGGTGACGGCTTCCTCAACGATCGCGAGCACGTCGTCGATCCGCGTGCAGCCCGCGATGCTCGGGGTGTTCTCCTTGAACCCGGTCCAGGCCAGGTGCACATGGGCGTCGATGAACCCGGGCAGCACGGTGGCGCCCTGCAGGTCGATCACCTCGCGTGCGGGCAGGGAGGTCACGGCCTCGTCCAGGCCGACGATCCGGCCCCGCCAGATGCCCAGGTCGTGGGCGACGGGATGCTCCGGGTTCATGGTGAGGAAGCGCGCGTTCGTCAGTCTGGCGCAGAGCATCAGCGGTGTCCTCTCGGGGTGTTCGGCCGGCACGGTCGCGGGCCGATCGGCCGCGTCCCGGTCGCGGGCGGATCGGCCGCGTCCTCGGTCGCGGGCCGTTGGGGGGCTGCGGGCACCGGTTCGCTGTGAAGGGTCAGACTTCCATGGACGCCGCGAGGGATCGGGGGCGCAGATCGGTCCAGTGGGCCTCGATGAAGTCCAGGCATGCCTCTCGGGTGTTCTCGTCGAAGACGGTCGTCCACCCGCCGGGCACCTCTGCGAAGGACGGCCAGAGTGAGTGCTGGCCCTCGTCGTTCACCAGGACCAGGAAACGGCCTTCGGCGTCGTCGAAAGGGTTGGTGCTCATGTTCAGTGTCTCCTCGAAGCCGACGGGGCCGGTGACAGCCCCGTCGAGAATGTGGATCAGGTCGTCGTTCGCCGTGGCGGGTGGCGCGGCCCCCGAAGGACCGAGCCGGTCAGCTGGAGAACGCGTAGGACTCGCGGTTCCGCAGCCGTCCCGCCACGGAGTTGACGATCTCACCCGCGCGGACAGCCGTGTTGGACAGCAGCGTCGAGGTGAGGCCGTGCGTGTGCTCGGTCGCGCCCTGGACGTAGATGCCGCAGCGCATCGCCTGGGACGTCGCGATCTGGTAGGTGCGGTCGATCCGGACCTTGCCGCTCGGCAGCCGGTCGCAGTACTCGCCGGTGGCTCCGAGCAGGGTGAGCGGGTCTCCGGGCCGGTAACCGGTCGCGTAGACGATCACGTCGGTGTCCAGCGCCGTGGTCTTCCCGGTGGGCAGGAACTCCACCATGGCACGCATGCCGGTCTCGTCCTTGGCGACTTCGACGAGCCGGGAGGCGTTGAAGATGCGCAGCCGTTCGCGGCCCTGCACCTTCTCCTGGTAGTGCCGCCGGTAGAGCTCGTCGATGACTTCCAGGTCCACGACGGAGTAGTTGGTGGAGGCGTGGTAGGCGTCCAGCCTCTCCTTGACCCCGTCCGGCGCCTCGAAGTAGTGGTCGACCGCCGACGGGTCGAAGATGCGGTTGGCGAAGGAGCTGTCGTCCGCGGGCGTGTACCCGTACTTGGCGAAGACGGCGCACACCTCGGCGCCGGGGAACGCGCTGTGCAGATGGTCCGTCACCTCGGCGGCGCTCTGCCCGGCGCCGACGACCACGACCCGGCGCGGCTCATCGAGCCCGGGCAGCTTGTCCAGCAGCTCCTCGCTGTGCCAGATCCGCTCGTCGCTCACCATCCCCTCCGGAAGCACCGGCTCCAGGCCGGCGGCGATGACGAGGTTTCGGGTACGGCGGGTGGTCAGTTCATCCGTTCCGTCACTCTGCCGGACGACGACGTCGAGGAACTCGACGGTACCTTCCACCACCACCGGGGTGACCGCGACGACCTCCGAGCCGTACTCCACCTCGTCGGTGAATCGGGCCGCCGCCCACTCGAGGTAGTCGTGGAACTCCAGGCGTGAGGGAAACATCGTCTTGTGGTTGATGAAGTCGACCATCCGGCCCTTGTCGTGCAGGTAGCTGAGGAAGCTGAACTCGCTCACCGGGTTCCGCATGGTGACCAGGTCCTTGAGGAAGGACACCTGCATGGTCGTGCCTTCGAGCAGCATCCCCCGGTGCCAGCCGAAGGCCGGCTGCTTCTCGAGGAACACGGCGTCGATCCGGTCACCGGTCCGCGTCTGATGCTCACGCAAGGCGATCGCGAGGGCGAGGTTGGAGGGTCCGAAACCGATGCCGACGAGATCGTGGACGTGGTGCTCGGCAGAGGACATGAAGGGCCCTTTCAGGAGCTGGATCGGGCATGGAAGACAATGCCGCGATTAGGTTAGGCTCGCCTAATTAAGGTGAGCCTAGCCTTTCCCCTTCCCTCTCACAAGGAGACGTTCATGCGGGTGGTGATGTTCCGTCACCAGGCGACCAAGTCCCCTGTGCCGGCAGCCGAGTTCTTCCGGACCATGGACAGCTGCCTCGCGAGTCGGCCATGACCGATCCCGTATCCGGCCGCGCGGCCGGCAGGGATGCCGACAGGGATGCCGACAGGGATGCCGACAGGGAGAACGCCTTCGTCGGGTTCGGACTGCCCGGCAAACCCGGCACCGACGAGTTCTGGGCGACGGCAAGGACACCCGCGTCGGTACCCGCCGACGACGGCGGTTGGATGACCTTGTTCCTGTGGCGCGGCTCTCCGGCGAGCATCGGCTTCGAGAGCTGGTCGGAGCCCGTACCCCTGCGCCGCTGGGGCGATACCGACTGCTGGAACGCCGAGGTGCGCATGCCCGCACGGCTGCGGGTGACCTACCAGTTCCTCGTGGGCGACGCGGCGTACGCCGACCCGTTCAACCCGGTCGGTGCGGGCGGTGACCGGTCCATCGCCGCGACCCCGGACGCACCGGCCCAGCCGCACTGGCCCGTCATCGACGCCGCCGACGTCCTGCCCCTGCCCCGCACCCGGATCCGCTGGGCAAGCGAACGGCTCGGCGGGCGGCGTACGGTACGAGTCCACCCGGCGGGCGGCGGCGGACCGGTGGTCCTGCTGCTCGACGGGGACGACTGGCTGTACCTGCATCCGGCCATGACCGCGTTCGACTCGGCTGTCGCCAGTGGCGAGTTGCCCCCCGTCACCCTCGTCTTCCTTCCGGCCAAGGACAGGAAGGCCGAGTTCGCGTGCACGCCCGAACTGTGGGAGGCGATCCGGGACGAACTGCTGCCGCTGGTGGCGGAGACCGGCGTACGCGCCGACCGGGACCGGCTGGTGGTCGCCGGGCAGAGCCTCGGCGGGCTGAGCGCGATGTACGCGGCACTGGAGTTCCCGGACCTGGTGTCCCGCGTCGCCTGCCAGTCCGGGTCGTTCTGGTGGACACCCGACGCCATGGACCTGGCGGACCCCTTGGGCGGCCCGGTCGGCGGCGCCATCGCCGCGCGCCTGCGGGAGCGCCCCGACCTGTCCGGTCTACGGGTCGCCTTCGACGCCGGGGAACACGAGACACGGATGCTGCCCCACTGCGAACTCGCCGAGTCCCTGACCGAACAGGCAGGTGCGACCGTACGGGTCTCGCGCTCGGCGTCGGACCACGACCGAGCGGGCTGGCGACACGCCCTGCTCAGGGATGTCGCCTGGGCCCTCGGTTAGCAGGTCACGTCACCGGGCCACCGCCAGGCAGTAGTTCTCGTCGTTGGCCAGCAGGTTCCGGTGGGTGTCCTCGGCGGTGATGACGCCGTCGTCCAGGACGAGGACACGGTCGGCGGCGTCCAGGAGGGCCGGGCTGCTGGTGATCACGACGGTGGTCCGGCCCCGGCGCAGCTTCGCGACGTTGCGCGCGATGAGCTGCTCCGTGACCGCGTCGACGGCCGTCGTCGGGTCGTGCAGGACGAGGACGTCGGTGTCGGCGGCCAAGGCGCGGGCCAGGGACAGCCGTTGGCGCTGCCCCCCGGAGAGGTTCGCGCCGCGGTCGCGGACGCCGTAGTCGAGTCCTTCGCGGTGGAGGGCGACGACATCGGTCAGCATGGACGCCTCGACGGCCTCGGGGACCGTCCGGCTGGTGCCCGAGGGGTCGATGTTCGTGCGGAGGCTGCCCGCGAAGATCTCCCCGTCGTACGGGTTCACCAGTATGTGCTCGCGGACCGCCTCGACGGACAGGTCCGCGATCTCCTGCCCGCTGACCCGCACCACTCCGTCATACGCGTCGGGCGGGACGTTCACGGCCAGGATCGACGCGAGGTCGGCCGCCGCGCGCGGCTGGTACACGGCGATCGCCACGAACTCGCCGGCGGACACCTGGAACTTGAGCTCGCTCAGGGACCCGTACCGGACGCAGTCGATCTCGAGGTCTCCGCCCGCGGCCGGGCGCTCCGGCCCCGGGGCTGTCACCGGCGGCGCGGTCAGCACCAGCGCCATCCGCTCGGCCGAAGCACGCGCGATCATCACGTACTTCGGCATCTCCGAGAACAGCTTGAGCGGTTCCATGATGAACTGCGCCAGCCCCACGGCCATGACGAGATCCCCGATGGTGATCCGGCCGTCGAACGCCAGCCAGCCCGCCGTCAGGGTCACAGCGGCGGCGAGGATCGCGTTGAGAGCCAGCGCGGTACCCGCGTACACGCCGTTCACCTTGGCGACGGTGATCGCCTGGTGCTTCGCCTCCGTGCTGACCTTCCGGTAGGACCGGAACGCCGCGTGGTTGCCGCCGAAGCCGTGCAGCGGGCGCAGGCCGATGATCAGGTCGGCGACCTTCGCGCCCGCCCGCGCCACCCTGGCCTGCTGTTCCTGGGTACTTGAGCCGATCCGCCTGGACATCACGCTCAGGATCGACAGGATCGCGACCGTTCCCACGATCACCAGCAGGCCGAGCCGGATGTCGGCCAGGCCCAGCGCGACCGCCGCGACCAGCACCGCGACCAGCGAGCTGATCAGCAGCGGCACCACCTCGATGATGTCGGCGGTCTGGTCGGCGTCCTCGGTGGCGATGGTCAGCACCTCGCCGGACTTGAGGTCGACGTCCCTCGCCACCGGCTGGAGGCCACAGGCGGCGACCTTCACCCGCCAGCGGTGCGCCTCGGTCGTGTTGGCCTTCTGCAGGATGCGCATCCCGAACCGCCACGACAGCGACACGGTCGTGATGATCACGGCCAGGGCGGCGATCGACAGGCCGAGCGCGCCGAGGCTCCGGTCCCGCATCGTGTGTTCGACGATCATGCCGAGCGCGATGGGGAAGGCGGTCTCACCCGCCTGGTACAGGCCCATGAGGACGGTGCCCCAGGCCATGGCGCCGATGTTGCGGCGCAGTGCGGTCCGGAGGATGTCGGACCCCGGGCGGGGCCGCTGCGTGTCAGGAGTTGTCATCGAGGTGGCGGGCAATCGCTTCCGGGGTTCGCAGGGTGAACAGATCGCGGATCGTGATCACAGGACCGTACTCTCGGCGGAGCAGCCCGATCAGCCGCACCGCCAGCATGGAGTGCCCTCCGAGGGACACGAAGTCGCTCACCGCGCTCACCTCGTCATCGTCCAGGTCCAGTGCCTCGGCGAAGAACTCACACACTACGGTCTCGGTCTCGGTCGCAGGTCCCCGCTCCCCCGCCGTGGTCAGCGCGCCGAGCGGCTTGGCTTCCGGCAACGCCTTGGTGTCAGCCTTCCCGTTCACCGTCAGCGGGATGCTGTCGACCTGGGCGTAGTGCGTCGGACGCAGGAAGTCCGGCAGCCCGGCGCCCACTTCGGCGGCGACCGCCGCCAGGTCGGCGCCGTCCAGTACGAGGTAGGCGGCCAGCCGGTACGCTCCGTCGACCTGCGGGTCGCGCTGGGCGACCGCGGCGACGAAGCGCACCGCTGGGTGGGCCCCGAACGCGGCCTCGACTTCGCCCAGTTCGACCCGGTGACCCCGGATCTTGACCTGCTGGTCGGTGCGGCCCAGGTACATCAGGTTCCCGTCGGGCCGCCGGATCACCAGGTCCCCGGTGCGGTACATGCGCTCGCCGGGTTCACCGAACGGGCAGGCGACGAAGCGGTGCGCGGTCTGGGCGGGCTGCCCGAGATAGCCGCGCGCGATGCCGATGCCCGACACGTACAGCTCACCGGGAACTCCGTCCGGCAGGGGCCGCAGCCACGGATCCAGCACGTACACATCGGTGTTGTCGATCGCCACTCCCACCACCGGGTCCTGGCACTCGAAGGTGCCGACGCCGAGGGTGTTGATGGTGTACTCGGTGGGTCCGTACAGGTTGTAGCCGACCGTCCCCTCGGTGTCCGCGAGCCGCTGCCACAGCGTCGGGGTGACGGCCTCGCCGCCCAGCAGCACCAGCGCCGGCCGCCGTGCCGGGTTGTCCAACAGCCCCTCGGCGACCAGTTGTTGAGCGTAGGTCGGGGTCACGTTGATGACGTCGATGCCGTGTTCGAGGCAGTACTCGACCAACCGGGGCGCGTCACGCCGAAGTTCCTCGTCGCAGATGTGCACCTCGTGCCCGTCGGCGAGCCACAGCAGCTCCTCCCACGACATGTCGAACGCGAACGACACGGTGTGCGCGATCCGGAAGACCCGGTGGCCGTGCTCCGCCAGCACCGGCTCGAAGATCCGGCGCTGATGGTTGATCAGCATGTTGGTGAGCCCGGCGTACTCGGTCACCACGCCCTTGGGCTTGCCGGTCGATCCGGAGGTGTAGATGGTGTACGCGGGGTGCCGCAGGCGGTCCGGGTCGTCCGGCGCGAACGTCAGATACGGCTCGGCGTCGGGCAGGGGGCGGTCCAGCTCGATCAGGTCATTCAGGTCGATCAGGTCGCCGGTCAGCCGGGGCGACACGGCGCTCACGGTGAGGATCACGTCCGGGCGGGCGTCCGCGACGATCGCGGCGATCCGCTCGTCCGGGTGGTCCAACTCCAGCGGCACGTAAGCGGCGCCGACCCGCAGCACGGCGAACAGCGCCACGATCGAGTCGAGGGAGCGCGGGACGGCGAGACCCACGGTCGTCTCGGGGCCGATGCCGCGCCCGGCGAGCACACCGGCCACCGCGCGGCTGCGGTCCCGGAGCTCCGCGAAGGTCATGGTCGAGCCGTGGGCGACGAGCGCGACCCGCTGCGGGTCGCGGTCCGCCGCCTGGTCGAACCGGTCGACGACGGTGTCCGTGCCGACGTCCGTGCGTTCGGCGGGCTCGGGCTCCGGCCCCAGGCCCCGCAGTGCGCCGACCGGCCCGGTCGACCGGGCCAGGTCTTCGAGCACGTGCAGGTAGTCGTCGAGGAGACGACGGGCGTTCTCGGTGTCGCCGTCGCGGTGCTCCAGCTTGACCGTGAGCCGGTCGCCGGGCGTGACGACCCACGTGAACGGATAGTGAGTGGAGTCGTCGGCCTTCACCGAGGTGATGCCGTGCCTGGAGTTCATCTCGGCGAACGCGTCCATGTCCAGGAAGTTCTGGAGCACGAACAGGTTGTCGAAGAGGGTGTCGTGGCCACTGGCCCGCTGGATCTCGCCGAGCCCCAGGTGCTCGTGCTCCATCGCCTCGACCCGGGCCGCCTGCACGGCCGACAGGTAGTCGCGGACCGTGTCGTCCGGCCGTGCCCGCGTCCACAGGGGCACGGTGTTGAGCAGTACGCCGACGATGTCGGACAGCCCCTCGCCCTCACGGCCTGAGACGGTCACGCCGAACACGGCGTCGCTGCGGCCCGTGTGGGCGCCGAGGAGGAGGCCGAACGCGCCGGTCAGTACGGAGTTCAGCGTGACGCCGTGCGTCCTGGCCGCGTCCCTCAGCAGGTCCGACTGTTCGGCGGACAGCGTGTGCACGAGCGCGCTCGGCAGGTCGTCCGAGAAGGACGGCGCCGGTCCGGCGAGCAGCGTCGGGCCGGGGAGGCCGGCCAGGTGCTCCGCCCAGAAGCGCTCCGATACGGCTGAGTCCTTGGCGTCGAGCGCCCGGGCGTAGTCCTCGAAGCCCGGGGTGGCCGGGACCGCGTCGAGCGGCTCGCCCGCGACGACGGCCTGGTAGGCGTCGAACAGGTCCCGCAGCATGATCTCGCGGGACCAGCCGTCCCACAGCAGCAGGTGGTAGCTCAGCAGCAGGCCGTCGCGGTCGTCGGGGAGACGTACGACGGTCATCCGGATCAGCGGCGGCTCACCAGGGTCGAATCCCGTGTCGCGGTCACGGGCGCGCAGGGCTTCCACTTCTGCGTCCGTCGACAGCTGGACCGTACGGACGTCGACCCGTCGGCCCGCCTTGAGGACCTGGACCGGGTTTCCGTCGTCGTCGGTGCTGAAGCCGGCGCCCACGACCGGGTGCCGGGCGATCACGTACGCCATCGCCTCGGCCAGCGCGTCGGTGTCCAGGCGCCGGTCGAAGGTGAACCAGTTCTGCGCGACGTAGTGCCCGGCCGAGCCCGCCATCTGGGCCTGGAAGAACAGGCCCCTCTGGAGGGGGGTGACCGGTGCCGTGCGCTCGGCCGTCGCGGAGGTGTCCGCGATGCTTTCCAGTGCGCTGTGCCAGTGCTCGGTGATCTCGTCGGGGATGCCCTCGGCGAGGGTGAAGACCGCGTGCAGGCTTCCGGTGGTCTCGTCGATCCACGCGTTGACCTCGACGGCGTACGGGCTGCCCTGATCCCCGCCGGTGAGGTGCACCGCCTGGGACTCGCTGCCCCGGCCGAGGTAGTTGAACAGCACCTGCGGGCGGGCGTTCAGCAGCGGGGCCGTCTGCGGGTTGAGGTATTTGAGCTGCCCGTACGCGACGTGTGCGCGCTCGTCCGGCTGGCGTTCGGCGATCTCGTGCGCCGCGGCGACGGGGTCGGTGTGCGCCGTGAGCCGTACGGGCGCGATGGAGGTGAACCAGCCGACCGTACGGGTGTAGTCGTGGTGTTCGAGGACCGGGACCCGGCCGTGCCGCTCCAGTTCGATCGCGAGATCGGTGGGCGACGGCTGGATGCGGGTCAGCGCGGTGCGCAGCGCGCCGCTCAGCAACTCGGTGAGGCCGACACCGAGTGCGGCGGGCGCGGTACGCGTCACGCGGTCGCTCACCTCGGGCGTGAGTACGACCGTGGTCTCGCGCAGCCGTAGTCCTTCTGCCGTGGGCAGCAGCGCGGGTGCCTGGAGCGTGGTGATCCAGTGCCCGAGGTCGTCGATCGCCTCGGCGGACTGCAGCGTCAGTGCTTCGGCGTACTCGGCGTACGACGTGGTCGGCGCCGCCAGGGTGTCCCCGCGCAGGGCGGTGGCCAGGTCGTCCAGCAGGACCAGCCAGGACACCGAGTCGACGGCGAGGTGGTGCACGGTGACCGCGAGGGTCCGGCTCGCCTCCAGCCACGAGAACGCGATGACGTCGCCGGACTCGGGGTCGAGCCGTCCGGCGGCCTCGTTCGCCGCCGCTGTCGCATCGGTCGTTTCCGGTCGTACGACGGTGACCTCGCGGGCGGGTTCGGTGCGCAGGGCCCACACCCCGTGCTCGACGCGCAGCCGCAGCCGGAGGGCCGGGTGCGCGGCCACCACGGCGTTCGCGGCGCGCTCGACGTCGGCGAACGCGGTGCCCTCGGGGGCGACCAGCGTCCTGGCCTGGGCGAACCGGGCGAGCGATCCGCCCAGTTCGCGCTGGCGCAGGATGATCGGGGTCGGCGTCAGCGGGCCGTCCTCGCGGCGGGCGGGCGCGGACGACGCCTCTGCCTGCGGGGCACGCGTCCCCAGGTTCTCGGCGAGCGCGCGCGGGGTCCTGAACAGGAACACGTCCCGTGGCGCGATCGGCAGGCCGAGCGCCCTGGCCCGGTTGATCACGGTGATGGCGACGATGCTGTCGCCTCCGGCGCGGAAGAAGTCGGTGTCGGCGTCCACGGCGGAGCCGGGCAAGGTTTCGGTGAAGATGTCGACGAGCGCAGGCAGTGCGGCCACAGCAGCGTCTTCGTCCGCGAGTGCGTCGTGGCTGGTCGCGCAGCTCTCCGCGCCCCTTCGGGCGCGCTCGACCAGCGCCTTCCGGTCCAGCTTGCCATTGACCGTCAACGGCAGCGCGTCGACCGACAGCACCCGGCCCGGCACCATGTGCACGGGCAACTTCGTGGACAGCGACTCGACGAAGTCACCCGGCACCCGGCCCACGACGTGCGCGACCAGGTGGTCGCCGCTGTCCGCCACGGTGACGGCCACGTCGACCACGCCGTCGAGTTCCCTGATCGCGGACTCCACCTCGCCCAACTCGATCCGGAAGCCCTTGAGTTGGACCTGGTCGTCGGCCCGGCCGGTGAACTCCAGCTCGCCGTCGAGCGTACGGCGGGCGAGGTCGCCCGTGTGGTACATGCGGGAGCCGTCGCCCGCGAACGGGTTCGCCACGAACCGGCCCGCGGTGAGCCCCGGCCTGCCCAGGTAGCCGAGCGACACCTGGTCGCCGGCGACGTAGATGGCGCCCACCCGGCCCGGAGGCACCGGCCGGAGCCGGTCGTCCAGCAGATAGGTGACCAGACCGGGAATCGGGCCGCCGATCGGACTGACGTCGTCGCCGAGACGGAAGTCCTCGTCGGTCAGCACCCGGTGGGTGACGTGGACGGTGGTCTCGGTGATGCCGTACATGTTGACCAGCTCGGGCGAACCGGTGCCGTGCCGCTCGACCCAGCCGCGCAGCCGACCGAGATCCAGCGCCTCGCCTCCGAAGATGATCCGGCGCAGCGCGGGCAGCGGCTCCCCGGCATGCCGGTCGGCCTCGATGAACTGGTAGAACGCCGACGGGGTCTGGTTGAGCACGGTCACTGAGCGCTCGCGGACCAGCCGGTGGAAGTCGACCGGGGAGCGGGTCAGCCCGTACTCCGGCACCAGCAGCTCACCGCCGTACGCCAGCGCGCCCCACAGCTCCCAGACCGCGAAGTCGAAGGAGAAGGAGTGGAACTGGACCCACACGTCGTGCGGGCCGAAGTCCATGTCGGGCTGGGTGTTGGCGAGCAGCGTCACCACGCTGGAGTGCGGGACGACGACGCCCTTGGGTCTGCCGGTCGATCCGGACGTGTAGATCACGTACGCGGGGTTGTGCCAGCCGAACTCCGGCCCGGGCTCGGTGGTGGCAGGCGACTGCCCTTCGCCCTGCGGCAGCTCGTCCCCCTGTACGAGCACACGGGCAGGCACGCCCGCCCGGGCCAGCAGCTGCGTGAAGCGGTCCCGCTGCTCACGGTCCACGAGGACGACTTGCGGAGCGGCGTCGGCGAGGATGTACTCCAGCCGTTCGTCCGGGTACGCCAGGTCCAGCGGTACGTACGCTCCGCCGGCGCTGACGATCGCGACCAGGGCGACGACCTGTTCGAGGGAGCGCGGGACGGCGACGGCGACCCGCTTGCCCGGCCCGACACCGGCCGCGCGCAGAGCTGAGGCCAACTCGTCCTTGGTGTCCGCCAGTTCGCCGTAGGTCAGTGACCTGCTACGGCCGTCGAGACCGCACTGGGTGACGGCGGTGGCGGCCGGGTCGCGGTGCGCGGCGGCGTCGAACAGTCCGCCCAAGGTCGTCGGGGTGATCGGCGCGGGACGCCGGGCGCCGCCGGTGTCCTCGCGCGCCAGGTCGTCGACCAGGGCGTCCGGCCGGGTGAGCAGACCGGTGAGGGTCTGGGTGAACGTGCGCAGGATGTCCTGCGCGCTCGTCTCCCGCAGCAGTTCGCCGTCGTAGATCAGGTTGAAGCGGGGACGGCCGTCGAGTGCGCGCTCCACCACCAGCGTCAACGGGTAGTGCGGGGCGCCCTCGTTCACGATGTCGGTGATGACCAGCGTGTCGCCGGGCCGCCGCAGACCGTCCACATCGGTGGCGACGTCGAACACCACCAGGGTGTCGAACAGGGAGCCGGCGCCGGCCTGGCGGCCGATCCTCGCCAGCGAGACATGCTGGTGCGGCAGCACGACGCTCTGGTGTTCCCGCACCGAGGCGAGCAGGTCCCGCACCGTGGTGGTACCGGCCCAACGGGCGTGTACGGGGATCGTGTTGATGAACAGACCCACCATGTCCTCGATGCCGGGCACCTCCGCGTCACGCCCGGACACCGTGGAACCGAACACCACGTCCCTGCCGTGCAGGAGGGAGCCCAGCGTCACCGCCCAGGCGCTGTGCACGGCCACGCTCAGCGGCACGCCGGCCGACCGGACGGCCGCGTCGACGTCGTCCTCCGGCTCCACGGCGGTGTCGGCGAACCGGTCGGACGGGGTGTGCCCTTCGGCTACCAGCGAGGGGCCGGGCAGCTCGGCGAGCTCATCGCGCCATACGCGATCGCTCTCGTCGTCGTCGCGTCCGGCGAGCCAGCTCACGTAGTCGGGGAAGCCGCCGAGCGGGTACACGGTCCCCGGCGCGTGGTACTCGGCCAGCAGCGCGCGGAGCATCGGCGGCACCGACCAGCCGTCGGCGATGATGTGGTGCACGGTCTGCACCAGGACGTTCCGTCCGGAGCCGGCGCGGATGAGCGTGTACCGCATCAGCGGGCCGGTGGCCAGGTCGAACCCGGCGCGACGGTCCCGCTCGGCGTGGTCGCGGATCTCGTCGTCGGTGATGCCGGGGCGGTCCAGCGTGGTGAAGGGCGCCTCCGTGCCGCTCTCCAGCACGGAGACCACACGGCCGTCGGCGAGGGCCACGAACCGCGCGGCCAGGTTCGGATACAGCGTGAGCAGGCGGGTGGCCGCCGCCGCGAGCCGGTCGGCGTCCACTTCGCCGTCCAGCGTGAGCAGTTGCTGCTCGACGTAAGCGCCCGCCGAGTCGTCGTCGAAGACGGAGTGGAAGTACAGGCCCTCCTGCAACGGGGTCAACGGCAGGATGTCCCGCAGTGCCGGGCCGTCCAGGACGTCGACATCGGCCTGCGCGAGCGGCACCAGGCCGAAGTCGCTGGGAGAGTGGCCGCCCTGGTCGAGCGCGGCCAGTCCGGCCAGGGCGCCCCGGAAGTACTCGCCGAGCGTCGCGATGTCGTCGTCGGTGAACATCCCGTCGGGCCAGGAGATGGTGGTGACCAGTTCGTACTCGCCGGTCGAGGCGGGTTCGGCGATCGCGTTGAACTCCAGGGCGCGCGGCAGGCGCATGTTCGGGTCGCGCTTCTCGCCCAACTGCCCCGTGGTGCCCGCGAGTTGCCAGTCGCTGGACGAGCCCGCGTCGAAGCGGCCGAGGTAGTTGAACAGCACCTGCGGTGCGGGCGCGTCGAACTCGGTGTGGGTCAGGTACCGCAGGGCACCGTAGGAGACGCCGTTGTCCGGCACCCGGGCGAGGTCCTCCTTGACCGCCTTCAGCGCGGCGGCCAGGTACTCGGGCGCCGTGAGATCGGCCGCCGCGCCCGGGTCCACGGTCACCGGGAACAGGGTGGTGAACCAGCCCACGGTCCGCGACAGCTCGGGCTCGAAGCCGGCTGTACCCGCCACGAACTGCCCTTCGCGGCCGTGGCCTTCGAGTTCGATGTGCGCGAACGTCTGGTCCTGGCCGAGGTCGCGGCGCCACCGGGCGAGGGCGACGGCGAGCCCGGTCAACAGGACGTCGTTGACGCCCGCGTGGAACTTCGCGGGGATCTCGCCCAGCAGCGCGGCCGTGGCCTCGGGGCCGACCGAGACGGTCCGCAGTCGCTCCTTCTCGACGGTGTCGGCTGCGGACAGCGCGCGCCTGCCCACCGGTTGGTCGTCTCCCGGCCGGGGGCGCCAGTAGTAGGAACTGTCCGCGTCGAACGCGGCGCGCTCCAGCAGCTGCGTCCAGCGCCGGAACGACGTGCCCACCGGGGGCAGTTCGATCGGCGTACCCGAGGTGAACTGCCGCCACGCGGTGGCCAGATCGTCCATCAGGACCCGCCAGGACACGCCGTCGATCACCACGTGGTGGGCGACCAGGACCAGTTGCCGTGCCTCGCGGCGCCAGACGGCACGCAGCATCACGCCGCCCGTCGGGTCCAGCCCTTCGGTGGCGAGCGCGACGCACTCGTCGAGCGGTCGGTCGCTCTCCTGCCACCCCACGGCGGCCTGGTCCGCCTCGGGGATGTCGAAGCTCCAGCGGTCGCCGCGCACCAGCTTGGCGCGCAGCATGTCGTGCCGCCCGGCCACGGCGGCGAGGATCTCGTCGAGAGCGTCGGCGGTCAGGTCCGCCGGGGTGTTCAGTACGACCGACTGTACGAAGCCGTCGATCGCGTCGGTGGTCTCGCCGAGCCACTGCACGATGGGCGATCCCACGACGGAACCGGTCGCGACATCGCGGTGGTCCACCGTGGAGACGTCCTCACGGCTCGCCACCGCCGCCAGCGCCCCCACGGTGCTGTGGGTGAAGATCTGCCGTGCCGTGACGTAGAGACCCGCGTCGCGCAGCGCGCTCAGCAGCGAGATCGCCAGGATGCTGTCTCCGCCGAGCTGGAAGAAGTCCTGGTCGACACCGACCTCTTCGAGTCGCAGCACCGCCGCGACCGCCGCGCACACCGCGTGCTCGTTCTCGGTGGCGGGCTGGATGAGCGAGCCCGTCCCGATCGTGGGCTCGGGCAGCGCGTTCCGGTCGAGCTTGCCGTTCGCGGTGAGCGGGAACTCCGTCATCACGACGATGTGGGCGGGCACCATGTACTCCACCATGTGCTCGGCGGCCCACGCCTTGACCTCGTCCGCCCGCAGCTCCTCGCTCCCGGCGGCCGGGATCACGTATCCCACCAGGTAGGTGCCGCCCGCGGCGTTCTTCTTCGCGACGACGCAGGTGTGCCGTACCCCGGGGTGCTCCGCGAGACCGACCTCGACGTCCTCGATCTCCAGCCGCATACCGCGGATCTTGATCTGGTTGTCGGCCCGGCCGAGGAAGTCCAGCGACCCGTCCGGGGCGAACCGGGCGAGGTCACCGGTCCGGTACAGCCGGGACCCGTCGTCGGCGAAGGGGTTCGCGACGAACCGGGACGCCGTCAGGCCGGGCGCGTTGACGTATCCGCGCCCCAGCAGGAGCCCACCCACGTACAGTTCGCCGCCGACGCCGACCGGGACCGGGCGCAGCTCGTCGTCCAGCACGTACAGCTGGGTGTTGGGGTTGGCCTTGCCGATCGATGTCGACAGGCGTTCCGCCGCGCCCCGGTAGATGACGTGCGAGACACCGATCGTCGTCTCGGCCGGGCCGTAGCCGTGGTACATGGGGATGTCGAGCCGGGTGCGGAACCTCTCGTACAGCTCCGGGGTCAGCACCTCGCCGCCGCACCACACGTGCCGCAGGCTGTCGAGCCGCCCGGAGTCGCCGGCGATCTCCAGCAGCACGTCCAGCATGGACGACACCAGGTAGGTGAAGGTGACGCGCTGCTCGGCGATCACGCTCAGCAGGTGGTGCGGGTCGCGTTCACCGCCGGGCCGCAGGACCACCAGTCTGGCGCCGGACACCAGCGGCAGGAAGATCTCGTTGATGGAGATGTCGAAGGACAGCGGCGCCTTGAACAGCGACGCGTCGTCGTGGCCGAAGCCCAGGATCTCGTTGACCTGCCACAGCAGGCGCTCGCTGATCGCCTCGTGACGGATCATCGCGCCCTTGGGCCGCCCTGTCGAACCGGACGTGAAGATCACGTAGGCCAGGGCGTCGCCGAGGACGGTGACCCCGGTCCCCTCGGCGGGGTAGGAACCGAATTTCCAGTCGCCGAGGTCGACGGCCACGGCTTCCGGTTCGGCCGGGTCGTGCTCGCCGGAGTCGTTGAGCTGCACCACGACGCGGGCGTCCTCGATGACGACGGCTCGGCGCGCGGCGGGCCACTGCGGATCGAGCGGCACGAACGCGCATCCCGCCTGGAGCACGCCGAGCAGTCCGATCACCATCTCGGCGGAGCGGCCCAGTGAGATGCCGACGACCTGTTCGGCGGTGAGGCCGCGTTCGATCAGATGGTGGGCCAACTGGCTGGAGAGTTCGGCAGTCTGACGGTAGGTCAGCGACCGTTGCTCGTCGACGATGGCGACGGCGTCCGGCCTGGTCCGCGCCTGCTCGCGGAACATCTCCACGATGGTCGGGCGGACCCGGTCGGCCTCGGTGTCGTTCCACTCGGCGAGGGCTTCGAGCCTCGCGGCCACGCCGGCCGTGCTGATGGTGCCGATGGGCCGGTCCGGGAAGTCGGCCAGGTCGTCCAGCGCGAGCTGCGCGTCGGCCGGCTCGACCCCTTCCGGTACGGAGATGCTCCGGCCGTCGGCGCCGTCTGCGCCCTCCGCACCGACCTCCCAACCGCCGGGCCCGTCCCCGCCGTTGTCGACCCACCCGAGGACGTCGGCGAACAGAGTGCCGGGAGTGAGGTCGATGCCGTCGGGGCTGCGGCCCGTCGCCCAGTACGACAGACCGATGGCGCACGCCGCGGCGATGGTCCTGTCGGAATAGTCACCGGTCCGCCGGCGCACGTCGGCCAGGCGTGTGGGAGAAAGCAGTACGAGACGAGCGCTCGGTTCGATCATCGAAGACTCAGCGTCCCTTCCAAGTTATGAAAGTTAGCCTAACCTAAATTAGGGTTACCTAACTGCCTTCTCGCCAGGCCCGCCACAGTCGTGCGTACCGGCCGCCCAGAGCCACCAACTCCTCGTGCGTTCCCTGCTCCACCACGCGTCCCGCGTCCAGTACGGCGATCCGGTCCGCCGCCATCGCCTGGGTCAGCCGGTGTGCCACGAACAACGTGGTCCGGCCCGAGCACGCGGCCAGCACGGCCCGCTCCAGCTCGGCGGCACCCTCGCTGCCCGCCTCCGCGGTCGACTCGTCCAGCACCACCACCGGCGACTGGCCCAACACCAGCCGGGCCAGGGCGATCTGGGCGACCTTGGTGACGTCCAGGCGCTCGCCGCCCTCGCCGACCATGGTGTTCAGCCCGTCGGGCAGCGCGTCGACCCACCCGTCGGCGCCGACCGTGCGCAACGCGTCCATCAGCTCGGCGTCGGTCGCTTCCGGCGCGGCCAGCCGTAGATCGTCGGCGAGCGGACCGGAGAACACGTGCGTCTCCTGCGTCAGGATGCTCACCAAGGCCCGCGCCCCGGCCTCGTCCAGACCGGCGAGGTCGGTCGACCCGACGCGCACCGACCCGGCCTGCGGGGTCCCTATGCCCGCGATCAGCGCGGCCAGGGTCGTCTTGCCCGCGCCCGTCGCCCCCACCAGCGCGAGCGAACCACCGGCCGGGATCGTCAGGTTGACCTCTCTCAGGACCGGCTCCTCGGTGCCCGGATAACTGAACGTCAGCCCCTCCACCGTCACCGCGTACGGCGCGGCGTCCGGTGACGCGACGGCCGCGTCGCCCACCAGCCGGTCCTCCGCGGCCTCCCCCAGCACCCCGACCAGCCGGGTCAGGCTCGCGCCCGACTTCTGCGCCTCGTCGAAGGTGAACATGATGGCGCCCAGCGGGGTGAACAGCCGGTGGAACAGCAGCGGAGCCGCCGACACCTCGCCCAGAGTCGCGGCATCGGCCTCCAACAGGGCGTACCCCACCACGAGGATCAGGACCAACCCGATGAACTCGGCACGGTTCTCCCTGCCGACGAACCGGCCGAAGAACCGGAACACCTCGATGCCGAGATCGCGCACCCGCCACGACTCAGTGGTGACCTTCTCGCGGAAGGCGCCCTCGAGGCGGTACGCCCGGACCGTGTCGATCCCGTTCAGACCGCTGATCAACGCTTGCGCGCGGTCAGCCTGAGCCGCCCGCTGCTGCTGGTAGAGCGGGGCGGACCGGGGGAGATACCAGCGCAGGGCCAGCGCGTACGCGGGCAGCGCGCCGGCGCCCGCCAGGCCGAGCCGCCAGTCGAGGCCGAACATGCCGACCGTGGCGATGACGACCAGCACTCCCGCCGAGAACACCGTGGGGATGGCCGTGCGGATGCCCTTGGAGATGACGGCCACATCGTCACCGACCCGGGAGAGCACGTCCCCCCGGCCGACCTGCTCGATCCGTGCGCTCGGCATCCCGAGCACCGCCCGGACGGCCCCTTCGCGCAGCTGCGCGAGCAGGTCCGCGCCCAGCCGCCCGATCAGGTAGGTCGACACCGCGGTGGCCGCCGCGCCGAGCAGCGCG
>NZ_VCHX02000326.1 GCF_005768555.2 Streptomyces sporangiiformans
CCCCCAGACCCCCGTATCGGCCTGAACGGCCTCGTCCTCAAGCGCCGGACGGGCTGATTAGTGCTGGCCTGGGCTGAAATCTTCAGCCCAGGCCCTCCGGCGACTTACACCGGTCACCGCTCCGCGCGGACGGTGACTACGTCTGCGGGTCCGGGAACGCCACCGGGCTTCGGTAGCCCGAGCGGTTCACTGCCCGTACGCCGAAGAACACGTTGTCCTTCGACAGGTCCACCTCGTGCGAGGTGACGTCGCCGACCGGGATGACGTGGGTCCACTCGGGGGCCGTCGTCTCGCGCCAGACCACCTCGTAGCCCGCCAGGTCGGGCTCTGAGCCGCGGGTCCAGGTCAGGTGGGTGGCGTTCGTGAGGTCGGCGGTGCGGATTCTGGCGCCGCGGGGTGTGCCGGGGGCCTGGGCGAGGCTCCACAGGGCGGCGGCGTTGACGCGGGCCACGCGGGCCGTGAACGCGAAGTCGCAGAACTCCGGCAGGTCCCCGTACTGCTTGCCGTCCTCGACCCGTACGTCCTGGTGCTGGTGCGCGAAGTCCTCGGCCGGTTCCGTGAAACGGGCGGCGGGATAGGCGCGTTCCAGGAACGGGATGTGGTCGCCGCCGCGCCGGTAGCGGTCGCGGCGGTAGATGACGCGTACGCGCATACCGGTCGCCGCGTTGTCCGCCGTGTCCCGTACGAAGCGGGCCAGCTGGCGGGACGGGGAGTCGTTCTCGCCGCCCACCGAGCGGCGGACGGCGGCCTGTTCGGGGGTCTCCGAGGTGGGGACGCCTTCCGCGAAGAGGCGGACGGTGTACGGATCCTTCGTGCCGTCGTCCGCCGTCGAACTGCCCACGATGTCGTTGGTGAACATCCCCTGCACGTCCGCGCCGACATCCTTGTACCGCGACGCCATGTGCGCGGCCCCGTACAGCCCCTGCTCCTCCCCCGCCACCGCGGCGAACACGATCGTGGCGGCCGGGCGGCGTTTCGCCATCACACGGGCCAGCTCCATGGCGACGGCCACCCCCGACGCGTCGTCGTCCGCTCCCGGCGCGTCGGACGTGGCGTCCATGACGTCGGTGACGCGGGAGTCGTAGTGGCCGGAGACCACATAGACGCGTTCCGGAGTGACCGAGCCGCGCAGGGTCGCGACGACGTTCGTGATGCGGGTGGCCACCGGGATACGGCTCGCGGGTTCCTGGACGTACGACTGGAGTTCGGCCGTCATCCGGCCGCCGGAGGCAGCCGCGTACGACTTCATCTCCGAGAGGATCCAGTCGCGGGCCGCGCCGATGCCGCGGTCACGATCATCCTGGACGGAGAGGGTGTGACGGGTGCCGAAGGAGACGAGTTTGCGGACCGTCGCCTCGATGCGGGCCGGGTCGATCTCCCGTAACAGGGCGCGTAGTTCACCCGAGGGCGGCTGGGCCGTGGCCAGCGGGCGGGTGCCCGTTTCCGCTGCCGAGGCCGAGGCCGTGGCGCCCATCGACGCGGCCGTTGCCGTTGCCGTTGCCGTTGCGGCCAGGACGGTTCTTCTGCTGGGGCGCATGGGTCCTCCTGGGGCATGAAGCGCTGGGGCTCGAAGCAGTGAGGCGTCGTCGACTCGCCATCGTTGTGTACGCGTCATGCGGGGGCAAGGGGGCCTGAGACAGGCCGAGTTGGGCCGAGGGGCGCCGGAGGGACCGCGCGCATGCGGGGTGCTCGTGAGGGAACGGAGGCGCACCTGTAACGGTGTTGAAGCGCTTGCCACAACCCGTTGTAACGGGTGTGATACTGCCAGTACTCTCCGACTTCCCTTCAGACACGCCTTGTTGACATACGGGGGCATCATGGCGCATCCGCAGGCCGGTCCGGACGGCTTCCCGGACGACAGCCGGGCCGATGTCTTCGTGCGCGAGTTCCCCACGGCCGTGGCACCCGCGAACCGCGCCAACCTGGCCACGAAACCACCGCTGTTCATCCTCCGCGTCCCGGGCGACGGCGCCGCGTGCGCCGAGGGCACGCACCGGGTCGTGGAGGCGCTGCGCCGTTCCCTCGACGAGCACGGCAAGCTCGTGCCGTACGTGTATCTCGCCGCCGCACAGGACGACTCGCTCCTCCTCGCCGAGAGCGCGGGCCTCGGTCTGCAGGACGTGCCTCCGGAGCACATGACCCCGGACCGTTTCCCGCACTTCACCCTCCTGCGGGACCTCGTCACCTACATCCGCGAGCACCCGGACCGCTGGCCGGGCGCCCGCGCGGTGGCCCTGCGCGAGTACGCGTGCGACCAGCAACAGGCCGAAAAGCGCGGCCTGTTGGGCGCCCTTCCCAAGACGAGTCCGCCGTCCAGCGATCTGAAGGGCTGGTTCCTGGTCGTCTTCTGGCTGTGGTTCACCCGGTACGCGCCCCGCTGGCTGTGGCAGAAGCGCATGTCCCGCAAGGTGATGCGCCGTTGGCTCGCCGACGAGCCCGTCGCCGCGGGCGGCAGGAACCTGTTCCGCGTCATGGACCACGTGGCCAACGTGCAGTCCACGCGCCTGGCTCGCCCCGCCGGCGACCCGCGTCACGAGGAGGCGCTCCAGGAGCTCGACCAGCTCCTCACCCGCGCCCTCCTGGAGGACCTGCGCACGCCCAGGGTCGGCGGCCTCCTGCCCCGGCGCCGCCGCCGCACCGCACGTCCCGTCCTGCTGGTGGAGCTGCCCCCGCCCGGTACGGACGGCGCCCGCGCGGCCGAGCGTTTCGTGCGCTCCCTGCACCGGGCCCGCGCCACCGCCCAGCAGCCGGGGCCGCTCGTCGTCATCGTCGGGCAGCCGTCCACCGGCCTGCTGAACGACCTGGACAACCCGGGCGAGAGCAACTTCTCCCAGGCCGGACTGCTCCTCAGCCAGAGGGACGGCTCACCGGTCCTGGTGACCTTCACCGACAACGCGCCGCACGGCCCCGGCCTGCCCGTCCCCCAGGTCGAACCGGACTTCTTCAAGACCGACTGGCGGACCACGACCTCGTTCCTGGCGGGCGCGCTGGCGCTGGCGCTCGTCGGCACGGTGATCGGGGTGCGCACCTGGATCGCTCCCCCGGCCGACCACACCTGCGTCGGCGGCACCGAGTCCGTCGCCGAGGCCGCCCGCTCCACCGCCATCCCGGTGGACGCCAAAGGCTGGTACGACGCGGCCTCGCAGGCGATCGAAGAGCAGAACAGACGGGCCGAGGCCTACGCCCGCCAGGACCACACCGTACGGACGGTCGTCGTGTTCGTCTCCAAGAAGCCGACCACCGTGGACGAGACGCGCTTCGATGGCACCATCCCCGAACTGCGCGGCATCGCGATGTGGCAGAAGAAGCTGAACGACGACGCGGCCTCCAACAACTCGCTCGTTCCGCTGCGCGTGGACGTCCGTGCCACCGGCGAAGGATTCCGCAACGCGGAACGTGAGGCCGAGAGACTCGTCGCCGAGGTGAAGAACGAACAGGACGCCGAGGACTACAAGCGGGTCGTCGGCGTCCTCGGGTACGCGCAGAGCCGCGAGGAGACGCAGGCCGCCCTGCGGGTGCTCGGCCGGGCCCAGATCCCCACGGTCGGCACCACCGCGACCGCCGACGAGATGATGACCGGCGACGCGGGCCGCAGCTACTGGCCGTTCACCCCGAACAACTCCCGGGAGGCCGGAATCGAGGCGGACTTCGCGAGCCAGGAGAACATCGTGGCCCGACGCGGCTTTGACGACGAGTGCTCCCCCGCCGGGCACGCCGTCGTCATCGAGAGCTCGGCCGACCTCTACAGCCGCAGTCTCGCCGACCGGTTCATGGCGGACTTCCCCGGCACCGAGCGGGTCTTCAACTTCAACCAGGACAACGACTTCGAACCCGAGCCGTCCGTCCCGGCGGAGAACCTGGTCAGCGCCGACGTACTGGCCCGCAGGATCTGCCAGGCCCTGAGCCAGGAGCCGGACTCCGTCCTGTACTGGTCGGCGCGGGCGAAGGACTTCACGGCGTTCGTCAACTCCATGGACCGGGAAGGCACCTGCACCACCCACAGCCTCACGGTCCTCGGTGGCAACGAACTGACCAACGTGGCGCAGACCGGCGTCTTCAAGGACAAGCACTGGCTGCGCCTCTACTACTCCGCGCACCGGCTCCCCTCCACCGACCGGGAAGCCAGTGGGAAAACGCGCCAGTTCTTCGACGATTACGAATCCTTCGTGGAGTCCAGCACCGAGGGCACCGACCCCTGGGAGCAGGACGGCCACTCGGCGGTCTCGTACGACGCCTTCCACGTCCTGTCCCAGGCGGTGGCCGACGCCCGGCTGGCCGACGAGGAGGTCGACCGCCGGTCGGTGCTGCTCACCCTCAGCAACGGTGTCTCCTTCAACGGCGCCACCGGGTTCGTCTCCTATGCCAAGGGCGTCCACGCCCCGCCCGTGGACAAGACCCTCGTCCTGCTGCGGCAGCTCGCCGACGCGCCGGAGGCGGTGGTGGTGTGCGGGGCTTACGGGCAGGGCGAGTCGAGCCAGAAGCAGGACCCGCCGTGCCGGGGCGGAGGCGGCTCCTGACAGCCGTGGTCGTGTTCAGCTCTGCTTCGTGTACGTCAGCTCGTCGCCGTTGTTCACGTTCACCCGGCGGAGACGGCCGTCCGGGAGGACGGTCAGCTCGGTGGCCGCGCCGGGAGTGCAGGACGTGGCCGGTTCGCCGACGGTGACCTTCGACGGGCCGATACGCAGCGGGCCGGTGGTCGTCGGGGTCTCGGCGAGCTCCGCCTGGAACACGCAGTGGTACGTACCGTCGTCGGCCGGGCCGTCCGCCGTGAGGGCGAGCACCGTGTCACCCACCTCGCCCTGCTGGATGGTGAGTCGTCGGGTGTTGCGGCCCGTGTCGTTGTCGATGGACGCGGTCCAGGTGCCGATGAACTCGGTGGGGATCGCGCCGTTCTCCGGCTTCTCGTCCTCCGTGGTGGGCGGCTCGGTCGTCGGGTCCTGGGGGGTCGAGTCCGGCGTCTCGGGGGCGCCGGCGGTCGGGGACGCGGTGGTCTCGCCGCCGCCGCGGGTGTTGCCGTCGCCGCTCATCAGCGCGTAGACGGAGCCGCCCGCGCCGAGCGCGACCACCAGGGCCACCACGATCAGCGCGGCGGTGGAGCGGCCGCTTCTTCGTGGGGGTTCCTGTGGGCCGCCGGGGCCGGGGCCGTAGAGGGGGGTGGGGCCGTACGGCGGGGTGGAGCCCGGCGGGGGCGCGTACGCCCCCTGGGGCGCGCCCCAGGCAGCGGGGGGCTGCTGCGGGTAGCCGTACGCGGCGGGCTGGGGGTGCTGCTGGGCGGAGCCGTACACCGGGTGGGCCGGGGCGCCCGGTGGGGCCGTCTGCGGGGTGCCCGGCGGAGTGCCGGGCGGGGGTGTCTGCGGCGAGCCCGTGACCATCGTGGGGAGGTGGTCCAGCGGGGCACTGCCCGGCATTCCCGGCGCAGGCGGGGCGGAGTCGTCGGCGGCGGGGGCGTGTTCGGGGGACGCCCCGGGCGCGGAGGCGTGTTCGGGGGACGCCCCGGGCGCGGGGGCGTGTCCGGCGGAGGGCCCGGGGGCGGGAGCCACCACGGGGGCCACGGCGCCGGGGGTGGACGAGGCGGGCGGGGGCGGCGGAGCCCCCGGGGACGGCCGGCTCGACGGCGCCCCCGACGGGCCGCTCTCGTCCGGGTTCTCCGTGTCCAGCAACCGCACCGCGTGCCGCCCCAGTTGGGCCACCAGCATGCCCGGCAGCCAGGGGTCGCGACTGCGCCCGTCGGCGACCGTGTCCTCGGCGCCGGTGCGCTCCAGGATGTCGTCGAGGGCCGGGCGGCGGGCCGGGTCCTTGCGCAGGCAGTCCCGTACGAGGTCGGCGAGGCCCTCGGGCAGCGCCTCCAGGTTCGGTTCCTCCTGCGCGATGCGGAACATCAACGCGTGCACCCCGCTGTTGGCCGTCCCGAAGGGGAGGTCGCCGGTGGCCGCGTAGGCGAGGACCGAGCCCAGGCAGAAGACGTCGCACGCGGGTGTGATGCGGTCGCCTCGGACCTGCTCGGGGGCCATGAAGCCGGGCGAGCCGACGAGTGCGCCGGTGCGGGTGAGGCCGCCGTCGGTCACCGTCTCCAGGGCGCGGGCGATGCCGAAGTCGATGACGCGCGGGCCGTCGATCGTGACGAGCACGTTCGAGGGCTTGAGGTCGCGGTGGATGAGCCCGGCGGCGTGAATGTCCTTGAGGGCGTGGGCGAGGCCGGCCGCGAGGATGCGTACGGAACGCTCGGGAAGGGGCCCGTGGTCCTCGCCGACGACCGTCTGGAGGGACGGCCCGGCGACGTAGCCGGTGGCCACCCACGGGATCGCGGCGTCGGTGTCCGCGTCGAGCACCGGCGCCGTCCAGTACCCGCCGACCCGCCGCGCGGCCTGCACCTCCTGCCGGAAGCGCGCCCGGAACTCCTCCTGCTCGGCGAGCTCCTGCCGGATCAGCTTGACGGCGACGGTACGTCCCCGGTCGGAGCGCGCCAGATAGACGTTCCCCATGCCGCCGGCCCCCAGCCGCGCCAGCAACCGGTACGCGCCGATCCGTTGTGGCTCCCCCGGCCCCAGCTTCTCCATTGCTAGCGCCACCCTCCCCCGTGCATATGCGACAGAGCGAGGATAGTGCGGCCGTACGGAGGAGGGGGCCGGGCGGCGTCTACAACCCCGTAACAGGATGACTCTGCTCCGTGAGCGTCTCCATCACTCCGATCAGACGTTCCAACACCTGTGCGGTCTCGGCGAACCCGTCTTCGCCGAGCGCGTCCGCGAGGCGGTCGGCGAGGGCCGCGTGGCCGGGGTCGATCTTCGCGATGGCGGCGCGGCCGTCCTCGGTCGGGGTGAGCAGCTTGGCGCGGCGGTGAGCGGGGTTGGGCGCGTACTCGGCCAAACCCCGCTCGACGAGCAGATCGGCGATCCGCTGCACGCTCTGCCGGGTGATGCCCATCGCGCGGGCGACCCCGGAGACGGGCAGCGGCTCGGCGAGTACCGCTCCGAGCACCTGCCACCAGGCGGCGGTCAGCCCGGCGGGCTTGGCCAACTCGTCCGCCACGGACAGAAACTGGCCGTTGAGCCGGAAGACGCCGAGGGCGGTGCGGCTGAGCAGGTCCTGGCGCTCGCGGCTCACTGACCGGCCGCCTCGAGGACGGCGTAGGCCTCCGGGTCCGAGTCGTGGAACAGCCGGTACCAGGCGTCCAGCACCTCCCCCTCGTACACGCCCAGGAGGCGGAAGACCTCGCGGGCGAAGGCGACGGGTTCGGTGGGGCCGGCGGTGATCAGCCCACCGTCCGTCACGGCGTCGGCGTCGGCGTACCGCTCGCCGCCCTTGTAGCCGGTGGCGGCCAGATAGAAGGAGATGGCGCTGGTGTGGTTCCGGTCGTCGAGCAGGCCTTCGCGGGCCAGCCCGGCGGTGGCTCCGCAGATGGCGGCGACGGGGACGCCCGCGTCGAGGAAGGCGCGCGCCTTGCGGGCGAACGGCGCGAGGTCGTCGCCCGTGTCCCAGAGGTCGGCGCCGGTGAGGATCAGCAGGGAGCTGTCCTCGGGGCGGAGGTCGTCGAGGGCGAGGTCCGGCTGGATGCGTACGCCGCCGATGGTCTTCACGAGCTCACGATCGGGGCCCACCGTGCGGATCTCGTACCCGGCACGGGCGAGGTACGCGGTCGTGTGGCCGGTCTCCCAGTCGGCGAAGGTGTCGTAGACGGCGAGGTGTACGGGCTTGCGGGATGTCGTGCCGTTCATGGTTCCCCCTCGGGCTGACCGAATCAGATGTAAGCATGCTGTCAAATAGGCAGCATGCTGTCAACCTCGTTCGGGGCGTCAGGCTGCTCCGCCCTCACACGCGACAAACTGTCGCGTTCCCGCCCGCACCCCATACAGGACGCCGATGTCGCGTCCCCACCGTGGACTCCTACGCTCGCCCGCATGACCCCTCAGCCCAACCCCCAGGCCGGCGCCGCCGTGAAGGCCGCGGACCGTGCGCATGTGTTCCACTCCTGGTCCGCGCAGGAGCTCATCGACCCGCTCGCCGTCGCCGGCGCCGAGGGCGCGTACTTCTGGGACTACGACGGCAAGCGGTACCTGGACTTCTCCAGCGGGCTCGTCTATACGAACATCGGCTACCAGCACCCCAAGGTCGTCGCGGCGATCCAGGAGCAGGCCGCGACGCTGTCCACGTTCGCGCCCGCCTTCGCGATCGAGGCACGGTCCGAGGCCGCGCGGCTCATCGCCCGGCGGACCCCCGGCGATCTCGACAAGATCTTCTTCACCAACGGCGGGGCCGAGGCCGTCGAGAACGCCACCCGCATGGCGCGGCTCCACACCGGCCGCCCCAAGGTGCTCTCCGCCTACCGCTCCTACCACGGCGCCACCGCCACCGCGATCAACCTCACCGGCGACCCGCGCCGCTGGGCCAACGACAGCGGCGCGGCCGGTGTCGTGCACTTCTGGGCGCCGTTCCTCTACCGCTCCCCCTTCCACGCCGAGAACGAGCGGCAGGAGTGCGAGCGCGCGCTCCAGCACCTCGCCGACACGATCGCCTTCGAGGGCCCGGCCACGATCGCCGCGATCATCCTGGAGACCATCCCCGGTACGGCGGGCGTCATGGTGCCGCCGCCGGGCTATCTGGAGGGTGTGCGCGCGCTCTGCGACCAGTACGGCATCGTCTTCGTCCTGGACGAGGTCATGGCCGGCTTCGGGCGCACCGGCGAGTGGTTCGCCGCCGATCACTTCGGGGTCGTACCGGACCTGATCACCTTCGCCAAGGGCGTGAACTCCGGGTACGTGCCCCTCGGCGGCGTCGCGATCTCCGGCGCCATAGCGGAGACCTTCGCCCGCAGGCCCTACCCCGGCGGCCTCACCTACTCCGGGCACCCGCTGGCCTGCGCCGCCGCCGTCGCCACGCTCAACGTGATGGAGGAGGAGGACGTCGTCGGACAGGCGGCACGGATCGGCGAGAGCGTCCTCGGGCCCGGTCTGCGCGAGCTCGCCGCGCTCCACCCCAGCGTCGGTGAGGTGCGCGGCACCGGCGTCTTCTGGGCCCTGGAGCTCGTACGGGACAGGGAGACCCGCGAGCCCCTCGTCCCCTACAACGCCTCCGGCGAGGCGGCCGCCCCCATGGCCGCCTTCGGCGCCGCCGCCAAGAAGCGCGGCCTGTGGCCCTTCATCAACATGAACCGCACCCATGTCGTCCCCCCGTGCAACATCACCGAGTCCGAGGCCAAGGAGGGCCTGGCCGCCCTGGACGAGGCACTGTCGGTGGCCGACGAACACACGGTGTAGAACCACCGGGCGGTCGTACGCCCGCGCCCGCCCGACGAGGCGCGCGGCGCACAGGCGACGCGCCCCCGGGGGCCGGGAACCCGAACGCGTAAGGTGACGTGCTCGTAGACATGAGCGAGTACTGACCCGATCGGGGAGGACGACCCACATGCCCGGCACCGGTGGCGGCAATGGCGCCGTGACCCGCAGCACGCTGCGGCAGCAGATCGCGGACGCGCTCCGCGACGAGGTGCTGGCCGGCCGCCTCCAGCCGGGCCAGGAGTTCACGGTCAAGGAGATCGCCGAGCAGTACGGCGTCTCCGCGACCCCCGTCCGCGAGGCCCTGGTCGACCTGTCGGCCCAGGGCCTGCTGGACGCCGACCAGCACCGCGGCTTCCGCGTGCACGAGTACTCGCCTGCCGACTACCGGGGCATGATCGAGGCCCGCAGCCTGGTCACGGACGGCCTGTTCCACAGCTTCCTGGACAAGGACGCGGGTGTCGCCGGCGTCGGCCGGGCCGCCCGCGAGGTCTTCGCCGGGCGCGCCGACGACCCGCGTACCGCCGCCGCCCTCGCCGGCATCCGCCGCCGCGGCGAGGAGGCCCAGCGTGCCGCGGGCGCGGGTGACCTGAACATCCTCATCGGCTACGACCTGCGCTTCTGGCGCGAGCTCAGTCTGCTCTTCGGCAACCCGTACCTCGCCGACTTCCTGCACCGCCTGCGCGTGCAGACCTGGGTGTGCGCGGTCCAGTACCTGCGCCGGACGACGGACCTGCGCGGCCGTCTCTGGGCCGAGCACACCGCGCTCGTGGACGCCCTCGTGCGCCGCGACGCCGACGCCGCGCACGCCATCGTCACCGCGTACAACGTGCACTCCCTCGCCCTCATCGAAGGACTGGCGGCCGGATGAGCGCGGTGGACCTGTCCGTCGTGGTGCCCGCGTACAACGAGGAACGGCGGCTCGGTCCGACGCTCGAGGCGATCGTCGGCCATCTGCGGGAGAGCCAGGGCCGCCGCGGCGACTGGGAGCTGATCGTCGTCGACGACGGTTCCACCGACGGTACGCGCGACCTCGTGGCCGCCGTCACCGACCATCGCGTCAAGCTCATCACCAGCCCCCGCAACCGCGGCAAGGGCAGCGCCCTGCGTCTCGGCGTCCTCGCCTCGTACGGCCACCGCGTGCTGATCACCGACGCCGATCTGGCCGCGCCCATCGAGGAGTTGGACCACCTCGACAAGGCGCTCAGCGACGGATTCTCGGCCGCGGTCGGCTCGCGCGCCACCCCCGGCGCGACCATCGAGAACCGCCAGCACCCGCTGCGCGAACTCCTCGGCCGCACCGGCAACTTCCTCATACGCTGCGTCGCGGTGCCCGGCATCCGCGACACCCAGTGCGGCTTCAAGCTCTTCGACGGCGACCAGGCCCGCGAGGCGTTCGCCGCGTCCCGCCTCGACGGCTGGGGCATAGACGTCGAGATACTCCACTACTTCCGCCGCTCCGGCTGGCCGGTCGCGGAGGTCCCGGTGCGCTGGGCCCACCAGTCCGGCTCGAAGGTCCGGCCCCTCGACTACGGCCGGATGCTCGCCGACCTCACCCGCCTGAAAGCCCGCTCCCTGCGCCCCGCGGACATCCTGGCGGTGGGCCTGTTCCTGCTGATGGCCGTGACCCTCCACTGGGGCCGCTGGGCCGACCCGAGCAGCCGCTACCTCCCCGACTCGCTCCAGGACCAGAACCAGTGGGAGTGGTTCTTCGCGGTCACGGCCGACAACGTCGCGCACCTGAGAAACCCCCTGTTCACCGACCTCCAGGGCTTCCCCGACGGCGTGAACCTCATGGCCAACACGGTCATGCTCGGCCTGTCCGTCCCCCTCGCCCCCGTGACCTGGCTCTTCGGCCCGGCACTCACGCTGGCCCTGGTGATGACCCTGGGCCTGGCCGCGACGGCCGCCGCCTGGTACTGGCTGATCGTCAAACGTCTCGTACGCCAGCGGGGCGGGGCCTTCGTCGGCGCCGCCCTCGCCGCCTTCGCTCCGCCGATGGTCAGCCACGCCAACGCGCACCCGAACTTCGTCGTCCTGTTCATGATCCCGCTGATCATCGACCGGGCGCTGCGCCTGTGCACGGGCGCGAGGGTGGTCCAAGGCGGCGTCGTCCTCGGGCTGATGGCGGCGTACCAGATCTTCCTCGGCGAAGAGCCGCTGCTGCTCGCCGCCATGGGGATGGCGCTGTTCGCGCTCGGCTACGCGGTGGTGCGGTGGGATGTGGCCAAAGTCGCGTGGCGTCCGCTGCTGCGCGGGCTGGCGATCGGCGGCGCGGTCTGCCTGCCGCTCGTCGCCTTCCCCCTGTACTGGCAGTTCTTCGGCCCGCAGAGCTACCAGAGCGTGCTGCACGGCGACCACGCGGGCAACAGTCCGCGGGCGCTGCTCTCCTTCGCGGAACGCTCGCTGCTGGCCGGCGACAAGGAGACGGCCGACGCGCTGTCCCTGAACCCGACCGAGCAGAACGCCTTCTACGGCTGGCCGCTCTTCGCGTTCGCCTTCGCCGTCGTGGTCCGGCAGTGGGAACGGGCGGTGGTCAAGGCGCTGGCCTTCACGGCGGTCGCGGCGGCTCTGCTGTCCCTCGGGCCGAAGTTCCGTATCCCGCTGACGGACGCCGTGCTCCCGGGTCCCTGGGCGCTCCTGGCGGAGAAACCCCTCTTCGAGTCGGTGATCGAGGGCCGCGTGGCGATGGTGTGCGCGCCGGCGCTCGGGATGCTGCTGGCACTGGCGGTGGAACGGCTGGCCCTGACGCGGAACCTCGGCAACCAGTACCTCGGCTTCGTGGCCCTCATCGTCGCCCTGCTGCCGGTCGTGCCGGCGCCCCTGAGGACGGTGGACCGCGTGGAGGTTCCGCCGTTCATCGCGGACAGCACATGGAAGTCGTACCTCTCCGACGGCGAGTCCCTCGTCCCTGTGCCGCTGCCCGACCCCGGCAACGCGGAGGCGCTGCACTGGCAGACGGTGGCGGGGCTGGAGTTCAAGCTGCCGGGCGGTTACTTCAACGGCCCGTACGGCGAGGACCGCGTCGGCATCTACGGCGCCCCACCCCGCCACACCTCCAACCTTCTGCGTGACGTTCGCTACAAGGGCAAGGTCCCGGTGATCAGTGAGGAGTGGCGGGCGCAGGCCCGCCACGACTTCGCGTACTGGAAGGCGGGCATCCTCGTACTCGCCCCGCAGCACAACGACGCGCAACTGCGTGAGACGGTCGACAAGCTCGTGGGGGGCCCGGGGACGTGGGTCGGCGGGGTGTGGGTATGGGATCTGCACGACGGGGGCTGACCGGGCTTGGCACCCATTACGCTGCTTTGACCACCGTGCTACGCGAGGAGTGCTCTGTTGGCCTGTGACCTGTGGCTTGTCCCACTCGTCGACGTGTTGTGCCACACCCCCGACAACCCCTTCGCCGAGGAACTCGCGCTCTACGACAAGGTCCTGAGCGAGGCCGGACTTCCACCGGTTCCGGTGTACGCGTACATGCCGGGGCTGTCCGGCGACGTGGCCCCGGTCGCTGGTTTCGACTACGACGCGCTGCATTTCCTGCGCCGCGCCTACCTTCTCCAGGTCTGCCAACTGGCGGTGACCCCGGTGGACGAACTGGGCGGTGACTACGAGCAGTTGCTGGAGATGTTCGAGGCGACGGCCCAGCAGTCGCACCTGGTCTGGCACTACGACCACGCGGGCGCGTATGTGCCGGTCGACTTCCCCCACCCGCTCTCGAACGACGAACTGCTGGCGGGCGGCGGGCCCTTGGGCTCCTCCCAGACGCTGTTGCGCGAGCTGGAGTTCGTGGCCCCGTCGATCGGCATCGACCCCGCGAACCCTCCCCTGCCGCCCGAACCCCCCGTGGCGCCCACGGAGTTGGAGGAACCGGCCGCACCCGCGCCCTTCGACGCGAGCCCCTTCGCCCGCGAGCGGCACGTCTGGCTGGGCCTGCACGCGGCGGCGACGCGCAGCCTCGCTCAGGGGTCGATGATCGTCTTCAGCTGACGGGGGGACTTGCCCGGCGTACTGCTATCCGAGCGCCGACAACCCCTTCTGCAGGTCGTCGAGGTCCATGACCGGCGATACCTCGACCTTGGCACCGAGCTGCGTGAAGAAGGGCTCGGCGAGGGGCGGCAGTTCCGAGCTGTCCTGCATGTCGAAGACGAACACGCAGGAACGCCGCCCCTCGTCGGGCATGAAGTAGGCGGCCTCCGGCTTGATCCTGTCCATGGTCGCCTTGATCAACTCCGGCAGCTGGCCGCCCTTGATGGCCTCGCTCGACTTCTCGGTGTCCAGGGTCGCCTTGAGCATGACGCGCATCGCACTCACCTCTCGCCGGGGGTTCGAGATGTCAACTTCACACCTTTTTGCCAAGTATGCGCTGCGAGGGAGGGTGGGGCATGTGGAGAACGTGAGCACACTCTGGTGAACGGGCGGATACCCTGCGTGGTGAACTGGCGTCGCGACCTGAGGGAAAGCATCGTGGTGTCGCCGTGGCCGCCGGGGTACTACACCCTCGTCATGGAGCGGATCTGCGACCAACTGCGCCCGCACTTGCCCAAGGACCACCGCATCACCAGCAGCCCCTTGTTGTACGTGTTTCATGAAGCCGAGCGCGCCCATGGCCCCGACATCCACGCCACCCACCGGCGCACCTGGGAGACCACGAGCAACCGCATGGACGGGCAGAGCCTCTCCTTCGTCGCCGAGCTGACCCAGCCCTCCACTCGGGACGACGACATGACCAGCAGGGTAACGACGTACGGATCGGCGGGCGTGCCGGTCTACCCCGTTCAACTGCACGCTCGACACGGACGGGTTCCAGGCCCCGGGAGAAGCCGAAGACAAAAAGGGCTGACCCGCGAAACCCCAGAGGGGCGCCCCACCGGGCGCCCCTCACACGTGCACGGACTCAGATGAACGAGTTGATCTCGATCGTCTCGTCGCGGCCCGGGCCGACGCCGATCGCTGAGATCGGCGCCCCCGACAGCTCCTCCAGCGCCTTGACGTAGTCCTGGGCGTTCTTGGGGAGGTCGGCGAAAGTCTTCGCCTTGGTGATGTCCTCGGACCAGCCCGGGAGCATCTCGTAGACGGGCTTCGCGTGGTGGAAGTCGGTCTGCGAGTACGGGAGTTCCTCGACGCGCGTGCCGTCGATCTCGTACGCCACGCAGACCGGGATCTGCTCCCAGCCGGTCAGGACGTCGAGCTTGGTGAGGAAGAAGTCGGTCAGGCCGTTCACGCGGGTCGCGTAGCGGGCGATGACCGCGTCGAACCAGCCGCAGCGGCGATCGCGGCCCGTCGTCACGCCACGCTCGCCGCCGATGCGGCGCAGCGCCTCGCCGTCCTCGTCGAAGAGCTCGGTCGGGAACGGGCCGGCGCCGACGCGGGTCGTGTAGGCCTTCAGGATGCCGATGACCCGGCTGATCTTCGTCGGGCCCACGCCCGCGCCCGTGCAGGCGCCGCCCGCGGTCGGGTTCGACGACGTCACGAAGGGGTATGTGCCGTGGTCGATGTCGAGCAGCGTGCCCTGGCCGCCTTCGAAGAGGACGACCTTGTTGTCTTCGAGGGCCTGGTTGAGGACCAGAACGGTGTCGGCGACGTACGGCCTGATCTGCTCCGCGTAGCCCAGCAGTTCCTCGACGACCTGGTCCGCGGCGATCGCGCGGCGGTTGTACAGCTTGGTCAGGATCTGGTTCTTGGCGTCGAGGGCCGCCTCGACCTTCTGGGCCAGGATCGACTCGTCGTACAGGTCCTGGACGCGGATGCCCACACGGTTGATCTTGTCCGCGTACGTCGGCCCGATGCCGCGGCCGGTCGTGCCGATCTTCCTCTTCCCGAGGAACCGTTCCGTCACCTTGTCGACGGTGACGTTGTACGGCGTGATGATGTGCGCGTTACCGCTGATCAGCAGCTTCGACGTGTCGATGCCGCGCTCGTTCAGACCGCTCAGCTCGGAGAGCAGGACCGACGGGTCGACGACGACACCGTTACCGATGACCGGTGTGCAGTCAGGCGAGAGGATTCCGGAAGGGAGGAGGTGGAGGGCGTACTTCTGATCGCCCACGACCACCGTGTGGCCGGCGTTGTTGCCGCCCTGGTAGCGCACCACGTAGTCCACGGATCCACCGAGCAGGTCGGTGGCCTTTCCCTTGCCTTCGTCACCCCACTGAGCACCGAGCAGCACAAGTGCGGGCACAGGCGTACACCCCTTCCGGGTGGGGCATGTCCAAGGTCAGGGGAGTACGTGGCACAGCGTGTGCCTCGTACACCGGCGACCTTCGTTGGCCGCGACCCGTCGGACCGGATGCCCCGGAATAGACGAAGCCCCTGGCGCAATAGCGCAAGGGGCTCTTGCACAAAGATGCTACCCGAGGAAGCGAGGCATGACCGAGGTGGCGGTTTCCGACCAGCTCCTGTTGGTCATCGACCCGGTCGCCCGTCGCAAAGACGGTGAGTCCGTACGGATCGCGAAAGACGTGCTCAGCGGGGGTGCGACCACGAAAGTGTGCCTCCCCGACGGGCCCGAGGAATTCGCCCGGGCACTGGCCCGGCGCGGGTCCCGGAGACCGGTCGTCGTGGGCGACGACCGGACCTTGCTGCGCGCTGTGTCCGTTTTGCACCGTCGCCGGGAGCTGGCTGGATGTGCACTGTCGGTCGTGCCGGTGGGCACTGCGGTGTCGCTCGCGCGGTCGCTGGGGGTGCCCACGGGGGCGGTGGCGGCCGCACGGGCCGTTCTCGACGGGGCTGAGCGGTGGATGGACATGCTGGTGGACGACAGTGACGGGGTCGTCCTGGGGGATCTGCGGATTCCTCCGGTGGGCCATCAGGATTCCGAGGACGCCGCCGAGGAGTCCTCGCATCCCTGGCTGCGGACGTGCACGTCCTTCGTCCGGACGCTGGCCGCGCGGCCCGCTCGGGCGGCACCGGGGCTCGGGGCTGCTCCCGGGCCGGCGCGGCTGCGGGTCGAGGTGGACGGGGTGACGCTCGTGGATCTCGACCGGCCGGTGGAGGCGGTGTCGGTCACGCCAGGGGGCCCGGGGGGCCTGGGGAGTCCGGGAGGCTGGACGGGTTCGGCGGGTTCGGGAAGTGGCGGGTCCGGAGGCGCGCGGGTCGAGGTCCGGCCCGCCTCGGTGGGTGCGGAGGCGGCGCCGATGGAGGCGGTCGCCCGGACCATCACCGTGTCGGGCGCGCATTTCCGCTATCGCGCGGACGAGGTGGTCAGCGGGCCGGTGCTCACGCGGACCTGGACGGTCCGGGAGGGGGCCTGGGGGCTCATGTTGCCGGCGTGAAAGCCCCGCTCAGTCGTCTTCGAAAAGCTGCTCCCGGTGGACGCGCCAGCGCTCCAGCATGTCGTTGAGCTCCACCTGGATGAACTCGAAGAAGGCGAGGGTCTCGGCAAGGCGGCGGCCGGCCGGACTGGTGGACCCCAGGCTGTCGACGCCCTCGCGGAGGGCGTCCTCCCAGCGCTTGAGCAGGGAGTCACGGTTGGCGAGCGCCTCGTACCACTGATTGTTGTGCACGCGGTACCGCTCGCGGCGCGATCCTGGTTCGCGCTCACGCGTGACCATGTGCTGCTGCGCGAGATAGCGGACCGCGCCGGAGACGGCCGCCGGGCTGATCCGGAGCTGCTCGCCGAGTTCGGCCGAGGTCATGACGCCGGAGTCGGAGGCGAGCAGCGCCCCGAAGACCCGAGCGGGCATCCGCTGCATCCCGGCTTCCACCAGCTGCGCCGCGAAGCGCTCCACGAAGCGCGAGACCGCCTCCTCGTCACGCGCCGCCTTGCTCAGTTCCGTCATCCCTCGATCATCTCCCCTGGGCCCGCGCCCACCACCACATGGCCGAGTTTATACGCTTCCTTAACTTCACAAATTTCTGAAAGAAGCGTACGTTCGGAATCATGACGAAGGCAATCACCGTCTCCGGACTGCACAAGTCGTTCGGCAAGACGCATGCGCTGGACGGCCTCGACCTGGACGTCGAGACCGGTGAGGTCCACGGCTTCCTCGGCCCGAACGGCGCCGGGAAGTCCACCACCATCCGGGTCCTGCTGGGCCTGCTGCGCGCGGACGCCGGCGCCACGCAGGTACTCGGCCGGGACCCGTGGGCCGACGCGGTGGAGTTGCACCGCCGGGTCGCGTACGTCCCCGGCGACGTGACGCTGTGGCGGAACCTGTCCGGCGGCGAGGTCATCGACCTGTTCGGGCGGCTGCGCGGAGGCCTCGACAAGGCGCGGCGGGCCGATCTGATCGAGCGGTTCGAACTCGACCCGACGAAGAAGGGGCGCACGTACTCCAAGGGCAACCGCCAGAAGGTGGCCCTCGTCGCCGCCTTCGCCTCGGACGTCGATCTGCTGATCCTGGACGAACCGACCTCCGGCCTCGACCCGCTGATGGAGGAGGTCTTCCAGAGCTGCGTGCAGGAAGAGCGCGAACGCGGCAGGACGGTCCTGCTGTCCTCGCACATCCTCAGCGAGGTCGAGGAGCTCTGCGACCGCGTGAGCATCATCCGCAAGGGCGCCACCGTCGAGAGCGGATCGCTCGCCGACCTGCGCCATCTGACCCGTACGAGCGTCACCGCCGAACTCGCGGGCCCGCCCAACGGCCTCTCGCGCCTGCCCGGCGTTCACGACCTCGACATCCAGCACATGGGGACGGGGCAGGGCAGCCGCGTGAAGCTCCAGGTCGAGTCCGACCGGCTGGACGCGGTGCTGAAGTCCCTGACCGGCTCGGGCGTACGGTCGCTGACCTCGACACCGCCGACGCTGGAGGAACTGTTCCTGAGGCACTACCAGGACGACGGGGACGACCCAGCCGACACCCGCGACGCAAGCGGCGCACATGGCGAACGTGGCGCACGCGGCACAGGACGCTCCGGCTCCGGAAGCAGCACGGACGAGGCGGTGTCACGATGACCGCGCTGACGTCGGATACGCGGTTCGCCCCACGGCCGGCCGGCAGGTCACGTCAGCTCGCGGGCACGGGCGCCCTGTTGAGGCTCGCGCTGCGCCGCGACCGGGTGATGATCCCGCTGTGGGTGGCGGTCATCGCCCTGATGGTGCTCTCCATGCCCGGCTCGCTGGAGAGCGTGTACTCCACCGCCGCCGAACGCGCCGACGTGGCCCGACAGATGCTGACCAACAGCTCGCTGCGCGCCACGTACGGGCCGGTGTTCAGCGACTCGCTCGGCGGCCTGGTGGCCTGGCGCATCGGCGTGTTCGCCGGGCTGTTCGCCGGGATCATGAGCCTGCTCATCGTCGTGCGGCACACCCGGGACGAGGAGGAGAGCGGACGGCAGGAGATGGTCTCGTCGGCGATGGTGGGGCGGCGGGCCCCGCTGACCGCGGCGCTGCTGGCGGCGTTCGTGGCGAACGCGGCGCTCGCGCTGCTCATCGCGGGCGGCCTCGCGGGGCAGGGCGCCTCGGGCGCGCTGGCGCTCGGGCTCGGCACGGCCGGTGTCGGCATGGTCTTCGCGACCATGGCGGCGATCGTCGCGCAGCTCACGGAGAGCGCGCGGCTCGCGAAGGGACTGACGGGCGGGGTGCTGGGCGCGGCGTTCGTGCTGCGCGCGGCCGGGGACTCGGCCTCGGACGACGGTTCGTCCATGCTGACCTGGCTGTCGCCGATCGGCTGGCTGGAGAACCTGCGGGCCTTCGCCGGCGAACGCTGGTGGGTGCTCGCGCTGTTCGTGGCGGCCGTCGCGATCCAGGGCCTGGCCGCGTACGAGCTGGCCGGCCGCCGGGATGTCGGCATGAGCTTCCTGCCGACCCGGCCGGGCCCCGCCGTCGGCCGCCTCGGTACGGCGGACGCGCTGGCCTGGCGGCTGCAGCGGGGCAGTGTGCTCGGCTGGAGTCTCGGGTTCCTCGCCTCCGGGGCGGCCTTCGGCTCGATCACCAAGGGGGCGACGGATCTCGTCGGCGACAACGACCGGACACGCGAGATCATCGAGCGGATGGGCGGCCAGTCCGGGATCACGGACGCGTTCCTCGCCACGATGGTCGGCATGCTGGGCATGGTCGCCGCGCTCTACATCGTCCAGTCCGTGCTGCGGCTGCACGGCGAGGAGACCTCGCAGCGGGCCGAGCCGGTGCTCGCCAACGCGGTGGGCCGGCTGCGCTGGGCGGCCGGGCATCTGGGCATCGCCTTCGGCGGAGCCGCGCTGATCATGCTGCTCGGCGGGCTCGGGCTCGCCGTCGGCTACGGCCAGGACCTCGGCCCCATCCTGGGCGCGTCCCTGGTCCAGGTCCCCGCGATCTGGGCGATCGGCGGCCTCGCGGTACTGCTGCACGGCGCGTCGCCACACCTGGCGCTGGGGGCGTGGGGCGTGGCGGGTGCCGTGCTGCTCATCGGCTGGATCGGCCCCGCGCTCGATCTGCCCGAGACCGTGCTGGACCTCTCCCCCTTCGGCCACCTTCCGAAGCTGCCGGGCGGCGAGATGGCCTGGACACCGGTCCTGGTCCTCACGGCGATCGCCGCCGCACTGGTCGCCGGGGGCCTCGCGGCCCTGCGACGGCGTGACATGACCACCTGACTGCGGTCCTGAACCGGTGAGCAAGTGAGCCTGTGGGCTGTGGGCTCTGACGCCGCCGGGCCGCGGACGGCGTCAGAGCTCCACGAGCAGCTCCTTCAGCCCGCGGATGACGAAGTTCGGCTTGCGCTCCGGCTCGGCGGCCAGTCGGAGGTCCGGGGCCCGGTCGAGCAACGCGCCCAGGGACGCGGCCAGTTCGATACGGGCCAGGGGTGCGCCGATGCAGTAGTGGATGCCGGCGCTGAACGAGATATGGGGATTCTCCGGACGGGCGAGGTCGAGCCGCTCGGGCCGGGCGAAGACCGCCGGGTCGTGGTTGGCGGAGCCGAAGAGCAGAGCCACCTCGCTGCCCCGCGGGATCACCGTGCCGTCGATCTCGATCTCGTCCAGCACCCACCGCTCGAAGAGCTGGAGGGGTGTGTCGTACCGCATCAGTTCTTCCACAGCTGTGGACAACAGTCCGCGGTCGGAGCGGAGCGCCGCCAGCTGGCCGGGGTTGCGGAACAGCGCCCACCAGCCGTTGACCGTGGCGTTCACCGTCGCCTCGTGGCCCGCGTTGAGCAGCAGCACGCACGTGGAGATCATCTCCTGCTCACTGAGGCGATCCCCCTCGTCGTACGCGGCGATCAGCGCCGAGATGAGGTCGTCGCCCGGCTCCTTGCGCCGGGCCGCGATCAACTCCCGCAGATACTCGGTGAACTCCACCGACGCCCGGACCGCCCTCGCCGCTGTCTCCTCCGAAGGATTCAGCTCGTACATGCCGCAGATGTCCGCCGACCACGGGCGCAGCGGCGCCCGGTCGGATTCCGGGATGCCCAGCATTTCGGCGATCACCGCGACGGGCAGCGGCTCGGCGACCACCGTCAGCAGATCGCCGCCACAGTCCGCGACGAGGCCCGCGACCAGCTCGTTCGCCAGCTTGTGGACGTACGGGCGCAGGCCCTCGACGGTGCGCGGGGTGAACGCCTTGGAGACCAGGCGCCGGATGCGCGTGTGGTCCGGCGGCTCCAGGTCGAGCATGCCGTGGTCGTTGAGCACATGGAACGGCTCGTGCTCGGCCGGCGGCGCCGTACGCCCGAAGTCCTCGTGCGTGAACCGGTGCTGATACGTCCGCCCCAGCCGCCGGTCACGCAGCAGCGCCGACACGTCCGCGTGGTGCGGCACCAGCCACTGGTCGCTGGGCTCGTAGTAGTGCACACGGCCCCGGTCACGCAGCTCGGTGTAGGCGGGGTAGGGATCGGCGACGAACGCGGGATCCCAGGGGTCGAAGGCGAGGTCGGAACGGGCAGCCATGCCCGGACGCTAACCTGCCGCGCCACCACCCGCCAGAGCCTCCGGCCACCATTCGCGAGAGCCTCCGGCCACCGCCTGCCGGTCTGGCCGGAGCGGCAGGCCTCTCACCCCGGGGTGACCAGCCTCGCCTCGTACGCGAACACCGCCGCCTGCGTGCGGTCCCGCAGGCCCAGCTTCACCAGGACGCGGCTCACATGTGTCTTGATCGTCGACTCGGCGACCACGAGCCGCTCGGCGATCTCCGCGTTGGACAGTCCCTGCGCGATGAGCACCAGCACCTCCGTCTCCCGGTCGGTCAGATCGCCGTACGCCGCCCGAGCGGTGGCCGACAGGCGCGGTTCGTCCGACAGCTTCGAGAACTCCGTGATCAGCCGCTTGGTGACGGAGGGCGCGAGCAGCGCCTCGCCGGCCGCCACCACCCGCACCCCGTCCGCGAGTTGACGAGCGGAGGCGTCCTTCAGGAGGAAGCCCGACGCCCCGGCGCGCAACGCCTGATACACGTACTCGTCGAGGTCGAACGTGGTCAGCACCAGCACCTTGGCGCCGCCGTCCGCGGCGACGATCTCGCGGGTCGCCTCGATACCGTTGAGTTCGGGCATACGGATGTCCATCAGCACCACGTCGGGGGAGAGCTCCCGCACCCGCTCCACCGCGTCGCGCCCGTTGACCGCCTCTCCGACGACCTCGATGTCCGGCATCGCGCCGAGCAGCACCGAGAACCCTTCGCGGACCATCATCTGGTCGTCGGCGATCAGCACCCGGATGGTCATGCCGAGTCCTCCGTGGCGGACGCGGGCACCGGCAGGAAGACCGCCACCTCGTATCCCCCGTCGTCCGTCGCGCCCGCCGTCATCTCGCCGTTCAGCATCGACACCCGCTCCCGCATCCCCGTGACGCCGTGCCCCGCCCCGGGTGACGGCTTGACCAGCCCGGTCGCCGGACCGTTCACGATCCGCAGCCCCAGACCACCCAGCACATAGCCGATCTCGACGCGGGCCGAGGCGCCCGGCGCGTGCCGCAGGCTGTTGCTGAGCGCCTCCTGGACTATTCGGTACGCGGACAGTTCTATGCCCTGCGGGAGTTCGCGCACGGCTCCGGTGACCACCTTCTCGACGGTCAGGCCCGCGTTGCGCACATTGGTCAGCAGCCCGTCCAGGTCGGTGAGGGTCGGCTGCGGGGCCTCGGGCGCCTCGTAGTCCTCCGCGCGGACGACGCCGAGAACCCGGCGCAGCTCGGAGAGCGCGATCACCGCGTTCTCCCGTATGACCGCGAACGCGTGCTCCAGTTCCGGCGGGGGGTTCTCCACGCGGTACGGCGCGGCCTCGGCCTGGATCGCGACCACCGACATGTGGTGGGCGACCACGTCGTGCAGCTCACGGGCGATGGTGGTGCGCTCTTCGAGGAGGGTGCGCTTGGAGCGCTCATGTGCCGTGACGGTCTGCTGGGCGGTGACCTCCTGCTCGGCCGTGCGACGTATGTGCAGGACTGCGACGAACAGCAGGATCAGTGCGGAGCTCAGCAGCATCGTCGGGCTGTTGGTGCCGTAATGGCCGGACCCGAAGACGGCCTCGGCGAGAATCCCGTAGACCGCCGTCAGCGCCCACATCCAGGCGGCGGTACGGGGCCGTGTGCGGATCGCCACGACCGTGAGGACGACCAGGTGCGTCGCGAAGGCCCCGGGCAGCCACGGCCAGTTCCCCCAGGTGGTGCCGATCACCGCGGTGACCGGTGTCACCGCGAACGAGGCCCAGAAGGCGCCGACCGGCCTGACGAGGGTCAGCAGGATCGCGGCCAACGAGAGGATGCCGGTGACCATCCCCCCGAAATCCCCAGCTTCGTTCGTGGCGTCCGCGAAGAGCATCACCCAGACGCCGATCGCCGCCACCACGGCGTGCGGGGCCCATACCGCGTACTCCCGCAGGCGTCCCGGCAGCCGCCGGCTGATCGGGCCGTCCACACGCATGCGCGGCAGCGGGCGGTAGGCGAACGCATCGTGGAACAGGTCCTGCCGCAGCCCGCGCAGGGCGTCCTGGGCCAGCCGGTACTCAGGGCTGTGCGGCTTGTCTCCGCCCTGCGGGGGCGTCGTCTGCGTCTGGGGCGTCTCGGTCACGTTCAAAAGGTAAGCGGACACCGGGGTCGCGGTCGTCACCAGTGAGAAGGGTCCTTCGGCGTCCGTCTCAGGTACTACGGGTACCGCCGGGGCGGCCCTCACCCCGTCAGTACCCGGAGGGACGTACCAGCCCCGACTCGTACGCGAACACCGCCGCCTGCGTGCGGTCCCGCAGACCCAGTTTCACCAGGATGCGGCCCACATGGGTCTTCACGGTCTGCTCGGCGACCACGAGCCGCTCGGCGATCTCGGCGTTCGACAGGCCCTGCGCGATGAGGGCGAGGACCTCCGTCTCCCGCTCGGTCAGGTCGCCGACGCGTTCCTTGAGCGGGGCGCGGGGAGCGCCGTCGAGGCGGGAGAACTGCGCGATGAGGCGCCGCGTGATCCCGGGTGCGAGCAGTGCGTCACCGGCGGCCACCACCCTGACCGCCTCGGCCAGTTGATCGGCGGACGCGTCCTTGAGCAGAAACCCGGAGGCGCCGGCGCGCAGCGCGTCGTACACGTACTCGTCGAGGTCGAAGGTGGTCAGCACCAGGACTCTGATCTGCGGTCTGTCGCGGATGATGAGACGGGTGGCCTCGATGCCGCCGAGCTCGGGCATGCGGATGTCCATCAGGACGACGTCCGGGACGAGTTCGGCGACCTTGGCAACCGCGTCCAGGCCGTCGACCGCCTGGCCGACCACCTCGATGTCGGGCTTGGTGTTGAGCAGCACCGAGAAGCCCTGCCGCACCATCTGCTGGTCGTCGGCGATGAGTACGCGGATGGTGCCGCTCGTCATGGAGTCTCTCCCGTGGGATCTGTGGAGTTGTCAGGGGCGGAGTCGCGAGCGGACTCGTGAGCGGACTCGTCCGCAAAGTGAGCGGGCTCGTCCGCAAAGTGAGCGGGGTCGTCCGCGGAGTCGTCGCGCATGGCTGTCCCGGCGCGTGGCAGGAAGGCCACCACCGTGAAGCCGCCGCTCGAAGTCTCCCTCGCCAAGAGGGTCCCACCGAGCATGGCGGCGCGCTCCCGCATCCCCAGCAGCCCGTGCCCGGCGCCCGGTGACGGCGGGGCCGGGTGCCGGGGCTCGGAGTTGACGACCCGGATCCGGAGGCCGCGCGGGACATGCGTGAGCTCCACCCGCACCACGGAACCCGGCGCGTGCCGCAGCGCGTTGCTGAGCGACTCCTGCACGATGCGATACGCGGACAGTTCCACACCCGGCGGCAACGGGAGCGGTTCGCCGCTGGTCTGCGTGGTCACCGTCAGTCCGGCGGCTCGGGTGTTCTCGACGAGCACGTCGAGGCGGTCGAGGGTGGGTTGGGGTGCGTCGGGGGCGGCTCCGGTGCCGGGGGCGCCGAGACCGTACGGGTCGTCGGGGTTCTCGGAGCGCAGCACGCCGAGGACGCGACGCAGCTCGGCGAGCGCCTCCAGGGCGTTCTGCCGGATCCCGTCGAGGTTCTCCCGGAGTTCGTCGGAAGGGTTCTCGACCAGGTGGGGCGCGACCTGGGCCTGGATGGAGATGACCGACATGTGGTGGGCGACCACGTCGTGCAGCTCACGGGCGATGCGGTTGCGCTCCTCCAGGAGTGTGCGGCGGGCGCGCTCCTCGGCGGTCAGCGAGGCCTGCTCGACCAGCTCGGTACGTGCCTCACGGCGGCCGCGCTGGGCGGTGCCGACGAGGACGACACTGGAGAACACCACCACGGCGAGCATGCCGGTGGGGGCGTAGTTGACAGCGCCGATGAGGCCCTGGATGACGTATGTCAGCAGTCCCGTCAGGGCCAGTGCCTCAGCCGCCGCGCGCGTGGGCGCCCGGAGGGCGAGCAGCAGCAGGACGATGGCGTGTGCGATCAGGCCGGGTGCTCCCCAGGGCCAGTACTCCGCCGGTTCACCGGGCAGAAAATGCGGCCGCGCACCCATTGCGGCCACGGCGGTGGCGGACAGCGACAGCCACAGCGCCGGAACGGGGAACCAGAGTGCGAGCACCACGGCGGCGCTCTGCACGAGCGCGGTCGACGTGCCGAACTCCACGCCCAGTTCGTACCGATCGCCCATCTCGTCCGCGTTGGCGATGGCCGCGACCACGGCTGCCACGACCACCACGACATGCGGCAACCGGCGCAACCACCGGGGCCGCGACATCGGCGGCAGCGGGTCGGGAGCGAACGTCCACAGATCGTCGCGGACCGTACGAAGGAAGGTGCGCAGACCCTGATGAATGACGGAAAGCGTGTTGTCCACAGCCCTCACCTCCTCGTTCTCCGCGCCGTCGCCGCGAGCAACCCTAGGCACTGCGGGCCCTCCTCCCTTCCGCCGTGCCACGGTGGACGTGCACCACGCGCGACGGTCGCTCGCCGCGACGGCGCCCTCCCTGCTCGTAGGACCGAAAGGCGGCCCAGCAGACCATGAGGGCGAGGGTGAAGAGCGGGAGCCAGGCCAGGCGGGCCGCCACCCAGGTCAGGTTGTCCGGTGTGGTGTGCAGGCCAGGGAGCCGGCCCACGGCAAGGCCCGTCGCGGTGACGGACATCAGTGCCGTCTGGTGCCAGAGGAAAATCGTCATCGCGGAGAGGTTGACGAACGCCACCGCCGCCCAGGCCATGGGTCGCCGCGTCACTCGGCGCAGCGGCTCCCTGAGCAGCAGGGCCAGGCCGCACTGGGCCAGGCCGAAGGTGACCGCGGCCAGGGTCGGCGGGTCGAGGTTGGAGAGCGTGGCTCCGGGAACGCCGACCATCGACGCCGGGTAGCCGCACCACGCGACGAGCACCGCGGTCGTCACCGCGCCGCCGGTGAGCAGCACCCAGCCGGAGCGCCGGGTGAGCTCACCCCGCGTCCAGGCCGCGCCCAGCGTGTACGGCACCAGCCAGCCCGCCGCCACGTTGATCCAGCCCAGCCAGGCCGGAGTGAAGCCGAACCCGAAGCGTATGAGGTCCACGTGGAGAACGACGGCCAGCGGCCACAGCGGGTTGACTCGGGCCACGAGCGGGGTCACGGCCGTCAAGCCCGCGAAGACCAGCAGGAACCACAGGGGCGACAGGACAAGCTTCAGCAACGTGTGAACCGTCGCCACGCCCGTCCCCGTCGCGAGCAGGCAGAGCGCTGCCACCGTCCACAGCCCCAGCACGGCGGCCACCGGCCGGAACAGGCGGGACATCCGCGTGCCCAGCCACTGCCCGTACGTCGTGCCCCGGGCCCGCGCCGACTCGTACCCCTTGGTGGCCACATGCCCGCCCACCAGAAAGAACACGGCGAGCGTCTGGAAGACCCAGGAGACCGGGGCCAGCCAGGGCATGTGCGCCAGCGGGCTCGACGTACGCAGTGCGCCGCCGTCCGCGACCAGTGCCGTGACCAGCCAGTGGCCGAGTACGACGCCGAGTATCGCGACGGCGCGCAGGGCGTCGACAGAACGGTCGCGGCCGGGCGGCGTCGCCGCGTCGATCCGGTCGGCACCCAGACGCAGACGGCGGGCCACCTCACGCACGGGTCACCGCCGAAGCGTCACCGAGGACGATCCTGGCCAGGTTGTCCAGGGACACCGAGCCCGGCTTGAGGTAGTCGCTGTGGCCGCCGTCGCCCGCCGCGAACACGCGGGCGCCGAAACCCGGCGACACCGGGTCGGTGCCCAGGCCGACCGTGGTGCCGAACAGGTCGGCCTTGGTGTGCGGGACCTCCTCGATCCAGTCGTCGGCGCCTCGCCCCGCCCACACGCGGGCGTCCGTGTGCAGTTCGGCGACTGAGTCCGCGCCGGTCCCGGGGCTGCCGAAAAGCACGATGTCGGAGACGTCGAGACCGCCCCGCCGGCCTGAGGCGCCGGAGCCTCGAGAGGCTCCCTCGGCCGCCTGTGCGCACACGACCGTCCCGTACGAGTGGCACAGGAGGGAGACCTGGGCGCGTGGATTCAGGGACGACACCTCACGTATGAACCCGCGAAGTGCGGGAGCCGCGCTCTTGCCCCGGCCCGTGGTGAGAACCGCGGGGCTTATGGTGCCGGGGGTCTCGTAGCCGAGCCAGGCGACGACCGCGGCACGCTTCCCGAGCCGCTCGTGCAGGGCGAGAGCCCCCGCGCGGAAGCGCTCGTATGTGTCCAGGCTCGTGTCGGAGCCGGGCACGAGTACGGCCACGCGCTCGGCCTTCGCCAGGTCGCCGAATACCTCGACAGCCCGGCCGGAGCCGCGGGCGTCGAAGGAGAGGAAGTGGCGCCCCGGGGCCGCCATGGAGCGGACCGCGGCCGCGCGGTGGCGGGCGCCGTCGTCAGCGGCCATACGGGCCGCCTCCGCGGCATTCGCACGGTTGGCTGCATACGCGTCGTCCAGCGTCGCCGCGCGCACCGCCGTGACACGAGCCGGCGCGGGGGCCGGGACCCCCGGGTGCGCGGCCGCGGCGGAGACGGGGACAACGACAGCGGCCGTGACCAGCGCGGCAAGCAGCCCGCGCCGCAGTCGGCCCACCGGATCCGTCGGCGCATCCGGCCGCGGCCTCCCCCTCAGACCCATGACGCCCATCCCTCCCCGCCCGCCGACCCGCCCATCGGGCCTCACTGGAGAGGAAATTACGGACGCGACCTTGTGGTCGGCGTCCCGCCAGGGAGCTCACCTGCGCCGTAGCTCTCAGGTATTACGGGTATCCCTTTGTTGCGGGTATCGCTGGTCTTTCGGGTATCGCTGTGTCGCGTTCGCTGTGTCGCGGGTATCGCCGACAGTGGCAGGGCGGACTTACGCGTCCACGCGTCCACACGCCCATCGCCTACCAGGCGAGCTGCGCGATCTCCTCCGCCACCACCGCGCACGCGTCCGCCGCAGGGTCGATCAGCGGGAAGTGCCCCACGTCTTCGAGGAGCGTGAGCCCCACCATCTCGCCGGCCTTCGCCGACGCGTCCGCGTACGCCTCAGCGACGGCCTGGGGCACGACGACGTCCGTGCGGCCCTGCACCACAGTGGTGGCGATGCCGGTGGGCAGCAGGAGGGCGGGATCGGCGTACGGCTGCCGCTCGGCGAACAGTTCTTCTCCACCCAGCAGTTGGAGAGCCGCCCCGGCACACACGTTCAGCTTCTCGGCGACCGTGAAGTCGGCGATCGGGGCGAGTGCGACGACGCCGCGCAGCCGGGCGGGCCGGTCGATGCGCCAGGGAGCGTCCGCGGGCAGCAGATGGCGGGCGGCGGCCCACAGCGCGAGGTGCCCGCCCGCCGAGTGGCCGGTGAGCACCATGCGGCGCGGGTCGGCCTGCGGGAGGGCCTCTCGTACGAGGTCGGGGAGCGCGTCGAGCGCGGCCGCGACATCGTCGAAGGTGTCCGGCCAGCGCCCCGCGAGGGCCTGCCCCGCGACCTCCTGCTCCTCGACGGCCTGCTCCTCGACGGCCTGCCCCTCGACGCCCTGCCCTGCGGCGGGCTCGGCACCGCGCCGGTACTCGACATTGGCCACGGCGAAGCCCCGCCGGGCCAGGAAGTGCGCGAACGGCGTGACGTGCCGGCGGTCGTACGGGGCCCGCCAGGCGCCGCCGTGCAGGACGACGACGAGCGGGGCCTGCTCGGCCGGTTCCTCGACTCCGCGCGGGGCGTAGAAGTCGATGACCTGGTCGGGGTGGTCGCCGTACGCGGCGGTGGTGTCGGGGTCGACCGGCGGGTGCGAGAAGGCCGACTGTTCCTCCGCGGCGTCTGCGGCGTCTGCGGCGTCCGGCATGCTCCAACCTCTCAGCGGTGAAACGGAATTGGCGGACCAGGGGTGGGTTCGGCCGTTGGCGGGGACGGTACCAGGCCCGTGACGTGCGCCGACAAGGGGTTGTCACGCTGGGTGAGGGCGTCCCGGTGAGCTTCTTAAACGGTTCTGCCGTTTCGTTACAGTTGCGGAGTCATACGGGGCCATGAAGGGGCCATGAATCCGTACCCAGGAGGCCGCCATGTCCACCGAGCCCGGCACCGTCCGCCCCGGGGGACGTACCGCACGCGTGCGTGCCGCCGTGTTGCGGGCGGCGGGAGACGTACTCGCCGAGCGGGGGTTCGCGCACCTGGACCTCGCGGATGTCGCGCGGCGCGCCGAGGTCGGCAAGACCACGGTGTACCGGCGGTGGGGGACGGTGACGGGACTCGTCGCCGATCTGCTCACGGACATGGCCGAGCAGTCGCTGCCGCGCACGGAGACGGGGGCCGTGCGCGACGACCTCCGCGCCAACGCCGCCCTCGTGCAACGGACGCTGGCCGACCCCCGGCAGGGGGCCCTCTTCCGGGCCGTCATCGCCGCCGCGGCCTGCGACTCCCGTACGGCGTCGGCGCTGCGCCGCTTCTACGACGTACGGGTGGCCGAGTGGGCGCCCTGTGTCGAACAGGCCGTCGCGCGCGGGGAGTTGCCGGTGGGGACGGACCCGTCCGAGGTCGTGCGGGCGGTCTCGGCGCCCCTGTACTACGCGTTGCTCACCACGGGGGTCGCCCCCGGGCCGGCCGATGCCGACCGGGCCGCGGAGGCCGCGGTCGCCGCGGCGGCGGCGGGGGTGTACGTCGGCCTCTCGGCGTCACCGCCGTAGGTTTTCGCCCCCGCCGCCCCTACCCGTCCCATCCTGTACCTGGGGGCTCCGCCCCCAGACCCCCGGTATCGGCCTGACGGCCTCG
>NZ_VCHX02000325.1 GCF_005768555.2 Streptomyces sporangiiformans
CGCCCCCGCGCCCCCGCGCCCCCAGGCAGTGGTGCCACCGCCGAGCCCTCAGCCCCGGCGGCCCCGACGGCCCCGACAGCCCCGACGGCCCCGACGGCCCCGACTCACCAGAGCTCAGAGAAGTTGATGGTGGTGGCCTCGTAGGACTGGTCGATGACCGTGGACACGGAGCCGTTCACATGAGCCGAGCTGCTCTGGTTCGAGGCCCCGAAGCCGACCGCCTGCTGCTGGGTCGTGGATGAGGTGCCGTAGTTGTCGCCACCGACACCACTGCCGGCGACCGTCGCCACAGCCGCGTTCGACCCGCCGTCCGCGAAAGCGCCGTCGTCGGCTGCCGCGACGCCCGAGAACAGGGTGGCCGCGAGGGGCAGGGCGCCTGCGGCGGCGAGAACGCGGGCGGTACGGATACGTGCCATGTCTGTTCCTCCAGAAGCGGGAGTACGCACCGGCGCGAACCGGCTGAGTACGGCTGGTTCCCGAGCGGCCGGCCGGCCGCCTCGGTGTTGATCACGACGTCGCGGATCCAAGCTGCCCACCGAATCTCCGGCGAACCACCCCAGAAGCCGTGATTCGCTCGCAAGCGTGAGGACGTGTCGATAAACCCCCTTCTCCGCCCACTCTCCCTCCCCTCTTCCCTTCTTCGAACGTGTGTACGAAAATAGAGCCATGGCCACCATCAACCGGCAGGCCACAACGCTGGCCCTTGCGCACGCCCTGTCAGCCGCCGAACGCGGACTGGCCGTCATCCCGCTGTCCCGAACCAAACTCCCGGCCCTGCGCTCTCCGCACCGTGACGACCCGACGGCGACGCCCTGCCACGGGGAGTGCGGCCGCTTCGGACATGGCGTGTACGACGCCTCGATCGAGCCGCGGCGCATTCGCGAGCTCTTCGCCGCAGCCCCCTGGGCCACCGGTTACGGCATCGCCTGCGGGCTGGAGCCGCACCACCTCATCGGCATCGACCTCGACACCAAGACAGGTACGGACTCCTCTGCGGCGCTGCGCGAACTTGCCCTGCGTCATCTGTTCACGATCCCGGAGACGGTCGTGATCATGACCCCCAGTGGCGGTCGCCACCTCTGGCTGAGCGGCCCGCCCGACGTCGTAGTCCCCAACTCGGCGGGGCGACTGGCCCCCGGCATCGACATCCGCGGCGCCGGCGGCTATCTCGTCGGCCCAGGCTCCCGCACCGAACACGGCGTCTACAGCACGGCCCCAGGCACCGCCCACCTGGCACCCGCGCGCTGTCCGCGCGCTCTGCTGCGACTGCTCCAGCCCCCGCCCCGGGCGCACCACCCCACGCCGTCCTCAGCCGGGCAACACGGCCAGGGGCTGGTCCAGTTCGTTCTCGCCGCCCACGAGGGCCAACGCAACACACGCCTCTTCTGGGCCGCCTGCCGCGCCTACGAGAACGGCCTCACCCCCGCCCTCGTGGCCCCTCTCGTCGACGCCGCCGTCCACACCGGCCTGACCGAACGCGAGGCCCGCGCCACGATCGCCTCGGCGGCCCGGATGACGGGACACTGCCCCTGATCGTCACCGGCAAGCGGCGGACTGTAGCAGGTTGGTGCGCCGACTTCCATGAGTTTGCCCCGAGATATGAGCCGTGACCGCATCCGCTGGGATCCTGCGCATAACGCCAGTGAGGCTTGTCCGTTGTGAGGGGGAAACGGATGGCGGTATGCCAGGGTGCCGTGATCAGGGGTGGGATCGCTGCCGCGGCGGTCATGGTGGTGGTTCTGGGTTTCGGGGCAACGGGGTGCGCTCCTTCGAACGGGTCGCCCGGCGGGCCGCCCGGCGGGAATGTGCCGGGCGGCGTGTCCACGCCGGACGTGACGGTGTCCGAAGTGACAGTCGCCGGTCAGAGCAGCGGAGGCGGATCCGACGGCGGCCAGGACAGCGGCGGTGGATCTGTCGGCGACAGCGGGAGCGGATCCGTCGGCGGCCAGGACGACGGGGGCGAATCCCCGCCGGGCGAGGACGACGGCGGCGCGGCGGCTGGTGACCCGGGTATCCCGCCTGTGGAGCCACCGCCGACGGATACTTGGGCAACCGATGGGCCCGGCGCCGGTGTCAGCGGCAGCCCGCCGGCGACGGAAGTGCCAAAGCCTTCATGCAGCCCGACACCGGCCCCGGGCGGGACGTGTTCGCACTCTCCCACCACGTCGGAGAACGACGTGCCACCCGAGGTGAACTGACGGGATGGGCGCAGCCGCACCCCAGGGCCCGGCAGATCCCCCCGCCGAACCAAGTCCCCCCGCCGCACCGAGTCCGCCCGCTTCGCCGAGTCCGCCCACTCGCCGGACCTCGCGCCGTCGCGTGGTCCGCCGCGTGGTCCGCCGTGGGCCTGGACCCCATCGCCTCGGCAGCCTCCGCAGTCGCCGCAGCCTCCGGAACAGACCCGCTCCAGACCCGCCCGCCCCACAAACCACCAGCGGCAGCCGTTTGGAACTCGTCAACTCAGCTGTGGGAGCAACATCGTTCGTGGGCGGCCTGATGCTCTACGCCGGCTACATCTACACCAACGCCTATTTCGGCTACTTCCACCTGGACAGCCTCGCCATGGGCTTCAGCACCTTCGAACTGGTGATGCGCAGCCTGCGGCTCGCCGCCATGCCCGCTCTCGAATTCCTGGCCCTGGCCCTCCTGGTACCGGCCGCTCCCCGGCTGCTTGTCGCCCTGCACCTCCCCGAGCGCCACCTCCACCGCATCGTCGGCCTCGGGCGCACGGTGGCGCAGGCGCATCTCGGATTCGTCGCCGCGGGGGTCGTCCTGATGGTGCTGTGGCGCTGGATCCAGCCCTTCGCCTGGTCAGCGCCCCTGCTCGTGGCGGCCGGACTGCTCCTCGGCCAGACCCGCGCCGCCGCTCCTGCCGGCGGGCCGCACAGGTCGGCGTGGGAGCGTGCCGTGTCCCTTCTGGTCGCGGGTCTCTTCCTGGTCTGGGTGGTGGCCCTGATCGCCGGGCAGCTCGGCCGTCAGGACGCGCGCCATGACGCGGACCTGCTGGTACGCCGGGTGGCCGTGGTGGTGCTGAGCACCGACCCGCTGAGCATCGCTCCGCCGGGACCGCACGTGAAAGATCTGGGACGCGGTGCGCACTACCGGTACCGCTACAGCGGACTGCGCCTGCTGGTCGAACGTGATCACCGGTACTACCTGCTGCGGCTGGGATGGAAGAAGACCACGGATCCCACCTACGTCATCGTGGACGACGACACCATCCGCATCGAACTCCACCCCGGCACCCAGCCGCGATCCCTCGACCACTTGACGGCAGGCAACCTCCAGCACAACGGCCCCTGACCGATGTACCTGGTCAGAGGCCGTCAAGCTGCGCGGTGGGTGTGGGATGTGAACGCACGGTGACTTGCGTCACGACGGTGTTCAAGAGCGCTGCGGCACCGCCCTGAAAGCGGGTTTTGACCTGCACAGGAAAGGTATCCGACCGCCGTTCGCAGGCCCTTGGCCCACAGGTGGCCCACAGCGCTCCGGATCCGCCTCCGCTGTGCGCGTTTTCCGACCATGACGCGGAAGATGATCCACCTACCACGCGTTCCAGTAGGCCCGGCCCGGCTGGGGCTTGGTGGGGGCGAAGAGTTGGGAGACGGTCACTGGCGTCAGCCCGCGTTCACGCAATCCGTCGATGATTCCGGGAACGGCGGGAACGGTGCCCGTGTAGACGTCGTGCAGCAGGATGATCCCGTTGCGTTCGGCGCCGGCCAGGACGCGCTGCTTGATGAGGTCGGGGTCGTGGTCGCGATAGTCCTTCGCGGTGACGGTCCACAGAATCTGCGCGAGCCCGAGCGAGCGGCTGATCTCGGACACCCGCTGGTCGGTACTCCCCTGGGGCGGGCGCATCAAGGACGGAGTGCGGCCGGTGAGCTGCTTGATCCGCTGCTGCACCAGGCTGAGCTGGCGGTGGACCTCCGCGGTCGAGACCTCGGTCAAGCGTGGATGACTCCAGCTGTGATTGGCCAGCTCATGCCCTTCAGCCGCTTGCCGGCGTACCAGCTGGGGATAGCGGGCCACGCCCTGTTCGCCCAGCAGGAAGAACGTGGCGTTCACGCGCTTTGCCTTGAGGATGTCCAGCAGGTGAGCCGTGTAGAGGCCGGGACCGGCATCAAAAGTCAACGCCACGCACTTGGCCTTGCGGCAGTCCACTGGATGGGGCTTTGACCACGACAGGCTCGGTGACGGCTTCGGTTTCGGTTTCGGCGGGGCGGCTGCCGGAGCAGCGGCAGTCTTTGCTTCGGTGGTGGTGGCGGGCTGCGCCAGCGCGCAGGCGGACAAGACGGCAGCTGCGGCGATAGCGGTGGCAGTCTGCAGGAGTCGACGAAGCGTGATCACAAGAGAAACGCTTAGCAGCCCCCAGCAGCTTGGCGGTCCCCTGGCATCGCCATCACGGAGATTGCCAGCCGGAGGGGGGAGCTCATGGCCGCCAGGCGGTGGAGCGATGAAAATGGTGCCACCTCAGTTGTTTTCCGGTTGCCGGCCAGCCTCACGCTTCCTCAAAGGCGGCACGGCGCACGCCAACCGCCTCATCGAGCAAGGCCTTCAGGCGGAGGACGAGGGCTGAGTCCGGCCCACGGTTGACCCACACACGCTGGTCAGCAGCGGTACACACCTGAGCCGGGGAGAGACAGGGTGAACAGAAAGGGCGCGACCCCCAACCGGGGTCGCGCCATCTGACCTGCTACTTCTCTCACCTGCAAGCGGTGGGTGTGGGATTTGAACCCACGGTGACATCGCTGCCACGACGGTTTTCAAGACCGTTCCCTTAGGCCGCTCGGGCAACCCACCCCGCGCCGCCGGCAGAGCGGCGCGGGATCAAGACTAACGGGTCAGCTGTCGCCTTCGCGCTCGCCGAGGGTTACTTCGGCTGTCTGGGTCTTTCCGTCGCGGGTGTAGGTGAGTTCGACGGTGTCGCCGGGCTGGTGGGTCCAGATCTCGCCGATGAGGGTGGGGCCGCTGTCGATCACCCTGTCGTCGAGCTTGGTGATGACGTCGCCGGGCTTGAGACCGGCCTTGTCGGCCGGGCCGCCCGGCTCGACCGCTTCCGCGCCGCCCGCGCCCTCGTCGGTGATCCTCGCGCCGTCCGTGCTCTCCGTCAGGGAGACCGAGGCTCCGATCACCGGGTAGACCGGCTTGCCGGTCTTGATCAGCTGCTGGGCGACGTTCTTCGCCTGATTGATCGGGATAGCGAAGCCCAGACCGATGGAGCCGGACTGGCTGGTACCGCCCAGGCCGTTGCCGGAGGACTGGATGGCCGAGTTGATCCCGATCACCGAGCCGTTCGCGTCCAGAAGCGGACCGCCGGAGTTGCCCGGGTTGATCGAGGCGTCGGTCTGCAGGGCGCTCATGTAGGAGGCCTTGCTGGTGGAGCTGCCGTCGCTGGAGGCCACCGGACGGTTCTTGGCGCTGATGATGCCCGTGGTCACCGTGTTGGAGAGGCCGAAGGGCGCGCCGATCGCGATCGTCGAGTCCCCGACGGCCACCTTCTCGGAGTCGCCGAGCGTCAGCGGGTTCAGGTCCGACGGTGCGTTCTTGAGCTTGATGACCGCGACGTCGTAGCCCTGTGCGTGCCCGACCACCTCGGCGTCGTACTTCTTGCCGTTGGGGAAGGTCGCGGAGAGCTTGCCGCCGTCGACGGCCTCGGCCACCACGTGGTTGTTGGTGAGGATGTGGCCCTGCTTGTCGAAGACGAAGCCGGTGCCCGTGCCGCCCTCTCCGCTGCCGCTCTCCGCCTGGATGGTGACGGTGCTGGGCAGCGCCTTGGCGGCCACGCCCGCGACCGTGCCCGGATCGCGCTTGAAGTCGCCGCCGCTCTGCGAGGCGGAAACCGTCGTCGAGCCCGTGGAGGAGTCGTTGCGGTCGGCCGCCCAGTAGCCGATGCCGCCGCCCACGCCGCCCGCGACGAGCGCGGCCACCAGGACCGCGGCGACCAGACCGCCGCGCCCGCCGCCCGACTTGGGCGCGGGCTGCTGCCACGAGGAGCCCCAGCCGGCTCCCGAGCCGCCGCCGTTCGCGTACGAGGGAGTGGCCGGCGGCGGAGGGGGCGGCCAGGAGCCCGCCCCGGGACCGGAGGCGGCGCCCGCGCCCTCGGGTGCCCCGGGAGGCATCGCCGGCGGCATGGGCGTCGGAGCGTTCCCGTGCGACGGGGGCTGTGCCGACCCCGGAGACGAAGCCTGCCCCGGAGACGAAGACGCTTCGTGGGACGAGCCCGCGCCCTGTCCCGTCTCCCGGTGCGCGGCCATCTGCGCATGAGGGCCCGTCTCCTGTGAACCCTGTGGAATTCCCTGCTCCGAAGGCGCGGAAGCAGCGGGAGTTTCCACCGGCACGGGAGGTGCAGACGGGGCGGGGGGTACCGCAGTGCCCTCGTTCTCGGTGCTCACAGCTCTTCCTCTCGATCCACGGCTGTACTTTCAGATCGCGCTCGATCGCGTTCTGCACACATGGTGGTGATCCCGGCGCGATTCAGCTGTGCATGTGTTTTCGTCTGCCGTCAGCTTTTCCCACGGGACGTCAGGGCACCATAAGCGGTGCCTGTGGGTCCGGGACCTTCCTTTATATAGGACCTGTCCGACAAAACCATCGCATCTCTTGCGCGGCCGACTCACGCGTACCCAAACGGGACGACCCCATGACGCACAGAACCCCGCTCGGTGGCACCATGACGCGGTGACCCACGCACGACAGCACCTGATCCAGGTCGTCGCCCATCGCGGAGCCTCCGAAGAGGCTCCTGAGCACACCCTTGCCGCTTACCAGAAGGCGATCGAGGACGGGGCCGACGCTCTCGAGTGCGATGTACGGCTGACCGCGGACGGTCACCTCGTCTGCGTCCACGACCGCCGCATCAACCGCACATCCAACGGCCGTGGCGCCGTCTCCGCCCTGGAGCTCGCAGATCTCGCCGCCCTGGACTTCGGCTCCTGGAAGAACCGCGACGAAGCACCCGACTGGGAGCAGGAGCGGCCCCCGAGCTGGGACGAGCAGTCCGTCCTCACACTCGAACGCCTCCTCGAACTCGTCGCCGACGCCGGCCGCCCGGTCGAGCTGGCCATCGAGACGAAGCACCCCACGCGCTGGGCGGGCCAGGTCGAGGAGCGCCTGCTGCACCTCTTGAAGCGCTTCGACCTGGACGCCCCGGCCTCCGCCGACATATCACCCGTACGCGTCATGAGCTTCTCGGCGCGCTCGCTGCACCGCATCCGAGCGGCGTCCGCGACACTGCCGACGGTCCATCTGACGCAGTTCGTCACGCCCCGACTGCGTGACGGGCGGCTTCCCGAGGGCATCCGGATCGCGGGACCTTCCGTACGGATCGTGCGCAGCCATCCGGCACTCATCGAGCGTCTGAAGCGGGCCGGAAATCAAGTTCACGTGTGGACCGTGAACGAGCCCGAGGACGTGGATCTCTGCGTCCGGCTGGGCGTCGACGCCATCATCACCAATCGCCCGCGCGCGGTACTGCGCCAACTGGGCCGCTGACCTCCACGCCCTCGACGTTCGGTCACACACCGTCGAGTTTCGGCCATTCGATTACAGGGAGTGCTCCGGCGCGTTCGGTCCGTGTTCGACGGTTACGAGTGCGTCACTGCACGTGCATTGGCCGGTTTCCGGTTCAGTCCTGAGGGGCATCCACACCGTGGCGTGGGGCAAAGGAGGTCTCGGGGGTGGCGTTGGTGGTGGCACAGGAGGTGCCCACGTCGTCGAGCATGGCCGTACCCCATGGCCCTGCGGGCGTGGGGGAAGCAAGACACCGCATGCGGGTTCAGCTGCGCACAGGCGGTGTGGCGGAAACGGTCATCGACGATGCAGTACTGATCCTTTCCGAACTGCTCAGCAACGCCTGCCGGCACGGCAGGCCGCTGGGCGACGCCCTGGCCGGCGACGGTGACGTCCGGGCCGCGTGGCGGGTGGAACCGAGCGGAAGACTCACCGTCGAGGTGACGGACGGTGGTGGTCCGACCCGTCCGGTTCCGGCCACGCCCTCGGTCACCGCACACGGCGGCCGTGGGCTGAACATCATCACCGCGCTGGCCGACGACTGGGGCGTGCGGGACGACACACCGGGCGAGGTCACGGTGTGGGTGGTCGTCCACAAGGACGTACACGCCGGGCACCGTCGCCATGACTTCGCGACGCGCATCACGGCCCCGCCGGTGTCCGCGATACCCGAACTGGGTTTCGCCGAGGCATTCGACGACCTGGACTGAGTCACCGGTCTTGGCCTGAGTTACCGGTCCTGCCCGAGCCGCCGACTTGGGCTGAGTCATCGATCCGGGCAGAGTCACTGGCGGCGGGACGCCCCGGCAGGTTGTCCACAGCGTCCCGTCGGTCCTCGTACGAGCAGCTAGGCTCGCGCCCGTACGAGTCGAGCCGTAACCGGGAGACACCCACGATGGCCAAGAAGCGACCCCAGACGAAGGCCAAGCCTCAGCTGCAGGACGGGCAGATCCCGGTGGTGGGCGCCCGCGAGCCCTGCCCCTGCGGCAGCGGCCGCCGCTACAAGGCCTGTCATGGACGGGCCGCCGCGCACGCCGTGACCGAGCTGGTCCAGCGTCCCTTCGAGGGCCTGCCGGGCGAGGGCGACTGGATCGCACTGCGCGAGCTGGTGCCCGCGGCCACCGTCGAGCTGAAGCTCAGGGAGTCCCTCCCCGAGGGTGTTCCGTCGGTCACGCTCGCGACCGTCCTGCCGATGGCATGGCCGGCGCTGCGCCGGGACGACGGCTCGGTGCTGATCGGCCTGCAGAACGACACGGCGTCCGGCGACATCAGCCGCGACCTGGCCGACACCCTGCAGCGCGCGCTGACGGCGCAGCCCGGCACTCCGGTCCAGGGCCGGCGCGCTCCGGCAGACGGGCCACGACTGCAGGATCTCCTCGATCCCGAAGGCGCGTTCGAGCCAGTTGTGCACTCGGGCTTCGAGTTCTGGGTTCCGGACTCGGAGAACGCGACGCCGGAGGTGGCCGCATCCCTGGAGCGGGCGAACGCCGCCGCCATCCCGACCGTGAAGCTCGCGGGCGTCGACGCCGCGTACTGGTGCGAGACCCCGGACAAGAACCACCTGCGCTGGGTCATGCCGCATCCCGAGGAGCAGCTTCTGGACGCGCTCGCGCGACTGCACGCGGCCGGGCAGTCGAGCCTCGGAGAAGGCACCCGCCTCGTGGGGTCCTTCCGTGCGCACGGCCTCACGGTGCCGGTCTGGGACCTGCCGACCGGCGTCACCGCGGAGGACATCGAGAAGCCGGCGTCCGAGTTCGCCGAGCGCCTCGCCACCGCGCTGGCCACGGACGCACCGCTCACCCCGGACGAACGACGGGCTCGCGGCGGCCTCACCAACCGCCAGGTCACCCTCAGTTGACACCCGGTCGACCCCCGGTCTCCGGCTGACCGACCAGTCAGCCGCCCGGGCGTTCACGGAATGGGTGACTCCTGTCACAACTCCCCCTTGAAGCAAGAGAATCGGTGTCCGAATAGCCGAGATCGAATTTGCTAACCGCCGATCTCTTGTTACCGTTCCAATAGCCCGGTTGCTGGTGCATCCCCCGTCGCCAGCAACCGGGTCTTTTCCTTTTCCGGATCGCGGCCCGTCCAGGGCGCGGGTCTCAACCCGCCTTCCAGGCAGGTGAGTTGACCCTCCACACGGATCGGCACGGCTGCACGGATCTGCGAGCGCCTACCCGTATCCACCCGGTGAATTGCTTCCCGAGCGCAGGAGCAACGGCCCGTCGGCGGATTCCGCGAACTCCGCGACCGCCGTGTATGCCCGCGCATCCCCCGTCGTCCGTTCTCGGGGCGTCTCGCATGTCGCCGGCTCGTCGTCCGCGGCCGCCGCGCAGTGCATCTGGACGGTGCGGCCACCGGGCCCCATGAGGGTCAGTACGGGGCTGAGGCCGTGGCCGGTCGCGTTGCGGTAGTACGTACGCGCCCAGGTGTCCCGCTCCTGTGTCAGGACGCAGGTCTGCGCCTCGATGCCGTCGGGAGAGGCGATTTCGGGGCCGCACCGGGCGGCGGTGGTGAGCCCCAGGTCGAGCGCCGACGAGGACCGCCCCGGTGCGACCTGCTTCTCGGAGGACTTGTCGTCGGCCCTGGAGAGTCCGTCGTCGGCCTCGGAGCGCTCGCCATCGGACTCGGAGAGTTTGTCGGCAGCGGCTTCGGACGGCCCGGCGGCAGTGGGTTCGGACGGCCTGGCGGCGGCGGGCCCGGCCGCGGGGGCGCTGTTTCCCACCTCATGGCCCACAGGCCCTGCGGACGCCACAGTCAGCCGCAGAGCCACCGAGAGCACGACGGCGCCCGTCATCGCCAGCAGGCGAAGATTCATGAGGGGGACGATAACGACCGAGCAGGAGCGCTCAGTCCGCCGTGTGCCCGCTTCCCCTACAACTCGGGGGCACTCACACCCGTACGAGTGAGGGCCTCCACCACGGCGTCCACGACTGCCTCCACATCGGGCACCCAGGGCTCGGCCGAACCGGGCAGCGGCGCCCGCTCCCAGCAGATCGGGCCCTGACCGGTCTCGGACGGGGGCAGCGCGAGGTAGCCCCCCTCTCCGTGGAAGCGCAGCGAGCCGGGCACGAAGTCCTTGGCGTAGAGCAGCTCACCCAACTGCTCCATGGAGTACGGCTTCACGAGCAGCGCCCAGCGCGTGGAGGACGCGATCACGGGGCCGAGGCGCATGCCCATGTGGTCGAGCGCCGCGAGGGCGCGGGAGGCGGCAAGGGCCGGCAGGCTCACGGCACAGGGGGCCATGCCACCGGTGGCGAGGATGATCGGCGCCGTCGGCCTGTTCGTCCACCACCAGCGCACCATGCGCTCGTCGGTCGTGGCCGCGAGGAGGCCGGGGTCGAAGGGGTGGGCGCCGGGGACCGTGCATTCCGGGTCGGGACACGCGCAGCGGGCACGCCCCTGCGAGTCCGGTGCCACACCGGGGAGTACAGGCCACTGCCATGCGGTCGCGAACGTCAGGGCCGCACCGAGCATCTCAGGCCTGTCGTTGTCTCGCCGGGACAGGAGCCTGCGTCGCCTTCCGAGGATCTCGCGCATGAGCGCTCGTTCCTTTCCGTTGCACGCCTGGCAACACCGAGGACCACATCACACCATGTGTCGATCACTTCACTGTGCGTACCTGCTGGCGCATCACACCCTTGCCCAGGGCAAGGGGAACCCCTATGGGCCGAACCTTGGCTGCGTCCGCGTCCATACTGCGTCTATCAAAAGCACGGGCATGGCGGGGGGTGGCGACGCCTGGCGTTTGCCGTCCCGCGTATTTCTCGCCGCCTCCGCCACGGGAGGATGGGGCACGGTCGTTGGTGGTTAAGACGCCCGGGTCTGTCGCCAGGTTCCGGGACGATCCCAACAACCCCTGGCCTTCACCGAGTACGTACCCATCACGACCGCTGTGACGCTCCGTCGAACAAGGCCAGTCGACCGCAATAGGCCGTTGCCCGAGGCAGTTTTAAGCCAACTTTGCTTTTCCGCGACATCCCCACGGACACCAGGAATCCCAGCAGGACAATGCTGGACATCTCCTCACGAGTGCGTGTAGATGTGGAGACACTGCTAGCGGCGCAGAATGACATGGGGGTTTGCGATGCTTTTGAGCAATACGCACCGGTCGGAAAGCCGGACACCATGAACGCCCCTCACCTTCCGAAAGTGGCTGGAATCGATTCAACGGTCCCGGCACCCACACACACTGTCGCGCCGCCGACTGCCGCCTCGGGTGCCACTTCGGCCACGTCTCCAAACACGCCGGGAGCTGTTCTTCAGGACAGACTCGCGGGCTGGATCTCCGATCTCACGACCCTCCACGAACTGACCGAGCGACTCACCCGCACCGCCTCACTGGACGACGGACTGCACGAACTGCTGCGCGCCGGAGCCGCCCTCGTGGGCGCCCGGCGCGGTCTCGTCGTACTGGAACCGGGTGACGGCCTCGGCCCGGACACGACCATCGGCCTGGGCCTCGCCCGGGCGGATCTCGGACACATCGAGACGGTCCCCCGCAGCTCCATGTCGTACGGGAAGATTCTGGACGGACTGCCCGGCGGCGAGGGAGAGATCGCCCAGCCCGATCTGTTCTCCGAGGACGGGCTCGACCCGCGTCACCGCGAGGTCGCCGCCCGGCTCGGCTACGCCGCCAGCTACGCGCTCCCCCTGTCCACGGAGACGGCGGGCCGCCTCGGTGCCGCCGTCTGGCTCTACGACGAACCCGCCGAGCCGGTCGAGCGTCAGCGGCACCTCATCGGTCTGTACGCCCGGTACGCGGCCGAGCACCTGGCCCGGCTGGTCGAACTGGACCGTACGCGCGCGTGCATGACGACCGTCGCCGAGGAGCTGCTCCCCTCGCGGCTGCCCCGGGTCTCCGGCGTCCAGCTCGCCGCCAGGCATCGCACCGGCCCACGCGGCGGCGGCGACTGGTACGACGCCCTGCCCCTGCCGGACGCCGCGCTCGGCCTCGCGGTCGGCTCCGTCACCGGTTCGGGGCCCAGCGCGATCGCCGCGATGGGACGGCTCAGGGCGTCCCTGAGGGCGTACGCCGTCATGGAGGGCGAGGACCCGGTCGCCGTCCTGTCCGATCTGGAACTGCTGCTCCGGCTGACCGAGCCCGCCCGCTGTGCCACCGCGCTGTTCGCGTACTGCGAGCCGGCGTCGCGCAAGATCACGATGGCCGGGGCCGGGCACAGCCCGCCGCTGGTGATCGGTGACCGGCGCACGGAGTTCGTGGAGACCTCGCTGTCCGCGCCCCTGGGGATGCTCGCCTGCTGGGAGGCGCCGAGCGTGGAGTTCCAGGCGAACGTTGGAGAGACGGTTCTGCTGTACACGGACGGGCTGCTGCAGCGCACCGGCGACCCCGCTGACCGGGCCTTCGCGCGGCTGCACGCGGCGGCCGCCGGCGTGCCCCGGTCGCTGCGCGGCGACCCGGGCGTGGTCGCCGATCATGTGCTGCGGAGCGTGCTGCCGGACGGGCTGGACGCGGCGGACAGCGAGGAGGACGTGGTTCTTCTCGCGGCGCGTTTCGAGTGAGCGACCGCGGCGAGGGGGCCGCCACGCGGGCCGGCCGCGCACGCCCCACAAGAGGTTTCTGGCCCCTGGGCCCCCTTCCGCACGACCGTACGATGGACGGGGTCCAGTGCCGTATCGAGGAGGATGACCGTGGCCGAAGAGCTCACTCCGGCGACCCCGGAAGAGTCTGAAGAGCCGATCAAGCAGCGCAAGAACAGCCTGTACCCGGGTGTGTCAGACGAGCTGGCCGAGAACATGAAGTCCGGCTGGGCCGACACGGAGCTGCACGGTCTGGAGCCGATCGCCCAAGCCGAGCACACCGCGGCCCGCCGTACCGCGCTCTCGGCGCACTTCCCGGGCGAGCGCCTGGTCATTCCCGCGGGCAACCTGAAGACCCGCTCGAACGACACCGAGTACCCCTTCCGCGCCTCCGTCGAGTACGCGTACCTCACCGGCAATCTCACCGAGGACGGCGTCCTCGTCCTGGAGCCGAAGAGGCTCCCGGACGGGAAGAGCGGCCACACGGCGACGATCTACCTGCTGCCGCGCTCGGACCGGGAGAACGGCGAGTTCTGGCTCTCCGGCCACGGCGAGCTGTGGGTCGGCCGCCGCCACTCCCTGGCCGAGGCCGAGCAGCTGTACGGCATCCCCGCCGCCGACGTCCGAGAGCTCGGCGACAAGCTGCGCGAGGCCACCGGCCCGGTCCGTGTCGTACGCGGCTACGACGCCGGGATCGAGGCGGCGCTCACCGACAAGGTGACCGCCGAGCGCGACGAGGAGCTGCGGGTCTTCCTCTCCGAGGCCCGGCTGGTCAAGGACGAGTTCGAGGCCGGCGAGCTGCAGAAGGCCGTCGACTCGACCGTGCGCGGCTTCGAGGACGTCGTACGGGTCCTCGACAAGGCCGAGGCGACCAGCGAGCGCTACATCGAGGGCACCTTCTTCCTGCGCGCGCGGGTCGAGGGCAACGACATCGGTTACGGGTCCATCTGCGCGGCCGGCGCGCACGCCTGCACGCTGCACTGGGTGCGCAACGACGGTCCCGTCCGCTCCGGGGACCTGCTGCTGCTGGACGCGGGCGTGGAGACCCACACGCTCTACACGGCGGACGTGACCCGCACGCTGCCGGTCAACGGCACGTACAGCGAGATCCAGAAGAAGATCTACGACGCCGTGTACGAGGCCCAGGAGGCCGGTATCGCGGCCGTGCGGCCGGGCGCCAAGTACCGCGACTTCCACGACGCGGCGCAGCGCGTGCTGGCCGCGAAGCTGGTCGAGTGGGGGCTGGTCGAGGGGCCCGTGGAGCGAGTTCTGGAACTGGGACTGCAGCGCCGCTGGACGCTGCACGGCACCGGCCACATGCTCGGCATGGACGTCCACGACTGCGCGGCGGCGCGGACGGAGACGTATGTGGACAGCACGCTGGAGCCGGGCATGTGCCTGACCGTCGAGCCGGGCCTGTACTTCCAGGCGGACGACCTGACGGTGCCCGAGGAGTACCGCGGCATCGGCGTCCGTATCGAGGACGACATCCTGGTCACCGAGGACGGCAACAGGAACCTCTCGGCGGGGCTGCCGCGCCGCTCCGACGAGGTCGAGGCGTGGATGGCGGCCCTGAAGGGCTGACTTTCCCCGGCTTTCCCGGCCTCCCGGCCCCCACCCTTTCCGGATGGGCTGATACGACAGAGATGGCCGGGTGCCCCACGGGGTACCCGGTCTTCCGTGTGCCCAGGAGGGCGCCGACATGCCAAGGGGGGGCGGCTTTTGTGGACGGCTTCTGGTCCGGAGTCGGGGTCGATCTGCACGTGGAGCCGGACGCGAGGGCAGGGCGCCGGGAAGGGCTCGAGCGGGCGCTTCGGGACGCCGTACGTGACGGACGGCTCGCTCCGGGCACCCGGCTGCCCGCGACCCGGCGCCTCGCGGCCGAGCTGGGGATCTCGCGGGGGACCGCGAAGGCGGCGTACGACCAACTGGTCGCCGAGGGCTACCTGACCGCGCGACAGGGGGCGGGAACCGAGGTGGCGGCGCTGCGCACCACCGCCCTCGCCACGCCCGGGGACGGTACGCACGCGCGTGCACCCCGTTTCGATCTGCGACCGGGCAGCCCCGATGTAGGTGCCTTCCCGGCGGCCGCCTGGCTGCGGGCGCTGCGGCGTGCCATCGCGACCGCGCCGTCCCTGGCGTACGACTACGGGGATCCGCGGGGCCGGATCGAGCTGCGGACCGCGCTGTCGGGCTACCTGGGGCGGGCGCGCGGGGTGATCGCTCCGCCCGAGCGGATCGTGGTCACGACCGGTTATGTGCAGGGGCTCGCGCTCCTCACGCGCGTACTGGGGTCCGGAGTGATCGCGATGGAGGATCCCGGGTTGCCCTTCCACCGGGAGGTGGTGCGGCACAACGGCGGGACCGTGGTCCCGGTGGGTGTCGACGAACGGGGCGCCCGCGCCGAGGGGTTGGGCGACGCGGCGGCCGTCGTCGTCACGCCCGCCCACCAGTACCCGACCGGAGTGACGCTCCACCCGGAGCGACGGCGGGCGCTCACCGACTGGGCACGCGCGCGTGGTGGGCTGATCGTCGAGGACGACTACGACGGGGAGTTCCGTTACGACCGGCAGCCCGTGGGCGCCCTCCAGGGGATGGCGCCCGCACAGGTGGTGTACCTGGGGACGGCGTCCAAGACCCTCGGGCCCGCGTTGCGGCTCGGCTGGATGGTGCTGCCGCCGCAACTGGCCGACGCGGTCGCCGACGCCAAGCTGCACAGCGACCACCAGACCGAGTCCATCGGCCAGTTGGCCCTCGCCGAGCTGATCACCAGCCACGCGTACGACCGGCACGTACGCGCGTGCCGACTGCGCTACCGGCGGCGGAGGGATCAGCTGCTGGATCGGCTGGGGGCGCGGGGGAATGTACGAGGGATCGCGGCCGGGCTGCACGCGCTGGTGGACGTGGCCGACGAGGGCGCGGTGCTGGCGCGGGCCGCCGAGGAAGGGCTCGCGGTGGGACATCTCGGGGAGCACTGGCACGCGGTGGGTGAGGGGCGGCCGCAGGGGTTGGTCGTGGGGTACGGGACACCCCGGGAGCGGGCCTATCCCGAGGCGCTGGAGGTGCTCGCGCGGGTGCTGGGGGCTTGAGCCGGCCAGCGCTGCGGCCGGCGGCGCGGCTGAGATTGGGCCACAGAAAGGCCTGTTGATTGGGCCTGTCGAGGGGTCCAACCCGCCCGTAGCGTCGTGCCCATGACGAACCGCGTCGCCCCAGCCGCAGCCCCGACCGCAGCCCCCACGAAAGCCGGCCGCCTTGTCCCGCCCGCGGGTCCGCAACGCGTGCTGGCCCTGGCCCAGTTGAGCAACTCCGTGGGAGACGGCGCCTACTACGTCACTTCCGCCCTCTACTTCACCCATGTCGTCGGGCTCGCCCCCGCGCGCGTGGGGCTCGGGCTCACGGTCGCCTGGGCGGTCGGCTCGCTGGTGGGTGTGCCCCTGGGGCGGCTCGCGGACCGGCGTGGGCCACGCGGCACGGCGGTGCTGCTGGCGCTCGCGACCAGCCTCGCGGTGGCGTCCTTCCTCTTCGTGCGCGGCTTCGTGCCCTTCGTGCTCGCGGCGTGCGTGTACGCCGCCGCGCAGTCGGGGCTCGCGGCCGCTCGGCAGGCGCTGCTGGCCGGGCTGGTCTCCCCCAAGGAGCGGACGGGGTTGCTCGCGCACCTCCAGTCGACGCTCAACGCCGGTCTCGCGGTGGGCGCGGGCCTCGGCGGGCTCGCGCTGCACTCGGGGACGCGGGCGGCGTACCTCTGGGTGTTCGCACTGGACGCGGTGGGCTTCCTGTTGTGCGCGGTGCTGCTGCTGCGGCTGCCCTCCGTCACCCCGGCGGGTTCCCTGGCGGGTGTGGACCGGGGTCACGGGCTCGGGGTGCTGCGCGATCGCCCATATGCGCTCGTCACGCTCCTCAACACCGTGCTGCTGCTGCGGATGCCGCTGCTCAGCCTGGGCGTCCCGCTGTGGATCGCCGAGCGGACCGAAGCCCCGGCCTGGATGGTCTCCGCGCTGTTCGTGCTCAACACCGGTGCGGTGATGGTCTTCCAGGTGCGGATGGCACGCGGGGTGACGGGGACGGCGTCGGCCACGCGCGCGGTGCGGCGTTCCGGGCTGGTGATGCTGGCGTCGTGCGCGGTGTTCGCCCTGTCGGCCGGGGCCTCGCCCCTGGTGGCGGTCGGGGTGCTGACCGCGGGCGCGGTGCTCCAGGTCATCGCGGAGATGCAGCAGTCGGCGGGTTCCTGGCAGCTCTCCTTCGACCTCGCCCCGGCGGACCGTGTCGGCGAGTACCAGGGCTTCTTCGGCACCGGCGTGACGGTGGCGCGGACAGCGGGGCCCCTGGTCCTGACGGCGCTGCTCGTGGGCTGGGGGACGCCGGGCTGGCTGGTCCTGGGAGGACTGATGCTGACGGCTTCGTACGGGATGGGCCCGGCGGTGCGCTGGGCGGCGGGCAGTCGGCCCGCCACGCCGGGGGCCGATCAGGTCAGGCCGCCCGTGCCGGTGAACTGACCACCACCGGAAGGGAGTCCAGGAAAAGGGCCCCCGCCACCAGCCCACTGCTGCCGCGCGGGCTCCACGCGCGCGCGTGGAGGTCGTCGTCGAACGCGGCGAGGGCCGCCCCGCCCGCCTCCGTGGACGTACTGCCCGCTTCCAGAACCCCCCGGGCGCCCGCCTGGACGTGCCGCAGGCCGTGCGGGCCCACCGTGTACAGCAACTCCGTGTCCTGAAGCGTGGACATGACGGTGAGCAGGGCGTCGAGCCGGGCGTACGGCTCGCGAGCGCCCGCCGAGCGAGCGGCGGACAGCGCGTCCAACGCCCGCCGTACGTGCGGGAATCCGGCCCTGGCCTCGCCCCTCGCCCCGGCGGCCCCGTATTTCGCCGACACCGACGAGCCGCGGGAGGGCCGGCGAGGCGCCCGCCGGTCGGGATGTGCCGCGAGCCGCTTGGCGGTCGCGGCGAGGTCGCGCCCCGCGGCACGCGGCTCCAGGGCCGCCGCGGCGACCAGCAGGCCGAGCACCCACAGCGCCCCGCGGTGGCCGCCGCCCGCGAGGCCCACCGAGTGCTCGGTGGACCGTCCGATCGCGCCCAGTTCGGCGCGGAGTTCGCTCGTGGGTTCACCGGTGCGGCGGGCGGCGGCCGCCATCGCCGCGAGGCCTGGCGCGAGCGCCTTGGCCGACCAGCGCAGCGAGCAGTGGTCCTGCCCGGTGGTGCGGGCGCCCAGATCGCGCGGGTCGGGCAGTCCGGGCTTCGGGGCCAGCGCCAGTTGACCGGTCAGCGCGGTCACGGCGGCCTGCGCCAGCGTCTCGTCCTCGCGGTTGCTCATCGACGTAAACCTTTACGAGGAGGAGTCGGTCGAGGAAGCGGTCGAGGACGCCGGCGCGCTCGGGGCGTCGCTGGGCGCGCCGCTGGGCGCGTCACCCGGGGGCGTGCCGCCGCCACCGCCGCCGCCCGCCCCGGTGTTCTCGGCGTCCGGGTCGATGCCGAGCGTGATGTACCCCTTGTAGCCCTTGGAGGGATCCTTCTTGTGCACGGGCGTCAGGGTGAGCAGACCGCTGGAGGAGCCACCGCCGTCGTACACCATGTCGTTGTCGAGCTTGGTGTAGCTGCCGGTGTGCTTGGAGTACGGCTCCAGGGACTGGACCTCGGCCGCGATGTCGTCGTCGAAGAACAGCTGGCCGGTGAAGTTGACCTTGCCGCCCTCGTAGGTGCCGTCCTCCTTCTCACCGCCCGTGTGCACCTTGACGTGGATGTGCGTGGTGCGCGGGGTGTACCAGCCGGGGAAGATCGTCTCGAACTTGACGACCCCGTTGGCGTTCGCGATCTGGTAGCCGCGCAGGTACGTCATGTCGTTGGCGGTGGAGCCGTCCTCGCTCTCGGCGGGCGCGGAGCCACCGGGGTTGGCGGTCGTGTAGCCGGAGTAGTAGCCCCAGGCGTCGCAGTGCCAGATCTCCACGGCCGCGCCCGCGACGGGGGCGCAGGACTCCGTGGTGTCCTGCACCGTGATGCGCAGCGTCAGCGGGACGCCGCTCTTGCCCTCGGTGATGTCCTTCCGCATGAGGGCGCCGTCCAGGTAGTACGGCCCCTCCGTGACGCTGGACATGAGGACACACGTTCCGCTGTCGGCGCCGGAGGTGGTCCCTGTCGCGCTCGTGCCGGACGTCTCCGCGGTGGTGGCCTCGTCGGCGAACGCGGCCTGATATCCGGCTATCGCGATTCCGCCGGCGGCGGCCGCGCCTGAGGTGACCGCGATCGCGCGGCGCCGGGTGAACGTCTTGACTCTGTGTGTTCCCGTCATGCGGGGAAACCTAGGAACCGCAGCCGTCAAGAGCATGTAGGGCACCTGTGAGAAGCCTGAGAGGTGAGGAGTCTGGACAGCTCACTCAGGGCGGGGTCGTTCGGATCGCCAGTGGACCGTCGCCCCAGGTCCTAGACCGCCACCAGAGGCGAGTCCTTCTTCCACTTGAGTATTTTGTCGAAGCTGACCACCGCCCCGCCGCTGCCCGGTTTGTTGCCGATGTGAACGTGATCGGCGAGCTCCTGGATCAGACCCAGACCCCGGCCGTGCTCGGCTTCGGTGTGGGCGGGCCGGAATCGGACACGAGGGGTCTGCCTCACCGAGGGGCCGGACGGGAAACCCGGACCGGAATCGGCCACTTCGATCCGGCACCTCTCACCGTCGAGGTAGGCCGTGACCTGGTAGGCCCCGGCGGACTCCCCGTGATCGGAGCCGCCTCCGTGCTCGACGGCATTGGCGCAGGCCTCACTGAGCGCGACGGAGAGATCGTAGGAAATATCTGGATCCACCCCCGCGGTCTCCATCGTGCCGAGCAGCAGGCGCCGGGCGAGCGGGACGCTCGCGGCTTCGCGCCGGAGATGGAGGGACCACCAGATGCTCATGCTCCAGCCTCCTGGCCGCGGCTCGACATACCGTTACGTATTGCCCCAAGGGGCCGGATGTAAGCACGGCGTTGACGTGATGCCGCCCATACGGCGGATGTGCCGACGGCCGCGATCGGTGTATGTGCGGGCGAGCCACCCCAGAACATGATCTTCCGGGCGGTACGGAACCTTGCGGACCTGCCGTATGGAGCGGATGGGCCCAGTGCGATGATGAGCCCGCAATGAGTGCCCCCCACAGTGCCCGCACCGGAGGTGAACTCCGGGTCACGAGGGCCGCGATGTTCGCCGCGGTCTGCGTCGTGCTGGCCGCGGCCGGGCATGCGGTCGCCTCGTGCGACGGCATTCCGCTGTGGTCGCTGGGGGCCGGATTCCTCGCCGTCCTCGCCGTCGCGGCACCCCTCGCCGGGCGGGAGCGTTCGCTGCCGGGCATCGCCACGCTGCTCGCCGTCGGCCAGAGCGCGCTGCACACGCTCTTCGGGCTCGGCCAGCACGGCACGGCGCTGGAAGCCGGGAGCGTGGACGCCTCGCTCGTGGCGCGGGCCGCGCGGCTGGTGTGCGGCGCGTCCGCCGCGACGATCAGCCCGGCACAGGCCCAGCGAATCCTCGCCGACGCGCGGATCGACACCGGCACGACGGGCACGGCCATGGGGCACTCGGCCCACTCCGCGGACGCCATGGCGGCCGCAGCGGGCTCCTCGACGTCGCTGCTGCCGTCCCTGCCCATGCTGCTCGGCCACGTTCTCGCGGCCGTCGCCGCCGGGTGGCTGCTGCGGAACGGCGACATCGCGCTGCGGCGCCTCATGTGGCTGTCGGCGCACGGGGCCGACGGGGTCGTCGAAGGGACCGTACGCAGCCCGGGCCGGGCTCTCGCTCTCGTCCGGGCCCTGCTGGCGGGACTCCCTGGCACGCCCGAGGCGGCGCCACGCGCGCCGCGCGCCATAGGGCTCGCGTCATCGGTCCCCCGTACGACGGTTCTGCACCACTCGGTGACCAGACGAGGTCCGCCTGCCGGCGCCGCCCTCGTTCTCGCCGCCTGACGCGACGCACCGCTCCAAGGGGTGCCGTCGTGCGGCACGCGCGCGCGTGCCGGTCTTCTCGCGCGCGCAACCCCGTTCTTTCACCGAACCAGTGCTGAAAGTGGAGTGTCCACTGCCATGAAGGCTTCCCGTATCGCCGCCACCGGTGTCGCCGCCGCCTCGGCCGTCCTCGTCCTGTCCGCCGCCCCCGCCTTCGCGCACGTCAGCGTGTCGCCGGAGGGCGCTGCCGCCAAGGGCGGGTACGCGACGGTCAACTTCAAGGTGCCGAACGAGCGCGACAACGCTTCGACCACCAAGCTCGAAGTGAACTTCCCGACGGACCACCCGCTCGCCTCGGTCATGCCGGAAGCCGTCGACGGCTGGAAGGTCAAGGTCACCAAGTCCAAGCTCGACAAGCCCCTCGAACTGCACGGCGAGAAGATCAGCGAGGCCGTCACCAAGGTCACCTGGACCGCCGACGGCAAGGGCATCGAGCCCGGCTACTTCCAGAAGTTCCCGCTCTCCATCGGCGCGCTGCCCGAGGACACCGACGAACTGGTGTTCAAGGCGATCCAGACGTACTCCAACAAGGAGGTCGTGCGCTGGATCGAACCCCAGAAGGAGGGCGAAGAGGAGCCTGAGACGCCGGCGCCGGTGCTCGCGCTGTCCGCCGCCGAGGACGACCACCACGGGGCCGCCGGCGCCGACGCCGATGAGGCCACCGACTCCGACGACGCCAAGGCCGCCGCCAAGGAGTCGACCGACGAGGCCGCCGCCTCCTCCGACGCCGGCGACACGACGGCCCGCGTTCTGGGCGTCGTCGGCATCGTCGTCGGCGCGGCAGGCGTTGCCTTCGGCGTTCTGGCCGGCCGTCGGCGTACCAACGCCTGAAGCCAGCCAAGCTCACCCCTGGTGCGCACCGGGGGCGTACAGCGCCGTACGCCCCCGGTGCGGGCCGGTTCTCTCACAACCGGGACATTTCCTATGCGCAAGAACACCTTCGCCGCGGCCACACTGATCGCCGCGGCCGCACTGACCCTCTCCGCCTGCGGCAGCAGCGACGACGCCGGCGCGCCCGTCGCCGAGGTGTCCGCCGAGAGCGGCTCCGACAAGGCCGCGACGGTGCTCGACAAACCGTTCGAAAAGCCGGACCTCGTCCTCACCGACACACACGGCAAGAAGTACGACCTCCGCAAGGAGACCAAGGGCAAGCCGACGCTGATCTACTTCGGTTACACCCACTGCCCCGACATCTGCCCGCTGACGATGAACAACATCGCCGTCGCGAAGAAGCAGCTGCCCAAGGCCGAGCAGGACAAGCTCCGCATCGTGTTCGTCACCACCGACCCGGAGCGGGACACGCCCGCCGCGCTCGGCAAGTGGCTCAAGGGCATCGACCCCGACGCCGCCGGCCTGACCGGCTCCTTCTCCACGATTCAGGCCGGTGCCCGGACCCTCGGCATCTCCATCGACCCGCCGAAGAAGGACAAGGAGGGCAAGGTCACGTCGATGCACGGCACCCAGGTCATCGCGTTCTCGCCGAAGACCGACGGGGGCTATGTGCTGTACGGGGAAGACGCGACCGTCGGCGACTACACCAAGGACCTCCCCAAGCTGATCAAGGGGCAGAAGCCGTGAGGCGCCCGATCGCGTCAGTCCTCGTGATGGCGGCCGGTCTGGCCCTCGCCGGCTGCGGCGGCTCGGCCGACGGCGCGAACTCGGATGTCGACCTGTCGGTCCGCTCCGCCTACATCCCCCAGCCGGTCACCGACGCCATGGCGGCCGGCTATCTGGTCGTCGTGAACAAGAGCGACTCCTCCGACGACCTCGTCTCCGCCACCAGCGACATCGCCGAGGACGTCACCATTCACGAGACGTCCGGACAGACGATGAAGCGGGCCGATCGCCTTGAGGTCCCGGCCAACGGGCAGCTCGTACTCAAAACCGGCGGCACCCATCTGATGTTCGAGAAGCTGAAGCGCAAGCTCAAGGAAGGCGAGACGGTGTCCGTGGAGCTGCGCTTCACGAAGACCGACCCGATCAAGGTCGAGATGCCCGTGAAGTCCGCCACCTACCAGCCGACGTCCTCGATGTCCTCGAGTTCTTCGATGTCATCGGCGTCCTCGGCGTCAGCCGCGATTTCGTCGTCCGTGTCACACCACTGAGGGAGGGACCACTGTGAGGCAAGCCGTCGCTCCCCGCGCCCGGACCCTGTTGTTGCTGCTCCTCGCCGTCACCGGTGCGCTCCTCGCCGGGGCCGTGCCGGTCTCCGCGCACGCCGCGCTGATCGGGAGCGACCCACAGCAGGGAGCCGTGGTCGAAGAGGCGCCCAGCCAGGTGTCGCTCACCTTCTCCGAGCAGGTCGCGATGTCCGACGGCGCGGTGCGCGTACTCGACCCGAAGGGCAAGCAGGTCGACACCGGCAAGACCAGCGACCTGGGCAGCAACAGGTACGCCGTGAAGCTGCACGCGGGCCTGCCCGACGGCACGTTCACGGTTACCTACCAGGTGGTGTCGGCGGACAGCCACCCCGTTTCGGGCGCGTTCACCTTCTCCGTGGGCGCCCCCTCGAAGACCTCCGTCGCGACGTCCGACCAGACGGCGGGCGGCGGAGTCGTGGGCGGACTCTATGGCTTCGCGCGCTATGTCTCGTACACGGGATTCATCCTCTTCATCGGTGGCGCGGCCTTCGTCCTCGCCTGCTGGCAGCGCGGCGCCGGGGTACGACCGGTGCAGCGGCTGGTCGTCTCCGGGTGGCTCGCGCTCACCGGTGCCACCCTCGCCATGTTGCTGCTGCGTGGCTCCTACACCGGCTCAGGGAAGGTCGGGGACATCTTCGACCTGACCCTGCTCAGCCAGGTGCTGCAGACCAAGACGGGCGCGGCGCTGGTCGCGCGGCTGCTGCTGCTCGCCGCGGGTGCGCTGTTCATCGCCGTGCTCTTCGGGGCGTTCGAGAAGCGGGAGGACGAGAAGGAGAAACAGGACCTGACCTTCGGGCTCGCGATCGGCGGGGTCGTCGTGGCGGCGGGCCTGGCCGCGACCTGGGCAATGGCCGAGCACGCCTCGACCGGCATCCAGGCGGGGCTCGCGATGCCCGTCGACGTCCTGCATATGCTCGCCGTCGCCGCCTGGCTGGGCGGGCTGTCGATGCTGCTCCTGGCGCTCTACCGCGCGCCCTCGATCGAGTCGTTCGCCATACACCGCTTCTCGCGCGTCGCGTTCGGCAGTGTGGCCGTGCTCGCCGCGACCGGGCTCTACCAGTCGTGGCGGCAGGTCGGCTCCTGGTCGGCGCTCACCGGCACGTCGTACGGGCAGCTGCTGCTGGTCAAGATCGGACTGGTGGCCGTCCTCGTCGGCATCGCGTGGATCTCCCGGCGCTGGACCGCCCAGCTGGCGCAGGCGCCGGCTCGGGAGGGCGCGGAGAACGCGGAGGACGCGGAAGCCATGCACGACGCGGAGGACGCGCCGGACTCGGCGGACGCGGCGGACTCTGCGGAGTCGGAGTCGGAGTCGGAGGAGCGTGCGGCGGCGAAGGAGCCGGTCGCCGCCCATGTCGGCGGCGGCGGTGACAGCAAGCGTGCGGCCCAGCTGGCGCGGCAGCGGGCCGCCGTGGCCACCGCGCGCCAGAAGCGCGTTCGCGACGCCGACCCGCTCCGCTCCGGCCTGCGCCGCTCGGTGCTCGCCGAGGCGGGCGTCGCCGTGGTCCTGCTCGCCGTGACCACTGTGCTGACGTCCGCCGAACCGGGGCGCACGGTGGAGGAGGCCAAGGCCGCCACCGCAGCAGCCACCTCGCCGCAGACCGGAGCGGTGTCCCTGGATATGCCCTTCGACACGGGCGGACAGGACGGCAAGGGCGTCGCGCGGCTCGAAATCGACCCGGCACGCGTCGGCGGCAACGACATGCACGTCTATGTGGAGCGCCCCAACGGCAGGGCCTTCGACATTCCCGAGGTCAAGGTCGCCTTCACACTCAAGTCGAAGGACATCGGGCCGCTGCCCGTGGTCCCCGACCGGATCGCCACCGGACACTGGACGGCGAGCGGGGTGCAGATTCCCATGGCGGGCAACTGGAACATCGCGGTCACGGTGCGGACCTCCGACATCGACCAGGTGACCGTGGACAAGAACGCGCAGATCGGCTGAACCTCACCATGGCTGAACAGTCCACTTCGCAGACCGCTCCCCAGGAGCCCTCCCCCCAGGGCTCCATTTCGCGGCGGCGGCTGCTCGGTACCGCCGGTGCCACCGGTCTCGTGCTCGGCGCGGCGGGCGGGGCCGCCGGGTATACCGCCGCGCCCTCCGCGGACCAGGCCACGCCCCTCACCTCGCTCGGCGCGGACGAGGTGATGTTTCACGGGAAACATCAGCCGGGCATCACCACCGCCCTCCAGGCACGTGGCCATCTCGTCGCGTTCGACCTGGCGGCGGGGTCGGGCCGCAAGGAGGCGGCGGCGCTGCTGCGCCGCTGGTCGGCCACGGCCCAGCGGCTGATGGCGGGCGAGGCGACGGGCAGCGAGGACACGGATGTCGCCCGCGACGCCGGCCCGTCGTCCCTGACCATCACCTTCGGCTTCGGGCACAGCTTCTTCGCCCGTACGGGCCTGGAGAAGCAGCGCCCGGTCGCCCTCGACCCGCTGCCCGACTTCTCCTCGGACCACCTCGACAAGGCGCGCAGCAACGGCGACCTGTGGGTGCAGATCGGTGCGAACGACTCCCTCGTCGCCTTCCACGCCCTCCGCGCGATACAGAAGGACGCCGGCTCCGCGGCCCGGGTCCGCTGGCAGATGAACGGATTCAACCGCTCGCCAGGCGCCACCACGCAGCCGATGACGGCCCGCAACCTGATGGGCCAAATCGACGGCACGCGCAATCCGAAGCCGTCCGAGGCCGACTTCGACCAGCGGATCTTCGTGCCCGGCTCGGGCGACCCGGCATGGATGGCGGGAGGCTCGTACGCCGTCGTACGCCGCATCCGCATTCTCCTCGACGACTGGGAGAAGCTCTCGCTCAAGGCCCAGGAGGACGTCATCGGGCGGCGGAAGTCGAACGGGGCACCGCTGACCGGCGGCACCGAGACCACCGAGCCGGCTCTGGAGAAGACGGACGCGTCCGGCAAGCTCGTCATCCCCATCAACGCACACGCGCGTATCACCCGGCCCGACCAGAACGGCGGTGCCGCGATGCTGCGCCGACCGTTCTCCTTCCACGACGGCTTCGACGCGGACGGGGTACCGGACGCGGGCCTGCTCTTCGTCTGCTGGCAGGCCGACCCGCTGCGCGGCTTCGTGCCGGTGCAGCGCAAGCTCGACCGGGGGGACGCACTGTCCACGTTCATCCGGCACGAGGCAAGCGGGCTGTTCGCCGTGCCGGGCGGGGCGGCGGAGGGAGAGTACGTGGGGCAGCGGTTGCTGGAGGGATGAGGGCGTCCCCTGGGGCGGCCGGAGCGAGAATCGTGAACCGGGCCGCTCAGGGCCCATTAGGGTGAGGCCATGCCAGCCAGCTACGCGTATCTCGGCCCCGAGGGCACTTTCACCGAAGTCGCTCTGCGGACACTTCCGGAGACGGCCACCCGGGAGCTCATCCCGATGGTGTCCGTGCCCGCCGCGCTCGACGCGGTCCGCAACAGCGAGGTCGAGGCCGCGTTCGTACCGATCGAGAACTCCGTCGAGGGCGGCATCACCACGACCCTCGACGAGCTGGTCGCCGGCGAACCGTTGATGATCTACCGCGAGGTACTGCTTTCGATCACCTTCGCGCTGCTGGTCCGGCCCGGCACGAAGCTGTCGGAGATCAAGACGGTGACCGCGCACCCGGCCGCCCAGCCGCAGGTGCGCAACTGGATGAAGAACCACCTCCCGGACGTGATCTGGGAGTCGGCGGCCTCGAACGCGGACGGGGCACGCCTGGTGCAGGAGGGCCGTTACGACGCCGCGTTCGCGGGTGAGTTCGCGGCGGAGCGGTACGGACTGGAGCCGCTGGAGACGGAGATCCACGACGCGGAGAACGCGCAGACCCGCTTCGTCCTCGTGGGCAAGCCCGCCCGGCCCGCGGCACCGACCGGTGCGGACAAGACGTCCGTAGTCGTCTGGCAGCGTGACGACCACCCGGGTGCTCTGCTCGAACTGCTCCAGGAGTTCGCCGTACGCGGGGTCAACCTGATGCTGCTGCAGTCCCGGCCGACCGGTGAGGGCATCGGCAACTACTGCTTCGCCATCGACGCCGAGGGCCATATCGCGGACCGCCGGGTGGGCGAGGCGCTGATGGGGCTCAAGCGACGCTGTCCGCAGGTGCGGTTCCTCGGGTCCTATCCGCGGGCCGAGGTCGATCCCCAGGACGTACGCACGCCGCGGGACGGCAGGTCCGACGGGGAGTTCGCGGCGGCGTCCGACTGGCTGGCGCGCTGCCAGGACGGCCGGTTCTGAGACGCCAGGACCGCCGGTTCTGAAGCCGGTCCTACCAGCGGATTTCTTTCATCCACAGAAGTTATCCACAGGTGACCATCTCGACCTGGGGACAAGTCGACATCCAAGCGCGACATGGTCGACAAATCGCCCTACCGGACTCAACTCCGCCCACCCCCTGGCACATCACCCCCCGTCCACCCTTTTCCCTTGATCAACTCGTTGGGGCGACCCATTTCCACTCGAAAGTGGGTGTAGGGAGAGTTTGGTTCGGGAATCCTTCGCCCTTCATGCGGCTTTCGGAACGATCACCTCCGGCGTCCACAGATCTTTCGCACAGCCTGTGGATAACTTTTAGAGGGTGTGGATTCCTGTGGACAACCCACCCGCCAAATCCCGTTCCCCACAAGGGAATCGAGTCAACTCACCGAACCCGCCCGCCCCATTCCGGGGAGTATCGCACCATTTATTGACAGAACCGGCAGATCTCCCAAAGAGCGACAGAGGCGGTAGATCGGAATACCGGGTCGTGGACCGGAACCCCGCACCGGTAGCCTTGAGGCGTGATTGACCTTCGCCTGCTCCGTGAGGACCCCGACCGTGTGCGTGCGTCGCAGCGCGCCCGTGGAGAGGACGTCGCGCTCGTCGACGCCCTGCTCTCCGCCGACGAGCGGCGCAGGTCCTCCGGCGTCCGCTTCGACGAGCTGCGCGCCGAGCAGAGGGCGCTCGGCAAGCTCATCCCCAAGGCTTCCGGCGACGAGAAGGCCGAGCTCCTGAAGAAGGCGGGCCAGCTCGCCGCCGACGTCAAGGCGGCCGACGCCGCGAAGGACGAGGCCGCGGCCGAGACCCAGGAGCTGCTGCTCCGGCTCGGCAACCTCGTGCACCCCGACGTCCCGGTCGGCGGCGAAGAGGACTTCGTCACGCTGGAGACGCACGGCACGATCCGCGACTTCGCGGCCGAGGGCTTCGAGCCGAAGGACCACCTGGAGCTCGGCACCACGCTCGGTGCGATCGACGTCGAGCGCGGTGCGAAGGTCTCCGGCTCCCGCTTCTACTTCCTCACCGGCGTCGGCGCGCTCCTGGAACTCGCGCTGGTGAACGCGGCGATGGCGCAGGCCACGGCCGCCGGGTTCACGCCGATGCTGACCCCGTCGCTGGTCCGTCCGCAGGCCATGGCCGGCACGGGCTTCCTCGGCCAGGCCGCGCAGGACGTGTACCGCCTGGACAATGACGACCTGTACCTGGTCGGCACGTCCGAGGTGGCGCTCGCCGCGTACCACATGGACGAGATCATCGACGGCGATCGTCTGCCCCTGCGGTATGCGGGCTTCTCGCCCTGCTACCGCCGCGAGGCCGGTTCGCACGGCAAGGACACACGAGGCATCTTCCGCGTGCACCAGTTCGACAAGGTCGAGATGTTCTCGTACGTCGACCCCGCCGACACGCAGGCCGAGCACCAGCGCCTGCTGGAGTGGGAGAAGCAGTGGCTGACCTCGCTCGGGCTGCCGTTCCGCGTGATCGACGTGGCGACGGCCGACCTCGGCTCCTCGGCGGCCCGCAAGTTCGACTGCGAGGCCTGGATCCCGACCCAGGGCAAGTACCGCGAGCTGACGTCGACCTCGGACTGCACCGAGTTCCAGGCGCGCCGCCTGTCGATCCGTATGCGTGACGGAAAGCAGGTCAAGCCGCTCGCGACGCTGAACGGCACGCTGTGCGCCGTACCGCGCACGATCGTGGCGATCCTGGAGAACCACCAGCAGGCCGACGGCTCCGTGCGCGTGCCGGAGGTGCTGCGTCCGTATCTCGGAGGCCGGGAGATTCTGGAGCCGGTCGCCAAGTGAGCCAAGTGAGTTCCTCCGCTCCCACCTTCCCGTACACACTCGTCGCGACCGATCTCGACGGAACGTTGCTGCGCTCCGACGACACGGTCTCGGAGCGCACACGTGAGGCGCTCGCCGCGGTGACCGCGGCGGGCGCCGCGCACATCGTCGTCACCGGGCGGGCGGTGCCCTGGACCCGGCACATCCTCGATGAACTCGGCTATGACGGGATCGCGGTGTGCGCTCAGGGCGCGCAGGTGTACGACGCCGGGGCGCACCGGCTGCTCACCTCGCTGACCCTCGACCGGCAGCTGGCCGGCCTGGCGGTCGCCAAGATCGAGGCCGAGGTCGGCCCGCTGGCCCTCGCCGCGAGCCGTGACGGCTTGGACGGCGACGTCCTGGTCGGCCCCCGCTACCAGGTCCAGGGGCTGCTGCAGGCCGTCCCGTTCACCGACCTCGCGGAACTGTGGGCCGAGCCCCTGACCAAGATGTACATCCAGCACCCCAGGCTCTCCGACGACGAACTGGCGGAGGCCGCCCGTCAGGCCGCGGGCGGCCTGGTGAACATCATCATGGCGGGCGAGGGCATCGTCGAGATCCTCCCCCTCGGCCTCTCGAAGGCCACCGGCCTGTCCCTGGCGGCCCGCCGCCTGGGCGTCAAGGCGGCCGACACCATCGCCTTCGGCGACATGCCCAACGACATCCCCATGTTCGCCTGGTCCGCCCACGGCGTGGCGATGGCCAACGCCCATGAAGAACTCAAGGCGGTCGCGGACGAGATGACCCTGTCCAACGAAGAGGACGGGATCGCGGTGGTGTTGGAGCGGTTGCTGGGCTGAGCGCGTGGCGCGAGCCCGCGCCGCATGCCACCCCGTAGGTGCCGCGAGCGCCGCGTGCCTCCCGCGTCGGCGCGCGGCCCCCGCCCGGACCTCAACCACCCCCGGCCTGTCCGCCCTTTTGAGGGCGGACAGGCC
>NZ_VCHX02000327.1 GCF_005768555.2 Streptomyces sporangiiformans
AACGGACGCTTCCTTCGTACTCACCCTCGCAGGCTTTCCTCCGGGCGCTTCCCTTCGGTCTTGCGTTTCCGACTCTATCAGACCGTTTTCCGATCCGATTTCCTCGGTGCTTTCGAGGTTCTCGCTTTCGCGTTTCCCTTTCCAGCGGGTCCGACTTTATCAGAAGGATCTGAGTCGGAATTCCGTCCCGTTCGGACTGGTTCCTGGTGCACAGTTGCGCCGGGTTCCCGTTCAGGCGGAGCCGTAAACGTACTGGAGCGGGGCTCCTCGATGCAAATCGAGGAGCCCCGCTCCCAGTTCACGCCTGACGAGGCGTCAGACCTCGACCACGACCGGCAGGATCATCGGCCGGCGCCGGTAGGTGTCCGAGACCCACTTGCCCAGCGTGCGGCGGATGAGCTGCTGCAGTTGGTGGGGTTCGACGACGCCGTCCTGGGCCGTCCTCTCCAGGACCTCCGTGATCTTCGGGGCGACCTCCGCGAAGGCGGAGTCCTCGATGCCCGAGCCACGTGCCTGGATGTGCGGGCCACCCGTGATCTTCCCGGTACTGGAGTCCACGACCACGAAGACCGAGATGATGCCCTCGTCTCCGAGGATCTTGCGGTCCTTGAGGGCGGGCTCTCCGACGTCGCCGACCGAGAGGCCGTCGACGTACACGTATCCCGCCTGGACCTTGCCCGAGATCTTGGCCTTGCCCTCGACGAGGTCGACGGCGACGCCGTCCTCGGCGATGACGATGCGGTCGTGCGGGACGCCGGTGAGGGCGCCCAGCTCGGCGTTGGCGCGCAGGTGGCGCCATTCGCCGTGGACCGGCATCAGGTTCCGCGGCCTGCAGATGTTGTAGAAGTACAGCAGCTCGCCCGCGGAGGCGTGGCCCGAGACATGCACCTTGGCGTTGCCCTTGTGGACGACGTTGGCACCCCAGCGGGTCAGGCCGTTGATGACGCGGTAGACCGCGTTCTCATTGCCGGGGATCAGGGACGACGCCAGGATCACCGTGTCGCCCTGGACGATCCTGATCTGGTGATCGCGGTTCGCCATACGGGAGAGCGCGGCCATCGGCTCGCCCTGGGACCCCGTGCAGACCAGCACGACCTCGCTGTCCGGGAGGTCGTCGAGCGTCTTGACGTCGACGACCAGGCCCGGCGGGACCTTCAGATAGCCCAGGTCGCGGGCGATGCCCATGTTGCGGACCATCGAGCGGCCGACGAACGCGACCCGGCGGCCGTACTCGTGGGCGGCGTCGAGGATCTGCTGGATGCGGTGGATGTGGCTGGCGAAGCTGGCCACGATGATCCGCTTGCGTGCGTTCGCGAAGACCTGCCGCAGCACGTTCGAGATGTCGCGCTCGGGCGGGACGAAGCCCGGGACCTCGGCGTTCGTCGAGTCGGAGAGGAGGAGGTCGATGCCCTCCTCGCTCAAACGCGCGAAGGCGTGCAGATCCGTGAGGCGGCCGTCCAGCGGGAGCTGGTCCATCTTGAAGTCGCCGGTGTGTACCACCATGCCCGCGGGGGTCCGGATGGCGACCGCGAGGGCATCCGGGATGGAGTGGTTGACCGCCACGAACTCACAGTCGAAGGGGCCGATGCGCTCGCGGTGGCCCTCCGCGACTTCCAGTGTGTAGGGGCGGATGCGGTGCTCCTGGAGCTTCGCCTCGATGAGCGCGAGGGTCAGCTTGGAGCCGATCAGCGGGATGTCCGCCTTCTCGCGCAGGAGATACGGGACACCGCCGATGTGGTCCTCGTGGCCGTGCGTGAGGACGATGCCCTCGATGTCGTCGAGGCGGTCCCTGATGGACGTGAAGTCCGGCAGGATCAGGTCGATTCCGGGCTGCTCCTCCTCAGGGAAGAGCACTCCGCAGTCGACGATCAGCAAGCGGCCGTCGTATTCGAATACGGTCATGTTCCGGCCGATTTCGCCGAGTCCCCCGAGAGGGGTGACCCGGAGGCCGCCCTCGGCGAGCTTCGACGGCGGGCCGAGTTCAGGATGCGGATGGCTCAAAAGACTCTCCTCACCACGCGCGCCACGTACCTGGCTGGGCACGTGGCGCGCGGACGTTCGTGCAGTAGCAGTTGTGTGATGGCGCAGGCCTGTGGCCTGCGTAGTAGTGCGTATTCAGTTGTGAAGTCCGTTGTCAGAGCTGTACCCCACCGGCGGCAAGATCGATCTTGAGCTGGGCGGTCTCCTCGGGCGAGAGGCCGACCATGGGCAGGCGCAGCGGTCCGGCGGGCAGGCCCTGGAGGGCGAGCGCGGCCTTGGTGGTCATGACGCCCTGGGTCCGGAACATGCCGGTGAAGACCGGGAGCAGCTTCTGGTGGATCTCGGTGGCCTTCTGAACGTCGCCGCTGATGTACGCGTCGATCATGGTCCGCAGCTCGGGGGTGACGACATGACCGACCACCGAGACGATGCCGACCGCGCCCACGGAGAGGAGCGGCAGGTTCAGCATGTCGTCGCCGGAGTACCAGGCCAGGCCCGAGCGGGCGATCGCCCAGCTGGCGCGGCCCAGGTCGCCCTTGGCGTCCTTGTTGGCGACAATACGCGGGTGCTCGGCCAGACGCACGATCGTTTCCGTGTTGATCGGTACGCCGCTGCGGCCGGGGATGTCGTACAGCATCACGGGGAGTTCGGTCGCGTCGGCGATCACCGTGAAGTGGTGGTACAAGCCCTCTTGCGGGGGCTTGTTGTAGTACGGCGTGACCGCGAGGAGGCCGTGCGCGCCCACCTGTTCGGCGGCGCGGGCGAGCGCGATGCTGTGGCGGGTGTCGTTCGTGCCGACACCGGCGACGATGTGGGCACGGTCGCCGACCGCCTCCAGCACGGCCCGTACGAGATCCGCTTTCTCCGCGTCGCTGGTGGTCGGGGACTCTCCGGTGGTGCCGTTGATGATCAGGCCGTCGTTGCCTGCGTCCACCAGATGGGCGGCGAGCCGCTGTGCGCCGTCGAGGTCGAGTGCGCCGTCCGCCGTGAAGGGCGTGACCATGGCGGTGAGGACCCGCCCGAAGGGGGTCTGCGGAGTGGAGGTCGGAGCCATGGGTACCACGCTACTCGCTGCTCAGTACGCGGTCTGCCCTCGGGTGGGCCGACAAGTCTCGACAAAGGTGGAGCCCGGCACTGCCTGCTCGGGGGTTCAAGCAGTGCCGAGCCCGTTTGATCAGGCTAGATGAACTTCACGAAATGCTGCAATACGGACACTTCACTCGGCGGATCCGCACATCTGTGCCGGATGGGCGGTGGCGGTCCGCTACGGAGCAACGCGTCCGTTGGCGTTGAACGCGGCGTACGTGAGGGGCATGAGCTTCGCCCATTCCGCCTCCATCTTCTCGCCGACCATCTCGATCTCCCGCTGCGGGAAGGACGGGACCTTGGCAAGCTCGTGCTGCGTGCGCAGGCCGAGGAAGTGCATCAGCGAGCGGGCGTTGCACGTCGCGTACATCGACGAGAACAGGCCCACCGGGAGGACCGAGCGGGCCACCTCCCGGGCGACGCCGGCGGCGAGCATCTCCTGGTACGCCTCGTACGCATGGCGGTACGAGTCCTCCATGACGCGCCCCGTCAGCTCCTGCTGGGCCTGGGTGCCCTCCACGAAGACGTACTTGCCCGGGCGGCCCTCCTGGACCAGCTTGCGGGACTCGTCCGGGACGTAGAAGACGGGCTGAAGCTCCCTGTAACGACCCGACTCCTCGTTGTACGACCAGCCCACGCGGTGTCGCATGAACTCGCGGAAGACGAAGATCGGGGCGTTGATGAAGAACGTCATCGAGTTGTGCTCGAAGGGGCTGCCGTGCCGGTCCCGCATCAGGAAGTTGATCAACCCCTTGGAGCGCTCGGGGTCCTTCTTGAGCTCGTCCAGGGACTGCTCCCCGACGGTCGAGACACGGGCGGCGAACAGCACGTCGGAGTCGGACGCACTGTGCTTCACCAGCTCGACGGTCACATCGCTGCGGAAGCTGGGCTTGAGGTCGCCGGAGGGGGTGTCGGTCACGGCTTGCAGGGTCCTTCCATCACTGGCTCGGGCGGCGCCCACTCTACGGCCCGGCACTGACAACGGGGCGTTCGGTGCCGTGCCGCAACATTCTTCGGCGAACTTCTGCGAATTCGGTGAAACGGGGCACCAATTGGGGCTCTCGCTCGTCTGTGTAGGTAGCAGCGATTCGTTCGAGTCGCCGATCCGCACAAGCCCATGATCCGTTCGAGTCTCCAGAGGAGAAGCAGTTCCCATGTTCCGTCGGCGCGAGCCTGTTCCGTTCGCCTTCATCGCCGAAGCCGACAAGTTTCGCAGCAATGTCACTCCCCCACCCCGTGAGCGGGTCTCCGCCGGAGAGGTCGCCGGGCGTTGGCTCGTAGGACTCACCGTGGTCGCCGGGCTCGCGGGCTCCCTGCTCTTCGGGCTGCCCGCCCTGTCGCAGGACCAGTCACCTGCACATACGCAGCAGTCCGAGGCCTCCGAGGGCCGCTGACTCATCCAGACCCCCAAGGGTGGTGGGCGGGGACCCGGCTCGGTAGCCTCACCAGGCACAGCCCGTGCGTGGATTGAGTGAGGATGAGTCGTGCCCCTGCCCTTCCTGACGGCCGATCGCGCTTTTGACGAGCAGGCGGACGATCGCGCGCTGCCGTTCGACAACCTCGACCGCTGGCGGCGCCCCTACCGGCCCGGACCGTGGCGGGTCGCCATGGCCGCACTGCTTCTGCTGCTCGCGTCGTACGTGCTGTTCGCGGCGGTCATCATCACGGTGGCCGGCACCCTGGGCGCGGGCGCGGTGTGCTTCGGCGTGGCGCTGTTCGTCATCGCCAGCGCCCTCCGGCTGCTGCGGATGGGCGCTTGGGTGAGCGCGTACGGGCTGCGTCAGGTGCGTTTCTTCGGTACACGTACGGCGCCTTGGACGCAGGTCGCGGTGGTGCGGACGGTGCAGCAGCCGGTGCGCTGGCTCGGGCTGCCGCGCACCGTGCAGGGGCAGGCGCTCGTCCTCGTCCGCCGGGACCGCGTGGGCGACGATCCCGTCGCCCTGTTGACCACCCACAACGCGGACTTCCTGGGTCGCCCCGAGGCCTTCGACCGGGCGGCGGACACCGTCGAGGTATGGGCGGACGAGCACCGGCCCGGCTGATCGACCATACGAAGGGGCCGGCCCGCACTCACGCGGACCGGCCCCTTCGCGCTGTCGATCAGGCCGATCAGGCCTGTACGGGCTTTCCTTCGTGCAGGGCGATGGCTCGCTGCATCGCCTTGCGGGCACGCGGGGTGTCACGGGCGTCGTGGTAGGCGACCGCGAGGCGGAACCAGCTGCGCCAGTCATCCGGGGCGTCCTCGGTCTCGGCCTTGCGGCGGGCGAAGACCTCGTCGGCCGAGTCGCGGTCGATGCGGCCTCCCGGGGTGCGCTTCAACTCATCCACGGGCAGGCCGCCTTCCGCGTCCAGCTCGGCGGCGAGCCGGTTGGCCTTCCGGACGAACTGCGTGTTCTTCCAGAGGAACCACAGGCCGATCACCGGCAGGATGAGGACCGCCATCCCGAAAGCGACGGTGAGGGCCGTGCCGGTCTCGATGAGCATGACCCCACGGCTGCCGACCAGGACGAAGTAGACGACGAGGACGGCGGCCGCGACGGCGTACGTGATCTTTGCGCGCATGGCGGTCAGTTCAGGTCCAGGAAGTGTTCCAGGCCGAAGGTGAGGCCCGGGGTGTCCACGACGCGTCGTACGCCGAGCAGGATGCCCGGCATGAAGCTGCTGTGGTGCAGCGAGTCGTGGCGGATGGTGAGGGTCTCGCCGTCGCCGCCGAGCAGCACTTCCTGGTGGGCGAGCAGCCCGCGCAGCCGGACCGCGTGGACGGGGACGCCGTCGACGTTCGCGCCACGGGCGCCGTCCAGCGCCGTCACCGTGGCGTCGGGCTGCGGGGAGCTGCCGGCGCGCTCGCGGGCCGCGGCGATGAGCTGGGCGGTGCGGGTGGCGGTGCCGCTGGGGGCGTCCACCTTGTTCGGGTGGTGCAGCTCGACGACCTCGACGGACTCGAAGTACGGAGCGGCGATCTCCGCGAACTTCATGGTCAGTACGGCCCCGATGGAGAAGTTGGGCGCGATGAGGACGCCCGTCCGCGGCGACGCGGCCAGCGAGGTGTTCAGCTGCGCGAGGCGCTCGTCGGTCCACCCCGTCGTACCGACCACGGCGTGGATGCCGTGACGCACGCAGAAGTCGAGATTGCCCATGACCGAGGCGGGCGTGGTCAGTTCGACGGCGATCTGGGCGCCGGTCTCCACCAGCGTCTCCAGTTTGTCGCCGCTGCCGAGGGCGGCCACCAGTTCCATGTCCTCGGCGGCCTCGACGGCTCGTACCGCCTCGGATCCGATGCGGCCCTTGGCGCCGAGGACGGCCACGCGCAGCTTGCTCATTGCTTGGTTCCTTACAAGAGACTGGTGACAAGAGACGGGTGACAGAAGAGCGGGTGTCGGAGAGCGGGCGTCAGAGGAACGGTGTCAGGCGACCGCTTCGTGGAGACGGGACGCCTGTTTGTCCTTGAGCGGGCCGATGGCCGACAACGAAGGACGCTGTCCCAGGACGTCGCGGGCCACGTTCCGGACGTCGTCGGGGGTGACCGCGGCTATCCGGGTCAGCATCTCGTCGACCGACATCTGCTCGCCCCAGCACAGCTCACTCTTGCCGATGCGGTTCATGAGCGCACCGGTGTCCTCCAGGCCGAGGACGGTTGAGCCCTTCAGCTGGCCGATGGCGCGGTCGATCTCGTCGTCGGGCAGACCGTGCTCGGCGACCTGGTCGAGTTCGTCACGGCAGATCTTCAGGACCTCGTGGACCTGGTTCGGGCGGCAGCCCGCGTACACGCCGAAGAGGCCGCAGTCGGCGAAGCCCGAGGTGTACGAGTACACGCTGTAGGCCAGGCCGCGCTTCTCGCGGACCTCCTGGAAGAGTCGGGAGGACATTCCGCCGCCGAGCGCGGTGTTCAGGACGCCCAGAGCCCAGCGGCGCTCATCGGTACGGGCCAGGCCCGGCATTCCGAGGACGACATGGGCCTGCTCGGTCTTGCGGCCGAGCAGTTCGACGCGGCCCGTGGTGCGGATGACGCGGGAGCCGTCGCGCGGGGCGATCGGTGCGGCGTCCGGCTGCTTCAGGGCGCCGGCCTTCTCGAAGGCGGCACGGACCTGGCGTACGACCTTGTTGTGGTCGACGTTGCCCGCGCAGGCGACGATGAGATGCGTCGGGTCGTAGTGCTTCCTGTAGAAGCGGCGGATGCGGTCCGCGGTGAGGGCGTTGACCGTGTCGACCGTGCCGAGCACCGGGCGGCCGAGTGGGGTGTCGCCGAGCATGGTGTGCGCGAACAGGTCGTGCACACAGTCACCCGGGTCGTCCTCGGTCATCGCGATCTCTTCGAGGATCGCGCCACGCTCGACGTTCACGTCCTCCTCGAGGATCAGCGAGCCGGTGAGCATGTCGCAGACGACGTCGATGGCGAGGGGGAGGTCGGCGTCGAGCACGCGCGCGTAGTAGCACGTGTACTCCTTCGCCGTGAAGGCGTTCATCTCGCCGCCGACTGCGTCGATGGAGGCCGAGATGTCCAGCGCGCTTCTGCGCGTGGTGCCCTTGAAGAGCAGGTGCTCCAGGTAGTGCGTGGCACCGTTCAGGGCCGGCGTCTCGTCGCGGGAGCCGACGTGCGCCCAGATGCCGAAGGTGGCGGAGCGCACGGAGGGCAGCGTTTCGGTGACGACGCGCAGGCCCCCGGGGAGGGTGGTCTTGCGGACCGTACCGATGCCGTGCTCGCCCTTGATCAGTGTTTGGGTACGGGCGACGGCCCGCGCCTCCGAGGAGGTGCGGGCCGTCGCCGTGGAGCTACGAGACGTCACTTGTCGGTGTCGTCCTTCTTATCGTCGCCTTCTTCGCCCTCGATCACGGGGATGAGGGAAAGCTTGCCGCGGGAGTCGATCTCGGCGATCTCGACCTGGACCTTGTGGCCCACACCGAGCACGTCCTCGACGTTCTCCACGCGCTTGCCGCCGGCGAGCTTGCGGATCTGCGAGATGTGCAGCAGACCGTCCTTGCCCGGCAGCAACGACACGAACGCGCCGAAGGTGGTCGTCTTGACGACCGTACCCAGGTAGCGCTCGCCGACCTCCGGCATGGTCGGGTTGGCGATGCCGTTGATCGTGGCGCGGGCGGCCTCGGCGGCCGGGCCGTCGGCGGCACCGATGTAGATGGTGCCGTCGTCCTCGATCGTGATGTCGGCGCCGGTGTCCTCCTGGATCTGGTTGATCATCTTGCCCTTGGGGCCGATGACCTCGCCGATCTTGTCCACGGGGATCTTGACGGTGATGATCCGCGGGGCGTTCGGGGACATCTCGTCCGGCGTGTCGATCGCTTCCATCATCACGTCGAGGATGTGGAGGCGGGCGTCGCGGGCCTGCTTGAGGGCCGCGGCCAGGACGGAGGCCGGGATGCCGTCCAGCTTGGTGTCGAGCTGGAGCGCGGTCACGAACTCCTTCGTGCCGGCGACCTTGAAGTCCATGTCGCCGAAGGCGTCCTCGGCACCGAGGATGTCCGTCAGCGTCACGTAGTGCGTCTCGCCCTCGATCTCCTGGGAGATGAGGCCCATGGCGATACCGGCGACGGGGGCCTTGAGCGGCACACCGGCGTTCAGCAGCGACATGGTCGAGGCGCAGACCGAGCCCATGGACGTCGAGCCGTTGGAGCTGAGGGCCTCGGACACCTGACGGATCGCGTACGGGAACTCCTCGCGCGTCGGCAGCACCGGCACGAGCGCGCGCTCGGCGAGTGCTCCGTGGCCGATCTCGCGGCGCTTGGGGGAGCCGACGCGACCGGTCTCGCCGGTGGAGTACGGCGGGAAGTTGTAGTTGTGCATGTAGCGCTTGCGGGTCACCGGGGAGAGGGTGTCCAGCTGCTGCTCCATGCGGAGCATGTTGAGGGTGGTGACGCCCAGGATCTGGGTCTCGCCACGCTCGAACAGCGCGGAACCGTGCACCCGCGGGATCGCCTCGACCTCGGCGGCGAGCGTACGGATGTCCGTGACGCCGCGGCCGTCGATGCGCTTCTTCTCCTTGATGACGCGCTCACGGACCAGGGACTTGGTCAGCGAGCGGTACGCGGCGGAGATCTCCTTCTCGCGGCCCTCGAACTGCGGGAGCAGCTTCTCGGCGGCGAGCGCCTTGACGCGGTCCAGCTCGCTCTCGCGATCCTGCTTGGCCCCGATGGTGAGGGCCTGCGAGAGCTCGTCCTTGACCGCGGCGGTGAGCGCCTCCAAGACGTCGTCCTGGTAGTCGAGGAAGATCGGGAACTCGCCGGTGGGCTTGGCGGCCTTCGCGGCGAGGTCGGCCTGGGCCTTGCAGAGCACCTTGATGAAGGGCTTCGCGGCGTCCAGACCGGCGGCGACAAGCTCCTCGGTCGGGGCCTCGGCGCCGCCCTTGACCAGCTGGATGGTCTTCTCGGTGGCCTCCGCCTCGACCATCATGATCGCGACGTCGCCGTCCTCCAGGGTGCGGCCCGCGACGACCATGTCGAAGACGGCGTCCTCGAGCTCGGTGTGCGTCGGGAAGGCCACCCACTGACCGCGGATCAGCGCGACGCGGACGCCGCCGATCGGGCCGGAGAAGGGCAGACCGGCCAGCTGCGTGGACGCGGACGCGGCGTTGATCGCCACGACGTCGTACAGGTGGTCGGGGTTGAGCGCCATGATCGTGGCGACGACCTGGATCTCGTTGCGCAGGCCCTTCTTGAAGGACGGGCGCAGCGGGCGGTCGATGAGACGGCAGGTGAGGATCGCGTCCTCGGAGGGGCGGCCCTCGCGGCGGAAGAAGCTGCCGGGGATCTTGCCGGCGGCGTACATCCGCTCCTCGACGTCCACCGTGAGGGGGAAGAAGTCGAGCTGGTCCTTGGGGTTCTTGGAGGCGGTGGTGGCCGACAGCACCATGGTGTCGTCGTCCAGGTAGGCCACGGCGGAGCCGGCGGCCTGGCGGGCCAGGCGGCCCGTCTCGAAGCGGATGGTGCGGGTGCCGAAGGAACCGTTGTCAATGACGGCTTCGGCGTAGTGGGTCTCGTTCTCCACTAGCGTTTTCTCCGATACTTTTCGTCTTTCGTCCCGGCCCGCCCGTATGGCGGGGGGACGTCGGAGAAGCGCGCCGTCTGGTGCGGGCCGGTCTTCGATCGAAGCACCCGGGGCTTCTTTCCCCCGGGGGCCACTACCGAGGACCGGCGGCGGCGAGGTGCGCTTCTCCTCGTCAGGCGTGGTTGCCTACGGCATCGCTGTGCGCTGTCGCGGCACCACTGTGTGTCGTACGTATGTCGTTGTGCCTACCACACTACAAAGCTGCAGTGATACTCCGCACGTACAGCAAAGGGAGCGGCCCCCCTGTGCGTGGGAACCGCTCCCTTCACGGCGTCTTACCGGGCGCCCGCCGCACCACGGCGGATGCCGAGGCGGTCGACCAGCGCACGGAAGCGCTGGATGTCCTTCTTGGCCAGGTACTGCAGCAGACGGCGACGCTGACCGACCAGGATCAGCAGACCACGACGGGAGTGGTGGTCGTGCTTGTGGGTCTTGAGGTGCTCGGTCAGGTCCGAGATCCGGCGCGAGAGCATGGCGACCTGGACCTCGGGGGAGCCGGTGTCGCCCTCCTTGGTACCGAACTCGGCCATGATCTGCTTCTTCGTAGCGGCGTCGAGCGACACGCGTACTCCTCGTAAGTCTTCTTAGTAGCCACCGAGTGCCCCTGGTCCACATCTCAGGGGAGCTTCCGTTACTCGGGAGGCGGGGATCCGCTGGGCGCGTCCTCCAGGGCCCTGGGGAGGGCGGTCCGGGGGTGCGTACACAAACGGCCGTTACACAGCGTACCAGGGGGTGGCGGGTCCGCTGACCAGGGTTCCAGGAGCCCCGGAAGGCCGGGGCCGGTCCCAGTAGTGTGACGCGTCACGTCGTTCGTAGGTCTGGAAGGGGTCGCTTCGCCATGGCCGAGGCAGAGGACAAAGACGTCAAGGCGCGCAAGGAGCGGGAGAAGAACGAGCTCTACGCCCTCGACATCTCGGGCGTCGAATGGCACAGCGCACCGGGCACGGAGGAACACGAGGAGCGGGTCGAGATCGCGTATCTCCCCGAGGGCGCGGTGGCGATGCGGTCGTCCCTCGACCCGGACACGGTCCTGCGCTACACGGAGGCGGAGTGGCGGGCCTTCGTGCTGGGGGCCCGGGACGGGGAGTTCGATCTGGAGCCGGCGCCGCACAACGGGGGGCTCGCGGCGGATTAGCCGCTCGGGCGCACGGCAGGCTGGCTCGGGCGCGAGGCCGGCTGACGCTCAGGCTCACGGCCGGCTGGCGGCTGCGGCAGCCTCTTGGGAGGGGCGGCGGGCCCGCGCCTGCCGCCCCTTCGAAGGCTCATGTCACGCTGTCGATCCCCAAGACCGCCCTTACGGGGTACTTGGGGAACTTGGGATCCGGGCGGAGTTCTCTCGGGGAGAAGAAGACCTTGCCCTGTTCGACGACGATGTCCGCCGTCGAAGGATCCTCCAGCCGTGCCACGTCGTCACTCGGCAGGTTGAAGAAGAGGTACGGGCTCTCCTTGCCGGTGCGCGGATCCAGGCGCACCACCGCGGCCGGCCCGATGTTGTCCGAACTCTCCCGGTACGCGAGGAGCTTGTCCCCGCTCATCCGCAGAGGGTGGATCTTCTGCAGGGGCCTGCCGTCGAACTTCTTCGTGGTCTTGCCCGTCGCGAGGTCCCAGCCCGTGATCCAGTTCGCCGGCTGGCCGTTCTCGAACTGTTCCTCACTGGCGACGAAGACCTGTTCCCGCCCGACGACGATCGCGTCGCAGTTCTCCACCACTCCGAAGTAGGACCGGTCGCACGAGGGGTCGAACTTGTCGCCGAGCGTGATCGTGGCGCGATGCCGGCCACGGGCGTCGAGGCTGATCAGATCGGTCACGCTGTCGTCGCCCGCCGCGACGGCGAGCACCGGCGGATCCGACGAAGGCAGGAAGGCCCGCTGGATCCCCGAACTCACCTGGTACGTCCACCGCACCTTGCCGGTACGGGGATCGAGCTTCTCCACCTTGAACGTGGGCTCACCCTGCCGGTCGCACTTGACCAGGGCGAGCAGAGTGCGTCCGCCCGCGAACCCCGTGTCCTCGCAGCGGGAACGGCTCGTGCTCTTCCAGAGCTGCTTGCCGTCGCTCATGCCGTACGCCACCGATCCGGCGTCCCACGCCACGGCGACCGTGCCCCCGGTCATGGTCAGGTTCGTGTTCGTCACCAAGGCGGTGTCGGCCTCGGGCAGCTTCTTCTGCCACAGTTTCTTGCCGGTGTCGATGTCGAAGAAGACCAGTTCGTCGCAGACACCCTCCAAGTCGGAGCCCTTGGGCCTGGCGGGCTGGACGACGACAGCCGTGCGGCCGTCCGCGGTGACATGGCGGGTCGTGGCGCAGACGGGACCGTCCAGCTTCAGGGTCCACTTCGGCTCTTCTTCGTACGTCCTGGCGTTGATGCCGAGGAGCCGGCTGCCCACGGCCTTGGCCAGGATCTTGTCCGTCGCCCAAGTGCCGGGGGCGTAGACGGTCTTGTCCTTCTTGAGGCCCTCTTCGGCGTAGTCGACGACGAGTTCGCCTTCGGGGGTGCCGGGAAGCTTCTCGACCGTCTCTCTGATGTCGTCCGGAGCCTGTCGAGCCGCCGACGGTCTCTCATGCGCCGGAGTCCCGTCGTCGCCCGCATACCACAGCAGCCACCCGCCCGCGCAGAGCACCGCGACGACTACAGCGCCGACGGCGCCCAGCAGTTTCGTACGCCGCTTCTTGCGTGCGGAGTCCGCCGAGAGCGCAGACTGGGTGAACGGGGACGGAGGCGGTCCGTAAGTCACGCGCACGGGTCCTTTTCAATGAGGTCCACTCGGTGTCAGACCGCCCATCTAATATGCCTCTCGAGTGATCGTGTACGCGGGGTGGTTGTCCGCTTTGCGGTCCACGACCGAGCGTTCGTAAGTCACTTCTGGGCAGGGTGTGACGTAGTGGGTGGGTGCGGAGGGGTGGACGGGCCTGCCGTGGGGGTTGTTGTGGTGATTAGGCTGGGTAGGGCGCGGCAGCAGAACCCGTGGACGGGTCGGCCGCGTCACAGGGGGAGAGCCGGGCGGATCAGACGGCCTCGGACGACAAGAACGGTCGCCCCAGCACGGCACGAGGGTGCTCGACCACACCAGGAGGAATTGTGAACAGCGATCGGGACGGGATCCGCGGGGGCTGGGCCACACCCGGCGATGACCAGTCCGACGCGGAGTCCGCCGTCGAAACGACGGGCGAGTTCACCATCGACTACGCCCCGCCTGCCTGGTACACGCAGAACGCGTCGGATGGTTCCGACAGTTCGGATGATTCGGATGGTCCGGACCCTGCGGAGGGGGATTCCTCGGCTTCGTCGGCGCCGTCCGCTCCGTCGGCTTCGGCGCCTTCGTCGGCTCCGTCGGCTCCGTCGGCTCCGTCGGCCGAAGGGCCGGGCGCGGCGGCGAGTTCGGCGGCTCCGGCTTCCGGGAGCGACGCGGGTGTGCCTTCGCCGCCTGCCGGCAGTCCGGTCGCCGTGCCCAAGTTGCCTGTGGGCAGCGGGTTCGAGCCCGGGTGGCGTACGCCGGATGCGCCGGCCGCGGACGCCGGCAGCCCGACCGCCCTGCCCAACTTTCCTGTGGGGGGCGGTTTTCAGGCTCAGTGGTCTCAGCCTGCGCCTCCGGCTCAGGCTCCGGAGCCCGTGGCCGATGCTCCTGAAGCTCCTGAACCTCCTGTCGGGACTCCCCTCGGAACCCCTGACGCGGACGAGAGCGCGGGGCACGGGGATCTTGAGAGCGGCGCCACCATGCGGATCTCCTCTGCCGCTCTGAAGCGCGAGATCCAGGAGCGGGCCGCGGAGGCGGAGAGCACGGATCGCGCCGATGGCGCGGACGGTGCGGACGGTGCGGACGGTGCGGCGGTTGACGAGCCGCTTGACGAGCCGACAGCCGACGAGACCGCCGCGTCCAGCGATTCCGTCGCCGGTTCCGAGGCGATCGCCGAGTTTGAGGAGGAGGCCGCCCCGGCCGTCTCCGAGGAGGCTGAGGACGGCGTCGACAGCGGTCCGGGCGCGGATGTCGTCGAGTTGACGTTCGGACGCGGGTCGGCCGACGCTGACGCCGTCGGCCTGGACGGCGTGAACGGCGTGAACGGCGTGGACAGCGTCGATCACTTGCGCGGAGAGGCTGACGAGCGCGACGAGGCGACGGCCTCGCACGACGAGGAGGCGACCTCGGAAGGCGCGCCCGAGGTTTCCGCTGAGGCGGAGGACGAGGGCGACGTGGCGGAGCAGTCCGCGGATGTGTTCCAACTCCACCGGGTTGACGTCGAGGCCGACGGTTCCGTTCAGGAAGACGAGGACGCGGACGACGAAGTCAGCGATGCCGTGCCCTCCGGTGCCTCGGAGGCCCGGGACGCGGAGCCCCAGGACGCGGAACCTCAGGACGCGGAGCCCGAGGACGCCGGGCCTCGGGATGCCCGGCCGGAGGACGCTCACCCGGGCGCGGGTGAGCCTCAGGACGCGGAGCCCGAGGACGTGGTCCCTGGGATCGGCTCGGGTGCCGCGGACGCCGTGCAGGACACACCTCCCACGTGGATGCCGCCGCCGGTGCCGCAGGGAGGGCTTCCGCCGTTGCCGCCCGCCTATCAGCCCGCCGCACCCGCGGCGGCGGCGCAGTGGCCGGCCTCCGCGGAGAGCCAGGGCGAGAGCGAGAGCGAAGGCAAGGGCGGACAGGCAGGGCCTCCGGCGCAGTCGCCGGTGCCGCCACCTGTGCCGCCGCAGGGGCAGCAGCCGTTCCAGCCTCAGGCACCGCAGCCTGCGCCGTCGGCTTGGCCCGCCACTCCGGGGACGACGCCCGCGGGTTCCGCCGATGCTCCGATGTCCGGTCCGGGTGCGGATGCCTCGGCGCCCGCTCCGGTCGCTGACGCACCTTCAGGCCCGGCGGTCGGTGGCCCCGCAGCCGGTGGCCCCGGGGCCGGGTCGGCTCCTGGGCAGCCCGGCGGCTACGGGTTCCCGCACTTCGGAACTCCTCCTGGTACGGCACCGAGGCCGCAGGGAGGCACCGGCCCCTCGCAGGCCGACACCCCGGGTACGGCACCGGCTGCGCCGCAGAGCGGCGGCCCCGGCTTCCCCCAGCCCGGAAGTCCGACCGCGCCTCAGGCCCCGGCCCCGACCCCGCAAGGTGGTTACGGGTTCCCGCAGTCCGGCGCTTCCGGCTCTCCGACGACCCCTCCGCAGGACGGCCCCGCCTCCGCGCAGCCCGCGGCTCAGGGCGGCTACGGCTTCCCCCGGCCGGGCAACCCCGCTCCGGGGTCGCCGAACGCTCCTGCGCAGGCCGCCGGTTACGGATTCCCGCAGCCGACGCCTCCGGCTCAAGGTGAGGCAGCCGGCCCGCCTGGGCAGCCCGCGGGTTACGGCTTCCCCCAGCCGGGCACGGCCCCCACCGCCAACCCCGCAGCCCCGCAGACGCCCGGTCAGCAAGCCGGCTACGGCTTCCCCCACCCGCGGACTCCGGATCAAGGCGCCGCCAACGCGCCTGGGCAGCCTGCCGGCTACGGCTTCCCCCCGCCGCGGACTCCGGCTCCGGGTACGCCCGGCACACCCGGACAGCCCGCCGGTTACGGATTCCCGCAGCCCGGGCCCGGGGCCCCCAACCCGCATGCTCAGCAAGGGGGGTACGGGTTCCCGCAGCCGCCCGCCCCGGCGCAGCAGGGGGGACAGGGGCAGCCCGGCAGTCACCAGCAGCCTCCGGCACAGGCGCCGCAGGCGGCCTCTCAGCCTCCGGCACCGGCACAGCCTCAGCCCCAGCCGCCCCAGGCCCCGGCCCAGCCGCAGGCCCAGGCACAGCCCCAGCCCCAGCCCCAGCCGGGGCAGCCGTATCCGCCGCACGGGCAGCAGCCCGGGCCTCAGCAGCACCCTCAGGCCGGCGCGGACCAGCACCAGCACCAGCCCGGCGTACCGAACCCGCAAGGACAGCAGCCGCCCGCGGGCCAGCCGGGCCAGCCCGTCGACCCCCGCACCGGCGCCGCCTGGCCGCAGCCCGTGCAGCACGATCAGCGGCAGCCGACGAATCCCGGGGCGCCGCTCGGATACACGGCGGCCGTGGAGCTGTCGTCGGACCGGCTGCTCAACAACAAGAAGCAGAAGACGAAGAGCGGGCGAACGGCGGCCGCGTCCTCCCGGTTCAAGATCGGCGGCAAGAAGGAGGAGGCCGAGCGGCAGCGGAAGCTCGAGCTCATCCGGACGCCGGTGCTGTCCTGCTACCGGATCGCGGTCATCAGTCTCAAGGGCGGCGTGGGCAAGACGACCACGACCACCGCGCTCGGGTCCACGCTCGCCAGCGAGCGGCAGGACAAGATCCTCGCGATCGACGCCAACCCGGACGCGGGTACGCTCGGGCGCCGCGTGCGCCGCGAGACCGGGGCCACCATCCGTGACCTCGTACAGGCGATCCCGTACCTCAACTCGTACATGGACATCCGGCGGTTCACCTCGCAGGCGCCGTCGGGGCTCGAGATCATCGCCAACGACGTCGACCCCGCGGTTTCGACGACGTTCAACGACGAGGACTACCGGCGCGCCATCGACGTGCTCGGCAAGCAGTATCCGATCATCCTGACCGACTCGGGTACGGGCCTGCTCTACAGCGCGATGCGCGGCGTGCTCGACCTCGCCGACCAGCTCATCATCATCTCGACGCCGTCCGTGGACGGTGCGAGCAGCGCGTCGACGACGCTCGACTGGCTCTCGGCGCACGGGTACGCGGACCTGGTGTCGCGATCCATCACCGTCATCTCCGGAGTACGCGAGACCGGAAAGATGATCAAGGTGGACGACATCGTCAGCCACTTCGAGACGCGCTGCCGCGGCGTGATCGTCGTACCGTTCGACGAGCATCTGGCAGCCGGTGCCGAGGTCAATCTCGACATGATGCGGCCGAAGGTGCGCGAGGCGTACTTCAACCTCTCGGCGATGGTCGCCGAGGACATCGCACGGCACCAGCAGTCGCAGGGACTGTGGACGTCGGACGGCAACCCGCCGCCGGTCGCCGCCCCGCCCCTGCCGGGCCAGCCCATGCCGGGGCAGGCCCCCCAGCAGGGCCAGCCCGGCCAGGCGTACCCACAGCCGGGTCAGCACGGCCAGCCGGGTCAGCCGTACCCGCAGCAGCCCGGCGCACAGCCACACCCTGGCGCCCAGCCTCAGCCCGGCGGCTACCCGCAACCGCCCGCGCAGGCGGGGCAGCCCGGACACCCGGGCCACCCCGGCGCTCCCCAGGGCTGGCAGCCCCAGCCGGGTGGGCCCACACCGCCCCAGCCGAACCAGGCCGCCGCACCCCAGCCGGGACAAGCAGCCCAGCCGCAGCCCGGGCAGCCCGCACACCCGCAACCGGGGGCACCGTTCCAGCCTCCCGCGCCGGGGCAGCCCTTCCAGCCCAACTCCCCCGCCCCGGGCCAGCCCTTCCAGCCCGGTCAGCCGTACCAGCCACCGCACCAGGGTGACCAAAGCCAGGGCCAGGGCCAGGGCCAGAACCCGAACCAGGGCCAGAACCCGCCGCCCTCACCCCCACCGCAGCAGTAGCCCAACCGGCCGTATCCCACCACCCGTTCCGTCCGTTCACCCGTTCCACCCGAAGGGCCCGCCCGTTCACCAGCGGCGCGGGCCCTTCGCGTACGCCCGTACCGACACCCCACCCACCACCGCCTGCGCAGGCCCGCGCACCAGCTCCCATTCCAGCCGCCACGGCGCTACCAGGCACCCTTCACCGGTATGGACCAATGGGCGTAAGAATCCGCGTCAACTTGTTATTTCCGCAGGCCACACGGGGTGTATCTGCCGTTGACGCGCCCAGACCACCGCTGGTAGACACACACATCAACCCAGCCGGGGCCACCCGATCAAGTAGTTCAACAGTCCATCTCCGTGCGAGTGATGACGCGAGGTCAGCGACCCATGGACACACAAGACCTGGACGGCCGAGGGCACCCGCGCCGGGCGGCCCGCACTCCCCTACGCCTCCTCGCCGCGGCCGGCGCCGCCGCGCTCACCGTCACGGCCGGGTTAGCGACTCCGCTCAACCCGGCGCCCCAGCAGGCGCGGGCCGAGGAGGAGGGCAAGAAGGTCCTCACCGTCGCGGTGGCGCAGAGCGTCGACTCGCTGAGCCCGTTCCTGGCGACGCGTCTGGTCAGTACGAGCATTCACCGGCTCATGTACGAGTACCTGACCAACTACGACCCGAAGGACAACCACGCGATCCCGGGTCTGGCCACCAAGTGGGAGCCGTCCGCCGACAAGCTCACCTGGACCTACACGATCCGCTCCAACTCCAAGTGGTCCGACGGCAAGGGGGCCACGGCCGAGGACGCGGCCTGGACGTTCAACAAGATGATGACGGACGAGGGCGCGGCCACGGCGAACGGCAGCTTCGTCGCGAACTTCAGGAAGGTCACGGCCCCCAGCCCGACCAAGCTCGTCATCGAGCTGAAGAAGCCGCAGGCCACGATGGCCGCGCTGGACGTACCGATCGTGCCGAAGCACGTGTGGGAGAACGTCGACGACTTCTCGAAGTTCAACAACGACAAGACCTTCCCCATCGTCGGCAACGGTCCGTTCGTCGTCACCGGCTACAAGGCCGACAGCTTCGTACGGCTGAAGCCCAACAAGTCCTTCTGGCGCGGGGCTCCCAAGTTCGACGAGCTGGTCTTCCGGTACTACAAGGACCAGGACGCCGCCGTCGCCGCCCTCCGCAAGGGCGAGGTCTCCTTCGTCGCCGGCCAGCCCGCCCTGACGCCGGCCCAGGCCGCGTCCCTCAAGGGCGACAAGAACATCAAGGTGAACGACGCACCCGGCCGCCGCTTCTACGCATTGGCGACCAACCCGGGCGCACGGGCCAAGAACGGCGACAAGTTCGGCGACGGGCACGAGTCGCTGCTCAACCAGAAGGTCCGCCAAGCCCTGTTCATGGCCGTGGACCGCAAGACCATCATCGACAAGGTCTTCCAGGGCCACGCGGTCGAGGGCGAGGGCTACATCCCGCCGCGCTTCTCGACGTACGCCTGGAAGCCGACAGACGGTCAGAAACTGTCGTACGAACCGGAGAAGGCGGCCGAGCTCCTCGACCAGGCGGGCTACAAGAAGAACGGCGACGGCAAACGCGTCGGCAAGGACGGCAAGCCGATCAACTACCGCGTCCTCTGCCACGCGACCGACCCGCAGGACAAGGCGGTCGGCAAGTATCTCGAGGAATGGTGGGGAGCGCTCGGCATCGGCGTCACCCTCAACTGCCTGGACAACGTGACCGATCCATGGCTCGCGGGAGAGTACGACCTCGCCTTCGACGGCTGGTCCGTCAACCCCGACCCGGACTTCGTCCTCTCCATCCACACCTGCGCGGCCCTGCCGGCCACCCCCAAGGACACCGGCGCGACCGACAACTTCATCTGCGACAAGAAGTACGACGACCTCTACGACAAGCAGCTCGCCGAGTACGACCCGGCCAAACGGGCGGATCTGGTCAAGCAGCTGGAGTCACGGCTGTACGACACCGGGTACATGAACGTCATGGCGTACCCGAACGCGGTGGAGGCGTATCGCACCGACCAGATCAAGTCGATCACGACGATGCCGGAGGCCGCGGGGAACATCTACGGCCAGGACGGTTACTGGAGCTGGTGGTCGGCGACTCCGGCCGCTGCCGACGAGGCCTCCGACGACGAGTCGAGCTCCACGGGCGTCGTCATCGGCATCGTCGCGGGCGTCGTCGTCCTGGCGGGCGCCGGGGTGTTCTTCACGATGCGCCGCCGCGCGACCGCCGAAGACCGCGAATAGCCCGAGTGAGCGTTCATGACCGCTGAAGCGACACCCTCTCTGGTCGACAAGACCGACGGGCCGGCCGAGGCCGGGCCGTCGGTCCGCGGGCCACGGGCGCGCACCACCACCGCGTATCTCCGGTATGTGGCGGGCAAGCTGGGCGGCGCGGCCGTCTCCCTGCTCGCCGTCCTCGTCACCAGTTTCTTCCTCTTCCGGCTGATCCCCGGCGACCCGGTGAAGTTCATGACGGGCGGACGCCAGGTGTCGGCCGAGCAACTCGCCTCGTACCGACGGGAGTTCGGTCTGGACCTGCCGCTGTGGCAGCAGTTCACGGGCTACTGCGGCAAAGCGCTCACCGGCGATCTCGGCACGTCGTACCAGTTCCGGACGCCCGTCATCGACAAGATCACCGAGGCACTGCCGAACACGCTCCTGCTCACCGGCACGGCGTTCGTCCTCTACACGGCACTCGGCATCGTCATCGGCACGCGGTCCGCCTGGCGCAACGGCGGGGCGGGTGACCGGCTCAACACCGGTCTGGCGCTGACGCTCTACTCGATTCCGTCGTTCTGGCTGGGGCTGCTCCTCATCATCGTCTTCTCGGTGGGCATGGGCCCGATCCCCGGCCTCTTCCCGACCGGCGGCATGGAGTCGGGCAATGAGGAAGGCTTCGCGTACGTCCTCGACGTCGCCCATCATCTGATCCTGCCGGTGATCACGCTGGTCGCGGTGGAGTACGGGCAGACCCTGCTCGTCACGCGGTCCGCGCTGCTCGACGAGATGGGCAGCGACTACCTGACGACCGCGCGGGCCAAAGGGCTGCGGGACGATCTCGTACGCCGCCGCCATGCCGTTCCGAACGCGATGCTGCCGACCGTGACGCTGATCTTCATCAACCTCGGGCGGACCGTCGCGGGCGTGATCCTCGTCGAGACCGTCTTCTCCTGGCCGGGGCTCGGCGGACTCTTCTACCAGGCGTTGAGCGTGCCGGATCTCCCGCTGGTGCAGGGACTGTTCTTCATCTTCGCGGCGGCGGTGATCGTGATGAACACGCTGGCCGATCTGATCTACCCGCTGCTCGACCCCCGGGTGGGCCGATGACGACCGGTGGAGAGAAGACGAACGGTGGACCGAGAACGAACGGTGAGCCGATGACGACCGAGACAACCGCCCGGGCCGCGCAGGCGAGCCCGCGGGCTCTCGCCCGGCAGCGCCGCCGCCACTCCGTCGCCCGCTTCTGGAAGCAGTACCGCACCCACCGCGCCGGCCTCTTCGGCCTGGCCGCCCTCGCGCTCTTCGGGCTGATCGCGCTCACCGCGCCGCTGACCGTCGGCTCCGACGTGCAGAGCGTGACGAACGCGCCGGGCAGGCCGCTGGAGAGCCCGAGCGCCGAATTCCCGCTGGGCACCGATCAGTTCGGGCGCAGTCTGCTCGGCCTGTTGGTGTGGGGTTCGCGGGTCTCGCTGCTCGTCGGGCTGCTCGCGGCCGTGCTGTCCGTGGCGATCGGCGCGCTCATCGGGATCACCGCCGGGCACTTCCGGGGCTGGTACGCGACCGTGATGATGCGGATCACGGACTGGTTCCTGGTCATGCCGACGCTGGTGCTCGCGATCGCGCTGGCGACCGTGATGTCACGCTCGCTCGGCACGATCATCCTGGCCATCGGCGTCACGACCTGGCCGACCACGGCCCGCTTGGTGCGCGCGCAGACGCTGGCGGTGGAGTCGCGGCCGTACATCGAACGGGCCAAGGCGCTCGGCGGCGGCCACTGGCACATCATGTCCCGCCACGTCCTGCCCAACGTCATGCCGCTGGTGCTGGCCCAGACGACACTGATCATCTCCTCCGCCATCCTCGCCGAGGCGACGCTCGCGTTCCTCGGCCTCGGCGATCCGACGGTGGTGTCCTGGGGCGGGCTGCTCCAGGACGCGCGGGAGGCGGGCGCTGTCAGTTCCGGCAAGTGGTGGTACCTCGTGCCGCCGGGCATCGCGATCGCTGTCGTCGCCCTCGCGTTCACGCTGTGCGGGCGCGCGGTCGAGTCCGTCCTCAACCCCAAGCTGGGGGTGACCCGATGACCGATACGCAGACCCCGCCGCCCCCACCACCCCCGCCGACGACACCGACGCGGCGCCTCCTCGAGGTACGGAACCTCGAGGTGACGTACGCCGGCGGGGCCGCTGCCGTACGCGGGGTGAACCTCACCGTGGACGCGGGCCAGAAGCTCGGCCTCGCGGGCGAGTCCGGCTGTGGCAAGTCCACGCTGGCGCTCGCGCTGCTGCGGCTGCTGCCGTCCGGGACCCGGGTGTCCGGGGAGATCCTCCTGGACGGCGAGGACGTCCTGACGATGAAGTGGGGCCGGGTACGGGCGGTCCGGTGGGCCGGGGCGTCGATCGTCTTCCAGGGCGCCATGCACTCGCTCAACGCCGTGCACCGCGTCGGCGACCAGATCGCCGAGCCGATCCTGCTACACCGGAAGGCGACGCCCGCGGGGGCCCGCAAGAAGGCCGGCGAACTGCTGGAGCACGTGGGCCTTCCGGCGGCGCGCGCGTCCGCGTACCCGCACGAGCTGTCGGGCGGTCAGCGGCAGCGCGTCATGATCGCCATGGCGCTGGCCTGCGACCCGCGCCTCGTCATCGCCGACGAGCCGACCACGGCCCTCGACGTGATGATCCAGGCGCAGATCCTCCGTCTCATCGAACAGCTCGTCGCCGAACAGGACCTGGGCCTCGTCATGATCAGCCACGATCTCGCGGTCCTGGCCGACACCTGCGACCGGCTCGCGGTGATGTACGCGGGCCGGGTCGTCGAGGAAGGCCCGGCCCAGCAGGTGTACGAGAACGCCCGGCACCCCTACGGCCAGGCGCTGTCGGCCGCGTTCCCCCGCATCGGCGACACCGCCTCGCGCTTCGCGCCCCGCGGGCTGCCGGGCGACCCGCCGGATCCGTCCGGCCTCCCCTCCGGGTGCACCTTCCATCCCCGGTGCCCGGCGGCACTGCCGTCCTGTGCCACGGAGGACCAGCCGCTGCGCGAGGCGGGGCGGGGGCACCGGGCGGCGTGCGTCCACGTGGCCGGCGGGACACCGGACCCGGCAGGCACGGCCACCCAGGGGAAAGCCGTCGGAGAGGCGAGGAGCAGCAGCCCATGAAGAGCACCCCTGCCACGCCGTCCGAATCCCCTGACTCCTCCGAATCCTCCGAATCTCCCAACTCCACCGAATCTCCCAACGCCACCGAGTCCCCTGAGTCCTCCAAGTCCCCTGGGCCATCCGACGCGCCCCTCCTCAGTGCCGAAGGTCTGCACGTCACATTCCCCGGCCGGCACGGCGCGGACCCGGCGCGGGCCGTCGACGGTGTCGACCTCGACATCCGGCCCGGTGAAATCGTCGCGCTGGTCGGCGAGTCGGGCTGCGGCAAGACGACTCTGGCGCGCTCGCTGCTCGGGCTGGTCCCGCCGACCGCGGGCCGTGTCACGTTCGGGGGCAAGCCCCTCGCCTACTCCTCGCGGGCCCTCAAGGCGTACCGCAAGCGCGTCCAGCTGATCCTGCAGGACCCGAGCGGCTCGCTCAACCCCCGGCACACGGTGTACGACGCGGTGGCGGAGGGCCTGCGCATCCACCGGTACGCGGGCGACGAGCGGGAAGCGGTCACGCAGGCCCTCTCCCGCGCCGGGCTTCGTCCGCCGGAGCGGTTCTTCCTCCGCTACCCGCACGAACTCTCGGGCGGCCAGCGCCAGCGTGTGGTCATCGCGGGCGCGCTCGTCCTGGAACCCGAACTCATCGTCGCGGACGAGCCGGTGGCCTCCCTCGACGCCTCCGTACGCGGCGAGATCCTGGCCCTCCTGCTGCGCCTGCGCGCCGAACTCGGCCTGTCCGCACTGGTGGTGACGCACGATCTGGGCCTCGCCTGGAACATCGCCGACCGGGTCGCGGTGATGTACCTGGGCCGGATCGTGGAGACGGGAAAGGTGGAGCAGGTACTGACGGCGCCCCAACACCCCTACACCCAGGCCTTGTTGTCGGTCCTGCCCGAGGCGCCGGGCGATCCGGTCGTCCTCACCGGCGAACCCCCGGACCCGTCCCGCATCCCCTCCGGCTGCCGCTTCCACGCCCGCTGCCAGATCCTCATGAGCGGGGAGGCCGAACGCGCGGGCGTCGCGGACGCGTGCCGCGGAGAGGATCTGCCGCTCCTGGACGGAGGTGGCCGTGCCCAGGTGGCATGCCACTGGGCGCGGGCCGTACGGACGTAAAGGAGCCTTTCGGGTAAGGGAACCTTTCGGCGTAAGCGGGCCGTCCGGGCGTAAGCGGGCCGTCCGGTCGTATGCGGCCCGCGCCGTCCGGACGTGAGCGTGCGCCTACTCCCCCTCGTACGCCTCGACGAGCTCCCGGCAGCGCTTCACGTCCTGCGCCATGGTCTCCAGCAACCCCTCGATCGAGTCGAACTTGGCCTGGCCGCGGACGAACGCCAGGAAGTCGACCGCGACATGCAGGCCGTACAGGTCGAGGCCCACTCGGTCGATGGCGTACGCCTCCACCGTGCGCTCGGTGCCGTCGAACTGCGGGTTCGTGCCGACGGAGATCGCGGCGGGCATCGCCTCGCCCTGCGCGTGCAGCCAGCCGGCGTAGACGCCGTCGGCGGGGATCGCGGTGTGCGGGAGGGTCTCGACGTTGGCGGTCGGAAAGCCCAGCTCGCGGCCGCGCTGGGCACCGCGGACGACGACGCCCTCGACGCGGTGCGGGCGGCCCAGGATCTCGCGCGCGCCCTCCACGTCGCCCTCGGCGACGAGCCGCCGGGTCAGGGTGGAGGAGAAGGGATCACCGCCCCCGGCCGCGCCCGTCACATACAGGTCGACGACCTCGACCTCGAAGTCGTACGTCTTCCCCTGCTCGGCCAGGAACGCCACGTTTCCGGCGGCCTTGTGGCCGAAGCGGAAGTTCGGTCCCTCGACGACGGCCTTGGCGTGCAGCTTGTCGACCAGGACCTTGACGACGAACTCGGCGGGCGAGAGCTTCGAGAACTCGGTGGTGAACGGCAGGATGAGCACGGCGTCGACACCGAGGTCCGCCATCAGCTCGGCGCGACGGTGGTGCGGGGCCAGCAGCGGCGGGTGGCTGCCGGGGCGCACGACCTCGCTGGGGTGCGGGTCGAAGGTGACGACGACGGACGGCACGCCCAGCTCGCGCGCCCGCTCCACGGCATGCCGGATGATCAGCTGGTGCCCACGGTGGACGCCGTCGTACGAGCCGATGGTGACGACGCTGCGCCCCCAGTCCTGGGGGATGTCCTCCAAGCCACGCCAGCGCTGCACTGTGACCGCTCCTCGTCGAACCCGAGTCCGTATTGTCCGTGTACCGATTGCCTCATACGCAGGTCCAAGGGTGCCATGCCGCGTGCGCGCGGCCCGCATCGGCATGGGGGCTGTGACGGGGCGCACGTGAGGCCCGGAGCGAAACGGCTCGATCACGCCGGGACCCGGGTGCCCGCCAGGTTCTCGATCATGCGGCGGGTGCTGGGGCCGACCACGGTGGACCAGTCCTGGGGCTCCCCGGTGAGCCAGCGGGCGACGAGCGTCGCGAAGCCGGGGATGCGGCGACCGAGGTCGACCAGGGCGCGGTCGAAGCGGGCGGCGCCGTCCGGCGTGCGGACGAGGAGGAAGCCCGCACGGTGCACCAGGGCGCGGGTGTGCTCCTCACCGCTGCGGGCCGCACCGTCCGCGGCGGCACGGACGAGCGCGTCCAGGACGACGGGATCGTGCTCGCGTGTCAGCAGGAGGTCCAGGAACTCGCGCCGCAGAGGCCCGGAGGCCGCCGTCCCGGGCGCCGCGAGCACCTCGGCGAGCGCGGCCCGCGCCTGCGGCGACCGCCCGTCCAGGAGGCCGGTCACGAGCCGGTGCAGCACGGCCCGGGCGGCGGGCCCGTCCTCCAGCCGACGGTCGACGTACGCCGCCACGTGCTGAGCGGCCTCCGGGTGCGCTTCCACGGCATCGCGCACGAGGGCGGCCACGCGGCGTGCCAGGGCGGGCGTCGTGATCTCGGCGAGGGTGCGCAGCGCGTCGCCCGCGTCCGGCTCTCGCAGGCGGTCGCGGAACGCGGAGAGCACCGGTCCCGGATGCGTGTCCAGCGCGTCGACGAGCGCGCTCGCGGGCACCCATGGGTCGCCCGCCGCGAAGCGCTCCAGGGCCCGCATCAGGTAACGGACCCGGGTCCGCGGATCTTGTACGAGGAGCGCGAGGGCCCCGCCGTGCAGCGTGCGGTCGGCGGGACGGGCGAGCAGGGCGAGTGCGGTGTAGCGCAGCAGATCGCGCTCAGCCTCGGTGCGTACGTGCGGCGCCGCCCGCAGCCCGTATGTCAGCGCCACCGCCCGCCGCGCGGGCCGCTCGTCGTGCGCCCAGCGGTCGACCGCCCTGCACACGGCGGAGGGTTCCTCCTCGGCGAGTACGGCGAGGAGCTCGTCCCCGCGCGGGTGGGCGCTGTCGGCCAGCGCCTCGGCGAGGTCGTCCAGGGCCTGGTGCCGGTGGGTGTGCAGAAGGGCCTGGGCCGCGGTGGCGACGGTGGCGTCGGGGGTCGCGGGGAGCGGGCGGTCGTCGTCGAACCAGTGGGTGAGGTGGGGCTGCACCGCGGTGGGATCGGCGGCGAGGAGGTCGGAGACCGCGTCCAGGTAACGGGGCCCGCTGGCCGGCGGGCCCCCGTCCGCCACGACGAGCCGCCTCAGCAGGTCGAACCGCGTCGCCTCCGGCAGCGGCAGCGCGGTCCAGAACCGCGGCCCGAACTCCCCCGGTACGTCCCGTCCTTGCTTCCGCCGGCTCACGATCCACCCGGCGAGGTGCCGCAGCACTCCCAGGTACGGACTCGCGTCGGGCACCTGGAGGAGTACGTCATGAAGAAGCCGGGCGGCCCACCAGGCGGAAGCGGAGGCGGCGGTCTCCGCCGGTCGGAGCTCGTCCAGGGCCTGGACCAGCTCCTGAAGCCTGGCGGCCAGCCGGGCATGGCCCAGCTCCGGGCGCGGCGCCGGTCGGGGCAGCAGGAGCAGAGCTTGGAGCACGGGGCCGACGCGGTGCCGGGGAACGGGGAGGGGCTGGGGAACGGGGAGGGGCTGGGGCGCGGGCGAGGGCGCGGGTGTCACGGAGGTCCCGGCCCAGGACGGGAGGGGTACGTCGTGCTGGGCCGGGGTGTCGCCCCGACGGTGGACCAGGGCGTCGAGTGCCGTGTCCAGGTCCAGGTGCATGCCCTGGATCCAGTCGGCGAGCTCTTCGTGGGCGAAGCGGTAGCCGTTGCCCGCCGGAACGAGGAGGCCTTCGGCGAGGACGGCCGACGCCCAGCCGGTGCAACCGCCCAGCCGCCGCTCCGGCCCGCTCCTCCAGGGAAAGACGGACTCGAAGGCCACCCGGGCCAACTCCCCCTGCCCGGATCCCAGACAGCGCCGCGCGGCCTCGTGCACCTGCCCGGAAACCCGGGCCGCGAGCCGCCGTACGGCCCTGCCCCGCAGTCCGTTCACGGCGGCGAGCCGCACGGCCACACGCAGGCACATCAGATCCAGGTACGCGGCGAACACGTCGTCCCGTCCGAGCGGCCCCACCGGAGTCTTTGCCGGCGCGGCCCGCATTACCTCCGAGGCCAACCGCAACACCAACGGATGCCGCGCGTCGGCCCCTTCCAGCAAGCCTTCGGGAATCCCGTACCGCTCCCGTGCCCGCGCCGCCTCGTCCTCCTCCAGATCACCGACCCACAGGCAGGCCGGCAGCCGCCCACCGCCGCCCGTGGGCTCATCCGTCCCGTACAGCAGCCCGGGCGGGAACTCCGCTCCCGCCTGCTCCCAGTACTCCGGCCGGCACGCGATGACGAGCCGCACACCGGTCCGGCGCAGCCAGTCGGCGGTTGCGGAGGTCCACTCGGGCAGGCGGTGGGCGAGTTCCGGCGGCATCTCCTCGGGACCATCGAGCAGCAGGAGCAGGGGCCGCCCCGCGTCCCGTGCCAGGAGGGCCAGACGCTCCGGGCTGATGTCGCCGAGCTCGCCGCCCTCGCCGATGCCGTCGAGCCCGCCGCCGTGGCCGGCCCAGCGCTTCGCCGTCCCCTCCTCTGCCGACTCCCCCGGCTCCCCCGGCTCCCTCGAAGCCGCCACGACCCGCCCCGCCCGCTCCAGTGCCCTCCTCGCCGCGTCGGCCACCGAGGTGTCGGCACCCCGGAGGTCAGCGCCGCGCAGCCACAGCGTGGGGGCCGGTTCACAAGCGCGGTCGCGCCGGGCGGCGAGGGCCGCGAGTCCCGTCGTACGGCCGCTGCCGGGGGCGCCGACGAGTCCGAGCACGGCGGCGTCCGGGTCCGCGGTGAAGGACGCCAACTCGCTCACCAGACGGGCCCGTTCGACGAGGTCCGCCCCTTCGACGGGATGCGTCCGTTCGCCCCGGGCCGCCGCCTTCCGGGGGCTGTCCGACCCCACCGAGGTGGCCGTCAGCTCCAGGACCCCCGCCAGATTGAGATCGGCCCCGTACGCGGGCACCGTCGCCGCGTTGCGGGCCAGCAGCTCCGCCAGCGGGCCGTCGGTGTCGGTCCGCACGTCGGTCCGCAACGGCACCGCGAAGCCCGCCACCCGGTGGTCGGACTGGAGCGCGGTGCCCAGGACCGCGATCACCGTGCCCGTGGCGGGGTCGAGCACCGGCCCTCCGGCCGCCCCGCCGCCCAGGCGCAGCGCGTCGCTGCCTGCCGTGCCGATCGCCAACTCCACGGCGGCATCGAGAAGATGGAAGCGGTCGGTCGCCGTGTACGTCACGGGAGACGAGCCGAGCACCCGGGCCTCGCGCCAGCCGCCCGCCGCGATACGAACGTACGTGCCGACCTCGACGGAGTCCCGGCCGGTGACGGGAAGCGGGTCCGCGCCGGGGCCGAGGCCTTCGGTGCGGACGAGGGCGAGGTCCACGTCCGGAAGCGGCGTGACCGCGTCGGCCGCCACCATGCAGGTGTGGCCCCCGGCGGCGTGCAGAACGAGGCGGGCGAGTCCGTCGACCGTCTCGTGACTGGTGACCACCGTGCCCTGGTGGTCCGCGACGAACCCCGTACCGCGCGGCCGCCCGGCCAGATCGCAGATCCGGACCAGGCCTGCGTCCCATGCGTCCCGGGCGGAGTCCGACGCCCCACGGCCCCCGGCCCGGGGACCTCGTCCCGCCATGCTCGCCCCTCCCTGCCGTACGCACCGCCTCGTGCTTTTCGACGGTAGGCACGGGGAAAGTCGAGCCGAAAGATCGCCGGACGAACGAGCCCCCTTCTACTCCCCCGGTTCACTCCGCGCGCCTGCCCGGACGGGTGAATCGACCTCGGCGGATGGATAGACACCTAGGGAGGGGGGACCGTGGAGCGGCGTACGCAGGATTCTCCGTGAACGCCGCTCCACGACGAAGCCGAGCTCAGCCGAAAACGGCCAGACTCTTGGCCTTGCCCTTGCGCTCCTCCACCAGGACGAGGAGCCGGCCCTCGGGGCCGAACACCGCGACGGCGCCGACGCCCGCGTACTCCTCGGGCATCTCCAGCCGGACGCCGTTCGTCAGCAGCCGCGCCCGGTGCGCGTCCACGTCCCAGCGCGGGAACGCGGCTGCGGCCGCCTCCGCCAGGGGCATCACGGTCAGCTCCTCCTGGAGCTGGTCGAGCGTGCGCGCGGAGTCGAGCTTGTAGGGGCCGACGCGGGTGCGGCGCAGCGCCGTCAGATGGCCGCCGACGCCCAGGTCGGCGCCGAGGTCACGGGCCAGCGCGCGGATGTACGTCCCCGACGAGCAGACCACCGAGACGACCAGGTCCAGGACGGGCGTGCCGTCCTCGGCGACGGTGCCCCGGACGTCGTACACGGAGAACGAGGAGATCGTCACCGGGCGGGCCGGGATCTCGAAGTCCTCGCCGTCGCGAGCCCGTTTGTACGAGCGCACACCGTTGATCTTGATGGCGCTGACCTTGGACGGCACCTGCATGATGTCGCCGGTGAGCTTGGTGATCCCGGCGTCGATGGCGTCCCGGGTGATTCCCGAGGCGTCCGCCGACTCCGTGATCTCACCCTCGGCGTCGTCGGTCAGGGTCGTCTGGCCGAGCCGGATCGTGCCGAGGTACTCCTTCTCGGTCAGTGCGAGGTGGCCGAGCAGCTTGGTCGCCTTCTCGACGCCGAGGACGAGCACGCCCGTCGCCATGGGGTCGAGGGTGCCCGCGTGTCCGACGCGGCGGGTCTTGGCGATCCCGCGCATCTTCGCGACCACGTCGTGCGAAGTGAAGCCCGACGGCTTGTCGACGATGACAAGTCCGTCGGGCGTCCGGTTCTTCTGCGTCATTCCGCGGCGTCGCCGTCCCTCTCGTCCTCATCGCCCGGCTTCTTGTACGGGTCGGCGTCACCGGCGAAGTTGGCGCCGGCCGAGACCTCGCGCACCTTCGCGTCCGAGGCCCGTGCCTTGTCGAGCAGGTCCTCTATGGTTTTGGCGGTGTCCGGCAGGGCGTCCGCCACGAAGCTCAGGGTAGGGGTGAACTTCACGCCCGCCGCCGCGCCGACCGCCGAGCGGAGCACGCCCTTGGCGCTTTCCAGGCCGGCCGCCGCCGCTGCCCGCTCCTCGTCGTCCCCGTACACCGTGTAGAAGACGGTCGCCTCCCGCAGATCCCCGGTGACCCGGGTGTCCGTGATGGTGACGTGTGAACCGAGCCGCGGGTCCTTGATCCCGCGCTGCAGCTTCTGGGCCACCACCTCTCGGATGAGGTCCGCCAGCCTCTTCGCCCGCGCGTTGTCGGCCACTGGTCCGTCTCCCTCTTCCTTGCCTGTTCCGTGTGCACAGCCCATGGTCGTGCACGGTCAGTCGTCGTCGCCGTGCAGCCGCCGTCGTACGGACAGCAGCTCCACTTCCGGCCGGCCGGCGACCATGCGCTCGCACCGGTCCAGTACGTCCGTCAGATGTCCCGTGTCCCCCGAGACCACCGCCAGGCCGATCTCGGCCCGTCGGTACAGGTCCTGACCGCCGACTTCCGCCACGCTCACCGCGTACTTGCGCTGGAGCTCGGCCACGATCGGGCGAACGACGGAACGCTTCTCCTTGAGCGACCGTACGTCGCCGAGCAGGAGATCGAAGGACAGAGTCCCCACGTACATGTGTGTCCGGATGTCCCGCCGGTACGGGGTAGATGGCCCGCCAAGCTCTTGGCGGGAACATCAAGAACGGTACAACGAAGGCCGTGACCGCTCGAGGGAGTTTCGCCCCCGCCGCCCTTACCCGTCCCATCCCGTACCTGGGGGCTACGCCCCCAGACCCCCGCTATCGGCCTGAACG